>CAZGAO010000078.1:0-24516 GCA_964523795.1 uncultured Lentimicrobiaceae bacterium
ACCAACAACAATCCATTACCGCAATTTAGCGATATTGTTAATGCACAATCGGTACTTAATAATGTAGTGAAATATACACCCCTTGAGCGAAGCAAATCCTTTTCGGCCATGTCGGGTGCCGAAGTTTATCTTAAACTGGAAAACCTGCAAACCACCGGCTCATTTAAAGTAAGAGGAGCCTATTACAAAATCAAAAACCTTACGCCTGCGGAAGCCGCCAAAGGTGTGCTTTGTGCTTCGGCAGGCAACCATGCCCAGGGCGTGGCTTATGCAGCTTCAAGCCTGGGCGTAAAAAGCACAGTGTTTATGCCGGTGTTTGCTCCGCCGCTCAAAGTAATAGCCACACGAGCTTATGGTGCCGAGGTAATACTTACCGGCGACACTTTTGATGATGCTTTTGCTGCAGCAACCGAATTTGGCAAAAAATCGGGAGCTACCTTTGTACATCCCTTCAACGACCCATATATTATAGCAGGACAAGGCACCATTGGCCTCGAAATATTTGAGCAGATGAGGGACGTGGACGATGTGCTGGTGCCCATCGGTGGTGGCGGGCTTATCTCGGGCATTGCCATCGCGCTAAAACAACTCAATCCCCGCATCCGCATCATTGGCGTTGAAGCCGATGGCGCACAATCGATGAAAGTAAGCATGGAAAAAGGGGAGCCTGTAACGCTGAACTCGGCCAATACTATCGCCGATGGCATAGCCGTAAAATCACCGGGAAATCTCACCTTTGATGTTTGCCGTAAGCTGGTGGATGAACTGGTGGTGGTAAACGATGCTGAGATGGCCCGGACAGCCTATCTACTTTTGCAGCGTGCCAAAATACTTACCGAACCCGCTGGCGTGGCAGCCATGGCCGCCGTGCTTTATCACAAAGCGGATATTAAAGGTCGCAAGGTAGTTCCGGTAATTAGCGGAGGTAATGCCAATATGTCGATATTAGAGCAAATACTCGACAAAGGGGTAATGGACGAAGGCCTGCGTGCCCGCATCCAGGTGCTTATTCCCGACCAGGCTGGCAAGCTAAAATCCATCATCACCATTCTGGACAAAATGAAAGCCAGCATCCACGACATCGAACACGAACGCTCAACCACGAGCGTGCCGGTGGGCTACGTTCAGGTAACCATCACCTTCAATCTGCAGGACACCAGCCAACTCGCTACTCTATGCAAGCAACTTAAAGAACAGGGAATGGAATACCAGGTGCTGCGTTAGGAATGAGTGGGCAGTGCCGAAAAACCAGAAATCTACGATTTCATAGTTTTTCGAGCATGCACGCCCGTAGGGCGGCATAGGCAGTCAGCAGTAGGCAGTCAGCAGTACCAAGCTTCGATCGTGCCCAGGATTCAAAAATCCCGGATTTTCAAGATCCTCGAAAAGTTAGGAGAATAAAAATTTTCTACTTTTCGGGAAAGGCAGTGCCGAAAAAACGCTGGCATTTCTTCTATTTTGAAAACTATTATACTTTTGAAAGCTGAATTTAATCGTCATTTGTTTGTACGGAAGAAATGCTGAACAGAAACAAGCGAATAAAAAAACTCAGCAAGAATCCTATGTTTTGGAAGACTCATATTCCGGCTTTATCCTGGCTTCAGGGCTATCGCTTTAAAACTTTGGGGAGCGATGCTCTTGCCGGCATCACCCTGGCGGCTTATGCCATCCCGGTATCGCTGGCTTATGCTTCGCTTGCCGGTTTGCCGCCACAATACGGCATTTACGGCTACCTTTTGGGCGGTTTTTTTTACGCCCTCATTGGGGGAAGCAGGCAACTTGCCATAGGCCCAACTTCGGCAATTTCTCTGATTATCGGGGTAACTATTGCAGGCATGGCCAATGGCGACACGCAGCGCTGGGCCGATATCGCCTCGCTTACTGCGCTGGTATTTGCCGGGATGAGTATTGCAACTTATTTTTTGAGATTGAGTGGCGTTATCAATTTTATTAGCGACACCGTAATGACGGGCTTCAAGGCCGGTGCTGCGCTGGCCATCGCAACAAGTCAGTTACCTAAGCTATTTGGCGTGTCGGGCGGAGGTGATAATTTCTTTGAACGTCTGGTAAACCTTGCACAGCAATGGCCACAGTATAATTATTACGTGCTTGCCTTTGGGATTGTAGTGCTGATTCTGCTAATTATTGGCGAAAAAGTCCTGCCCGGACGACCTGTGGCCATCCTGATTGTTGTGGTTTCTATCCTCGTTATTTCGTTTACGCCCCTTGGCAATTTGGGTTTTAAAACGGTGGGATTGATTCCTTCAGGATTACCTAAATTTCATATCCCCACCTTATATGCCGGGGATTTAGATGATATTTTTACGCTGGCCTTTGCCTGTTTTTTGCTGGCAACCATCGAAAGCGTTTCAGCGGCCAAAGCCATGGCGCAAAAGCATGGATACAAAATTAATCCCCAACAGGAACTACTTGCCCTGGGCATTGTAAACCTGGCTACGGCATTTGGGCAGAGTTACCCGGTAAGTGGCGGCTTGTCTCAGACTGCGGTAAACGATAAGGCCGGCGCAAAAACTCCCATTGCGCTTATTTTTGCCTCTATTGCCATTGGCTTGTGCCTGCTCCTGCTTACGGGTCTCTTAGAAAACCTGCCCAACGTTGTGCTGGCCTGCATTGTGCTTGTGGCTATAAAAGGCTTAGTGGATTTCAAAGAGTTTTTTCACCTTTTGAAAACCAACAAAACGGAATTTATACTTGCCATAATTGCGGTAATTGGCGTACTTGTTTTTGGCATTCTCGAAGGGGTGTTGATTGCAGCCATCGTAACTTTAATATTGGTACTCAAGGCCGTTTCGATGCCCCACGTGGCTATCCTGGGAAGGATTCCGGGCACCAAACGATATTCGGACGTGGGACGAAATCCCGACAACGAATTATTCCCCCAGCTTTTTCTGTTCAGGGTCGAATCATCGGTTTATTATTTCAATACCGATTATATCGAAAATCATATACTCTCAAAAATCTACTGGCAATACACACCGCCCAGCACTGTGGTTTGGGATTTGAGCACCTCGCCCAACGTTGACCGTGTTGGAGCGCAGATGATTGGCCGACTATATCTGGAATTGAAAGCCCGGGGCATCCGCCTGCGTCTCGCCGAAACCCGTGCCGGGGTGCGTGATATTTTGCGCCACGAAAAAATCGATAAGCTGATAGGCAGAATCAGCCGCCAGGTGTCGCTCAATGACATTGTGAAGGATGAGCTGAATACAATAAGATAAATGGTTTTAATGTCTTGAATAAAGGAGCTTTTGTGGATAAGTCTATGCAATTTTTGGGTATGATTTAAATTTATCCTTCCCAATAACCAGCGGCTACTTTTTGTTATCATCAAGATGACTGATGATTTTTTCGCAGATTAGCTCACCACTACCCGGGCAGAAACCATTTTGCCGACAGAGTTGGTGCAGGTTTTCGTCGTAGAGTATGGTGCAAGGGAGGGCGTTTACACCGAGTGCTCTTTTGAAATCTCCATTTACATCAATGTAGGTGTCGAAGCTCCAGTTTCTGCCCATTATCATTGGTTTGACATGACTCCAGGATCCACTACAGTCCACGCATATTGCGATCATTTTCACGCCTTTATTCTCCAGTGAATCAAGCCAGGCACTTTGCAGGCTCTCCAAATTTTCGCAACATTGATTGCTGGTTGATTTCCAAAATACCAGCATGACAGATGCTCCCGGGGTCAGTATGGCATCAGAGGAAATCGAAATACCGTCCGGGGTTTTTAGTTCTGCCGGGGGGGCAGCCAGCAACTGAGCCTTCAGCCCGAAAGAGACGAAGGCTAATAGAAGGATGGAGATAAGTGTTTTCATAAGAGGGGGCTTTAGTTAATAATTTATATCGAAATTAATTAGATTAATTAAGTCCCAAATATACTGATAAATAGTGCCTTATTATTATTTATTATGTTAATTATTTTTAATTGTGAGGCATTTCGGGGCTGGCTTGCTCCGTTTCTTTGGAGTCCAATTTCCGATGCTTCCTCTAAATCTAAAATCTAAAATCACACATCCACATCAAAAATCGGACATCTGAAATTTGACATCTGACATCGAAGGACTTTCTAATGTCAAAAAAGGAAAGTAAAGTTTATATTTTATCCAGCTGTAGAAATTGCTCTAAACCTCAAGCTACATATTATTCAATACCAGCCAAATGATGTAGGCCAGATAAATAAGCATCATTAGTCCCCCCTCGCTGCGAGTAATCTTGTTGCCTTTGCCTACAATTACAAAAAGAGCTACCACAAGATTGGCGAGAAGCATCACCCAAAGGTCGATGTTCAGGGTGGAATTGAAGGGTAGTGGACGGATGACGGCACTGACACCCAGCACCAGGAAAACATTGAAAATGTTTGAGCCTAAAGCATTGCCCAGGGCGATGCCCGAATTTTTTTTCATAGCTGCAATTACCGAGGTTACCAGCTCGGGCAGCGAAGTGGCCACCGCAATGATGGTTATGCCTACCAGCGCATCGCTCATCCCAAAGTTGGCGGCAATTACCACGGCTCCATCTACTACCCAGGAGCCACCAAAATATAGGCCAAGCACGCCCGTTAGCACCATGAGTATAGAGCGCAAGGGCGAATAAATGCGAATAGTATCGGGAATCAAATCGGATTCCTTTCGCGAAAAAAAGTAGGAATAAAGCAGGTAAAGCACAATGAATAGCAGGAATATGATACCCTCGATAGTGTCGATGACAGGTGCGTTTTGTGCAGTGAATAAATGGGTGTTGGCAAAAAGCATAAGCATCCCGGCGGAAAGCAGGCTTATGGGAACCAGGGTAAACATGGAGCGGCGGCTGGGGATAATCGGAAACAGCAGAGCCGCTGCGCCAATTATGAAAAGCGTATTTATAATATTGCTGCCCAGCACATTAGTGATGGCCAACTCAGTTTGTCCGCGCACCGAGGCAAAGACGTTGATGAGTAGCTCGGGCAGCGAAGTGCCCAGGGCAACAATGGTAAATCCAATTACCAGAGGCGACAGCTTCGCGCGGCGACCGATAGAGCTGGCACCATCCACCAGAATATTCGCGCCCACAATGAGCAATACAAAACCAATTACAAAAAGGATATAAATCATTAGTGCGTCCCCGGAGGCGTTAATGTGCGTTGCGTTCGCCAAAAATAAGACTGCCGATGCGCACCATGGTGCTTCCCTCGCGGATGGCTATCGGGTAGTCGCCCGACATGCCCATGCTAATTTCTTTGAAAGTCGGCTCTTCGGCAAAAAAGCTAAGCTTAAGCTCTTTGAAAATATTTCGCAAAGCACGGAACTCACGGCTTACCTGGTCTTCATCATCGGTATAGGTGGCCATGCCCATCACGCCGCAAAGCTGTATATTTTTCATTTTGTGGTAGGCATCCGATTCGAGTAATTCGCGGGCTTCCCGGATGTCGAGGCCAAACTTAGTATCTTCTTCGGCAATATGAAATTGCAGCAGGCATGGGATAACTCTTTCGCAGAGCGCGGCCTGTTTATCTATTTCGCGCAGCACTTTCAGCCGATCCACCGATTCGATCATGCTAACGAAGGGGGTAATAAACTTCACCTTGTTGGTTTGCAAATGGCCGATAAAATGCCAGCAAATATCCTGGGGTAGCTCGGGCTGTTTTGCAGCCAGATCCTGCACCTTATTTTCGCCAAAGGCACGCTGACCTGCCTGATAAGCCTCCATCACCATAGCATTGGGTTTGGTTTTAGAAACGGCAATTAACTCAACGCCTTCAGGTATGGATTCCTTGATTCGGTTTAGATTTTCGCTAATGTTCATAATTCTGATTTTTATGCAAAAGTAATAGAAAAAAAACCGGCCTCATCGCTGAAACCGGCTTTTTAAATTATTATGAAAAAGTGTTTTTGGATTATTTCCCCGGGCATGCCTTGACCACCTCCGGCTTGATATTTTTGTCGCCGTAAGATCTATCGAAGGAATCGCTGAATTTTTTGGCCAGCATTTGTGCCTGCTTGTCGTAGGCCGCTTTATCAGCCCAGGTATTTTTGGGTGTTAATATTTCGGAAGGTACCTCCGGGCAGGTTTTGGGCACGTTGAGGTGGAAAAGTTCATCGTATATGTATTCTACATCATTGAGCGAGCCGTTGAGGGCAGCATCCACCATTTTGCGGGTTAGTTTAATATCCATGCGTTTGCCCACGCCATAAGCACCACCGCTCCAGCCGGTGTTGACCAGGTAAACCTGCGTGCCATGTTCTTCCATTTTTTCGCCCAGCATATCTGCGTACACGTCAGGATTTGACGGCATAAAGGGCTGCCCGAAGAAACGCGAGAAAGTGGCCTGAGGCTCGGTAACACCGGTTTCGGTTCCGGCTAGTTTGCTGGTGTATCCCATCAAAAACCAAAGCATGGCCTGCTCGGGATCGAGTTTGGAAACGGGAGGCAGCACGCCGTAAGCATCGGCGGTAAGAAACAGAATCGTTGAGGGATGTCCCGAGGTGGAGGATACTTTAATGTTTTTAAGGTACGACAGCAAATACGAAGCCCTGGAGTTGGGGGTAATACGATCATCGTAATAATCGAATTTACCATCGGGATAAATCATCGCATTTTCGACTATGGAGCCGTGGTTCAGATAATCGTCCTTGTGCATCACTGCGTCATAAATGTCGGGTTCTTTCGAGGGATCGATGTCGATCATTTTGGCATAGCAGCCATACTCGAAGTTGGCGATACCATTAGCACCCCATCCATGCTCGTCATCACCCAGCAAGGCGCGATTGGGATCAGCCGAGAGCGTTGTTTTTCCGGTGCCTGATAAGCCCAGCAACAATGCCGATTTACCATCTTTGCCTTCGTTGGCCGAACAGTGCAATGGCAAAATGCCCTCGAAGGGAAGCAGATAATTCATCACTGTGAAAAGCATTTTCTTGATGCTGCCGCAATATGCCGAGCCAACGATAACACCCAGCTTACGATCCATGTCCATCGCTACCACCATGTTGCTGGTGCTGCCATCAGGCATTTTGCGCAGACGGCCTGCGTATTTGGAACCATCCAGCTTGTCGAAGGGCAGAGCCAAAAGTGTGTAGCCATCCTGATAGAAACAACTCTTTTGAATGTCGTTGGGAACCGGACGAAACATATTATCAACAAATACAGAGTGCAGGGCTTTATCCGTTACAACCTTTACCGGCAGCGCATAGCTGCTATCTGCGCCAATAACGCGATCCAATTCGTAAACTTTATCTTTACCATTCATTATTTTGATGGCATCTTCAAAAAGCATATCAAAGGTTTCCTCATCGATAGGCACGTTGTTGGGCGAGGTCCAGTCGATGGTTTTTTCGCTCTTGGCGCGTTTCACCACCACGGTATCTTTGGGCGAACGCCCCGTTGATTCGGGGGGCGTCCACATTGCCAGTGCGCCCGACTCGGCCACAATGGCCTCTTTGTTGTCAACGGATGCAGCAATAAGCTCCTTGCGCGGAATGTTGCTTAATACATTGGCGTGTTGCCCGACGGCTTTTAATAATTTGTCTTTCAAACTTGAAGAACTCGTCATAATCTTATCGGATTTTTGAAATTATTTTATAAAATTAATAGCTTAAAAATGTGTGATTTAAATTAAAATAGGATTCAAATTTTATTTGGGGTGCAAATATCCTAAAAATCAATTAACCTGTTTACAAATTTAAATAAAATTAACCCTGATGAGAAAGTCCGCAGCAGGCAGTCTTCAGTCCCGAAAAATAGAAAATTTTCAATTTTCGTAATTTTTCATGTCTGGATTAATGGAACGTAGAGGCGCACGGACGTGCGTCTGAAATAAATGAACATGCGCACGAATCTGTTTCATCCGTGTTCAAAAATTCAAATTCAGCATCATGGATAATAAATTATTGCCCGATAATTTTGTAGATTAAAAATTTGTGTTTACTTTTGCGCCCCTGAAAAATAACAAGGTAAATAACAATGGCAAAGAAATCAAAAGACGCAAGAGTACAGATTATTCTGGAATGCACAGAGCATAAGAATAGTGGACAACCGGGGACTTCAAGGTACATCTCTACCAAAAACAAGAAGAACACTCCCGACAGGATGGAATTGAAAAAGTACAATTCGATCCTGAAGAAAATGACAGTACACAGAGAAATCAAATAAATATTTTTGAATTATGGCTAAGAAAGTAGTTGCATCACTCCAATCGAGCAGTAAAGATTTTGCGAAGGTTATTCAGGTTGTGAAATCTAAAAAAACCGGCGCATACACCTTTAAAGAAGATATCGTTCCGAACGAAAAAGTTCAGGAATTTATCAGTAAGAAATAGGAATACCCATGGGTATTTTAATGCAAGCCTTTTCCGCCAGGGGGAAGGCTTTTTTTGTATGGACATATACTAAATAATTTTGCATCATGGGACTCTTTGACGTTTTCTCGAAAAAGAAAAAAGAAAAACTCGATGAAGGACTTGAAAAAACCAAGTCGAGTGTATTTTCGAAACTAAGCAAGGCCGTGGCCGGCAAATCCAGAGTGGACGATGAGGTGCTTGACAATCTCGAAGAAATTCTGGTTAGCTCGGACGTGGGTGTTAGCACCACGCTTAAAATTATCGAGCGCATCGAAGCCCGTGTAGCCCGCGACAAGTACCTGGGTACCGCCGAGCTTAACAGAATTCTTAAAGAGGAGATTGCCTCGCTGCTCGAAGAAAACTACAAGGGTGAACTTCTGGGTTTTGATTTCCAGAAGCGCGATACGCCTTATGTTATTATGGTTGTGGGTGTAAACGGCGTGGGCAAAACCACAACCATCGGCAAGCTGGCCTACCAGTTTAAGCAAGCCGGCAAATCGGTGGTGCTGGGTGCTAGCGATACCTTTAGGGCGGCTGCCGTGGATCAGCTCACGATTTGGTCGCAGCGTGCAGGCGTGCCCATCGTTAGCCAGGGCATGAATGCCGATCCGGCATCGGTGGCCTTCGATACCATGAAATCGGCAGTAGCTAATAAAAACGATGTGGCCATCATCGATACCGCCGGTCGCTTGCACAACAAGGTGAACCTGATGAATGAGCTGAGCAAGATTAAAATGGTGATGCAAAAAGTGATTCCGGACGCTCCGCACGAGATACTGCTAATTCTGGATGCTTCAACCGGCCAAAATGCCATCGAACAGGCAAAGCAGTTTACCGCCGCCACCGAAGTAAACGCGCTGGCACTCACCAAACTCGACGGCACAGCCAAAGGTGGCGTGGCCATCGGCATTTCCGACCAGTTTAAAATTCCCGTAAAATATATTGGCATTGGCGAAAAAATGGAAGACCTGCAAATTTTTAATAAAACTGAATTCGTAGATTCCTTATTCAATCAATAAAAATAAATCCCTTTAAAACCCTTTCCTTTGTCGTTAAAAAGCCAAATCAGCATTGTTACCCTGGGCTGTTCCAAAAATCTGGTGGACTCAGAAGTACTCATGCACCAGCTCGAAACCGGTGGTTACACCGTTGCTCATAATCCCGATAAGGTGGACGGAGGAACTGTAATTATTAATACCTGCGGTTTTATTAATGATGCCAAGGAAGAATCCATCGAAACGATTCTTAGCTTTGCTAAAGCACGAAAAAAGAACAATATCGAAAAACTGATTGTGATGGGCTGCCTGTCGCAACGCTACAAATCGCAGTTGGAAGCCGAGATGCACGAGGTGGATGCGTTTTTTGGCGTAAGCGATTTGGCTGCAATATTAAAAACCTTCAAGATTGATTATCGCAAACATCTGATTGGCGAGCGGGCGGTGAGCACACCCGGGCATTATGCCTACCTTAAAGTATCGGAGGGCTGCGACCGTTCCTGTTCGTTTTGCGCCATTCCGCTAATCCGGGGCAAGCATATCTCCAAACCCATCGAAGAAATTGTAAAAGAAGCGGAGTTTCTGGCCTCCAAAGGGGTGAAAGAATTGATGCTGATTGCGCAGGATCTTACCTATTATGGTCTTGATATTTATAAAAAGCGAATGCTGGCACCCCTGCTCCAAGCCCTCGAAAAAGTAGAAGGAATCCGGTGGATACGCCTTCATTACGCCTATCCGGCAGGTTTTCCTAAGGATGTAATCGAGGTGATGAAAACCTCGGATAAGATTTGCAAATACCTCGATATCCCCTTGCAGCATATCAGCGATCCGATCCTCCAATCGATGAAACGTGGACACAGCGGCGAGCAATCCAGGAATCTTATTTCGGAACTCCGCACCGCCATCCCCGACCTTGCCTTGCGCACCACACTTATTGTTGGTTATCCCGGCGAAAGCGAAAGCGATTTTGAAGCCTTAAAACAATTTGTAACCGAAACACGCTTTGAGCGACTTGGGGTTTTTACCTATTCGCACGAGGAAGATACCGCAGCTTATAAGCTGGCAGATGATATTTCGGAAGAGCTAAAACAAAGCCGAGCCGATGAGTTGATGGCCTTGCAGGAAGATATTTCGATGGATATTAATCGCGAAAGAATTGGACAGGTTTACAAAACGATGATCGACCGCAAAGAGGGCGATTTTTGGGTGGGCCGCAGCGAGTACGATTCGCCCGAGGTGGACAACGAAATCCTGATTCCAAGGGATGCTCTTTTAAAAGTGGGTCAGTTTTACAATATCCGCATCACCGATGCCGAGGCCTTCGATTTGTTTGGAGTTTTGGATGCAACCGCCCAATAAATTTCCAAAATTAATTTCTGATTTCCTGTAATAATCTGTTTTACTTTGAACATTTAAAATGCTTTAGTTGAAATTTGTTTAGAAATTGGAGATGGATTAATGCAATATTATTTTGTATGTTTGTAAAATGTATTACCGCAGAAAAATATTATTATCATTATTACAGGTTTTTGATAACCAGATAGATAAGATAAGTCTGCAAAAAGAAAATACCAAACAAGCCGAGATTTTATCATTATTGAAAACAAAAAAACGCATTGCCCTTACTTGCTTCGAAGCAAATATTCACCAATGCCATAGAAAGCATTTATCTGAATCTATTGCAAATATGGAGGGCTTTGATTACGAATTAAATCATATCTAATGGCAAAGACCAAAGTTCTGCATTTCTTTTTAGGGACAACGCAAGAGCATCACTACCGATCGAGAAATCCATTTGTGATTATCGGAACTTTCCACCCAAAACCCATCACACAATTCAGGTTATTTTAGGATACAACAAATTCCTTTTTCCCGTATTCCTGTCTGGTCGGGGCTTTGGATACATCCTCGCAGTAGTCCCAAGCCATTTCAGTATTCGATATTTAATATTCGATATTCAATATTCAGTATTCAATATTCGATATTCAATATTCAGTATTCGATATTCAATATTCAGTATTCAATATTCAGTATTCGATATTCAATATTCAGTATTCGATATTCAAAATTCAAAAATGCTACCTCCTCCGCTCAATCTGCGTTGGTGTCCACTGGTAGGCTCCAATATCCGGACGTTGGGTGCGGTCGATGCCATTGATGTCAAAAGGAACCGTGTTGGCAATACCGGGATTGCCTGCGCCAATTACCGGCGAAAGGCTGTCGGGTTGCAAGTTGTTGACCGTTGGATCGATAAACAAGGGATCCTGGTTTTTGAGTATCGCCTTGAAATTGGTATCCGCCAAAACATCCAGTTCGGTTTTTATCAGGCAGTGGTCGAAGGTGTAAAGAAATTCGGCCACACTATCCTCGATTACCAGTTCCTCTTTTTGATTGCCATAAATAATGGTATTGGCAATATTGGCCGAAAAAGGATAGGCCACCACCTGATTGTCCTGGTCGATAAAATAATTGTTCAGATATACCGATGCGGTATTACGAATCCCGTGTCGCCAGTTATTGCCGATAGTGGTTTGTCTGAAATCATAGCCGCCGCCCAGCGTTAATGCGAGGGCATATTGTCCGCAGTTGGTGATAACGCAGTTTTGTCCGGCCACAAAATAATAGCGCGTCAGAATTCCGGCTCCCGACATATTTTCGATAATGGTATTGGATAGATACAGTTGGTTGCCCATAAATTCCTGGAGCGTTTCCAGTTGCAATCCAATAAATCCATTGCGGATGATGGCGTAGTTGATTTCGTTATCCACGGCACCCTCGTTTATCCAAATCCTGTCCCACTGCCCGGGCAAATCCTTGTAGGCCGCTTCGAGGCGGTCGCCCTGAAAATAGACGGGTTCTTCCTGCGTGCCCATCACTTTAAGCGAGCCGCCTTTGTAAATCCACAAGCCCGAGCCGCTGTGAAAGTAAATCTTTGTTCCGGCTTCGATAGTCAGGCTGCCGGTCGAATCTACCACAGCGTATCCGTAAACCACAATAGGCAGGTCGCTGGTCCAGGTGGTGTCCACGCCTTCGCCGGCTACAATTTTGTAACGTGGCAGGTTTTCCGGATCCTGGTTCCAAAGGATGTAACGCGCATTTTGTCCCCAGGCCACCAGGTCCACATCCTGAGGATTGCCATTGGTTTCAAACACAATCGAATCGGTAAGGATAAAGGGTTCGGTCTGGTCGTTGGGGTTGATATTTACTTTGGCAAACAGGAAAATGCTGTCATTGCCACGAATTTCAATATCCTGAAAAGCGGTGCCACTCTGGCCGTCCACATTCATCGAATACCTCGAGGTGGCACCTTTGGCCAGCCTGATGGATGAAATTTTGATGGTCTTGTCCGAAGGATTGTAAACGCTGATGCGCTCGGTGATGGAACCGATGGTAGTAAAAACTGTATCGAATATTAAGGTATCCGCCGAAAATCTTAGACTGATTGTTGGATTGGTATCAAAGTCATCGTCTTTTTTGCAAGATGAAAAAATAATCAGGATGCCGATAATTAGAATTAAAACAGCGGACAGAATGCGTGAGGTCATGGATAAATATGTTTATAAAAAGGCAAAATTAGCCTGAATTTTTTAATCTACCATTTACGAATTAATGCCTGCTTTATTGTAAATGATGCCATTGAAGAAATTGATTTAAGGGATTGTTGTGAATTAACTTGATGTTATTTTGTTACCAATGACATGTTTTTGCAAAATGTGTATCTAAGGAGAAATCTATTGCATTGAGTCAGATTATTTCATAGCAAGTACTAAAGCACAACGATTAACAGATAACGATTAACAAACAACGATTAACAAACAACGGATAACGATTAACAGTTTACGGATAACGATTAACAATTATTCATGCGCACAGCAAACCACAAACATTGCCTATTTTTGAGCCGAATTAATTCAATATCCAAATATGTCAAATCAAAGTATTCAAGTTGCAGTTGTGCAGGCAAGTCCTGTAATTTTTGACCTCGAAAAAACGCTTCAAAAAACCATCTCCCTGATTCACCAATGCAAAAGTCTGGGAGCGAAGCTTATTCTTTTTCCCGAATCTTTTATCCCGGCCTACCCACGAGGACTTAGCTTTGGAGCCGTGGTGGGCAGCCGTAGCGAAGAGGGTCGTCAGTTATTTCAACGCTATTCTGACAGTAGCGTTGTGGTGCCCGGCAAAGCTACCCGGCTGATTGGCGATGCGGCTAAAGCAGCCGGGGCTTTTGTGGCTCTGGGCGTAACGGAACGCGACACAATTAGCGGAACTTTGTATTGCACGCTCTTGTATTTTTCGCCTGAGGGGAAGCTCCTCGGAAAGCACCGCAAGCTAAAACCTACCGGCACCGAGCGCGTGATATGGGGCGAAGGCGATGGTTCCACACTGGTAACTTACGATACAGGAAAGGCAAAAATCGGTGGTTTGATTTGTTGGGAAAACCTGATGCCCGAGGCTCGCATGGCCATGTATCGCAAAGGAGTTGAGATTTATCTGGCACCCACTGCCGATGCCCGCGAATCGTGGCAGGGCAGCATGAAGCATATCGCCATCGAAGGCCGGTGCTTTGTGCTATCGTGCAATCAATTTGTACAAAAATCAGATTATCCCGATGAGCTGCTCCCTTTGTTGTCCGACCAGCCCGAGGTGATGAGTGCGGGTGGCAGTGTTATAATTTCGCCAATGGGCGAGGTGCTCGCCGGCCCGGTGCGGAACACAGAAGAAATTATTTCAGCCCGCCTGGATCTGTCGATGATTACCCGTGCAAAAATGGATTTTGATGTGGTGGGGCACTATGCCCGCCCCGATGTTTTTCGTTTGGAGGTTAAAGACCAGCCTGATATGGTGGAGGGTTGGAACGCTGGAATAGTGGAGTGATGGATTTGTGGAGCGTTGGAGTGATGAGCGATTCGCAGAGACGCACAGCCTGTACCAATTTTTTCGGGGGACATGCCTTAGGGAAAGTGGAGGGATGCGGTGGTGCGGCGACTTGGAATCGTCCGCAGGACATTTCAACGTCAAAAAGGATTGACGGAAGATTAGAAATATGCGAATTGTAAATCAAAAGCCAGTGCCAGCACATCATTTTTTTATCTAATCCTAAACTTGCCGGCTATTGTATTTTGCTTAACTTTGACATCAAAATTATTTTAGGAGGGATCAGCCCAATCGATCAAAATATTATTAGATAAAATGCTGCCATTACGAAAAGAATTATTCTGGGATATTGATGTCGATAAAATCGATGTCGAAAAAAATAAACGATTGATCATTGAACGAGTTTTATCGTTAGGCACTGTTGATGAATTTCGGTTTCTTCTGCAAACATACGATCATCACACGCTGATAAGCACTATCCGGGAGCTTGCCTATCTCGACCCCAAAACAATGAGTTTTGTAATAAGTTTTTTTAAAATTAATAAAGAACAACTCAAATGCTACACAAAGAAACAGTCGGCACCACAACACTGGAGCTAATTAAGCAGCTGCAGTCCGATCGGTACTTTCAGGATTTTATCCTCGTAGGTGGGACTGCACTTTCGCTTCAAATTGGACACAGGATTTCGGTGGACATCGATTTTTTTACTCAAGAGGACTTTGACGTTCCAACGATGCTTGAATATTTGGAACAGAAATATGGATTTCAGGAGCAATACAGCCACACCAATACTTTGAAGGGAATCATCAATAACGTGTTTGTTGATTTACTCACGCATAATTATAAAAGTGTGAGACCTTATGTTGAAATTGACGGAATTAAGATGGCCTCAAAGCAGGATATAGCCGCAATGAAGGTGAATGCTATTACAGGCAGTGGCACCAGAATTAAGGACTTTGTGGATATTTATTTCCTTTTAAAGGAATTTAGTTTTTCAGATATTATTGATTTTTACAAAACAAAGTACAGTACCCGAAACGATTTTCATGCGATTAAAAGTCTGGTTTATTTCGATGATTTAATTGTTGAGGAATGGCCAAATATGATCTTCGAAAAAGAGCTTACCCTTGATGATTTAAAAAAGTACCTGATTGAAAACCAGGGTTTGTTTCATTTGACTTTTTGATTGCAAACGAATTGAAATACAAGGGTTAAACACCCCAAAGATGCGGCGACTTGGAATCGTCCGCAGGACATTCCAGCGTCAAAAATAAAATATCGACCACCGATATCCGCATTATTCTAATTTTGCCTTTGCAAAACAAATTGAACTTATGCAGCAAATCAAAGATAAAATTCGCCAGTTGAGTATCGAATATTACCCGAAAGTAGTAGTCTGGCGCAGGCACATCCACACCTGGCCCGAGCTATCCAAACACGAACATCAAACGGCGGCTTATGTGGCTGCGGCACTCGACGAGATGGGCATTCCATACCGCTCAGGTATTGCAGGCACTGGCATTATGGCCTGGATCGAAGGACGTAACCCTGCCAAAAAAACCATTGCCCTGCGTGCCGATATGGATGCCCTGCCTATTACGGAAACAAATACTGTGGATTACAAATCGAAGAATCCTGGCGTTATGCACGCCTGTGGCCACGATGTGCATACCGCATCTTTGCTGGGCACAGCGCGTATTCTCACTCAACTGAAAGATAATTTCGAAGGCACAGTACGGCTGTTTTTTCAGCCTTCGGAGGAGCGTTATCCTGGCGGGGCCATCCAAATGATAGGCGAGGGGGTGATGGAGAACCCGCGTCCTGCACACGCCTTCGGGCAGCATGTGTATCCTGAGCTGGAAGCCGGAAGTGTGGGCTTTCGCAGCGGTGCCTACATGGCCTCCACTGATGAAATTTTTTTAACCGTCAAGGGCAAGGGCGGTCATGGAGCCCAGCCTTCGCGCAACATTGACCCGGTGGTGATTGCGGCACACATCATCGTGGCACTTCAACAAATCGTGAGTCGCCAAAGCGCACCCGATGTACCCACAGTTTTATCCTTCGGGCGTATCATCGGCGAGGGGCAAACCAACGTAATTCCTGACGAAGTAAAAATTTCGGGCACCATCCGTACCTTCGACGAAACCTGGCGCAAGGAAGCCCATAAGCGCATCAGGAAAATGGCCGAGTCGATAGCCGAGGGCATGGGCGGAAGCTGTGAAGTAGTGGTGGACCCTGGTTATCCCTTTGTTTACAACGATCCTGCAATTACCGAAAACGCCAAACAATGGGCCATCGAATTGCTGGGCGAAGATCGGGTGGTGGATCTGCCCATACGCATGACCGCCGAGGACTTTTCGTATTTTGCCAATATCGTCCCCTCCAGCTTTTATCGCCTCGGCGTGGCCAATTTCGAGGCAGGCATTTCCTCCAGCTTGCACACCTCCACCTTTGGTGTGGACGAAAAAAGCCTGGAAACAGGTATGGCCTTGATGGCCTGGATTGCAGTGAAGGCTCTGGCTATGTAATGCGGTTTTAAAACAGTACAGCGATTTTCCCGTCTGATTTAAATATTGGGGTGCCCTTTTCTTTTGTATTTTTGCATCCAAATTATAGTTTTGTTAAAATATGAATAGCATTAATAAAATAAAACTTGTGCTGCTGATCCTGGTTGGGGTTTTTCCCTTTTCCGGATTTTCGCAAGATAAGATACCAGAGGATTTTTGCATTAGCACCAACGAATTAAAACTTTACAATCTGATTAATCAGTACAGGCAGGAACATAAACTGGCCGAAGTGCCCTTGTCGAAAAATTTATGCTATGTTGCCAAGCTCCATGTTAGCGATCTGCAATATAATCGCCCCGATACCGCAGGGTGCAACCTCCACTCCTGGTCTAACCAGGGACACTGGGTCGAGTGCTGTTACGGGCGAAATATTTTTAATAATTCCTGCATGACGGCAAAGCCCAAAGAGTTGACCGCTTATCCCGGCGATGCTTACGAAATTGCTTTTTGGGAAAGTGTGGATGCCATTCCCGAAGTGGTACTCAACCTGTGGAAGTCATCGGAGGCTTCGGCTGACCTGATTCTAAACCGTGATATCTGGAAAAATAAAAGTTGGAAGGCCTTTGGCGTTGGGATGCTGGATGGCTATGCTGTGGTATGGTTTGGCGCCGATGCCGATGCCGAAGAAGGCGTAAAAGTATGCAATACGGGCAAGATGGCCGGACGCTTGGTTGACCGCCAGCAAAAGAGCAGCAATGCTGCGAGTGGGAGCGGAGTAAAATATTTCCTGATTATTTCCAGCTTCACCGATGAGGCTTTGGCAAAGACAGAGGTGAGTAAATACAAGGCCAGGGGTTTTCGCAATCCCTCGATTATCCAGTCGGGGGCTAACTACCGTGTAACTCTTGGAAATTATCCCTCGCACGAAAAAGCCATCCAGGCACGCAATAGCCTTAACGACAGTTATAAAAATGCCTGGGTTTTGAAACAGTAATTACTAAATCCCGACACAATCGGGCATTAAAAATATTTCAAAAAATAAATCAATGAATTTGCAAGATCATTTAAATGCTTTATCTGAGCTAAAGAGCCAACTATATAAAAAGGATTTTTTGCTTACCTGGGAAAAAAGCGATGCCGACCTGCGTGCCATCCTCGAAATTGCTGACACGCTCAGGCTGATGCGCCGCGAGAATATATCGCCACGCCTTTTTGACACCGGCCTGGCGGTTTCCATCTTTAGAGATAACTCTACCCGCACCCGGTTTTCGTTTGCCTCGGCGGCCAATCTGTTGGGCTTGGCGGTGCAAGATATGGACGAGACCAAGTCGCAGATTGCCCATGGCGAAACCGTGCGCGAAACAGCCAATATGATTTCTTTCTTATCCGATTTTATCGGTATTCGCGATGATATGTATCTGGGCGAGGGCAATAAATATATGCGCGAAGTGGGCGATGCACTCGACGAAGGCTTTGCTAACGATGTGCTCCCGCAGCGTCCGGGCATCATCAATTTGCAATGCGACATGGATCATCCCACCCAGAGTATGGCCGACCTCCTGCATCTAAAAAATTATTTTGGTTCGCTGGAAGCCCTGCGTGGTAAAAAAATCGCTATGAGCTGGGCATACTCACCCAGCTACGGCAAGCCGCTTTCGGTGCCTCAGGGCATTATCGCGCTGATGACCCGCTTTGGCATGGATGTGCAACTGGCCTATCCCGAAGGTTATGGCTTGATTCCTGAGATTACCGATCTGGCTGCAAAAAATGCCGCCGCCAGTGGAGGCTCTTTCCACATCAGCAACTCGATGGAGGAGGCCGTGAGCGATGCGGACATCGTCTATCCCAAAAGCTGGGCTCCCTTTCACATTATGGAAGAGCGCACGCAACTGCTGATGAACAAAGATATGAAAGGCTTGGGTGAACTCGAAAAGTCCTGCCTTGCCAACAATGCCCGCTTTAAGCATTGGGAATACGATGAGGCAAAGATGAAGCTCACCAAAGGTGGAAATGCCTTGTACATGCACTGCCTGCCTGCCGATATTTCGGGGGTTTCGTGTGCAAATGGTGAGGTGCAGGCCGAAACCTTCGAGCATTATCGTTTGCAAACCTATATCGAAGCGGGTTACAAGCCCTATATCATCGCCGCCATGATGCTGGCCAACAAATTTGAAAGTCCTGCCGCTAGCTTGCAAAATGTGCTTAATCAAAAGCGGGCGCGGGTTTTTTAGCATTAGCTTGGGGATTGTTTTTTTTCAATGTGGCAAAACCCTTGGTCTTATTTGTTAACTTCTTGAAGTGATAGTTGCTTTGGCCATGTGATATTTCCTATTCCTTTTTTTATTTCACAGGCTTCATTCAACATTATCTTCGGCGGATATCAAAAAGTGATTTCCCGAAACTTTCGTGGAACAAGTTTCTTTAAATTAAAAATTTGGTAACACTAAAGTTCCCATAAAGCATCATTTTCTTATCGCTTAAAATCTTAAGAATCATTGGATTCAATCAATGGTTTTTAATAAATTGTTAATAGCCTCCCTCAATTTCGCCCTCCATTTAATACTTTCTTAACACACTTTTAATTTTGAGTTAATCGGCCTTAAGATCGAACGCTACACTTTTGCAGCAGATTTTTTAAACGTAATTAATTTGATATCCAACTTAGAAATTAACAAGTAAAATTAAAAGATTTTAAGACGATGAAAAAACTCAATCTGAAAATGCTGGCCGTAATGCTGGCCGCGCTAATGTTTACCTTTTCGTTTGTTGCTTGCAGCAGCGATGACGATCCTACCCCGCAAAGTCCAAAAGTTAGCTCTCCCGACAATCAGGAAGTTGCCCTGGGCACTGCACTTGACGTTAGTTTTGCTTATACGGCCGAAGGTGGTTTCAAATCCTCGAGCGTACTTGCAGACAATGGAAGTGCTATTATAAAGACCGATGGTACTATCGGCGCAAGCACGGGTGAAATTGTAGTAACTTTTACTCCGAGTGCTAATGGAGCAGCCTCAGTTAAAGTGATTGTTACCGATAACAACGACCAAACCGATGATGCAACGGCTGTGCTGAATGTGGTGGAAGAAGTAGTGGAGCTCACCATATATGTTGATGCCAACATCAGCGAAGATATTACCTGGGAAAGCGGAAAAACTTATGTGCTTCAAAGCCGTATCGCTGTGGTTTCGGGGGTAACGCTTACCATCAAGCCTGGCGTAGTTATCAAAGGAGAAGCCGGAAGCGGTGCCAATGCTACCGCCTTGCTTATCGCGCGTGGTGGCAAGATTATGGCCGAAGGAACAGCCGCAGCCCCCATTATTTTTACTTCGGTGGCCGACGAAATTGAACCCGGGCAAATTGAAAGTCCCAACCTCGACCCCGACCTGAATGGCCTTTGGGGCGGACTGATTGTGCTGGGTAATGCGCCCATTTCGGCCGATGCCGAATCAGTTCAAATCGAAGGTATTCCTCCTTCGGATCAAAATGGCCTTTATGGCGGAACCCTTGCTAACGATAATTCGGGTGTGATAAAATTTGTTTCGATTCGCCATGGTGGTGCCAACATTGGCGAAGGCAACGAAATAAACGGACTTACCCTTGGCGGCGTAGGATCGGGGACTATCATCGAAAATATCGAAATTGTTGCCAACCAGGACGACGGAATCGAGTGGTTTGGAGGAACAGTAAATGTGAAAAATGCCATCGTTTGGAATACCGGCGATGATGCCATCGACACCGATCAATCGTGGGGCGGCACACTCGACAATTTTATCGTGGTTAATCCCGGCGATGAGTGCTTCGAGCTGGATGGTCCGGAAGGCGATATGTTTGCAAAACATACCATCAAAAATGGGACGGCTTATGCCGGAAATGCTCAAGGTTTGGTTGACCTGGATGATAATTCTAATGTAGATATGATGAACATTTATTTTTTCGGATTGGGCGATGATCAGGATTTCGACCAGATTCCAACGGTTTATCCTTGTTCATTCTCAGCATTTGAGGCTACGCTGCCGGCGGATAAAGTATTAACGGATTATTTTAAAGATGGCTCTGACGCTTTTGTAACTGTGGTTGCTCAAGGGTCGAGCACTGTTGGTGCTGATGCTTCAGTTTTTAACGGCTGGTCGTGGGCTGCTGTTTCAGGAAATTTGAGTGGTTTTTAATTATAAGTAATTTTTTGGTTCTCAACTCGCAGGCATTAACAATGCTTGCGAGTTTTTTTAATGTTTGGTGAAGCATATTAAATTTGAACAGCATGCACATACTAAAATTTAGACTAGTTATCTTTTCACTTCTTTTTTTCCCTACGCTTGTTTTTTCTCAGAACGGATTTATCCGGGGTACTATATATGATGATGCAACTGCAGAAACATTGCCCGGAGTAACCGTATTCGTCGAGGGGACAAGTGCCGGTGCAATCAGCGATTTCGATGGGAAGTTCAGCATTAGCATCGCTCCCGGGATCTACACATTGAGGATTTCGTTTATCTCGTACGAAACCCTGACTGTTGAAGGCCTCCTAGTTAAAAAAGGCGAAGCAACTATTATGGATAATCTTAGCTTGAAAGAAGCAAACATCGAAATTGAAGGTGTTGTTATTTCTGCTGCGGTGATCAGAAATACCGAGACAGCCATGCTTAGTATGAAGAAAAAATCGGCGAACCTTATGGATGGAATTTCTGCAGTAAATCTCCGCAAAATCGGCGACTCTGATGCTGCTGCTTCCATGAAGCGGGTACCCGGTGTTTCGATCCAGGGTGGCAAATATGTATTCGTGCGTGGACTGGGTGATCGATATACCAAAACAACTTTAAATGGCATGGATATTCCCGGCCTCGATCCCGACCGGAATTCATTGCAGATGGATATTTTTCCAACCAATATCATCGATAATATTGTAGTTAATAAATCCTTCACGGCAGATCTTCCGGCAGATTTTACCGGCGGCATTGTGGATATTGCCACCAAAGATTTTCCTGAAGAGAAAAAGGCAAATGTGTCGATCAGTTTAGCTTACATTCCAACCATGCATTTTAAAAGTGATTACCTAAATTATGAAGGTGGTAAAACCGACTGGCTGGCTTATGATGATGGAACGAGAGCTATCCCGGCTACCAAAAATATCCCTTTTTATACCGATGCCATCAGCGATCCGGAAGGTCTCGATGGGCTGCGATTCCGTGAAATACTCAATAATTTCAACCCTACCCTTGCTGCCATGCAAAATCAAAGTTTTATGGATTACAGCATCGGGGCTTCGGCAGGAAATCAGATTAACCGCCAAAAAGTAAGCTGGGGATACAATGCAGCCGTTTCGTACAAGAATGAAACAGATTTTTATAAAGATGCCGAATTTGGGAGATATGGACTGTACAGCGATAAGTCGATAAATGAAATGGAGCAGCGCGAATTTCAAACCGGCAATTATGGAGTAAATAGTGTTTTGATAAGTGGATTGGCCGGCCTGGCATTAAAAACTATAAACTCAAAATACAGATTCAATATTCTCCATCTGCAAAATGGTGAATCGAAGGCGGGTATTTTTGATTATGCTAAATCGAATCAGGGTACTGAGTTTAAAGGATTTCAGCATAACCTGGAATACAGTCAGCGATCGATGACCAACCTCTTACTAAGCGGTAAGCATGTTTTTGCTAGGGATTGGGATATCGAATGGAAATTATCGCCCACCTTGTCCAAAATGGAGGATCCCGATATTCGCTTTACAAGATATGTAGTTACTGATGAGGGAAAGTTAGTAATTGGCACCGAGTCAGGATTCCCGGAGCGAATATGGCGAGCGTTGGAAGAAGTAAATTATTCGGGTGTAGCTGATGTAACCAAGGATTTTAATTTAGGTGGAGAAAAAGCAAAATTGAAATTTGGTACGGCCTACACCTATAAGGAACGCGATTTTAATATCCGCAGTTTTGCCCTCAACATCCGTCAGCCATGGGATTTTACCGGTAATCCTGACGAATTGTTTTATCCCGAAAATTTATGGCCACGAGATGGGAGTATTGGTGCCGGAACTACCTACGAAGCCCGTTTTGTGCCTACCAACCCAAATCAGTTTAATGCCAATACCAATATGATGGCAGGCTATGTTTCAGCAGATTTTACACCTATCCATAGCTTAAAAGCAATTGTTGGAGTCCGTGTTGAAAATTTTGTTCAGCGTTACACCGGGCAGGATCAGTTGGGGAATAATGTATTGGATAATGATAAGGTACTTGATGATACAGATTTTTTCCCTTCGGTAAATTTGATCTACAGCCTTACCGAAAACCAAAATCTGCGTTTTTCATACACCAAAACCATTGCCCGACCTTCGTTTAAAGAAGTTTCGTATGCCGAAATTTTTGATCCTATCACCGGGCGTACTTTTATTGGTGGCTTGTTTCGCGATGCCGATGATGTTGCAGGTCTTGAATATTGGGATGGTAAGCTGATGAGTACAAATATTGACAATTTTGATTTGCGATGGGAGCTGTTTGAAGCCGGTGGTCAAACCGTTTCGGTGAGTGCATTCTACAAGCATTTTAAAAAGCCCATCGAATTGGTGCAATATACAACGCTTGTAGGTGCTTTCCAACCTCGGAATGTAGGCGATGGACAAGTTTTTGGGCTTGAATTGGAGCTTCGGAAAAACCTTGAGTTTATAAGCGTTCTCATGCAGAATTTTTCCTTTAACGCCAATTTTACCTACACCCAATCACGCATTAAACTTAGTGCTACCGAATATCAGTCGCGTTTAAACAATGCCCGCGAAGGCCAATCTGTGCGCGATTATCGCGATATGGCCGGCCAGGCTCCTTATCTTATCAATGCCGGGATAGCCTACGATGGAGGCAACGATGGTTTGTTGAGAGGATTGGAAGCCGGACTTTACTACAATGTGCAGGGCGAAACATTATTTATTGTTGGGATTGTTGATCGTCCTGATATTTATACAGTCCCTTTCCACAGCTTAAATTTTAATGCCAATAAAGATTTTGGTAAGAATGACAAAATGAGTGTTGGTGTAAAAATTGAAAATATCCTGGGTGATGATGTAGAAGCAATATTTAAATCATACCAAGCCACCGATCAGTATTATACGCGCTTAAGCCCCGGCACTAAATTTACGCTTAGATTTGGATACAGGATATTTTGAGCGGGAATAAAAAAAAGAGCCTCAAACCGGCTAAGATTGAGGCCTCAACTTAAACTTTAGAGGCCAAAAGGCTATTTTTGGTTTTCTGTAAACCTGGTAAAGCATTTAGTTTTGGATACCACGCTTTGCTCAGGTCAGCCCAATTTGAGTAATTATCACTCAGGTTGGGTTTGTTCTTTTTTAGTAGGTTCTTTCCATAGCGAGCTTTCCTTGCTCATCCCACATAAACCAGTCGCCACTTTTTTCGCCATTTTCGTAATTGATGTCATAACGCTTGTTTCCGTTTACATCCCAAACATACCAATGGCCATGTTTTAAACCATCCTTAAAACTTGCTTCTGCGGTAAGGTTTGCATTTTCATCCCATGTTAACCATGTGCCATCCTTTAAACCGTCTTTGTATGATCTTTGCTCTTTTTTGGCACCTGTCGGGAAATATATCATCACAACGCCATCTTCTTTTCCATCAAGTAAATTCATCTGCATCTTTAAGATACCGTTGTTGTGGTATTCGGCGTATTCACCAGTGTAGAGCTGACTGCCTGCATAATACAAGCCTTCGTTTTTTACAATGTCCTGAGCATACGATGCTCCAAGAACTCCAATAAACAATGTTAAAATTAAAATAGCCTTTTTCATTTTTAGCC
>CAZGAO010000079.1:0-24285 GCA_964523795.1 uncultured Lentimicrobiaceae bacterium
GCCTGCGCTACGCAGTCGGACAAGTCTGCCTGCGCTACGCAGTCGGACAAGTCTGTCTGCCTTTCATAAGTTTAGAATTGCTTTAATGCTATTTATAAAATGTGGTCTTCCATCCTGGTAACAGGGGTTCCCTGCCTGACTGTGTCACGCAGGCACGGATTCCCCTACGGACTACAACTACAAGCCATCTCAATCAAAGGGATGGCTTTTTTTGTTTTATAGCTATGTGGTCAGTTTATGTTTTAAAAAGTTTGTCCAGTGGGAAGCAATATGTCGGCATGGCCAAAGATGTTGACAACAGGGTTAAGGAGCACAATGCCGGTAAATCAAAGTTTACTTCAGGACATCGCCCCTGGATGTTAATTTACTTTGAAGATGGATTTCAAAGCAGCGGGTTTTTATAGGAATTTAGAAAATCTTTTTTTCAGTTTGCTCTGTGCTCGTGTGGACGAAGCTCCGGGCTATCTTGCTTAAATTCCTCTATTAAAGATTTCTTTGACCATTCCAAACATCATTGCCGAAAAATCCGAGGCCTTATATTTTGTGTAGGGTTTTATTGTTTAGAATCTAAGAAATCAATGAGTTTTTGCCCAATAGTTTCGGCATCGGGCAGGAGCTTTTTGTAGGCATCGGGCAGGGTGCTTGCGGTTTGGTAAGAGGCTACGCCTATGGGCAAAGTTGCAGTTTTTAACGAATACTCCACAACGGTTCTGTTTTTGGTTTTACAAATAATAATGCCAATAGCGGAGTTTTCGTGGGGCAGTTTTACGGTTTCGTTCAATACCGTTAAATAAAACTCCATTTTGCCCTTATGTTCGGGGGTGAATTCGCCAATTTTCAAATCAATAGCCACCAAACATTGGAGGCTGCGATGAAAAAGCAAGAGGTCAACCTTGTATTCTTTTTCGTCAACATTCAATTTATACTGGTTGCCTACAAACGTAAAATTATGCCCCAATTCCAATAAAAATTTCTGGATGTTTTTGATGAGGGCTTGTTCCAATTCATACTCGGAATGTTCGTTGGCAAGTTCCAAAAAATCAAATGTAAAATTGGCGTTGCTGGCTGTCTTTGCACTTAGAAAAAATGATAATGTGTTTTGTCCAACTAATTTCTCCAACCAATGGTTGGAGATTTGTATCAGACTAATATTCATTATAAAACTGCACCATATACCATAAATTGGTGGTAGAAAACCCAGTCATAGTTGGAAATTCGTTTTGCAGTTCTTTACTCAAAGTGGGCACAATGGCTTTGCCCCAACCCAATGCTTGTTTTTCGGAAATGGCTTTGCCTAAATCCCAATACAAATTTATTAAATGCACATTTACAGCCTTTAAAGCTTCGTATTGGGTTTGCCTGACTTTATCTTTAATTTCGGCAATAAAAGAGATTTGACTTGTATTTAATTCTCCCATCATTCGATAATTTCTTTATTCAAACAAAACACAAACCGGCGCAGGAGCTTCGGCCTCGGCCACAAAAGTTAATAATCCGGTCGCTTTATCCCGCTTAAAACTCACCACATTGTTGGTGTTTTGATTGGCTACAATTAGAAATTCATCGTCCGGCGAAAGTGCAAAATGACGGGGTTCATTGCCGTGTGTGGATTCAAAACCCAGTATTTTCAATTGTCCGCTATCCGAATCGATGCCAAATATGACAATACTGTTATGTCCCCGGTTGGAGGCATAAACAAACCGGCCATCCGATGAAATCGCGATATGGGCACTTTTGCTGAATGCCTCAAAATCGTTGGGAAGCGTTGAAATGGATGAGCCTTTAAGATATTTTCCTGAAGTACCTTTTTCGATAAAAGTGATGGTGTTGTTGAGTTCGTTTAAAACGTAAATCCATTTATTGTTTGGATGAAAGGCCAGGTGGCGTGGTCCGTCACCGGGAGCCATAGCCATTTTTTGCGGGCTTCGTGGAAGGAGTTTTTGTTTGACAGCGTCGATTTTTGAAAACCAAAGCTCGTTGGTTCCCAGGTCGGCCGCGATGATACCCGAGGCATCCGGCTCGAACCATGCCGAATGGGCGTGGGGAGCTTCCTGCCGCTCGGTAGTGCCCGCCCCCTCATGTTGCTCAATATCGAGCAAATCCGAAAGCCGTCCTTTTTTATCCAGTTTCAACAAGCCTACATTTCCACCGATGTAGTTGGCCGTAAGCACCCAGCCCTCTTTATTTACCGCAACAAAGCAGGGGGCGAGTCCTCCGGAGGGTTTGCTGCTCAAGGGTTTCAGTTTATTTTCTTTAATTTGGTATGATGCTATCGTGCCCATCCCTGCCGAATCGCCGCTTTCGTCCACGGCCAGCAGTACCTTTTTATCAGCACTCCAGGCCAGAAACGAAGGATCTTTGGCTTTTGCCGCCAGGCCGGATTTTTTAATCTCTCCATTTATTTGTAAAGTGTATCGGTAAATCCCTTCGCTTTGCCCCTCGGTGTAGCTTCCCAAATAAAACGTATAATCCGAATCGGCCTTCTTTTTGCGGTTAAACAGAGTGCAGGAGCTTGTTAGCAATATTCCAAAAAATAAAATTAGAAACGAAAAAAATAAAATAGGATGCCTTTGCATATTAGTTTGTGATAATTAATGACTTGGCTAAATTAGCTTAAAATTGGATATTTTGAACTTTGATTTGTAGTTTCGATTAATTTTGCCACTCTGCTATAAACAACTACTTTAAATGAAACACCGCTTAATTCAGATTTTTTTTCTTATTTTGCTTTTGATAGGGATGCTTGGATGCACAAGCGACAAGCCCAATACCGCTGGTACAAGCAAAACCGTTATGGCGATAGAAACCTTTGTGGTACAAGCCGAAACCATCAGCGAAATCATCAAGACCTCGGGCAGCGTGCAGCCCAACGAGAAAATGGAGCTACGCAGCGAGGTTTCCGGCAGGGTGGTAAAGGTAAACTTTGATGAAGGTAGCAGGGTGGAAAAAGGAAGTATGCTGGTTCAGATTGACGACTCGGAATTGAGAGCGCAACTGCAAAAATACAATGCCCAGATGCGCATTGCCCGCGAGGATGAAAACCGCAAAAAACAATTGCTCGGGATCAACGGCATTTCGCAGGAGGTGTATGACGGATCGCTTGCCAGGGTGGAAGAGCTGGAAGCCGACATCGCCCTCACCGATTCAAAAATCCGAAAATCGAATATCGAAGCTCCCTTTAGTGGAAAAATTGGTCTGCGCCATGTAAGCCAGGGCGCGTGGGTGTCGCAGGGCGAAATAATCTCTGTCCTCGTGCAGAGCGATCCTGTGAAAATCGAATTCGACATCCCGGAACGATATGCGGCTTTTATTAAAGATGGGATGAAAATTACCTTTTCCGTTGTCGGTAATGACAACGAATTTGCCGCAACGATCTATGCCTCCGAGCCGCGCATCGATGCCAGCACACGCTCGCTAAAGGTAAGGGCAATTACCGCAAACCCACGGGGCGAGCTTATTCCGGGAGCCTTTACCGAAATCACCATCAACTTGCGTCAAATCGATTCTGCCCTGATGATCCCCACCTATTGTCTTGTCCCGCAGCTCAACAGCCAAAACTTATTTGTTATCAAAAAAGGAAACGCACATTTAGTGGAGATTGAAACTGGCATCAGAAACGATAAAATGGTGCAGGCAACTTCTGGAATCTACAAGGGCGATACGATTGCCATTAGTGGTTTGCTTGCGCTTAAAGACGGGATGCCCGTGAGCATAAAAAGTACGGAATCCATCAAAAACACCAACGACCGATGAACATTTCTTCCGTTTTTATTGGTCGTCCGGTGCTCACCACCGTGGTTTCCATCATCATTGTTTTGTTTGGGATTATCGGTTTTACCTACCTCGGCGTAAGAGAATATCCCAGCGTGGATCCGCCGGTGGTAAACGTAACCACCAATTACCCCGGAGCCAACGCGGCGGTGATCGAATCGCAGATTACCGAACCCCTCGAGGAATCGATAAGCGGGATTGCCGGCATCCGCACCATGACCTCCACCAGCAGCGATGGGCGTAGCACCGTTACCGTTGAGTTTAATCTGGGCGTGGACATGGAAGCCGCCGCCAACGATGTGCGCGACAAGGTATCGCGTGCCGTGCGCAACCTTCCGCCCGATGCCGATCCGCCCATCGTAAATAAATCGGATGCCGATGCACAAACTATTCTCACCATTACGGTGCAAAGCAACAAACGCAGCCTGATCGAGCTTACCGATTTCGCCGTTAATACTTTTAAAGAACGCCTGCAAACCATCGAAGGCGTAAGCGAAATAAGGATATGGGGCGAGCAGAAGTATTCGATGAAGCTGGAATTCGATCCGCTAAAACTTGCCGCCTACAAGCTTACCCCGCTGGATGTAAGAACTGCCTTGCTGCGCGAAAATGTAGAGATTCCTTCCGGTCGCATCGAAGGGCTGACCAACGAGCTGACCATTCGCACCCTGGGGAGGCTTACCACCGAAGATGAATTTGATGATCTGATAATTGCCGAAAGGCAGGGAACCCTCATCCGCCTCAAAGATATTGGCAAAGCACGCCTGGCTCCCGAAAACGAGCGCACCCGTTTGCGTGGAAATGGAGGAATCCCCATGGTGGGAATTGCCCTTAACCCACAGCCCGGAGCCAATTATATCGACATTGTGGACGAAGCCTTCGCCAGGGTGGAACAAATAAAAAAAGACCTGCCTTCGGACATCGAAACCGGCGTGGCTCTTGATACCACACGCACTATTCGTAAAGCCATCACCGAGGTGGAAGAAACCATTATCCTGGCATTTCTGCTTGTGGTGCTCGTAATTTTTGTTTTCCTGCGCGATTTCCGAACCACCGTGATTCCCATCATCGCCATCCCTATTTCGCTGGTGGGCACATTTTTTATCATGTATGCCGCCGATTTTTCGATCAACATCCTCACTTTGCTTGGCATTGTGCTGGCTACGGGTATTGTGGTTGATGATGCCATTGTGGTGATGGAAAATATTTATACCAAAGTAGAGCGTGGCATGAGTCCGCGCGAAGCTGCCTACAAGGGATCCAAAGAAATTGTGTTTGCTATTATCTCTACCACCATCACGCTGGCAGCGGTTTTTTTGCCCATCATTTTCCTTTCGGGATTAACGGGTCGCTTGTTTCGCGAATTTGGCGTGGTGGTAGCCGGAGCTGTAATAATTTCTGCCGTGGTTTCGCTTACGCTAACCCCGATGATGAGTGCCCGGATATTGAAAAACAGAGAACGACCCAACTGGCTCTTCAGGAAAACGGAACCCTTTTTTAGAAATCTGATCGGCGGCTATGTAATTTCTTTGCGCAAATTTATGATTCGTCCCTGGCTGGGATTTCTCGTGATGTTGGTCTCGGGCTTCATTATTTATTTTATCGGCATGGAGCTGCCCTCGGAACTTGCCCCAATGGAGGATAAAAGTCAGCTACGGATTATTAGCACGGCACCCGAGGGAACTTCTTTTGATAAAATGGATGAATACATCAACGAGCTTATCGAAATCGTGGATACCCTGCGCGAAAAAGAATCCTTGCTCACCGTTACCTCGCCGGGCTTCGGCAGCTCCCTTTCTACCAATACAGGTTTTGTGCGGCTTACACTTTTGCCTCCTGGCGAGCGTAAAAAATCGCAACAAGAATTGGCCGCCGAGCTTACGCCGATCATGGCACAGAAGAATTTTGCCCGTTCCTTTGTCGTCCAACAGCAAACCATTGGCGCGAGCCGGGGTAGTTCGCTGCCGGTGCAATACGTTATTCAGGCCCCCAATTTTGAAAGTCTAAAAGCGGTAATCCCGGTATTTTTGGATAGTACCCAGCAAAATCCGGCTTTTGGTATTATCGATATAAATCTGAAATTTAACAAGCCTGAGCTAAAAGTAGAAATCGACCGCAACAAGGCCCGGGAGATGGGCGTTACGGTGCGCGATATTGCCGAAACTATCCAGTTGTATTTTGGCGGGCAAAGGTTTGGATATTTTATCTTTAACGGAAAACAATACCAGGTAATCGGGCAGGCTACCCGCGAAAACCGCGATGAACCCCTCGATTTAAGAACCATTTCGGTACGGAACAACAAGGGCGATGCGGTGCAAATCGATAATCTTATCAAGCTGAGTTACCAAAGTACGCCCCCGCAGCTTTATCGCTACAACCGCTATGTTTCGGCAACGGTGTCGGCCAGCCTTGCCGATGGGGTATCGCTGGGCGCGGGTATCCAGGAGATGGATCGTATCTCCAAATCGGTGCTCAACGAAACTTTTAGCACCAGCCTGGCGGGCGTTTCCAAGGAGTTTACCGAAAGTTCCAACAGCCTGGTCTTTGCTTTTATGCTGGCACTGGTATTGATTTTCCTGGTGCTATCGGCGCAGTTCGAGAGTTTTTCGGATCCATTGATTATCATGCTCACCGTTCCACTGGCTCTGGCCGGTGGCGTGCTATCGCTGTGGATGTTTGGGCAAACCCTGAATATTTTTAGCCAGATCGGAGTTATCGTTCTGGTGGGTATTGTTACCAAAAACGGGATACTCATCGTAGAATTTGCCAACCAGCGCAGGCAGCAGGGGCTGGCCAAGCGCGAAGCGGTGATCGATGCAGCAGGCCAACGATTCCGACCCATCCTTATGACCAGCCTTGCCACCATCCTGGGAGCCTTGCCCATTGCCCTGGCTCTGGGCGAAGCCTCCACCAGCCGCGTTCCCATGGGCATTGTTATTATTGGCGGACTTACCTTTTCGCTCGTCCTCACCCTTTATGTTATCCCGGCGCTCTACCTCTATTTATCATCCAAAAAAACCAAAAAATATGAGGAATTTTAAAATATACAGCAGCTTACTTTTGCTCCTCTTTTTTTGTTTCGAGGGAAATCTAAAATCCCAGACATCGAATGATACGCTGTTGTTCCAGGATATTTTTGCTATTGCCTTACAACATAATTTTCAATTAATAATTCTTGCCAACGATGCCGGGATTGCACAAAACAATAACAGCCTCGGTAATGCTGGTTTTTTGCCATCGCTGGATGTGGGCGTAAGCAACAATACCTCCATTGTGGACAGCAAACAGGAATTTTACGATGGCAGAACCAAAGATGCTACCGGTGCCAAAAACAACAACTTTGGCGCACTGGCCGAGTTGAACTGGACCGTGTTTGATGGCATGAAAATGTGGGCTGCCCAACAGCGGCTTGAAGAACTTGAGAATATTGGCAGGATGAATTTGCAACTTGAAATCGAGCTGACCTACCTCGATCTGGCCTCGTTTTATTATCAACTGGTGCAGGAGCAAAAGCTGCTGGAAGTAATAAAATCGACCATGGAAGTGAGCCGTGCCCGACTTGCCCTGGCCGAGAAGAAATTTAAAATAGGCGCGGCTTCGGAAGTGGATTTGAACCAGGCCAAAATAGATATGAGCACCGACAGCACCTCATTTATCCGGCAGCAGGTACAAGTTAAAAACCTGGTGGCCGACATCAATATGCTGGCCGGCCGATCGCCTGAGATGGTGTGGGCGGCAGGCAAAGAAATAATTTTTGAGGGCGACATCAACTATCAGGACATGTACGCCAAGATGATAGAACAGAACTATTCGATTTTGCTGGTGAAAGCACAGGCAAGCGTAAAATACCAGGAAATTCGAGAACGGAGAGCCGCGCTGATCCCCTCGCTTTCACTCTATGCCAATTATCAGTACAACAACCTGAGCAGCGAAACCGGGCTGCTGCAAACCAACACCTCTCATGGGCCGGCCTTTGGATTTAATTTTAATTATACCCTTTTCGATGGCTTTAATAACAAGCGCGAATTGCAAAACAGCAAAGTGGAATACAGCTCGGCGCAAACCCAGGCCAGCGAGGTACTGAGTAATATGCACACCCAACTTTACAAAACCTACAATGTGTATAATGGTGCTGCGCAAGAAGTGGCTCTTGAGAAAACAAATTTGACCAATGCGGATAAAAATCTAAGCATTGCCATCGAGCTTTACCGGTCGGGCGAAATCAACGAGATTGACTTCCGCGACATTCAGCGCAAGGCCCTCGAAGCCGAAAACCGCCTGCTTGCCGCCGAATACCTCCTGAAAATGGCAGGCCTTAACTTACGGCAGATTAGTGGAAATTTGAAGTTTTAGGTTGGCTTTATGGACAGATCCTATTTAAACCACAAAAAGCCCCGACTACCATTTTTTGATCCGCAGTCGGGGCTTGATATTTTTGTGGGCAAGCTATAAAACAGATATTACTGTTTTACTCGATGATTAATTTTTGAATTTCAATTGTCTGGTTTCCCAATATCCTGATAAAGTAAATGCCAGCAGGCAATCCGGTAGTTTTGATGATTTGCCCCGGATTCGTAATATTGACACGTTGAATGAGTTGTCCGGCTTGCGAATAAATTTCGCAAGTAGTGATGTCATTTCCCGTAAGGGTAAACTGCTCACCGGCCGGATTTGGATAAATCGTAAATTGCCCACTTTCGCGGGATGAAATGCCTGTGGTAGTTTCTTCGGCGACATCCAGATAAAAGGTGTGTCCCATGTTTACCCCTGCTTCTATTTGCGCATCGCTAAGCATAGCAGTTTGGTATCCATCGGCGGTGCAGGCAATATCGTAGATGCCGGGTGGTAGCAATAGAGAGTAATGTGAGCCGAAGGGTGTGGCGGTGGTAACTACGCCATCGTCGAGATTGGTGGCCTCAATTTCGGCTTCGGCAATGGTGAGGTTTGTTGCAGCATCGCGCACAAAGCCCAGCACTTTTCCGGGCTGGCTATCGCCATATTTATACACGCCATAGCCCCGGGTGCCGGCCAGGATTTCGCTGGTGCTTGAGCCATAGGCAATATCCCAAATTGCCATGGTGCTTATGCCCTGGTTAAAGGCTTCCCAGGTCTGTCCTTCATCGGCACTATGGAAAACGCCGTTGCTGGCTCCGGCATACACATCGCTGCCCTCGGTGCCCAGCACGCTCCAAAATAAGCCGCTAATATTGGGGCAGAGGGTGTAGGCCTCGCCATCGGGCGATTTGAAAATACCTTGGTCGGTGGACATATAGACCATCTGGTCGAGTTTACTATCAGCCAGGCGAATAGAAATATCGGTAAAGTAGCTTACGCCGGATATCCCGGTGCAGGGCAGAAAACTTGCGCCCAGATCGTCGGAAAATACAGAATTGGTGGCCAACTGCTCATAAATCAGCAGTACCCTGAGGTCGCCCGAGGGATTGGTGCTAAGGCCAAATCGTGGGTAAAAGCCAAAGGGCAGGCCTGTGGGATCGTTCCAGCTTGCGCCGCCATCGGTAGTATATTTTATGGGTCCGGTTGAGCCGGCAATCCACATAATGTCGGGGTTGGTGGGGTGAACCATTGCTCCGGTGTAATAGGTTGTTTCCTGATTCAGCACCTCCCAGCTTTCGCCAAAATCATCGCTGTAAAAAACGCCATTGTTGGTGGCTACCATGCGGCGATCTACCGCCCAGTCGTCGCTATTGGTGGGGGCAAAGCCATAAGCCCACCAGCCCTGCAGGCCGTTGGATTTATTTTCCCAGCTTTCGCCCATGTTGGTCGAACGCCATATTCCGCTTCCTTCCGAGCCAGCCCAAATTTCGTTGCGGTCAGCATAATACACCGCGCTATGCACGTAAACGTTGTTCATGCCTTCAACGCTAAGGGCGTAGCCACTTGCGTTGCCCAAAACCACCGAGCCCCAGCTTCCAAACAAGGCTCCGGCATCCGATGCGCCAATGGCCTGCCATGTGCGCTCGACGATGTTTTCGCTGGCCACTGTCCAGGTGTCGCCATTATCGGTACTTTCGTAAATGCTACCCCCGTAAACCACGCTGTAAAAGGTGGAATTGTATTTTACAATGCCCCGGGCAAAGTTGCTGGTGCTTTGCGCCAGCGTCCAGTTTTGTCCGCCATCGGTGGATTTGTAAATGCCGGTTTCGGCACCAAGCAACATAAAGTCGCCATCATCAGGGCTAAGATAAATGCCATAGCATTGGCCTGAACCTGCAGGATTTATGCTGACCCAGATGGCACCATCGGTGCTTGAGTAAAGTCCTGAGCCAGCGGTGCCAGAAACGGCTACCAACATGCGTTCAGGATTATCGGGCGACACGGCAAAATCTTTCATATAACCCTGAGTAAGGTTTGTGGTGTTCCAGGTGGTGCCGCCATCAGGTGAATAACGTACGCCCTGGTTGGAGGCAATACCGGCAATCATCAAATCGGTGTTGGCGATTTGCACGCCCAGGCCAATAATAGTGGTACTGGGATAGGCGATCTGGAGCCAGGTGGCTCCACCGTCCTCACTGCGATAAATGCCATATTTTCCGCCAGCCAGAAATGTATTGCTTTGGGTGGGATGGGCAAGAGCAGCGTACATTATCTTATTATTAATATCCGAGCCGTTCCAGTTTTGCCCGCCATCGGTCGAATACCAGATGCCGCCGTTTCCGGCCGTTGAATGGCCGCAGGCGGCTACTACTTTCATGCCATCGGTGGCAAAGCCTCTGATGTTGCCGCCCCATGGGCCTTTGGCCATCCATTCGGCGCGGGGTGTGGTGGTGCCCGGGACGATGACATCATTTTGCGAATGTAGGTCGGCGGTGATTAGTGCTTCGGGAGGAATAGGATCGCCGTTTAAATCCAGGTTTGAAGTTTGTTGCGCCATGCCGATATTGATCAGCATCAGCATTGCGATTAGTAAACTGTAAAATTTGCTCATAGCGTTGTGGTGATTTAGTTAGTAAAATTATTGAATTTAAAAAATGATGAGGATTGCGAAATCTGTTTGTAATGCTTTTTCCGGCTATCTCAACAGGCAAAGCTAAAATAAAAGTTTTACACAAGCCCTGATGATGATGAAAAATTTGAAATCTGATTGCGAGTCACCCTGTGAATATTGCCTTAGCCTGGGATGTGTGTTCTGGGAATAAGCACAATGGTTTAGATTTATTCACGGGGTAACTATTTCCGAAGTCTGGTGCCGGGCTTGCTGTCATCGCAGACAAAATTGCGCAGCACAGGAAAAAGCTTATTGAAAGCAGGGTAAGGATTATGCTGGATAAGTCTCATTTGGGAACTCGAAGACAGGGATTGCGATTGATCTTAGAATAATATTGTATTTTTGTCAAAACATTTTTGTTATGGATACTTCAAATGTAAGCATAAACTTTTCGCTTAATTTTAATCAGGTAGTTGATATCATCAAACAACTTCCACATAATGAAAAACTGAAATTAAGCAACGTTTTAATAAAGGAGACAAAGCATACCCTGAAAGATTTTGGGGCGGAAAACGATAAAGTATTGACCCATTTTGCAAGTGAAAATGTTTTAGCAAAGGACTGGTTGTTATCCGAAGAAGATGAGGCATGGAAAGATTTGTAAAAGGAGACATTGTTGTTTTACCGTTCCCGTATTCCGATTTGTCAAGTTCCAAGAAAAGGCCTGCAATGGTTCTGGCAAACCTGAAAGGTGAAGATATTATTCTGTGCCAGATTACCAGCCAATATGTAAAAGATGATTATGCTATCACATTGAATGAGGCCGATTTTATTGAGGGTTCGCTTAAGCAGCCAAGTAATATAAGACCAAATAGGTTGTTTACCGCCGAAAAAAGCGTTATTGACCGCAAAATTGGAAAGGTCGATCATAATGTGATTGAGAAAGTTGTAGATAATCTTTTTAAGATTTTAAGACCGTAAAAAGCCTGGGTTTACTACACTCCTGTTTTGTCCTGCAAATAGTGTTTTACCTTTAGCTCCAATATCCATATTTGCTCCGTATTTCATCATTGCCGAACTACCCGGCGCAGCTATGCTTCGGCTGGTTTTTGCTTTTAAAGCATTTAGGTAAAAAATGTTGTAAGTCATACGTTAGCAAAAATATAAAAAATTGGTTCTTTTCCAAAACGAGTGGATAAATAAGAATGATACATTTATGGTACAAGGATTTTCCGGATCGGGGTCAACTTTTTTGTTTTTATTGCGTTAATGTGGCCATGGCATCACATCATACAATCGACACCGGGGAACGCGAAACCCCCAAAAAGAAAGTTACGAAACGCAGCTTGAAAAAACTGATTCGCTTGTTTCGCTTTGTGAAACCACAGAAATGGGTTTTCGCCGCAGGGCTGATTTTTTTGGTACTGTCGAGTCTTACCACGCTTGTCTTTCCTGCACTGCTGGGCGATTTGCTGGATTCCGCCAAGAGCAAGAGCATGGATCAGATAAACCGAATAGGATGGATTTTGGTGGGCGTGTTTGTTTTTAACGCAGTCTTGTCGTATTTTAGGATTTACCTCTTTGCCATCGTTACCGAGAAAACGCTGGCACTGCTTCGGCAAACCACATATAATCACCTTATACGCTTACCGATGACGTTTTTTTCGGGACATCGGGTGGGTGAACTGAACAGCCGCCTTTCGGCGGACATCGCACTTTTGCAGGAAACCTTTACTACGACCATTGCCCAGTTTATCCGGCAGATCATTATTATTACCGGCGGCATCGCAATCCTGGCGTTTATTTCGCCACGGCTTACCTTGTTTATGCTGGCCATTGTGCCGGTGGTAGCGGTGGTGGCGCGATTTTTTGGGACGTATATCCGCAAGATGTCGAAGGAGGCGCAGAGGCATGTTGCCGAATCGAACACGATTGTGGATGAAACGCTGCAGGCCATAACTAACGTAAAGGCTTTTGCCAACGAGGCCTACGAGTCGCTGCGCTACAAACGCAAAACTGATGAGGTGATCGATGTTTCGTTGAGGGGAGCCAAGTGGCGGGGCTTGTTTGTTTCGTTTATATTTCTGGCCATGTTTGGTTCGATCGTGGGGGTGATATGGTATGGCGTATATCTGGTAAACAGTGGCTCGGGCATGACTTTGGGCGATCTTTTTAAGTTTGTACTTTATACGGTTTTTATTGCCGGCTCGATAGGCGGGCTGGCCGATTTTTATTCGCAGATACAAAAGGCCATAGGTGCTACCGAAAACCTGATGGATATTTTGGAGGAAGCTGCTGAGCCGCTTGGCGAAAAGCTTTCGGGAGAAACCAATATTTGCTGCACAGGCAAGGTAACTTTTCAGGAAGTTAGTTTTTCGTATCCGGGGCGCAAGGATGTGGAGGTGCTAAAGGGTGTTTCGTTCGCTGTCAACAAGGGCGAACAGATTGCCCTGGTTGGTCCTTCGGGTGCTGGCAAGACGACTATCGGAGCTTTGTTGTTTCGCTTTTACGAACCCACGGGCGGCAGCATTCTTATCGATGATCGGCCGATTACGGATTTTGATTTGTCGGTATTGCGCGATCATTTGGCCATCGTACCGCAGGAGGTGCTGCTTTTCGGGGGTACTATTGGCGAAAATATCGCTTATGGTCGTCCGGGTGCAGACCGTGACGCGATTGTGGAGGCGGCAAAGCAGGCTAATGCCTGGGAGTTTATCCATTCGTTTCCCGATGGCCTTGACACGCTGGTTGGCGACCGTGGCATACAGCTTTCGGGCGGGCAGCGGCAACGTGTAGCTATCGCTCGTGCCATACTCAAAGATCCCGACATCCTTATTCTGGATGAAGCTACCAGCTCGCTGGATTCTGAGTCGGAGCGGTTGGTGCAGCAGGCTCTGGATGTGCTGATGAAAAACCGTACTTCCATCATCATCGCTCACCGCCTTTCTACCATTCGCAAGGCCGATAAGATTATCGTCATCGACAAGGGACGTGTGGCCGAATCGGGCAGCCACGATGAATTATTAGCTCTTGATAAGGGAATTTACAAAAACCTAAGTGCTTTGCAGATGGAGGTGTTTGGATAATCATTCAAAAAAAAATTATTGTAAATCTTGTTTTGTAAAGAGTAAACGCTATTTTTGTTAACATTTTTTTAACAAATTGCAATTTTACTTACCTACAAAACTGTTTTTTTTATGCTAAGATTTTTACTTCGTTCACCTAAAAAATTATTCTTTGCTGCTTCATTTCTGTTTTCTATTTTCTTTGCTGGCAGCTTATCATCTCAAACTGCTAATTATGGCCCCATAAAAGTTGCAGGCGAATCCACGATGATTCTCAACAACAAGCGGGATATTTATCACGAAAAAAATAGCACCGTGCGCCAGAAGATGATAGAAAAGGCCGTATATGATGCCATCGAACAAGGGACAAAGCAAAAGATAAGTTCGATTGAAGAACACATGCAGTACTCCAATTCGGTGTCGCATAGTTTTGAAGATGTTTTTGAGGATTACCTTTCCTCATCGCTGGTGCAGAGGAATGTTGAATGGGTGCGCACCGGGAATTATAAATTTGTGCGGGTGGAGAATGAAAAAGGCGATAAGACTCGAAAGTGGAAGTGCATGGTGGAGGGTACGGTTACCAATCTTGATCCTAATAAACTTAATCCATCGACCGAGAAACCAAGAACCGGCAACGACTATTACATTACCCGCAAGAGTTATAATATCGTTCATATCAATGCTGGCTCGGATGATAATATTCAGATTGGGGATAAATTTGTAGCTTTTAAATACAAGGGCAAAAAAGCGTTGACCGGTATAAATATGAAAGCCAAGGCGATGGGGCTGATCAGCATTACCAATGTGGAGGGCAATTATTCGGAGGGCCGTATATTGCGGGGAATATATGGTGTAAAAGAAGCCCATCAGGCCAAGAAGTACAATTTTAGAAAATCGCGTTCCGGGCTTGAATACAAGTGGGGGAGTTCGTACGAGCAAATTAACACCACCGATATTGGCGATCTGGAATCGAGCCTGAACACCACAAGCCATTCGGTGTACTTTTATTATTTCAGCTATATCTCGCGTGTGGGTTTTAAGCTTGGTGGAAGCTACTACGACATTAATAAAAAATATACTATTCCTAACCAGAGTGATTATAAAGTCGATTCGACGGCTGTTGCCTTTTCGCCCGAGTTTAATCTGAATTACTCCATCGGCCTGGTTCCCGACTTTATTTTTTTAGTACCCAATGCTTCATTGGGCTACTTGTTTTTTATGGATAGTAAAGAAAGTATTCTGGATAAACCTGATGGAGCCTGGGATGTTAATGTAATGGTGGAAGCGGATATGTCGGTTCATCTGCGTCTGTGGAGTTTCGATTTTATTGGTGGGATTGCATATAAATACATCAACGACTATCCCGAGCTTAGTAATTTTTATCCCCACTTCGGAGTAGCATACAACTTTGTAAGATATGCCAAAAAGGCTTTACTGGCTGAATAGAAGAGGCTTCAGATTAAATTTTTCTACTACTAATAACATGTTTTTGTAAAAGCCAGTATTTCAGGAGATTCCTCACTGCGTTCGGAATAACACCGTCGGAGCGGGTGGAGGGGTGAGAGAATGTGGGTGCTTCGCGCCCACATTCTCTCACCCCATTCATAGTCCTGGGACTTTGTCATTTCGACTGGAAAAACGCAGCGCAGCAAGTTTTGTAGGGAGAAATCTTTTCCCCAATGTCCCCGCAATGGCGGGATTTTCCCGATGGGTCGGGGCAGGCAGCTTCGCTCAATCCCGCCTTTGGCGAGGATGTCGCTTTGTTCCACATTACCTCATTATGCTCAAAAAAAATATTCGTGGATTCTCGGACTGAAAAGGTGCATGAATTCCATGTCTAATAATCCCGAAGTCTATACCTTAAAGGATGCGAACGATATTAAATAGTTTGTCCATTAAGTCAATTTTTTTTTGATTTAAGATTGATCCCCCACATGCGGGAATCGGAGATTTTAGATTGTCTTGAATATCACCAACATCTTAAATCTAAAATCGTAAATCTGAAATCATATATTTTTCTAAATATCACTTTAAAGACTAGCACTAAATAGCCAAGCCTTTTTCCCTTAAGCCACCACATAACGAAGGTACAAAGATTTGCAAGGTTTATCCTTCGTTTTTTATCAACATCATCCCTTTCCACAAGTCATTTTCGGTAAATTTGCAGGCTCGTTTTATTCCTCATCCCAAAAACGCAAACCGATGTACCTGATATTTGATACCGAAACCACAGGCTTTCCCAAAGATTATAATGCGCCCTTAACCCGCTTCGATAACTGGCCACGAATGGTGCAGATTGCCTGGCAGTTGCACGATTATGACGGACAACTAATGGAGAGCGATGCCTTTGTTGTTAAGCCTGATGGCTACACTATTCCTTTTAAGGCCGAGGAGGTGCATGGTATTTCCACAGCCATGGCCGGGAAGTATGGGCAGGACATCCGCCCGGTGCTCGACCGCTTTGCCGAGGTGCTTGTTAAAGCTAGCCACATTGCCGGCCACAATATTGAATTTGACCTCAAAATCGCCGGTTCCGAATTTTTAAGAAATGGCTATCAAAACCTGCTCGAAGGCAAAACGGTGGTGGATTCGATGAAGACCTCAGTTAACTTTTGCGCTTTACCCGGTGGCCGGGGTGGGGGATTTAAATACCCAAAACTGGGGGAATTGCACGTAAAACTTTTCGGTGAAACCTTCGAGGAAGCCCACAATGCCGTGGCCGATGTTATCGCTACCAGCCGTTGTTTTCTGGAGATGGTGCGACTTGGCGTAATTGATCAGCGGCTCTTGAAAATTGCGCCGGAAGCATTGCAATCGTTCAAAGAGAAAAATTCGGAAATTATCAAAGCCGAAGTTATTGCCTTTGAATCGAATAAGGAGTTAAGCCAGCAACTGTCGAGGCAGGAATCCGCCCGGCAAGCTGAAATAACACCCAAACCGGAGATCGAATTGGCCACGGATGCCCCCTTCACCCACTTGCATGTGCATTCGTTTTATTCGGTGCTCAACGCCACACCGCCCATAAAAGCCCTCGTTAAAAAAGCCGTCAGCTTTGGGATGGAAGCAATGGCTATCACCGATCTGGGAAATCTTTTTGGGGCTTTTGAATTTATTAAGGAAGCCAAAAAAGCCAGGATCAAAGCCATCATCGGTTGCGAACTTTATTTGACCGAGGAGCGGACGAAAGTGAAATTTACCAAAGACAATCCCGATCGCCGCAGCCAGCAATTATTTTTGGCCAAAAACATCAATGGCTACCGCAATCTTTCGCGGCTTAGCTCCACCGGATGGATAGAAGGCAACTACGCCGGTTATCCGCGCATCGACAAAGAAATATTGCTCCAATGCAAGGACGACCTGATCACCACCACCGGTGGTGTGTATTCGGAGGTCAATCATTTGATTCTTAATGTAGGCGAACAGCAGGCCGAAGAAGCCTTTATCTGGTGGAAAGAACAGTTTGGCGATGATTTTTATGTACAGCTCAACGACCATGGGCTGGAAGAGGAACAGCGCACCAACGCGGTGTTGCTAAAGTTTGCCAAAGAACACGGGGTAAAAGTGATTGCCGCCAACGAGGTTTTCTTTTTGGAGCAGGACGACTTCGACCTGCACGACAGCCTGATTTGTATCAAGGAAAACGAATACCAGTCAACGCCCAAAGGGCGCGGGCGCGATAAGCGTTTTGGCCTTACCAGCGATCAGTTTTATTTTAAATCGCCCGAGGCGATGAAGAAGCAATTCGCGATTTACCCCGAGGCCATCGCCAACGTTCAGGAAATTGTGGATAAGATCGAGTCCTTTGATCTTCAGCGTAAGCCCATGATGCCCGAGTTTCCAATTCCCAAAGATTTTGGCACCCTGGAACAATATCGCGAAAATTACAGCCTCGAAAAACTCATTGCTGAATTTGACGAAAACCCTGATGAGAAAAATTTTGAACGGCTCGAGGGCTATGATAAGGTATTGCGCATCAAGTTCGAGTCCGATTATCTGAGCCATATTACTTTTGAAGGTGCTAAAATGCGCTATGGCGACCTTAGCCCTGAAATCGAAGATCGCCTGAACTTTGAGTTAAGCGTAATAAAAAAGATGGGCTATCCCGGGTACTTCCTCATTGTATGGGATTTTTTGAATCAGGCGCGCAAAATGGGCGTATGGGTTGGCCCGGGACGCGGTTCAGCTGCCGGATCGGTGGTGGCCTACAGCCTGCGCATTACCGATGTTGACCCACTGGCTTACGACCTTCTCTTCGAGCGTTTCCTTAATCCCGACCGTGTTTCGCTTCCTGATATTGATATTGACTTCGACGAAGACGGACGCGAAAAAATATTGCAGTGGGTGGTCGAAAAATATGGACACGAGCGCGTGGCACACATTATTACCTTTGGTAAAATGGCACCCAAGATGGCCATCCGTGATGTGGCACGGGTAAAACAACTGCCGCTCTCGGAAGCCAACCGCCTGGCAAAGATGATTCCCACGCGACCGGGTACCACCTTTGCCAAAGCATACAAGGAAGCTCCTGATCTGCTCAAAGAAAGGCAAAGCTCGGGCGATCCCAAGCTGAAGGAAACCCTGATAAGTGCCGAAAAAATTGAAGGCACACTCCGCAATATTGGCACGCACGCCTGCGGTATCATCATCAGCAAAGAAAGCCTGATCGACCATATCCCGCTAAGTACGGCCAAGGATGCCAAGCTGCTCGTAACGCAATTCGATGGCAGCCACATCGAAGATGCCGGGATGCTGAAGATGGATTTCCTCGGCTTGAAGACCCTCTCGATAATTAAAGATGCCATCGAAAATATCAAGAAATCCAAGGGCATTATCATCGACCCTGACACGATCCCGCACGATGATAAAAAGACCTTTGAGCTATACAGCCGTGGCGATACCACCGGTATTTTTCAGTTTGAATCGGAAGGAATGAAAAAGAATTTGCGCCAGCTTAAGCCTAACCGTTTCGAGGATTTGATAGCCATGAACGCGCTCTATCGCCCCGGGCCTATCGAGTATATCCCCAATTATATCAAGCGCAAGCATGGCAAAGAAAAGATTGAGTACGACATCCCCGAAATGGAGGAGTACCTCAAGGAAACCTTTGGCATTACCGTTTATCAGGAGCAGGTGATGCGCCTTTCGCAAAAAATTGGCGGCTTTACCCGGGGGCAGGCCGACAACCTGCGCAAGGCCATGGGAAAGAAAAAAATCGATCTCATCAACGATTTGAAGCCCAAATTTTTTGAAGGAGCTAAGCAGCGCGGCCACGATCTAAAGGTGGTGGGTAAAATATGGAACGACTGGGAGAAGTTTGCCGAATATGCCTTCAACAAGTCGCACTCCACCTGCTACGCCTATGTGTCGGTTCGTATGGCCTATCTCAAAGCTCACTACCCGGCCGAGTTTATGGCAGCCGTGCTTAGTCGCAACCTTAGCGACATTAGCAAGATTACCTTCTTTATCGAAGAAACCAAGCGCATGGGTATTGAAGTGCTGCGCCCCGATGTTAACGAATCGGATCAGCGGTTTATCGTAAACAAAAACGGTAACATACGCTTTGGCATGGCCGCCATCAAAGGGCTGGGCAGCGCGGTGGCTGAATCGATTATTAAAGAACGCGATAAAAATGGCTCCTTTACCAGCGTTTTCGACTTTGCCAAACGTATCGATCTAAGAGCCTGCAACAAACGCAGTTTCGAGGCACTGGCTCGCGCCGGAGCCTTCGATTCGTTTGAACACACGCACCGGGCGCAATTTTTCTTTCAGGAAAATACCGATGACACCAGCTTTATCGAAAAACTGATGCGCTTTGCCACCAAATATCAGGAAGAACAAAACTCGCAACAGGTATCGCTGTTTGGCGATATTGATGCGGTCCACATTCAGGATCCGCCCATGCCCCAATGCAAACCCTGGTCAAACATAGAGCAACTGAGAAACGAAAAAGAAGTTACCGGCTTTTATATCTCCGGCCACCCGCTGGACGAATTTCGTGTGGAGCTGAAAAACTTTAGCACGCACAAAATTTCCGACTTCAAAGAAAACATGAAAAAATATGCCAACCAAAACATCTCTTTTGGTGGCATGGTGGTATCAGCAACGCACCGCATGTCGAAGGACGATAAACCCTGGGGGCTTTTTGGTATCGAAGACTTTGACGACAATACAGAGCTGCGCCTGTTTTCGGAAGATTATCTGCGATACAAAAACTTCCTCACCGAGGGCTTCTTCCTCTTGATTTCAGGTTCTATCAGGCAACGCTACCGCAATGCCGAGGATTATGAGTTTAAGATTTCGGATATTAAGCTCCTGCCCGAGGTGCTCGAAAGGCAAACCCGGCATATCAAGCTTATTTTGTCGATTGACGATTTGCTGCCCGAACTGGTGGACGAGATTTTTGCCCTGGCGCAAAAGCATTCGGGCGATTGTTTTTTGAGTTTCCAGGTGATCGACAGCAAAGAAAAATTAAAGATCGATATGAATTCGGGCACAGTAAAGGTAAACCCGGTGCGTTTCCTCAAGGCCATCGACAAGGTGCCCGAGGTGGAATTTGTCTTGAATAAGGCTTAGGACAATAAAAAATGAAATCGGATATTTTTATCACCATAATTGATGATTGAACTATGAAGCGGGTTTTTATTTTACTCATCTTGTTTTCCAGTTGTAGCCTTACCGCGCCCCTAAAAAAAGGCCGGCTTATTTCCTTGTATCACCTCATCGAAATTGGCAAGTACGAAGATGCGAAGGTGGTGGCCGATGAATTGGTGGCGGGTGATGATTCTTTACGATGGGTCAACGCCTGGTATGCACGCGGATATTTGTGCCAAACGGCCTACCGCGAGGGCATCAAAAAAAATGATGCAAAGTTGTACGCGCTTTATCCCGACCAACTTTATGTGGCCTGGGATTCGTACGAAAAAGCCCGTACCCTGGACAAGGCTCAGCGTATGGAGCGACAACTGACCCCCAAGTACGTTTTGCTGGCCAATGATTTCCAGGATTTGGGTATTAAAAAATTTACCAGGGAAAACTACCAGGAGGCTTTGCGGGCTTTTGAGCACGCGCTTCAAATCGAACAGCTGCCTTTCCTTTCGTTGCAGCCCGATACAGTGCTGGCTTATAATACCGCACTTGCAGCTTACGAAAGCAACGACTGGCCAAAAGCTATCAAATATCTAAAACACTTGCACAAGCTCAGGTTTTCCGAAAATGCCACACACCTATTATATAGTGCAAATCTAATGACGGGTGATAGTGCCGCCGCCGAAAAAGCACTTTTTGACGGTATCGGGTTCTACGACGATCACGAAGATCTGGTTTTTCTGCTTGCCGAGTTCCTGGTTCAGGATTCGAGAAGCGACCAGGCGCTCGAAGTGATCAACAAGGCCATTGCCGAAAACCCGGAAAACGCAAAGTACTTCTACAACAAAGGCTTGATATTGCAAAAGGTCGGCAGTTACGATGAGGCCATCGATGCTTACCGAAATGCACTGTCGCTGGATGAGGAGAATTTGATGGTGCTGGTTAATTTGGCTACCTGCTACTATAATATAGGTGTAGCTTACGAAGAAAGTACGCTTAAGCTCAGCCGCAACCAGGTTGTAAAAAAGGAACGTGCCAGGTCGAAAAAGGCTTTTCAGTTGGCCATGCACTGGCTGGATAGCGCCCTGGCCTGGCAGCCCAACGACCCGGAGATAGTAAGCAGACTAAGCAATTTGTACATCGCCATGGGCAAAACCGACAAAACTAAGATGCTGCTGCGGGATAATGAGTAGCACCGGCACAACGCCGGAGCATGCTCCGACGCACTGTGCCGGAACGGGAGTGGGAGTGGGGGGAGCATGCTCCCCGCAACTACAAATTCAGCGAAACCGATAAGCCCAGAAACTGATTGAACTGGGTGCGTGGGGCTTTATACTCCACGCCTTCAGGGCTTTCTATCGGGAAACGCACATCATCATCGTAAATCAGATGGACGTTAAGTTTTACCGAAAATATCCACGAAATTCTTCGCTCTATGGTCATCTCCCAGTCCACATCCACATTTTGGGGATTGTTGGCGTAGCTCGAAAAAAGCCTTAGCGTGTTGGCCATCTGCACCTCATCCAAAAAGGTGAAGTTGTTTTTGATGAGCAACTGGCCGCCAATTTCCTGCTTCGACCTGGCATCCTTATCTATGCCGTGGATGGTTTGGTCGATGTTGGCCGTATCCAATACAAAGGTGCCCTTGTACGAGAGAGGCGAAAAGTTGATCACCATTTTCTCAAACGGCGAATACTCAGCACCAATACCGATAGTGAAAGTACCAGGATTTAAGAACTTGGATACCGCCACCGAATCGTTGGGATAATTGTAGCCCTTCGAGACTTGGGTCTTAAAATAGAAAACCGAACTAAAATCCAGTTTCCCGGCGATGATCTTATTATACTGCGAGTTAATTTCAAGAATATCGGTGTTTACCCTGGCTCCCTTGTCTTTAGTCCACACGTTGCCATAGCGCAGGCGGCCGGTGCTTAGCCATTCACCTTTAGTATCTTTATTCGTATATTTTGCCTTTCCGCTTAGGTCGAGCATCCCGGCAAACGAGCTTTCGCCGCCCTGCGCCCAATAGGTGATATAGTTTTGATTGAGCGAAAACGCGCCTTTAAATCCGAAATCCCACAGCACCGGAATTTCTTTCAACGGGTTTACCGGCAGCAGCGTGGTGCGCGGTAGTGTGGTGGTAAAGCGCAGATCATCGGCAGGCATTTTGCCCATGCGTTCCACGTGTACGCTTTCTTCGAGCATCATCGATAGTTGAAACTTCGAAGGGTTTCCCAGCCATATCGTTATCGAATCATTTTTGGTGTTCTTAATCCAATACCTCAGCAAGTCGGGTTTGTGCGTGCTAAGCCAGAAGGGTGTTTTTTCACCCTCCATGCCGCTTAGGAAAACTTGCATCGAGTCGCGCTCCCAGTGGTGCAAAAGCAAGGTCTCCACCGCTTGTTGCAACGAATCCGTAAAGTTGGAGCCCGGCAAAATATTAAATGGTGTTTGGCTTCCTGCTTTCAAAACCCGCAAATATTCCGAAAGGATAAGCTGTGATGAATCTTTGGCAAAGCGCAAAGTTTTCGGGCTGGTGATTGGCAAAACGGGAGGCACTATTGTGCCATCGATGATTTCGTATAGTTGGATGTTTTTGGATTCCAGATAAGCGAAATCGATCAGGGTTTCGATCAGGGTATCTTTTGCAGCGATCAACGAATCCATCATTTTTTTCACCATCGGAATGCTATCCATCAATTGCTGAAATGAACTATCCACTTGTACATTATTATAGATGATGGTTTTTTGAAATATGGCAGGGGATTTTTGTAATGGAAGGGTATCAATCATAAAAAGCGATTTACCGAGCCAGCGCAAGGGCAGGGTGTCGCTGCTTAAAATGTAGGTCGTGTCGAAATCCACAGCCGTAAAATCAAAATCCATAAGTTGCTCCCTCGCGCTATCGTAGGGATTTTGGTAATGGTTGATTAATTGATAAAGCGATTTTTTCAGGCTGTCATCGCTGTGTTTCCACAATTGCTTTATCCCAATCAGGCGGCTAAGATAGTCCGAGGCTGATTCAGGCGTGAATTCGAGCGGAGTTTCTATCAGCGTATCCTTCGCCACAAAAGTGCTATCGGCCTGACTATTCGCCAATAGCGGATATTGAAAAATCGTGAACAAAGCAATCAGAAGAATGAATTTTTGTTTTATCACAACTTGAGTCTTGGATTTGGGTGGCAAAATTATAAAACTTCGCACTACGGCGAAAAGTGTATGTCTCAATAATTGAATATGCAAAAAAAATCACCCACCGGCATGGTTCAGGCATCTTAGGGATTGTTATGAGTTAACTTGATGTTATTTAGGTATTAATGACATATTTTTGCAAAAGCTAGTATTTCAGGAGATTTCTCCTGCCGCGTTGCGGCATCGAAATGACACCATCGAAGCGGTGCGAGGGGTAGGGGAATCGGGCGCGAAGCGCCCGATTCCCCTACCCCCAATCAGCCCGTGGACACTGTCATTTCGCCTAAATCACAAAGCGCAGCGGAGTGATAAAGGGAGAAATCTATTGTGTTGAGTCAGATTATTTCTTAGCAAGTACTAATCTGTCGCAGACCTTCGGCCTGCCAATGATCATTGGGGGTATCCTATGCTTTGATGTTACAGGCTTTCAGCCTGGGAGCATGGCATCTGGTGGGGCTTGCTATAAAATTTAGCATGATTCTATTTCGGTGCTCTGCACCTTTGGGGTATCTTGTGATCTTTTTTCTACAAATGCCGATTGTAAATCGAGCATGCTCGCCCTTTGGGCGGTAGCTTTCGCGGCTCTGCCGCTGTACACTAAACGATTCATTGATTGGTTTTGTAGCTATTGTTTTGCAGGTAGCGCAAAGGTGCAGCGCACCGACAATCTATGGTGTGCCGGGCATGTAGTAAACCTAACAGGTGCGTGGAAAATTCCACAAGTCC
>CAZGAO010000080.1:0-24209 GCA_964523795.1 uncultured Lentimicrobiaceae bacterium
CTAATATATAAAATCGCGACAATTTAGTTTGACCACAAGTCAGGAGGTCTGAGCATTAGGATGGCGATAAAAGGCCAGAGCCATTTAAACCAAATTTGGTAAGGGATTTTGGCAATGGAAAGCACGCCCATAGTTACTCCGCTGGTAGGGATTATCATATTAAAAATACCATCGCCAAGCTGAAATGCCAGCACGGCTGTTTGGCGCGATACGCCCACCAAATCGCTCAGGGGAGCCATAACCGGCATGGTAAGCGCAGCCTGCCCCGACCCTGAAGGAACAAAGAAATTAAGTCCGCCCTGCACCAAAAACATGATTTGGGCAGTTAGCGTAGCCGAAACGCCACTGCTCGCCTCAGCCATGCCATGAAGCAGGGTATCGATTATTTTGCCATCGGTGGCGATAATCAGTAAGCCGCGCGAAAGGCCAATTACCAGGGCGGCCATGGTCATACCCTTTGCCCCGTCCACAAAGGCTTCCATCGCCTTGTGCCCCGGCAGACGATAAACCACGGCAACCAGCAGCGCAGAACCGATAAAAAGTGCTGCGATTTCGTTGATGTACCAATGCCAGAGATTAGAACCCAATATTAAAAAAAAGAAAGTGGCCAGCAAAATCCATAAAACGATTTTGTGTTTGATTGAAAAACCAATAGAGCTGCCGGTTTCAATATCCTCTTTTGGCCGCTTTTGATCGATGTGATATGCCGGGCTGGCCATAGGATTTTGTTCGATTTTGCGGATATATCGCATCACAAAAATAATGGCTGCGGTGGTAAGCACCAGCCAGATTACCACACGATACTCCCAGCCGCTAAACAAGGGGATTTCGCTAATGCCTTGCGCTATGCCGATGGTAAAAGGGTTGAAGAAGGCTCCGGCAAAACCTACTCCTGCCGCCAAAAACGACATGCAAATACCCACAATACTGTCGTAGCCCATGGCCAGCGCCAAGGGAACGGTTATCAAAATAAAAACCAAAACGCTCTCGCTCATCCCAAAGGTAGCTCCGGCAAGCGAAAACAAAATCATAACAAGGGGCACCACTATTTTTTTGCGCATCGGATTGTTTTGCCCGACATGCAGCACTTGTTTCAAACCGGCGTTTATGGCTCCTGTTTTATTAAACACGCCAAAGGCACCTCCCAGCAAAAGGCAGAAACCGATAATTTGCGAAGCGGCTACAAAGCCTTTGATGGGAGCCGTAAGAAAAGCGAATACGCCCTGAGGTTCTTGTGCAAGCCTGCGGTAGGTTCCGGGAATAATCACTTCTTTGCTAATTCCATCAATCGTGCGCAGGCTGCGATCGTAGCTGCCAGCCGGAACAATCCACGTGAGCAGGATGAATAATCCCATAATTAAAAGCAAAATTGAAAAGGTATCCGGAATTTTAATCGCTTGTGTTTTCATTTCAAGAGTTTGGTTTTGGGTATTAATTGATGGCAAAACTTTGTCCCGGAAGTAGTACTTTCATTTTTATACCATCGGCTCCAAGTATTCCCTTTTTCGCGAGCACAGCATTTTTATCCACTTCCAAAACAATCACCTGGCTGCTGCCAACTACCTCTGCACGATTGTTCTTTACCAATATTGCCGTTGATTCATCGATGCCAATGCAGGTTTCGCTGGGGTTTTCGATAGCCACGGCTATAAGGCGGTTCATGCGCATACGTTGGATAAAATGCTGATCGACGATGGCCGTAGGAAGCAAGCCCAGCCCTTCTTTAATCTCAATATTGTTTTGATGTATGGTTTTAAAACTCCCTGAATAAACCGCCTGCGACAACTGATTTCCGGTAATCATTTTTTTGCTCATCACCGCTGCACCCGCGCTGGTTCCGGCAATCAAGGCTCCCCCTTGAAAGGCTTCCATAATAGCATCGGTCAACCCGGTGCGCTGTGCAACAGCCATAAACTGGTTTTGGTCACCACCGGTAATGTAAATCAGGGCAGCCCTGCGCACTGAATCGATTGCGCTGGCAGGCAGCAAAGAGTCAGAATTTAGAAAAACAGAGGCGATGCTTTCTACGCCCAGATCCATAAGTTGCTTGCCTACCCCGGCGGCAGCCTCCTCCGGCACTCCGCTGGCAAAGGGAAGGATAAGCACATAATCATCGCTGTTTAATTCAGCGGCATCAATCATTTGTTGCATTAAGGCGGGTGGACGTTCGCCGCCTCCGATAATAAATAGTTTGCCTGCATTATTATTGGCTGTGTCGGAACTGCATCCCATAAAAGAAGTAGCCGCCAAAAATACGAGGAGAAAAAAGGAAAGTAGGTGTTTCATAGTTTTATCTTTTGGTTTTAGAGATACAATCATTGGGGCGTTTCCCCTTACTGCTTAGCTCAATATATTAGTAAGCATCCCCAAGACATTTTTTTAACGCAAAAACCAAATCCACAGTCAGGGCATGACTTCAAGTCATACCCTGACTTTCTTCAAAAGCCAAACTTCAACTGCTCGCTCATGTTAAAGGTCATGCGGTGCAGGGGGGTGGTGCCAAATTGCGCAATGGCGCGTTTGTGAGCGCGGGTGGGATAGCCCTTGTTTTGTTTCCAGTTATAATCGGGATATTGTTGGTGGGCATTTTTCATAAATTCATCGCGGTGGGTTTTGGCCAAAATGGAAGCCGCTGCAATCGAAAGATATTTGCCATCGCCCTTGATGATGCACTGGTGTTTTATTCGTTTGTAGGCTTTAAAACGATTGCCATCGATAAGCAACAATTCGGGAATAATGGCCAGTTTGTCGATGGCCAGATGCATGGCCAAAAAGGAGGCGTTGAGGATATTAATCTCATCGATAAGCAGATTGTCCACGCTGGCCACTGCCCAGGCCAGAGCCTGCGCCTCGATAATGATGCGTAGTGAATCGCGGTCTTTTTCGCGCAATTGCTTGGAATCGTTAAGCAAATCATTTTCAAAATCCGCAGGCAAAACTACGGCCGCAGCAAATACCGGCCCGGCCAAACAACCGCGTCCGGCTTCATCGCAGCCGGCCTCGATATACTTATTTGAAAAAGATAGTTGCAGCATTTTTATTACGACAAGTTCAAAATCCGAATGGCAACGATGGCAATTATTATAATAAAAAACAAAAGCTCGACCAAAAACATGCGGCGGAGTCTCGAAATATAAGCCGCAAGAAAAATACTTACAGGGATAATCTCAAGATAAACATGAGATTGAAAACTGTTACCAGGAATAAAAGCACTGAGGATGGCCATCAAAAACAAGACAAAGATTATCCGACTCTTTTTGCGTCCACCCGAGCTTCCTTCGCCACTCAAACGGCGTATTTTGGCCAGACCCAGCAAAGCCAGGAGCGCGAACAAGCCCCAAATCACACCTTCCTCTGTGCTAATACTCGGATAGTCGGGCAGGGCTAAAGTGAACCGGGATAAAAGCTGCCCCGCCTTTTCCTGCAACTCATCGAACCAAAAATACCAGGTGCCCACAAAAAGCCACGGTGCTATAAATCCTGTGATGGGTATCAGCCATTCGCGCCAGCGAAACATCTGCAAAACGATGAGGCTGATTACAATAAAAAGCAAAAATACGATGGCCGGAAAATACAACAGTGTGGCCAGCCCTGCCAGAAAGCCAATATCGAAAAGCCGTCCCAGGGTTTCACTTTTGGGATTCAACCTTAATACACCATTGAGCATCAGGATAAGCAAAAAATTAACCGCCAGCATGGTGTTGGGGGCAATCATGGCCGGCTGGCTGCTCATCATAACTATATAAATAAGCGCGGCGGTAAGCTGATTGCGCTCTACAAGCCGATGCGCCTGCAAAAGCGAATTGAGCATAATAGCCTGGAAATACAATATTGCCACCGAAAGCCCCAAAAACACATAAGACCAGGCGAGGCCAAGAGTATTAATCCCGGGAAAAATTAATCCTTCGGAATCGATGAGTAATTTTTCAGGAAACAGAAAAGCATCGAACCAAAACACCGCAGTTAAAAAAAACAGCAGGATGTACTGAACCAGATATTGAGCCCTGAAAAGACGAAGAAGCATAATTTTTTAGCTATGATATGGATGAATACTTTCCGATTTAAAAGTGCAACAAATCCTGGCCGAGGTCTTTGCGGTAGTTTTTACCCTCAAATTCAATACGCCCTGCGTTTGCGTAGGATTTTGCCAGTGCTTCCTCCATGTTTTCGCCCAGCGATGTGATGGCCAGAACCCGCCCGCCACTGCTCACAATTTTGGCGTCGAAAACTTTGGTGCCTGCGTGAAAAACCAGGCTTCCCTCCACACTATCCAGACCGGTAATGATTTTTCCTTTTTCGTAAGCATCGGGGTAGCCGCCCGAAACCAGAAAAATAGCGGCGGCATGGCGTTCATCGAATTCGATGCTGTGCTTATCTAAATCCTGATTTTTAACCGCACCGAACAAATCAAGCAGGTCGCTTTTGATACACGGAATCACGGCTTCCGATTCGGGATCGCCCAGGCGGCAGTTGTATTCGATTACCCAGGGATTGCCATCCACATTCATCAAACCAAAAAAGATAAAGCCCTGGTAGTGGATTTCCTCCTTTTGCAGGCCTTCGATGGTAGGCTTAATAATTCGCTCTTCCACTTTTTGCATAAAAGCCTTATTGGCAAAAGGCACCGGGCTGATGCTGCCCATGCCTCCGGTATTTTTTCCGGTATCGCCCTCGCCGATGCGCTTATAATCTTTGGCTTCGGGCAGCAGGATATAATGCTTGCCATCGGTCAAAACAAAAACCGAAACTTCGATGCCTTCCAAAAACTCCTCGATAACTACCTTGCTTCCGGCTTCGCCAAATTTGGCCTGGTCGATCATTTCGCTAAGATTCTGCTTGGCTTCCGCCAGATCTTCGGTAATAATTACGCCCTTGCCAGCAGCCAGCCCATCGGCCTTGAGCACATAAGGAGGTTTAAGACGTTCAAGAAATTCGTGGCCTTGCGAGGTTTCGCCGACACCGAAAGTCTTGTAGGCTGCGGTAGGGATTTTATACTTCTGCATAAACACCTTGGCAAAGGCCTTACTCCCTTCAAGCATAGCTCCGGCCTTGGAAGGCCCGATTACGGATACATCGGCAAACTGAGGCCGTTGGTCAAAATAATCACGAATGCCATTTACCAGCGGAGCCTCGGGCCCTACCACTATCATCGATATTTTGTGATCGCTGACGAAGTTGGCAAGCCCGTCAAAATCTTCGGGGTTCAAATCCACATTCATCCCATGAGCCAGCGTTCCGGCATTTCCAGGCGCGATAAACAGGTTTTCGAGCTGCGGACTTTTTGCAATTTTCCAGGCCAGTGCATGTTCGCGTCCGCCAGATCCGAGTAGGAGTACATTCATGATATTTCTGATTTTTTGCAAATTAACACATTTGTAAGTTAAGATTCTTTGCTGTGTTTTACAATTTATTCCACAAGTGCGGGTTAATTTCAGAGATTTATGAATTACAATATTTTTGTAAATTTTTGGCTCAAAAGCCAATATTTGAATAACTAAAATTGAAACTTTCATTTTGAAATTGATAAAAATACTGTCTTTTTTACTACTTTTCTCTGGAATGAATTTTTTGCAGGCTCAGCCCGTGGATGGCCATTTTGCCGAAGATGTGGTTTTTGTGTTTCGCTATGATGCGACCAGCCCCGATCACCCCAATAATTATTTTGTAAAACAACTGGCACGATACAATTATTTAAACCTTTACACCACAAAGTACAGTCTTGGATATAGCCTTGAACTTTCCATTGCGAATGCTGAAAATAACAGAATAAGTGCTGCGGTTAAAATGAATCCCAAAAATATGGATGGCGATATTTATTATCAAAATCTTGACCTTAGCGAAGTGCTGCTTCCTTCGGGTTTTATTTTAAACCTGATTGTAAAAAGCAGGGATGCAATACGTCAACACACTTTTTCCGATCTTAAAATTGGAGATAATAATATTGTGGATTTTAGCTGGGAAGAGAACACTACCCTTGATGAGCTTGAAATAGAGATTGCTGGAATCGACTTTTACTACACCGAAACGGATAAGGAACAATTTCATGAAAGAATTGAGGCCATCAATCAGTTTTTGGCTTATGCCCGCCTGCTCGATTTTAACTACGAAAAAGCCCTCACTGTAAATCCAGAGGATACATCCTTGTTGCTACCGAACTTTTTCAAAATTTACGATCTGGAGCGTTTTGCCACCATGCTCGATGGCCACGAAATTAATTTTGTACTTCCGGAAGAAATCCAAAAAAACCAGGAAGAAAAAAGCCGGAAGATTCACGCGCTATTGCGCAGACTCAAAACCTTGTACAAGCAAAATGCCGACACCCTCAATCCTGCAATCACCGAAACCGACTTTTCCAGGGCAGCCCAGACCTTGATTGGCGTACAGCTCGATTATATCGCCCTGATGCGCGAAAGCAACCACTTGTACGAACCGGTTTTTCTTTCGGTAGTCCGCATTTTTGCTACTCCTGCCGAATGGTTGGTTTGCGAAGAAGCCCTCACGCAGCAATTGCTGTTGAAAGCAAATATTCAATTCCCCCAACCAGCATTAAGGCAATTAAGCCGAACCCTATATTCAGCTTTTAATCGCGAAGCTGACACCCTGATTGTCCGCGAAAAATTTAACGAAGCCGAAATTGTTGCCGAAACCGCAACCACCTTTTGCGCCGCCTATCCCGATACCGATTGCGAGCTTAGCACTTTCCACAAAATGGCGCGCATCAAGTACGGCCTGTTCGATGCCTACCTGCGTATTGTGGTATCAGCCATCCAAAATAACAAACCCGATTATGCCACGCAATACCTGGTTTTAGCACGGGAATATCAGCAGACCAACAGCAGCTTCATCATCACTGCCGAAGCTGTGGATAATCTGTATGAGGAGGTAGCGTGGAACTATCTGCAAAATGCAAAAAGTTATTTTGACGAAGAAAACTTTGATGAAGCAGCCAATTATTATCACAATGCCCGCGAGCTTTATGTGGGTGTAAACCGGGATACCTATCTGGAGCTGATCGACCAGCAAATTGCAAAATGCCTGACAAATTAAAATTAATTATCATATTTGCAATTCATTAGCAAATTAATCAAAGCAAATAATAATATGAAACGACGACTCTTACTGATTAGCAATTCTACCAACTTTGGCGAAGCCTACCTGGGCTGGCCGCGCGAATACATCAAAGATTTTATGGCTCCTACAGGCGTAAAAAACATTCTGTTTGTGCCCTATGCCGGCGTAGGCCTTGATGAGGAGAGCCTTGAAAAATCCTTCGATGCCTACGAGAAACGTGTGCAAGGGGTGTTTGCCGAATTGGGGCTTAACATTTATTCCATCCACAAAGAAGCCGACCCGGTGGCTGCGGTCGAAAAAGCCGAAGCCATAGCCGTGGGCGGCGGCAACACCTTCCATCTGGTGGCCATGATGCACGAAACGGGAATAATGAAGGCCATCCGCAAGCGTGTGCACGAAGGCGCACATTATATGGGCTGGAGTGCCGGAAGCAACGTGGCCTGCCCCACGCTGAAAACCACCAACGACATGCCCATCACCGAACCTTCCAGTTTCGACTGCCTCAATCTGATTCCCTTCCAGATTAATCCGCACTATCTGGATGCCAACCCCGAAGGTCATGGCGGCGAAACACGCCAGCAGCGCATAGAGGAGTTTCTTACCGTTAATCGCCAGGCAACCGTGCTTGGCCTGCGCGAAGCCTCCTTGCTTTGGATAGAAGATGACAAAATTGCATTAAAAGGGCGCAAGCCATTGCGCTTGTTCCGTTTTGGAAAAGAAGCCGAAGAATTTGAAATGGGTTCAGATATTCAATTTTTATTGAAATAATCTAAACCAAGACTACAAAATCTTGTTTTAAAAATTCCAGACTGTATTTCAGTTTGGAATTTTTTTTTGCATCGTTTAAAAATAATAATACAATTTGGATTATGAATAAATGGGATGAACGTTTTGCCTCGGAGGCGTTTTTTTATGGTGAAGACCCCAATCAGTTTTTTGCGGAAACCCTTCGCGGGATGAAAGACAAGGGCAGGCTCCTTTTGCCGGCCGAAGGCGAAGGCCGCAATGCGGTATTTGCTGCTTCGCTGGGCTGGGAGGTACATGCCTTCGACAGCAGCAAGGTGGCTCAGCAAAAAGCACTCGGCTTTGCGCTGAGCGAAAAAGTGCGCATCAATTACGAGCTGCTCGATTTGGCCAACTTTGTGCCCCATCCCGAAACTTACGATATGATTGCCTTGATTTTTGCTCACGTCCACGAGGGTATGCGCGAGGTGTTTCACCGTAAGATGGCACAGTCGCTAAAAAAAGGCGGGATACTTTTTGTTGAATCCTTTGCCAAAGAGCAAATACACAATAATACAGGCGGCCCTCCCGATGTCCATTTTTTGTATTCGACTGAGATACTCAAAAATGATTTTACAGGCTTTAAGGTGATAAAACTCTGCCAGCAAAAAACCGAACTCGACGAAGGTCGCCACAGCGGTGAGGCTGATGTGGTGCGATTTATCGGGGAGAAGGTTTAAGCGGGAAATCCCACTCTTGCGGGGACATTTTGAAATAGATTTCTCCCGGCAACACTTCGCTTCGCTGTGTGTTTTGGTCGAAATGACAGTGCCTAACTGCTGATTGTGAGAGGGGATGAATCGGGTGCTTCGCGCCCGATTCATCCCCTCTCACTAGCCGCTCCAACTATGTCATTTCGACTGAAAGGAGAAATCTATCTCACCCTGTTATATGTACATTTTAACAAAAAAAGTATTAACAGGTACAATTTCGAATACAAACAATTTTAGTAATTTTATCGAATTATTAATTTAAAAATGATTTGATATGTTTACATTACCACCCTTACCCTACGCGTATGATGCGCTCGAACCGCACATCACCAGGCAAACGCTTGAATTCCACCACGACAAGCATCACAATGCCTATGTTGAAAAAGTGAACGGCCTGATAAAAGGCACCCCGTTCGAGAACGCCAACCTGGAAACCATCATCAAGGATGCCGATGGCGGCATTTTTAATAATGGTGCTCAGGTTTGGAATCATACTTTTTATTTTGCACAGTTTGATCCCAAACCCAACACAACGCCAGGCGCAGCGCTTACCGAAGCCATCCACCGCGATTTTGGAAGCCTGAAAGATTTTAAAGAAAAATTTGCCGATGCCGCAGCTACCTTGTTTGGCTCAGGCTGGGCATGGCTCGTGGTTGACCAGGACGGGAAGCTGAGCATCCTGCAAACTTCCAATGCCGAAAATCCCTTACGCAAAGGCCTCAAGCCTTTGCTCACCTGCGATGTGTGGGAACATGCTTACTATCTGGATGTGCAAAACAAACGTCCGGCCTACATCGAGAACTTCTGGAAAGTACTCGATTGGAAAAAAATTGAAGCCCGTTTTTAAGCAACTTGCAACATTCACATTTTAAAAACAAAGTTTTAATCAAGCAGGCCAAGGCTGATCAATACCAGGGATAAGCAGATGAAATTATTACTCCATTTTCTTTTTTACCTAACTTTTTTGTTCGGCCTTGTCCTGTTTTTGTTATCCTGTTTTTTGCTTTTCGCGAGTGTACGCGACTACCGTCCACCAAGCAAACAAGTTATCCCGATGGAACACAACTCAAGCCCCGATGCCATTACATCCCACAAACTAAGTTTTATGATTTGGAATATTGGTTATGGCGGTCTGGGGCAGGAAATGGACTTTTTTTATGATGGCGGCGTTCAGGTAAGACCTCAGAAAATGCTGTATCAAAAGTATTTTGACGGGATAACGAATTTCATTAGCCAAAACAACACCATCGATTTTATCCTTTTGCAGGAAGTAGATCAAAAATCGAAACGCTCCTACTTCAACAATCAAGCAGCCCTTATCAGCGATGCCATGAAAAACTATGGTGCAGCCTTTGCCAAAAACTATGACGTAACCTTTGTGCCCGTGCCTCTGCAAAATCCTATGGGACGCGTTAAATCAGGATTGTTGACCTTGTCAAAGTATAATCCGCTAATTACGGAGCGAATCGCTTATGAAGGGAATTTTGCCTGGCCCAAGCGACTCTTTATGCTCGACCGCTGTTTTTTGGTACAACGATTTCGTGTGGAAACAGGCCGTGAGCTGGTGGTAATTAACACCCATAATTCAGCTTTTGATGATGGACAGTTACGCAAATCACAAATGGAAAAACTCTGCCGCTTTGCCCTGGATGAATATGCAAAGGGAAATTACGTGGTGCTTGGCGGCGATTGGAATCAAAACCCGCCGGGTTTCCAGGCCGAAAAAATTACTTCAGGCGACTTTGCCGTCAGTAATGATTTGGGGAATATTGAGACAAACGAAATGCCCTCCGATTGGATTTGGGCTTACGATCCTAAAACACCAAGCAATCGGTCGGTACAAAAAAGTTACACGAAAACAAAAACCCCTACAACAATTATCGATTTTTTCCTGGTCTCGCCCAATATAAGCATTGAAAATATTGAAACCCAAGATTTAAATTTTGCCTACGCTGATCACAATCCTGTGCTTTTATCCCTTGATTTGCGTTTATAAAAAATAAAATAATTTCACATTTTTTTCACAAAAATGTAAAATTCGGCCTTTTTTGATGTATCTTTATGGCCTCTCTAAAATAAAAAGTTCATATCCCATGAAAAAGCTATTCTTCACATTATCGCTTTTACTGGTTCTATCGCTCACTGCAGCACTTGTTGCCTGCCCACTTATCTATAAAAACCTACCCGATGCTTATTTTTACCCGCTGCATTCTGAAGTATTGCCAGAACAAAAAAGCATGAGTACCCAATCCTGCCCCTTTGTGGTAGAAAATTTTTTAAATCCTGCCCATCCAAAAACACCGGTTCCGGATGATGAAGACCCAATGACCATTTTTGCAGGCAACGACACAATCGTTTGTTTTACAAGCGATTCAATTCTTCTTAATGGGCAGGCTATCAACTGCCATTACTTTGCCTGGGATAAATTAGGAGATGGGTATTTTGACAATATCAACAGTGCCAATACTTTCTACGTGCCGGGATCTGAGGATTTAGCTTCTAATAGTGTTGTGTTGTTTTTAACCGGAGTAGCACTCCAACCACATTATATTATGATTGTGGACACCCTAAAAATCACGATTATACCCAATGCACAATGCTTTGCCGGACAAAACCAGTGTATATGTGAGGGCGACATCCTTACATTGGAAGGCCAGGCGAGTAATTATTCCGAAATTTCCTGGTCGAGTTCCGGCGATGGAAGTTTTGATAATTTAAACATCCTCGATGCTAATTATTTTCATGGAGCAGATGACCTTGCGGATGGCAACGTGTTGTTGTCCTTGCAGGCCACGTCCCTTTCACCCTGTGTACAACCTGCCACCAACACCATGCAGGTATTTATCACCTATCCTCCCGAAGGCGATGCCGGCAACGATACTGCACTTTGCGTAAATGATGTCTTACAAGTTAATGCTGAGGGATTTTATTTTGACGAGATTATCTGGTTTACCAATGGGAATGGAGACTTTTCTAACCCCAATATTTTGGATCCCGTATATTTTCCTGATTCAACAGATTTTGAGGAGGGACTTGTGCAGCTCACAATGATACTCACCCCTGAGAATGCCTGTATTAATCCCTTTGTGGACAGTATTCTATTACTTTTACATTCGCCACCTGAGGTAAACGTTGGCAGCGACCAAACCGTCTGTCAGGGCGATGCTATAATTTGCCAGGCTACAGCCTCCGGGTATTCCAACCTGCTTTGGGAAACCCTGGGTGGAAATGGAACCTTCGATGATGCCAGCCTTTTAAATGCTAGTTATTTCCCAGGTGCACACGAGATAAACCAGGGCTATTGTTTCCTCTACCTGACAGCTCAGGCGATTGATCCTTGTTTGGGTATAGCCAACGGCTATTTTAAATTGAATATTATACCACAGCTTGTGGCTTCGGCAGGCAACGATCAGAATGTTTGCAAAACCGATGCAGCACAACTCACAGGTGAAATTAATTCGTGTAGCAGTTTTGAGTGGGAAACTTTGGGCGATGGCACCTTTGCCAATGTTAATACTTTAAGCCCGCAATATTTTGCCGGCAACTATGATATCGATAACAGTAATGCTTTGATTACCCTTTCTGCTGTTGCCGCATCGCCCTGTGCCGGCTCGGCCATCGACACGATATTACTAACTTATTGGGCACCTGCATCCGTTTTCGCAGGCCTCAACGGTTTGGCATGTGCCACCATCACCCTTGCGGCCAACGTGGAAAATCAAGCCGCTTCCCTGTGGATTTCCTCCGGCGATGGCACCTTCGACAATCCCTCTGATCCAAACACAAAATATTATGCCGGATCGCAGGATCTCGCTAATTCGGTGGTTACGCTACATTTGTACGCAGGCTCCAATGATCCATGCTCCGAGATGGTTGCGGACGATGTAGTATATATAATTGATCGGCCTGTCTTCATCGGACAAATTTCACCGGTGGAAGATGTAATGGTTAATCAAAGCATAAACTTAGCTGTTGAAGCTGCTTCGTTTTCTACGCTCAATTACCAATGGTATTTCCAGGGCAATGCAATCGAAAATGAGAATTCTTCGGTTTTGACTATCGATAATGCCGACCCCGGTAATGCCGGGAATTATTATTGCTTATGTGCTAATAATTGTTTTACCATACAAAGCGATACCTGTCGGGTTTACGTTTATGAAACCGCCGAGCAAACCATCGAAATTGAAAATGGGTGGAATGCAATATCATCCTATCTCTACCTAGAAAATGTTGAGGTATCCGCAGTTCTTGATCCCATCATCAGCGAGGTGGTTATCCTGCTTAGCGAGGAAGGTGTTTTTTGGCCGGGTCAGGACATACAAACCTTTGACAACTGGAATTCCGATATTGGCTACATGCTCAAAACAGAAAGCAACGAGAATCTCACCATCAATGGCCTTATCAAATACCCTTCTGCACCAGTTTTGATAAGTCAGGGCTGGAGTGTAATGCCTGTAAAGAGCACGTGCGAAATTTCGGTTACTGAAGCATTTTCGAACCACCCCAACATTACCTTCATCCAGGAAATTGGTGGAATCCGTTTGTACTGGCCCGAAAAGGGTATTTACACACTCGACAGCCTGAGTCCCGGAAAAGCATACCACATCTACAATGCGGGAAGCAATGATGTTTTGTTTACCTTTCCGGGATGTGAGGACTAAAATAGCCTGCGGCTAATTTCCTTTTCTGCTTTCCAGCAAAATTTCCAGAATACTTATTCCGGCTTCTGAAACCACAGTGCCAGGGCCAAAAATAGCTACTGCGCCGGCATCGTACAGGAATTGATAATCCTGATGAGGAATTACGCCACCCACGATAACCATGATATCATCACGACCCAATTTTTCAAGTTCTTTAATTACCTGAGGCACGAGGGTTTTATGTCCGGCGGCGAGGCTTGAAACGCCCAATATATGCACATCATTTTCAACGGCCTGGCGGGCAGCTTCGGCAGGTGTTTGAAACAGCGGTCCAATATCCACATCGAAGCCCATATCGGCATAACCAGTCGAAATCACTTTGGCTCCACGGTCGTGGCCATCCTGACCCATCTTTGCTATCATAATCCGTGGCCGACGGCCTTCGAGCGCAGCAAAATCATCCGCTAATTTGCTGGCCTGGATAAATTTGTCGTTGCCCTTACTTTCGGAGGAATACACGCCCGAAATTGATCTTATCACAGCTTTATACCTTCCAAACTCTATTTCGCAGGCATCCGAAATCTCACCCAATGAGGCGCGGCGTTTCGCAGCCTCCACAGCAAGTTCCAGTAAGTTTCCCTCCCCGGTTTTGCAAGCGTTGGTAATGGCTTGCAGGCTTTCTTGTACGGCTTCTTCGTTTCGTTCGGCGCGCAGTTTCTCCAATCGCTCAATCTGCGACTTCCGGACGGCGGTATTATCTACTTCAAGCGTTTCCAGTGGATCTTCTTTTTCGAGACGGTATTTGTTAATACCCACGATGGTGTCTTTGTGCGAGTCGATACGCGCCTGCTTGCGCGCCGAGGCTTCTTCGATGCGCATCTTGGGCACGCCGGTTTCGATGGCCTTGGCCATGCCACCCAGCTCTTCCACTTCCTCGATAAGAGCCCAGGCGCTTTGGGCTATTTCGTGGGTTAGTTTTTCTACATAATACGAACCAGCCCAGGGGTCAACCGCACGGGTGATGTCGGTTTCTTCCTGGATATAAATTTGGGTATTGCGGGCAATCCGTGCCGAAAAATCCGTGGGCAGGGCAATGGCCTCGTCCAGGGCGTTGGTGTGCAAGGACTGAGTATGACCCAGGCTGGCAGCCATCGCTTCCACGCAGGTGCGGGCAACATTGTTAAAGGGGTCTTGTTCGGTAAGGCTCCAGCCCGAAGTTTGCGAGTGTGTTCGCAAAGCCATCGACTTGGGATTCTTAGGATTGAAGCGTTTAACCAACTTAGCCCAAAGCATACGTGCCGCGCGCATTTTGGCTATTTCCATAAAATGATTCATGCCAATGGCCCAGAAAAAGGAGAGCCGTGGGGCAAAGGCATCGATATCCATACCCGAGTTTACACCGGTACGTAAATACTCCAAGCCATCGGCCAGCGTATAAGCCAACTCGATATCGGCGGTAGCACCGGCTTCCTGCATGTGGTAACCGCTGATGCTGATCGAATTGAAGCGAGGCATATTTTTAGCCGTGTATTGAAAAATATCAGCAATAATACGCATCGAGGGCAGGGGCGGATAAATATACGTGTTACGCACCATAAACTCTTTCAGGATGTCATTTTGGATGGTTCCCGTAAGTTGATCCAAAGCTACACCCTGCTCCAGGCCGGCCACAATATAAAAAGCCAAAACCGGCAGTACGGCACCATTCATCGTCATCGATACCGACATTTTATCCAAGGGAATCTGATCGAAAAGCACCTTCATATCGAGGATGGAATCCACAGCTACGCCAGCCTTTCCTACATCGCCCTCCACGCGGGGATGGTCGGAATCGTAGCCTCGATGGGTAGCAAGGTCGAAAGCAATCGACAAACCCTTTTGTCCTGCCGCCAGGTTGCGACGGTAAAAGGCATTGGATTCTTCGGCGGTAGAAAAGCCGGCATACTGACGCACCGTCCACGGACGCATAACGTACATGGTAGAATACGGCCCCCGGAGATAGGGTGAAATACCTGCGGCATACTCCAGATGCTCCATTTTGTCGAGGTCAGCCTTGGTGTAAACAGGCTTTACCCGTATCTGTTCTGGCGTAATCCAGTCTTTTTCGATTTTGTTTTCGCGCTCCCAGGCACCGGCATCTAAGGCCGAGGGAGGCGCGGTTTTGATATCTATATTTTTAAAATTCGGTTTCATGCTTCTTCGTTTTTATTGATTTTCAATAATAAATAAGATTTAGACAATGCTTAGTTTTTTTTGAAACATGGTGAGCGTTTCCAAAACATTGGAACGGACATGAATAAAATATTCCAAACCCTGAGCTTTCAAAGTATCGATGGTATCTTTGGGATAACCGGCCACCACCACCACAGCCTGACCTTTGGTTTTGGTCAGTATTTCGGGAGCAATGTTAGGGTAGTCTTCGTCAGCAGCGCAGATTACCAAAATTTCAGCCTTGCTGTCGCTGAAGGCTTTCAGGCCCTCCTCTACCGTTTCAAAACCATTATTGTCGATGACTTCGAAACCGGCACAGGCAAAAAAGTTGCTCGAAAACTGCGAACGTGCCCTGCGCATCGAAAGGTCGCCGTAAGTAAACATAAAGGCCGCCGGACGTTTGTGGTCGCGGGCAAACACATCGGTTTTGCTTCGAAGCTGCTCGAAGGCCTGTGATCCACGATAAGGTTTCAGCGTTTCTGCGATGGGATTTTCCATGGTGCAATCCATCGGCTCCATCACCATTTTTTGGATATTGGCATCCAAGTGCTCAGCAAAATTGGGATACTGATTTGAACCAACCAGAATTTCCTTTCGCGATGCCAGTGCCTGATTCCGTTCTTCGGCACTTTGCCTGATTTGGCTTTGAATATTTCCTTTTTTAAATTCGGCAACAAAGCCACCGCCATCATCAATTTCGAGAAACTGTTTCCAGGCTTCTTCGATAAACGAATCGGTAAGGGTTTCGATGTAATAAGACCCCGCACCCGGATCGACAATTTTGTCAAAATAGGATTCTTCTTTAAGAATCAACTGCTGATTGCGGGCGATGCGCTCACTAAAAGCATTGGGCTTTTGGAAGGCGGCATCGAAGGGTTTAACGGTAAGCGAATTGGCACCGCCAATAATTGCCGACATGGCTTCGGTGGTGGTGCGCAGCATGTTTACGTAAGGATCGTAGAGGGTTTTGTTCCAATCGGCAGTAAGCGCGTGGATGTGCGTCCGGGTGTACTCCGCACGCGAAGGGCTATAGGCGTTAACCAGCTTAGCCCACAAAAAGCGGAAAGCACGTATCTTGGCGATCTCCATAAAATAACTAGAACCAGTGGCAAAATGAAACTTGATGTTGGGAGCGATATCGTCCACCGAAAGTCCCTTTTCGCTAAGGCGCGACAGATATTCGTTGCCATAAGCCAGGGCATAAGCCAACTCCTGCACAAGCGTAGCTCCCGAGTTTTTGAAATAGCTCGCATTTACGGCCAGGGTTCTGAAATGGGGAAGGTGCTTGCTTTGCTCGATAATATTGGCGCAGGCATCAAAATCGGCTTCTTCCGATTCGTAAAATTTACCACCAACGATTAAATTAGCGATGGGGTCGAAATTAACCGCACCATGTATTTTGCCGAGGTCGCGATTATATTTTTTTACCAGTTCGATATAAATATCCAGCATCTTAGGTGCCTGCGATCCACACACAAAATTGACCTCCACCATCTGGGCATAGATATTTTCCATTAAGGATTCTATCTCATCAATTTTGGGATTGTGATCCGGAGCAAAAACAAAGCCCAGCGAATCGATGCCTTTCATCAGGATGTCGAGGGCTTTTTTGTTAGCTTCCTTAATATCCTCAACACTGATTTCCTGCCGAACAAACCAGTTGTTCACTTTTTTGCGACCCGACCTTACAAAGGGAAAATCGCCCGGGAATACATTCAGGTAGTCCAGTTTTTTCAAATCCTCACCCCGGTAATAGGGTCTTACTTTAAAACCTTCGCGGGTTTGCCATACAAGCCTTCGCTCGTAATCGGCTCCTTTAAGGTCTTTGTTGATCACGGCTTCCCATTGCTCTGTGCTGACCGGCGGGAATTCGTCGAACAGTTTTTTTTGTTCATCATTCAACTTCATGTCGTCCATTATCCAATATTTTATTTTATAATGTCAATGTTTAATGTCTTTAAAACAAGGTGTTTTATTAAAACAGGCCACAAAATTAGGATAATAATATACACCTGAAAAACACAGAACTTTACAATCTTGTTAATGGCTTAACAAGCCGCTAACAAAGTCTTACTTTAGCCGGGATTCATTTTTATGCTTACAAAAAAATCCCCCGGCCAAGTGGCTGCTTTTTTATATTTTCGCCGCCTATTTTAAAAAAAGTAATATTATGTTGAGAACTCATACTTGTGGAGAATTGCGCTCGAAAGATATTAGCAATAACGTAACGCTAACCGGCTGGGTGCAGCGCATACGCAATAAGGGCGGCCTGATTTGGATTGACCTGCGCGACCGCTACGGAATAATCCAGCTTTTGCTGGAAGAAGGTGTTACCGAAGCCGCAATCATTGCACAGGCCAAAACCCTGGGACGCGAGTTTGTGGTAAAAGCAAGCGGTATCGTAATTGAGCGCGTGGCCAAAAACCCTAACATGCCTACCGGCGATATCGAGATTAAGCTGGAAGCACTGGAAGTACTCAACAAATCGAAAATTCCCCCCTTTACCATCGAAGATAATACCGATGGCGGCGAGGAGCTGCGGATGAAATACCGCTATCTGGACTTGCGCCGCAAGCCGGTGCGTAGCAATTTGGAATTACGCCATCGCATGGGTGCCGAAGTGCGCAAATATCTGGATACCCTGAAATTTATGGAAATAGAAACTCCGGTATTGATAAAATCGACACCTGAGGGAGCCCGCGACTTTGTGGTTCCTTCGCGCATGAATCAGGGGCAGTTTTACGCGCTGCCGCAGTCGCCACAAACTTTTAAGCAACTGCTGATGGTGGCCGGTTACGACCGCTATTTCCAAATCGTAAAATGCTTTCGCGATGAAGACCTTCGTGCCGACCGCCAGCCCGAGTTTACCCAAATCGACTGCGAGATGGCCTTTGTAGAGCAGGACGATATATTGAGCACCTTCGAGGGAATGATGAAACATCTATTTAAGGTCGTTAAAGATATTAACATCAACGAGGCTTTTCCACGTATGTCGTTTGATGAAGCCATGCGCTTGTATGGTAGCGACAAGCCCGATATCCGTTTTGGGATGCAGTTTGTAGAACTAAATGAGCTGGCACAAAACAAGGGATTCAAGGTTTTTGATGATGCCGAACTCGTGGTAGGAATTAGTGCCGGGGCTTGTGCCGATTATACCCGCAAGCAACTGGATGCACTTACCGACTTTGTGCGTAAGCCGCAAATTGGGGCTAATGGCCTGGTTTACGTTAAATGCAACACGGATGGCTCGTTTAAGTCATCGGTAGATAAATTTTTTAGTTCGGATGATTTAAAAACCTGGGCTGAAAAAATGAATGCAAAGCCCGGCGATTTGCTCCTGATAATTGCAGGAGCTGCAAGCAAAAGCCGTAAAGCGCTGAGCGAACTTAGGCTGGAGATGGCCAACAGGCTCGAGCTGCGCAACCCCGAAGTATTTGCACCGCTGTGGGTTGTGGATTTCCCCCTGCTGGAATGGGACGATGACACCCAGCGTTTTTATGCCATGCACCACCCCTTTACCTCGCCCAAATCCGAAGATGTAGAACTGCTCAAGACCAAACCCGGCGATGTGCGTGCCAATGCCTACGACCTGGTGATAAACGGCGTGGAAATTGGCGGCGGCTCCATCCGTATTCACGATAAAACGCTGCAAGGACGCATGTTTGAAGTACTGGGATTCACCCCGGAAGAAGCACAGGCACAGTTTGGCTTTTTGATGAATGCCTTTGAATATGGCGCACCACCCCACGGTGGCATTGCCCTGGGCTTCGACCGTCTGGTTTCACTTTTTGGCGGCTCCGATTCCATCCGCGATTTTATCGCCTTCCCCAAAAACAATGCAGGTCGTGATGTAATGATCGATTCACCCTCCATCATCGCCAAAGCCCAATTGGATGAGCTGGGAATGGCTCTTAAGGTGAGCAAGAAGGAGTAATGATCTTTACACCGATTGCACCTGGCTTTTCAGCAACTTACGTTCAGCTTTCAAGTGAGGGCATTAAAGTCGTTAACGACTTTAATGCCCTCACTTGAAAAAGGTGTCAAGCCAAATATGCAGTGGGGCGAGCATGCACGATTTACAATCGGCATTTGTAGCAATAAGTGCCAAAAGAATCGCCTAAGGTGCGGAGCACCGGAATATCATCCAGAGTTTTTAGCATCTCATTAGTCATAGCATGGCTTTGAGCCATACCATGACGGGCACAAAAAAAAAGCAGACCCGATCGGGTCTGCTTTTTTTTTGATTGGGATTAATAATTATCCAATGGTGTTTATTGGATGATTACTTTTTCGATGTGGGTTGTGTTTTCACCGGTCAGCTTAATAAAGTAAATGCCTTCGGGCTGGTTGGTAAGCTTGATAAGGCCGGAGCCGTTAATTTGTCCGCTATACACCAGTTGTCCGTGGGCGTTGCTTACGCTAAGCTGGTAAACGCCATTAACTTCGATGTTAAACAGACCATTGCCCGGGTTGGGATAAATGCCAAAACTTGCACTTTCGTTACCGATTCCGGTAGCACCTGCTTTTAAATCGCTGATTACCGACATGCCGTTTGCAGCAAAAAGGCCATCGTGGTTTTGAATCTGTTTGTTGTAAACAGCCGTAAGTTCAATTTCTTGGCCAAAGCGATACACTTTGAAATTCAGGTTTTCGCCTTCCAGCAGTCCGTCAACATTTTCGGTGCTCATATCATCACCATAAGCCACGAGTGGCAGCACGCTTTCGTTTCCGGTATATGCAGCCATTCCTACACAAAGATCCTGAGCATTAAATACACCAATCACATCACCGGCTTCGAGTTTGTCCAGTGCCGTTGCGCTAAGCGAGATAATGTGCTGATCCTGTGAGCGCATCACGTTGTTCCATGAAGTAGTGTTTTGGATGGCAACATGCGGTTTAACAGTAGCAGGGGCTGCTTTGATACCAAAGTCGATTTGTCCACTTGTGGTAAATTTGGTAAGATAGGCATAGCCGGGTATCAGTGTTTCGAGGGCACCTGAAACGCCGGGGATGATACCGCCATCAGGCCAGTAAATTTCGCCGGTTTGGAGGCTATACATCAGTTCAATAGTTTCGCCAAGAGGCAAAATCACATCGGCCAAAGCCACAGCTTCGGAACTCAGTACCGGAACAAAAGCGAAACCAGCATCGAAAGTATAGAGCTTGTTCTCCACCTCAGGGCCTGAATAAACGAAATAGGTTGAGCCGTCAAACTTGGTTTTGTATCCTTCGTAGGTATTCCACTCGCCAATGGTGTTGATGTTATAACCAGGCCAGAAGATGCCGGTTTTGCTCAACATAATCACCATGTTACCATAAGCGGGTGCAAAGAGTTCTTCCATCATAATTTTGGATGGCTCCACGTTAGCCGAAATTCCGCTCCAGCCATCGTTGTACCATACGGGCAATACAGGCTCCTGGTTGCATCCTTCCAGCGGCGTGCAATAGAGGCCTTCGCCATCGCCATTGACAGCAGCCAGCTTTGTTGACACCGACCAGTTATCAGGCAGGGTATTATCGAGCGCGGGATCGCAGAAGGTAAGCGATGGGCCTTCGCCATCGGTAACCGGATACCAATTATCATCGAAGTCAACGTAAGCTCTTACAGTTCCTGCATTGTCGCTAAGCTCGATTTCTTCGCCGCCGTTGCTCAGGCTTCCGCTCCATTCGTAAACTTCCAGACCGAAAGTATTGAGGAAGGCTGCTGCACTTTCGCAAACAATTACATATTCGCCAACACCAAGCAGATGATCAGGGAACACAAAATCAGCACCCTTAGTCATCGCCCAACCCAAGAGGTTAACAGCAGCAGCACCATTGTTGTAAAACTCAACAAACTCCAGTGTATCAGAACCTGACTCTGGTGGATTGTACATAATCTCGGTGATCTTGATATCGATGGGAGGAACAACAGAGAAGTAGTCATCGCTTACATCCTGGAAGTCTTCTGATACAATATTAATCTTGTACTGATTACCCAATGGCACGTTAGCTGTCCAGGTGTAAAAGCCCTGCTCAACAGGAACGCCTTCGGCCAACACTTCCACAGCAGGGATATCATCGTTGATTAGTTCGATGTTGATGGTAAATCCTTCTGCATTACCCGACCAGGTAATATTTAAATCACCACCCTGCTCTACTTGTTCGCCGCCATTGGGTGTAGTAAGCAGCAGATAATCGGGGATAAGCAGGTCGCCACTGCGGCTTGAAATGAACTCGCCATCGTTGCGCGAATTGCAAATACCCGTAATATCGATAGCTACCGGAGGGATTACTTCGCCGATATAATCCACATCATAAAAAGTAGTTCTGAAAAGACCTTCGGCTTTGCTATCATCATTAATGGGATAAACATTTCCATTACTAAATACAGCACCGGCATTGGCGAAGGTAACGCCGAGAATTTGAACCAGCTCAGCCTCGTATTCTTCAAAATTGGTGAGCATGTCGTTGATGGTAATCACTTGAGGGACGATTACATTTCCTGCGGAAGTGGCTGCGCCGGGATCGGTGGCGGGTGTAAACTGAATCATGCCACCATATTCGTTCAACGTTCCAATGATACCGGTAATGCCATCATAAAGCGCGTAGCTTGTTGTGATATTGCCTGAATTGTCATCAATCAAAACACCAGCCGTGGCATCCTGGATGTATTTTTGTCCGCGATAGTCTTGCTGATAGGTCAGTACCACTTCGCCGATAACTTTAAAATAATTAGTATTTCCAAGGTTGGAACGTAATTCAGCCAGGTTGGCCACTTCGGTAACTTCAACAATTTGGTAATCGGCAGTGCTAACAAAACTTGCATCGAAACCGTCAGCATAAGCGATGGCTTTGATTGTAACGTCAGCTGCAACAGCAATTGGGCCCATGTATTCGGTAGAAGTATTATCCGGGTCGCTGCCATCGATGGTGTAATAAATGGTGGCATCGGGGGTATCGGTGCTAATCTCAACATCAAAAGCACCAAAGTAAGTTCCCGAGGGCATCGAAAATAGTGGAGTAGCTACGATGGGATTTCCGCCGCCGCAGTTAGAAACATGAAAGCCAATATAAGTGAAATCATCCTGTGGGTAAACAATCCATTGCGAATCGTCCACATCGGTACCAGCAGATAAGGCCCAATCGGTGGTTGGATAGCAAACATCCATTTTACGAACCAGCGTATGGTTTTGGGTTCCGTTAGAAACGCCAGCCACTGGCCAGTAACTACCGGGGTCTTCGCCCTGAATACCGATTACATCAATTAAAACTTCGTCATTAAACAGTCCCAGTGCATCATCGCCATTGTAGAAGGTTACAGTACTGGTTATATCAGCTGCATCCAGAATAACTTGTGCCGAGCTCGAATTTGCAATAACGAAAACATCCTCACTGGCAAGCATTCCTGATAATTCGGCAGTATTACCCCAGTCGCCACCATTACCAGCAAGTTTAACGGAGTAGTTGCTCAAGTCGATGGCAGCACCCGTTGGGTTATAAATTTCGATGTATTTGTTGTTGCTGCCACCTTCGACATACTCCGAGATAAGTAGATCCATTTGAGGACAAGGACCGCAGACACCAAAGCAAACAGGATCAAGAACAAGTGCTTCGCCGGGAATGGTAAGAAAACGATTGCCGTCATAGCTGGCGCATTCGCCAGGCACTTGCTCAGGTTGGGGGTCGTCCCAGCTATTGCCGTTTACAAATTTGTATTCGATAAATTCGCCTATGGGCAAACTAATGGAGTAGGTATAAATGCCATTGCCGGCATCGGTCATTGGGGTATCGCCGGGTTGCCATGCAGGGTTTTGGAATGATCCGGCAATGTGAACGCCCAGCGGAGAAATTTCTTCGTTGTTCATATCCACTTGGAAGGTAAGTTCAACTTCAGGTGCTGCGCAATCAACACAGCTTGCAAAACAAACCGGATCCAAAACGATCCCGTCTTCGGGAACGGTAAGAAAACGATCCCCACCATCGTTACAACCACTGGGAACATTTTCGGCTTCATCCCAGGTAGTACCGTTAACGAACTTATACTTGTAAAAAGACCCTTCTTCAAGAAGAATAGTGTATGAATAAACGGCATCATAAGCCAATTCCATAGAGGTCGCAGCAGGATCCCAACCCTGGAAACTTCCTGTAATATGAACGCCGTCGTCAGATAATTCTTGTTCGGCCATATTCACCTGAAAAGTAACCTCGGCCATTGGGGTAACAAAATTACAAGGTGTGCAGCTTGCGTAGCATACCGCCTCAAGCACCACCGGATCGGTGCCTACTATTAATTCCCGGTTATTATCAACGACACATGGCGCGGGAACGGTTTCATCCATACCCCAGTCATTTCCATTGATGTACTTAAATGCATAAGTCCCTGCGGGAAGCTGAACCGTAATTGAATAAATTCCGGGCTCACCCTCCGTGAGTTCTGTTCCACCAGGCAGCCAGTCCGCAGCCAAACCAATTTCTGATTGAAAGCTTCCTGCAACATGCACGCCCAGCGGGTTAATTTCGCCCACCTCCGACATGTCAACCTGAAAGGTAACATCAACCTGGGCGTAGCTCTTTGCCATCAGCCCGGTAATCATCATCACTAAAATTAAAAGTGAAATTCTCTTCATAACGTTAAATTTTTAAAATGAATAAAGTATTGAGTTAGAAATAAAATGATTTTTTATTCTCATTAATAAATAAAGAGACTTGCACAAAACCGTTAGGCTCTATCCGGCCACAAACCAGCTAAAAAACTACGGGTGCAGTTCCCATATTACGCAGCTAAATTACCATAGTATCTATTTGTGAA
>CAZGAO010000081.1:0-24058 GCA_964523795.1 uncultured Lentimicrobiaceae bacterium
TGGCTGGAATGAATTGGTGGAGTTTCTCGACACCCTGAGCAACCATACCGATTATGTTGACCAGGTGTTAAACATCGATCGCCACTTATGGTTTTTGGCCTTCCAAAATTTGCTGGTAAACCTCGATGGCCCCATCAACAACCCGCAGAACTATTATATTTTTCAGGATGGAGTGGGTCGATTTAATCCTATTCCCTGGGATTTGAACGAAAGTTTTGGTGGATACAGAAATCTGCAAAGTGGCGGCAATTTAAACACAAATCAGTTGATACAACTGAGTCCTTTCGTCAACCTTACAGGCAGCGACTATCCCATCATTAGTAAAATTCTGAGCAACGACACGTATAGTAAAATGTACATTGCACACTATAAAACGATGATCGAAGAAAATTTTGCCAACGGCTGGTACGAAGAAAGGGCATTGGAAATTCAGGGCATCATTGATGCCGATGTGCAGGCCGATCCCAATAAGTTTTTTACCTATAATGATTTTCTTAATAATATCAACTCATCCGTGGGCGGTGGCCCTATGGCCGTGATCGGCATAACGCAACTCATGGATGCGCGTGCGAGCTATCTGCTCGGACTGGATGAGTTTGAGGCACAACAACCTGAATTTTTAAACATCAGCTATAGCCCTGAAGAACCCTCTGCTGGAGCTGAAATATGGTTCAACGCAGAAGCTGATTTTGCATCACAGGTGTATTTGTCTTTTCGGCAAAGTTCCACGGCTGCTTTCCAAAACACCCAAATGTTTGACGATGGAAACCATAATGATGGAGCGGCAGGTGATGGTGTTTATGGAATTTCACTCGTAGCCGGAAACACCGGAATCCAATATTATTTCTATTCAGAAAATGATGAGGCTGCCGCGTTTATGCCCGAACATGCCGGGATGGATTATTATTCGATAAGTTGGAACAGCGATTTGGTGATCAACGAATTTATGGCTGATAATGAAACTACGGTAACTGATCAGGATGGGGATTATGATGACTGGATTGAGTTTTACAACAATGGCACCGAAGATATTGCTTTGCAAGGTTTCTACCTGAGTGATGATGCCGGCGACCCCGGTCAGTGGGTTTTCCCGGATACCACCATCGCGGCTGGCGGATATTTAATTGTTTGGACTGATGATGAAGAAGATCAGGAAGGTTTACATGCCAATTTCAAACTCTCCAAATCGGGCGAAAGCATTTTATTTTCGGATGCAACTTTAAATATTGTTGATGAGATTGCTTTCGGCCAGCAATTGACGGATACCACCACCGGAAGGTTTCCTAACGGTATCGGCGATTTTAAATTTATGACCCCTACTTTTGGTGAAGAAAATTTGGATGAAATCACCGCTGTAAACGAAATATCGCAAACAGAATCGGCATCCTTAGCGGCTTATCCAAACCCTTTCGATAATCACTTGCATTTTGTAATTACAATTGAAAGCACATCAAGTGTCAGCCTAAGAGCGCACAATATTTATGGGCAAATAGTAACTTTAAAAAACACGGAAGCATTGCCAGCCGGAACACACGAATTGACCATTAGCACCATTGATTTACCTGCCGGTTTGTGGATTTGCAGTTTGCAAACTGATGCGGAGATAAAGACGATAAAGCTATTGAAAACAGAGTAGGGCAGATGGCCTGTAGCTGGCAGCTCCTAATTCCCGATGCGATAATTTGTATCAACTAACAGAAATTGTGCATTGAGTTTTTATTTAACAAAGGTGCAGCGCACCGATAATCTTTGTAGAAATGATGAACCTCGTGGAAACAAAAGGTGCAGCGCACCGTAATATCCTATAACATTATTAGTATTGCGGTGCGCTGCACCTCACAAGGCCAAACATGGCATGGATTCTACAAAGATTTTGCGGCTCTGCCGCTGAGTACTAAAATAATTATTTTTATACTTGTAACCATGAAAACAAAACAGGGCATACTCAAACATACCGAAACACTGGTGATCCTGGCTCTATGGCTGGTTATCATGGCAATGCCTGTTCTTTTATTCCAGCGCAACGACACCATTAATTGGTCTAATGTTTTTATAGCCTGGCTTGGGGTATTGCCCTTCTTGCTACTGTTTTTGGTAAATCATTTTTTGTTGATTCCGTTTTTGTTTTTCAAGAAAAGTAAGGCCTTGTATTTAATAAGTGCTCTGAGTTTGGTGCTTGGCTTTACATTTACAACCTGGTTTATGGAAAAAGGGAATTCTGACTTTCATCCAAAACCGCTGCCCCGAATGCGGCAACTTCCGCCTCCTCAGTTTGAAAATCAACAACCGCCAGAACGCCCCCCACGCCAAGGACAACAGGGGAGAAATCCAATCCCTTTTCCTCCTTTTGTAAACACCTTTATTGTTGCGATTTTGGTGATTGGATTTGATGCCGGACTGCGGATGATTTTCAGGTGGTCGAAGATGGAACAGGAAAAAACACTATTGGAAAAGGAAAATGTACAAAATCAACTGGCGTTTTTGAGAACACAGGTTAGCCCACATTTTTTTATGAATACCCTCAACAACATCCACGCGCTGATTGACGTGGATACGGAGGAAGCCAAAGACTCAATAATAAAACTTTCGAAGCTGATGCGACATTTGTTGTATGAATCGCAGGGCGAAAAAACCTCATTGAAAAAGGAAGTAGAGTTTATAAAAAGCTATGTGAATTTAATGAAACTGCGTTTTTCGGATAAGGTAAAGATTGGCGTGATAGTTCCTGATATTATCCCCGAAAAGGAAATTCCCCCGCTGCTTTTCACATCCGTTATCGAAAATGCCTTTAAACATGGCATTAGCTATTCCAACGCGTCATTTATCAATATTAAAATAAGCATCCCTGAAAACAAATTTCAGCTTGAGGTTGCCAACAGTAAAGCGGCACTAAATGTTGAAAAAGACGAAAATGGCATCGGGCTTGAAAACACCAAAAAACGACTTGAACTACTCTATCCCGGGAAGTATGATTTTAAGATTATTGATAATATCGAAGATTTTACCGTAATAATATCCATACCGCTATGATTAGATGCATCGCTATCGACGACGAACCCCTGGCCCTGAAACAAATGGCCGCTTACATTGGCAAAACCCCATTTCTGGAAATGGTGGGGCAATTTGAGAGTGCTATGCCTGCCCTTTCATTTTTGCAGGATGAGTCGGTGGATTTGATGTTTGTGGATATTAATATGACCGACCTTAGCGGGATGGATTTCGTGAAGTCGCTCGAAAACCCGCCGGGTATCATCTTCACCACCGCTTATAGCGAATATGCCCTGGAAGGTTTCAAGGTGGATGCCATCGACTACCTGCTCAAACCCATTGGCTATCCTGATTTTTTGAAGTCGGCCAACAAGGCCAAAGCGTTTTTCGGCACACACCTGGCTCCCAACGAAGAAGTGAAAATTAAAAATGATTCGCTCTTTATCAAATCAGAATACAAAATCCTGCGTATTTTCCTTAAAGATATCAGGTACATCGAAGGCATGAGAGAATACCTGCGGATTCACCTTTCCAATGCAAAACCAGTGATGACTTTGCTAAGTATGAAAAAGATGGAAGCGTTTTTGCCCGAAGATAGTTTCATGCGTGTACACCGCTCGTTTATTGTTAACCTCAATCAAATCAACACCATCGAGCGAAGCCGGATTGTTTTTGATGAGGATGTTTACATTCCTGTAAGCGAACAATATAAGCAAAAGTTTCAGGACTGGATCGACAGGGATTTTTTGGTTTAGGTTTTAGATAGTGTTTAACTTGGGCTGCCTACAATCTTACCTAAACAATTTCACATAATTATCAAACACATACATCCTGCTGCGCTGCCCACCAGTTACTTCCTTTAGAATTCCTTTTTTCTCCAATTCAGAGATCAGCTTATAGGATGATGGCAAGGATACAGATGCTATTTCACTTATTTTATCAACGGTAATCATTGGACGTTTGTACAAATAATTAATTACTTTCATAGCTTTCGAGGCTCTACTTCCCAAGGATTGAATATCAGAAGCTGTATGATTTTGTAGTTGCATTATTTTGTCAAAAGTTTCGATTCCATTTTTTGCCGTTTGGATGACTCCAACAAGAAAAAACTTGTACCATTGACTTAAATCATTTTTTTCCCTCACTGCCATCAAATTATCATAGTATAGATTTCTATTTTTCTCAAAAAAATCTGATAAATAAAGAACAGGCTTTTTTAAAATCCCCTTGCTTACCAAATACAATGGAATTAATAATCTCCCTACTCTGCCATTTCCATCAAGAAAGGGGTGAATGGTCTCAAATTGATAATGGACGATCCCGATTTTTAGAAGATCCGGAATCTGTATTTCCTCATTGTGTATGAATTTTTCCATATCACTCATTAATTTGGAAACTGAAGTGTAAACAGGAGGAATAAAAGCTGCATCATTAATGGTTGCACCCCCAATCCAGTTTTGGCTTGTCCTAAACTCACCAGGCTGTTTCGTATTCCCTCTTACTCCTTTTAGTAATACGCGATGGGTTTCTCTTATTAATCTGGATGAAAGTGGCAATTTGTCCAATTGCTCAATTGCCCACTCCAATGCTCGTGTGTAGTTTTGCACTTCATCCCAATCATCTCGTTTTTCGAGTGGTAAATCCTCTTTTTCTAAAAGAGCTTCATCCATATTAGTCTGCGTTCCTTCAATTTTACTGCTTTGTGTTGCTTCTTTAAGAACATGCATGCTAATAAATAAATCGATATTTGGAATGTAATTAGAATACATGTCCAACCTACCCAATTCCCGATCGGCCTGACTCAACAGTTGCAATACTTCCATATCGTCAATTTGCAATTGCCTGTTTATAAATTCCGGTTGGAAACTTTTATAGTAGCCTTGACTGATTTTTTGTCCTGATTTATACTGTTTCATGATGAAATTTTAAACAAAGATAACCCTTATTTAAGTTTTTGGCGAAAAACTTAAATAAGGCCAGGTCTTATTTAAGTTTTTAATAATAAGGTGCATTTCGGTTGCTGTTATCAACCTTTAATAAAAAAAAACGGTCTCATCATTTTAATTAATGATGAGACCGTTGGTAGTAGTTACGATTGTAATCGCTTAGTATCTGTCGTCGTCGTAGGGCCGTCTGTTAGTAAATCTTGGCCTTTGTGGCTTTTCTTCTGATTCTTTAACAACCAGATTCCGGCCTTCAACTTCGGTGTTGTTCAGTGCTTCGATTGCACGAGCAGCTTCGTCGCCATCGGGCATGTCAACAAAGCCAAAGCCTTTGGAACGTCCTGAATGTCTGTCGGTAACTACCCGCGCTGATTCAACGTTTCCGTGAGGTTCAAAGATTTCTTTCAAAGTGTCATCCTGAAGATTAAAATTCAGGTTTGCAACAAAAATTTTCATAATAAAAGAGTAAAAATTAATAAAAAAAAGATGAATTCGCGAGGTTAAGCAGAATGGTAAATATTAAGAGCTTGAAAACCCGGTTTATATGTGCCATTCTATTTAAGCTCCATAAAGTTGGCAAAGGTAAACAAAAGAAGTAGATAGCCTAATTTATTATTTTTTGAATTTAAGATTTCTCCTTTCAAAACTTTGCTTCGCTTCGTTTTACCAGTACTAATGACAATTTTTTGCAAGAAACAGTTTGTGAGGATGAAAGAGTTTACTCTCGCCCAAGCTTGCTACGCTGCGTTTTTCCCATTACTAAAGATAAATCTTTTATTTTTCTTTAGAAAAATTCTTTGCGTTCTTTGTGTTCTTCGCGGTTAATAAAACCACCACCAAGGCCGCAAAGATCGCTAGGAAAAAGGAATTGCTTAATCTTTACTATCATCACACCTTGAGGCCACTTTTTCGGGGGCTTGGAACGCGAAATGACAAATCCCTGGGCTGTGAAAGGGGTAGGTGAAGGTGGGCACTTCGCGCCCACTTTCACCCACCCACATAAAAACCTACGTCTTGTCATTTCGATGCCGCACGTGCGGCAAGAAATCTATTTTCTTAATGATGACTTTATGGACAAACTCTATTTAGTGTCTGTCCATAAAGTCGCAGTTTTTGAATTACCCTGGGTTTTAATCCAGGGAAAAATGAGTGTGAAGATGTCCGCCCCGCGATTACGCCACGCCTGCGGCGTGGCGTAATCGCGGGTTTTTTCCTCTTCCCAATTTAATCCCCGCCCTGAAGGACGGGGCAATTCATAATTCAAATTCCTTACTTTAAAGACAGGCACTATTTAGCCCTTCAGTTTTTAATATTTAATAGTAACGGTAGCTTTTTACCTGGCCAATATGTTTGGCTAAGCGCACTACCTGCGAGGTATAGCCAAATTCGTTGTCGTACCACAGGTAAACAATTACCGTTTTGCCATCGGCCGAAACCTTGGTGGCGGGCTGATCGAAAATACAAGCGCATGAATCGCCAATGCCATCTGATGATACAAATTCGCTTGAATTGCTGTATCGGATTTGCTCGATGAGCTTTCCTTTGAGTGAAGCATCCAAAAAGAACTGATTCACCTCCTCAACGGTAGTAGCTTTGTTTACTTCGAGCGTAAGGATGGCCAGCGAAACGTTGGGCGTAGGAACCCTTACGGCGTTGGATGTTAACTTGCCCTGGAGTGCGGGGATCACTTTGGCGGCTGCCGAGCCAGCACCGGTTTCGGTGATAACCATGTTCAAAGGTGCCGAGCGACCACGACGCGATTTCTTGTGATAGTTGTCCAGCAGGTTTTGGTCGTTGGTGTAGGAGTGGATGGTTTCGATGTGTCCTTTGTTTACGCCAAGTGCTTTTTCCAAAACGATGAGGCCGGGCACGATGGCGTTGGTAGTGCAGGAGGCTGCCGAAAAAATCTGCTCTTTATCCAAATCGAGGGTGTGGTGGTTTGCGCCATAAACTACGTTGGTAATATCGCCCTTGGCCGGTGCGGTTAGCAACACTTTGCTAACGCCCTTGGCCTGCAGGTGGCGCGACAAACTCTCGCGATCGCGCCATACGCCGGTGTTATCTATCACCAGCGCATCGTTGATGCCATAAGCCGTATAGTCGATATCTTCGGGATTATTGGCTGCTATCATGTGTACGATGTTTCCGTTGATGTGGAAGCAGCCATTCTCGATGTCTTCGTTGGCAACGCCAGCAAAGGGACCATGAACGGAGTCCTTGCGAAACAGTGAGATACGCTTGCGGATATCTTCGGGAGTATTGCTGCGCGTAACAATGGCCTTGAGGCGCAGTTGGCTGCCGTTGCCGGTAATTTTTATCATCTCGCGAGCCAGCAGGCGGCCAATACGGCCAAAACCATAAAGCACCACATCCTGAACTTTGGTGCTACGGGGTGCCGCGCTGATAAAGTCCTTGAGCTTGGCCTTAATAAAATCATTGGCATTCACGAAGTTTTTCTTTTCGGCTCTCCACTCAGCATTGAGCCTGCCAATGTCGATGCGCGAAGCAGCCACATCCTCGGCAAGGATGGCTTTTGCCAAAAGCAAAGAGTCGTGAATACGAATGGGCGTTCTTAAAATTGTTTCGGCACGCACATGCTTGTTGAGCACCTTGGCAGGGCCACGGTCGATAAGCTGGCTGCGAAGCAAAATCAGTTCGATGGATTTGTCGAACCAAAGCTTCCCGCTTACATGAATAAACTCTACAGCCGCCTTTTCATCATCGATCCAATTTTTTAATGCACTGTTGTAATCTTCCATTGTCGCAAGTTTTATGAATAAATAAATTTAGAAATTTTATATTTTGAAAGAAATCTTGATTTGCATTAATCTGGTTAATACTGTGTTCTGCAAATGTAGAGAAGTTTTTTTTATATCATAGATATTATGGCCTGCTTTCGTCATTTTTTTTGAAATAAAACGAAATTTAAACGCTTTTTAAATGATGAAGGCTGGATAAAGAAAAAGCATATTTTTGCATTTTATTAACTATTGATACCAATCTAATGGCTTTAATCCATTCTTTCGAAAAAAGCGGAAACTTTCTTTTTAAATACCGGAGTTATTTTCCGCTGCTGCTTTTTGTACTTGCCGTGCCGGTAATCTATTTTACCGCAACGCCAATCATCGATCCTCAGTTGCAGCTTGTGGTCATTGCTTTTGCGATACTCGTTAGTTTTTCGGGTTTCGTGGTACGTGCTATTACCATCGGCACAACGCCCGCTGGCACTTCGGGACGCAACACCAAAGAAGGCCAGGTGGCCGAAGAACTGAATACGCGGGGAATTTACTCCACCATCAGGCATCCCTTGTATTTGGGAAACTATCTGATGTGGATCGGCATTGTAATTTTTACTTTTAATATTTGGTTTGTGATGGTGATTTCGCTGGCCTATTGGCTTTACTACGAACGGATAATGTTTGCCGAGGAACGTTTTCTGGAAAAGAAATTCGGACAGCAGTACATGGATTGGTCGCTGACGGCTCCTGCATTTATCCCATCCTTTAAAAACTATAAAAGCAGCAAAATGATTTTCTCCATAAAATCGGTGCTGAGGCGCGAATACTCCGGCGTTTTGGCTACGGTATTTGCCTTTGCTTTTATCGATAATCTCAGGTTTTACTTTCAAAGTCAGCAATTCGAGCTCTACCGCACCAGCAATATCGTTTTGGCCATCACGCTTATCGTGGTTTTAATTCTGCGCACACTCAAGCACCAAAGCAAAATCCTAAACGAAAAGGGACGTTCGTAAGGAGATATAGTTTATTCCCTTTTTTTGTAGAATCTACTTCACATTCGTCAGCTTCAATCTCACCATTCTAAATTTGCATTTCGCAGTTTTAATTTACATTAACGCCAGATTACTATCTACTTTTGCGCGCAGTTCAAAAAATTGATTTGCTATATTTACAAGCATAAATGCATTTGGTAGCCTAATTTTTTACAAATTTGTTTTTTTATTTATTGAAATAAAAACCGCGACAACACGCATGTTTGAATATTTGTACAAAAATAAGTGGCTTTGGTTATCACTGATTATCTTTCTGGGCTGCTTTTTTCAGTTTTCGCTGGATGTGATTTTCAGTCTTATTTATCGCAACCACGCGCTTTTCGGTAGTTTACAAAACTATTTGTTCTCCATAGCCATTTCGTTTGGTGTGATGTATGGGCTGGTAAAAATGGCCGCATGGATGAACCGAACTTTGAGTTGGGAACAATCGCCGGGCGGGAGGTTTTACCTGCAGATTTTTTCGATTGTCTTTTTTGTGATGATTGCGGTGATGGGGATTCGCAATCTTATCAATATTTTTATTTTTCCCTCGGGCTTTGTTCGCCTGCTGGATGAGATGGTGATCGGGGTCTTCTTTTTCTTTATTACGCTCTTGTTGGTTTTTATCGATATGGGGATTCATCTTTTGGATAAATGGCGGCTTTCGCAGGCCGAGATCGAACGTTTTAAAAAAGAAAATTTAGAGACCCAGTTCGAGATGCTGCGCATGCAGGTCAATCCACATTTTTTGTTCAACAGCCTGAACACGCTCTCGGGTTTGATTTACCAAAACCAGGATACGGCCTCCAACTATGTGCGCGAAATGTCGGCAGTGTATCGCTACATGCTCGAAAAGCGTAAGTCGGAAATCGTGAGCCTGCGCGAGGAGCTGGACTTTACTCGTTCGTACATTTACATGCTCAGCCTGCGTTTTGAAGACAAAATTACTTTTGAATTAAATATCGATGGCCGTTTCGAGGATAAGGTAGTCCCGCCCCTGGTTTTGCAGATTTTGATCGAGAATGCCGTAAAGCATAATGTAGTGTCGGCGAAGAAGCCTTTGAAAATTGAAATTTACACCCAAATCGATAATGTGTTGGTAGTAAAAAACAATCGGCAAGTAAAGGTACAAAACAGCTATTCGGCAGGCATAGGTCTGGATAACATTCGCAGCAGGCTGGCCATACTTAGCGACCGGCCATTAATTGTCGAGCAAACGGATACAGAATTTATTGTAAAACTACCCCTGCTCGATGCCAGGGCTAACAAGCTGAGCGACTGGTAGAAATGTCGTAGCTAACGAATTTGTAATTGTGTATTAATAATTAATGAAACATGAAAATACTTATCATCGAAGATGAACCCTTTGCACAAAAGGAGTTGCAGCGCTTGCTAAAAATGGCCAAGGGAAAGTTTGAAATCCTTGCCATGATTGATACTGTGGAAGATTCGGTGGCCTGGCTTAGCGAAAATGCGCCCCCGGATTTGATCTTCCTCGACATTCAGCTTGCCGATGGCATCAGCTTCGATATTTTTAGAAGGGTGGAGGTGAAGGCTCCCGTAATTTTTACTACAGCCTACGACCAGTATGCCGTGCAGGCTTTTCAACTCAACAGCATCGACTATTTGCTGAAACCCATCAAGATAAACGAGCTGACGCGAGCCATCAGCAAGTACGAAGGCCTGCGCAAGCAATTCGGAAAATCCGACAGCGAAAGTGTGAACATCAGCAAAAATCAGTTGGAGGGTTTGCTAAATCTCGGAAAAACAGAGTACAAGTCGCGCTTTGTGGCCAGGGTTGGCGATCAGATAAAATACGTCCCTATCGAAGAACTGGCCTATTTTTATGCCGAGGACAATGTGGTGTTTTTGATTAATAAAGCCGGAAACCGCTACATTATCGATTATTCGATTGAGGAACTGGATTCGCTGCTCGACCCCAAGTATTTTTTCAGGCTCAATCGCTCGGTGCTTGCCCATATTTGTGCTATCCACAAAGTTTATAAATATTTGAACAGCCGCCTGAAACTGGAGTTGAAACCTGAATTGAAAAAGGAAGTTTTGATAAGCCGGGCTAAGGTTGCCGAATTTATGGGCTGGATGGATCGCTGATGATATCTTTTCATAAAATACAGATTTTTATTTTGCCCCGGGTTTTAATGAATTGCCCCGGGATTGAATGAATTGCCCCGGGTTTTAACCCGGGGAAAAAGGAATACAGACGCAATCCCAACTTTTTACCACGCCTTTGGCGTGACAAAAAGTTGGGGAAAACGTTCTCCTCAACACAAATGAATTTTAATAATTATCTTAATGTTTTTAACCCACAAAATACGCACAATCAGCCGTTTTCGGTTTTTATTTTTCTTGCCTTTGCTACTCATGTTTGCCTGCAAGCGTCCGGTGGTGATGGTTGAGAAAGTGCCCGAAAACACGCCCGCCGGAGCACGGCTTTTTATCGCCGGAAATTTTAACCGTTGGGATCCGGGCGATGTGCGTTACACCTTTGAGATGGGATCTGACAGCAATTATTACTACAGCCTGCCTGGCGGTTTCGGTCATCTCGAATTTAAAATCACCCGTGGCGAGTGGTCGAGTGTGGAAACAGATATTTGTGGCTACGAAATCGAGAACCGAAGTTTCGATTACAGCAGTGGCGATACCATTAAAATAGAAGTATTAAGCTGGAAAGATGCCGAAGCAGTGAATTGCCCCGAGCTTACCATTGTGCTGCAAAACATCCCCGAAAATACCCCCGAAGATGAGCCTATTGCTTTGGCTGGGAATTTTAACGAATGGGATCCCGACAGTACCTCCTTCCTGCACCGCGACAAGGCCAGCGGCAAATTTATGCTAAAAATCCCCCGCAAGGGAATCGACCGTTTGCTGGAATTTAAAGTTACCCGTGGCAATTTGCTCACCGCCGAAGCCGACAAGTATGGTCTGGAAATGGAAAAACGACAAGTTCGCTTTGGAATGACAGACACCCTTTTTATCGATGTCGAAAATTGGGAGGATATGACAGAAAACATCCAGGATCGGCTTACCATTATTTTGGATCGAATCCCCTTAGAAACTCCCGCAGGTGAGTCAATTTTTTTAACCGGAAGTTTCAACGGCTGGTATCCCAAGGACAACAAATACAAATTCAGGAAAAATGCCCAGGGGAAATTCGAATATAACCTGCTGCGCACCGATGATGCTGTTGAGTATAAAATCAGCCGTGGCGACTGGTCCAAAGAGGAAGTGGATGTGCTGGGTTATAAAATGAGTAACCGAAAGTATGCTTTCGGAGGCGAGGATACGGTGCATTTATCCATTGCCGGATGGCTCGATCAAACGCACGTTAAGCAACCCACCTACACAATTCTGGTGGACAAGATGCCCCCGACTACTCCGGAAAGCGATGATTTGTACCTGGCCGGCTCCTTCAACAACTGGAGGGCGGGACAGCGCAAATATCGTTTCAGCAAAAATCAGGAGGGCAAATATTTCCTCACGCTAGACGAGGCCTTGCGCAGCATACAATACAAAGTTACACGCGGCGGCTGGGACACGCAGGAGGCGGATGAGGCCGGCCTGGAAATTGCCAACCGGCAGTTTGAATACCAGGGCAACGATACCGCAAAAATTGAAATTGCCAACTGGATCGACCTGCCACGCATCGACCAGCAGCGTGTGGTGATTGTTCTCGAAAATGTCCCCAAAAATACTGCTTCTAACGATCGTATTTATATCGCAGGTAGCTTCAACAACTGGAATCCGGGCAGTGCAAATTACATCCTTAACAAAAATCTAAAAAACGAATATTACATCACCATCCCACGACGAAGCGATAAAATTGAGTTTAAATTTACACTGGGAAGCTGGGAAAACGAAGAGCTGGATGCGGAAGGAAGGGTGATTCCTAACCGTAGCTATCATTTTGGATACACCGATACGCTAAGACTAAAAGTAGCCCAATGGGAAAACAGGTAAACGGAAGCCCGGATAATTACAAAAAATTCAACAAATTAAAAAAAGGATAAATTATTATTGAGCACGGCATCTGTTGTTTTTAACGCGAACAAGGGCTGGTTTTAAAAGCTCCATTTTAACCTGCCATAAACCAGTTGCCCCATTTCACCGTACTCGGTTTGTTTATCCCCAAAAAATAATTGTCCGATAAGTAATACTCCAATATTATCAGTTAGAGAAATATCAAGGGATGGACCAATAAAAGCTGAACCATCATAAGGATTCATTATCCCGGCAATTGTTCCTCTTATTAAGGGCGTGATTTGATAGGCTGCTTCACCAAATATTTCGGCTCTTGAAGGCGTGAGTGTTTTTACACTTATGTCGCGATCGATTATAATACTATTTCCGGGATAAGCATTTCCTGTAGTTCCATCGCTGTTGTATATGGCACTTGCGTGGATGTACAGGCTGTTCGTAAAAGTGTAGTTAGCACCCGCTGAGGCGACAAAAACGCTATAGTCGTTTCCCCCTTTTGGTACTTCGCCTGGGATAAACCAGGTAGCTTCGCCATTGAAGCCTGCACCTTTTACCTGCCCCGACCATCCTGCCCCCAGCACAATGTCGTTACTCATATAGCCGCCAAGGAATTGAAAGTCGTAGTTCCATTTATTGAATTTGTACATTCCTGCAAGGGTGTGGTTTTTGTCCTTATCGATTTTCCAAGCCAATTCTGCCGATGAAGCCATTCCTGTGTAGTATTGAACTTTTAAGGCATCACAACCCGGGCGCTCCACATAATCGAAATCAAAATAATTGAAGGTGTTAAAAATGTCGTTGGGATTCCACACCAGGTTGGTGCCCCAGTTAATGCGCTGGCGGCCGGCAATTACTTCAAGGTTTTTGTGGGTAAAACTAAGGTTTGCCCTATCGATGGTTGAATTGAAATAATAGGATGAGTCGCTGACCCATTGTTTGCTTAGGTTCATAAACCCATAGTCTTGCCTGGCCTGTTCGGCGAGGTAGGGGTAATAGTCGTAAACCATTTGCCCGTAATTGATGGTATTTCGCAAGCCAATATTTGCTTCAAATGCACCCTTGTACCATTCAAAATCCAGCCGGTTGTTTAATGAACCCATGGTTGCCCATTTTTCGGAGGCGGGCTGAATCCAGACATTTTCGAGGTATTGCAGGTGCCCTTTCAGCGAAAAGTTTCCAAAGTCGGGTTTTTCCTTTTCCTGTCCATAAATTAGATGGGGGAATAGCATTGAAAAACTAATGAAAAAGAATAATTTTCTCATGTTCTTTACGATATTTTAAAAGTAGCCGCATTGTGCTATTTAATTTTCCCCTTAGTGTTTCTTTTTTTTATTACTGGGGCACTGAGTTTCACTAAGGTGAAATTATGCTAATTAGTGTCCGTCTTTAAAGTAACAGTTAGAAAAATATACGATTTCAGATTAATGATTTTAGATTTAAGATGTTGGTGTTATTCAGCACAATCTAAAATCTCCGATCTCAAATCCTCAATCTTAAATCAAAAAATTATAGACTTTGTGGACAGACACTAATTAAACCCTGACATCTTTTACAATTTTCCCATCTTCGAGCGTGATCAGGCGGCGGGCTTTTTTCATCACGCGTTCATCGTGGGTGGAAAAAATAAAAGTCATGTTTTCTTCACGGTTAAGTGTTTCCATTAACTCAAGCAAGTCAGCAGTGGATTTGGAATCCAGGTTAGCAGTGGGTTCATCGGCAAGGATAAATTTTGGCTTTGATGCCAGTGCTCGCGCCACCGAAACACGCTGCTGCTGTCCACCCGAAAGCTGATTGGGCCTCTGATTTTTCTTGTCTGAAAGGTCAATGGCCTTAAGCATTTCATCCACCCGGGTTTCGCACTCTTTCCGACTTCTGCCTTGCAACTGCATGATGAATTCTATGTTTTCTTTCACCGTGAGTACCGGTAAAAGGTTGTAGGCCTGGAAGACAAACCCGATATTGTGCAACCTGAAATCGATAAGCTGAGTAGATTTTAAATCTTTGAGTTGCTGGCCATCAATTGCAACCGCCCCTTCCGTGGGTTTATCGAGGCCACCAATCATATTCATCAATGTTGTTTTGCCACAACCCGATGGGCCAACAATGGCCGTAAATTCGCCGGCCTCAATTTGCAAATCTATACCATTGACTGCCTTTACGGGAACTTGCGTTTCGTTGTACGTTTTATGAAGATTTTTTATTTCGATTACATTCATTGGTGTGGAGAATTTAGAATTTAGATGTTAGATTTTAGATTTTAGATTTTAGATTTTAGATGTTAGATTTTAGATTTTAGATGTTAGAGTTTAGATGTTAGATTTTAGAGTTTAGATTTTAGATTTTAGAATTTAGATGTTAGATTTTAGATGTTGGAAATTAGATACTAAAAATTGGAAAAATTTGCTTTTAAAACTTTCAATTTTCAATGCCGGGCTTCGCCCGTGCATCCTCGAAAAATTACGAAAATCAAAGATTTTCTATTTTTCGGGGCTTTTATCTTTACGCTGCTCTCACTGCCTCTGCCGGGTTCAGTTTTAAAGCTTTCCGCGTGGGCCAGATGGAAGCAATAATTGCAGTGAAAATCACGAGGATGGTTACAGTAATGTAAAAATCAGAACTTACATAAGGATAAATGAACGAACTGTATCCCAAAGATTCAAGGCCTTGAGCCCAGGAGGCAAAATTGATACCTGTGTTTCCAAATACCTGCATCAATGTTAGGCTGATAACTAAACCCAAAATTGCGCCTACCAGCGATAGCATCGTAGTTTCGAGCATGATCATCCAAAATACCCTCCGCTTATTCATCCCCACCGACATCAACATTCCAAGCTCCCTTTTCCGTTCCATAATTACCATGAGCATGGTATTGATAATGCCAAATATGAGTGCAAACAAGATGATAATCAAAAGCCAATAGCCAAACTGGTTCATCATGGTTATCATAACAATCAGCGAAGGTTGGATTTCACGCCACGACTGTACAATTAATTTGGGGAAAGCTGTTTGTAACGTTTTTGCAACTGAAACAGCATTATTTTGGCTTGTTGTGCGAATGGCAATTTCGTTGGCTTGGTCATTCCCAATTCCAAGGGCTTTGTCCAAATCTTCTTTTTGAACAAATACGTTTGTTTCATCGAAGCGCGAATCGTTGGTTTTATAAATCCCCACCACCCTAAACAAGGACCAACTCATTTCTCCATCGAGTGCCTGTGCTGTGATGACTATTTTTTTGCCTAAATCAGCATTGAGTTTATGCGCAAGTTTTTCGCCTATCACGATGGGCTGGCTCTTGCTCTCCGTTTCAAAATAATCTCCCTGCACAATATTTTCGTGAATGGAAGTTACTTTTTTCTCCATCGAAGGGATGATGCCATAAATGGTAGCCCCGGCTCCTTTGCTTGCTGTGCTTGCCATTGCCGTTGATTTGCTACGGAAACATGCCTCAGTAACCAAAGTATTTGATTTTATGGTTTTGATTTTTTGATCGGCATCATCAATTAAAAACTTTGGACTATTATTTTCCAAAAATCCGGGATTGTGAATCTGGATATCCGAAATATCACTATTTATCGAATTGGTGGTTTGCTGCGAAACCAGGCCGTTCATCATACCGGTAATGAAGATTGCGCCGGTAAGCCCTACTGCAATGGCAAAAATTACGACAAGGCTTCTCACCTTATTTCGCCAAATATTTCTCCATGAGAGTTTTGCTAACATTGTTATTAGTTTTAAATGATTTCGTTAGGCTCTTAGGCCACTTGAGAGCTTAAATTTGCTGATATTGATAAATGGATAGAAAGCGATGATTACAGTTAGAATGAAAACTATAATGGCCTGCGACAAGAAAATGCTGCCCTCAAAGGCAAAGGGCAATATGGGCTGCACGTTGAACTCTTCCATTGCCTTAGCCATTTCTCCCTCCAAAGGGATAGGGCTGGTATAGAAGTAGTAAACGATAGGGGCTGCCGCCAGGACACCAAATAATACGCCCATCAATCCCATGTAAATGGTCTCGAAAAATACAATAAGCGAAAGCTTATAGCGCTGCATGCCAATAGCGATCATAACCGAAAATTCGCGGCGGCGCTCATGGGTCATCATCAGGATGGTGCCGAATATGCCGAAAGCAACCACCACGTAAAGTATAGCCAGCATAAACATGCCGCTTATGTTATCGCTTTCGATTTGTTGTTTAAGCTCTACCATCATTTCACCCCAGGGCATTATTTCATAATCTTTTCCAAATTCGCCATTGAGTTGTGCGAAAGTTTTATTCATCTCGTCCGGTTTGTCGAGCATGATGGAGTAGGAGGTAAGCCTGTTGTCGGCAGCATAAAAATACTGTGCCGCGCTGAGTGTCATGTAAATTAGTTGTTTATTCATCTCAGGTGAAGGGAAATGAATAATGCCCCTCACCTGGTATTCTCCGGCGGCGGTAATACCATGAAAACCCTGCGACAATAAAACAAGGGTATCATCCACTTTTACCCCGAGGTATTTTGCCAAATCATCGCCAAGTAAAATTCCATTATCAACATCGGAATTAAAATATTTGCCTTCAACAATTCTTTCGTTGAGTTTGGTAATTTGGTTTTCAATTTCAGGCTGTGTCCCAATAAGCCCGATTCCTTTGGTAATATTTCCGGTAGAAGCCAGTGCGAAGGACTCAAGGCGTGGAATAACCATGGTAATGTTAGGGTTGGATTTTACCTCAGCCATCAGTTTTTGGGAGTTGACAAAAGTGTTGTCGATGGTTTTATTGTCCCAGTATCCTGGCGCATGAATCTGGATAAAACCCGTTGAGTTTCTGATGGCATCACGTTCCATTAATCCGTAGGTGCCATTTTGCATCGATCGCATGAGCAGGGCAAGAAATATGGCAAAAAATACGGATGCTATTGTAATCATGGTCCTCCGTTTGTTGCGCCAAAGATTCCGCCAGGCTATTTTCATGTAGTTTTTCATCTGTGAAAGTTAATTGTTATTGGATTGTTGTTAAGTTGAAGGTTTTTGAATTTATAGCTAATTGATCTTTTTTTTAACTAATTACTATTACATTATTAAACTATTAACAATTAACTATGAACCATGAACTCTTTCTCCTATTTCACCCGTTTCATGTTCTGCTGCGAGAAGAAGTTATCCGGAATGTCATTATTGAAAATCATATTTTTCATGTCGAGGATGGTTTTGTTTCCTTCTTTATCAGCAGGAATCATCTCCATGTGGGTGGGGATTTTACGGTCGTTGAACTGGGTAATTTGACTTGAAGTTTGGGTATTGACCAATGCCATATCCTCATCATAATATTCGGCCTTCATCTGGAAGTATTCATCTTTGGCAATCCACATAATAATTTTCCCCCATACTACGGCTGCGTTTTCATGTGGGATGAGTTCAATTTTGTAGCAGTCGAGGTTGTTGATGTTTTCTTCGCCTAAAATTTTGTGAGTGTAGTCATCAACGATGGAGTTCATTTTTACGAGGTCATCGTTGGTAAAGTCGGAACCCATCCACGACTGGCTCATCATCGAAGGTGGCAGCTTTATCATGCGGCTGATGGCTGGCATCCAGTTCCACATATCGTTGCCGCTTTTCAGGAATACCTGGCCTTTGTCGCGGGCCGGGTCGGTAATTAAAATCAGGTAATAATCGCTGCCCTTCGACCACGATTTCATCGAAACAGTGCGCGACCACGAAGGCCGTTCGATGGTCATGGTCATTTCGCCCTGGCTTGTGGTTCCAAGCGAAAGGTCGTTTGCTTTTTGTATAATCTCTTTGGCATCCTGGGCAAAAAGGCTCATTGTGCCAAAAATGATGAAACATAAAAATGCTATCTTTTTCATAGAAATTTTAATTGTTTTTGAGGTTTGATTAATTCTTTGTTTCGCTAAGATTATAAATTTCAAGAATCCTGTTAACGGAATCATCCAATGGAAAAATTTCGGGATCGAATACATAATTTAAGGTAATCCCATCCAAAACTGCAGCAAAAAACCTCGCTTCCGATTCCGGGTTTTTGTAGCCTTTTCTGGTAAAATATTCAGTTAGGATTTTAAAAAAAGGTATTGCAATTTCCATAATCTCACCAAATGCTACATCATTGACAATGGGTTGTGATATCACCGAAAAATATAGCCTCCAAAAATGACATTTTTCGGTAGTATTTTTCATTACATTAATAATGAAATATTTAAGTTCATCGCTGGTGAGGATTACATCATGGTTTGGATCGAAGGAGGACATTAAATCCAGGAAACCTGATTTCATCAATTCAATCACCAAGGCTTCTTTGCTCGAAAAATAATTGTAGATCAAGCCTTTTGAAATTCCGGCGGCCTCTGCTATCATACTTATCGAAGCCCCATGAAATCCTTTTGATGCAAAAAGTTCCAAAGCAGTGTTGATAATCAACAGTTTCTTTTCTTCCCTAATTTCTTTAAATTGTTCAGGAGTACGTGGCATATAATTTATGATTGAACGGTCGGTCAAAGTAAAACAGTTTTTTCTATCCCACCAAATTTTTCTTCATAAAATTCACCTTTCAACTTTTTACAATCCCGCGAATTGTTTGATAACAGGGGTAGGAGGTGTTTAAAAATTTTAAGATCAAAAAAATGATCCATTATAATGATGCTGTTTCAATTGGTTTGTACCTTAATTATGATAAAAGCTAATGGCTCCATAAATTCCACCGATAAGCATTTGTGTGGCAATTACCGCCAGGATAAGCCCCATGATGCGGGTGATAACATTTACCACGCCCTTGCCCAAAAAGTGGAGGAGCTTTTCGCCATAAACAAACATAAAAAAGGTGATAAGGCACAAGAGCGCGAATGCCGCAATTACAATAATGATATGGCTTAGGCTGGGAGCGGAGCCCACAAAATTCATGGCTGTCGAAATGGTTCCCGGCCCCGCCAAAATGGGAATGGCTAAGGGCGAAATAGCAATGTTGACCTGATTTTGTTCGTGAAGGTTTTTAATCTTTTCCTTGGTTTCGTCATCGGGATGATGCACTTTTGATTCCTTGCCCTGCACCAGATTATAGCCTACCATAAAAAGCAAAATACCACCGGTAATTTTGAATGCGGGCAGGGTAATGCCAAAAAGCTGAAAGATAAAATGTCCGGCCACGCTAAACGAAGCCACGATGATAAAGGCATACAGCAGCGATTTAAATGCGATGCTACGTTTCTCGCCCGCATCGTTGGATTCGGTGAGGCCAATAAAAATGGAGGTGTTGGCGATGGGATTCATAATGGCAAAAAAGCCCATGAAAACGGTGGTGCTAAAAAGGATGAGTTCGTGCATAATAGAAAGGTTGGTTACTGTTTATTTTTTTGTATTATAATATTTCATGGCTTCGGGCATAAATGCCTGCAAGTCGGCAATGCGTGTTTGGCCGGAAGGGTGGGTGCTCAAAAATTCCGGGGGTTTTTGTCCGCCCGACTGTGCCATGCGTCCCCAAAAATCAACGGCCTCCTGCGGATTGTAGCCTGCCATGGCCATAAATATCAATCCCAGTTTGTCGGCCTCACTTTCGTGGGCGCGCGAGTAGGGGATGCTCACGCCCACCGAAGTACCCACGCCGTATGCCATCATAAAAAGCCCCTTCGTTTCTTCGGGTTTCTGGTCGATGGCGGCGGCCAAAGCCATGCCTCCGGTTTCGATAAGGATGGCCTGGCTCATGCGCTCGTTGCCATGCCTGGCGATGGCGTGTGCTATTTCGTGCCCCATCACCACGGCCAGTCCGGCTGGGTTTTGGGTGTAGGGCAATATGCCGCTATACACCACCACCTTGCCGCCTGGCATACACCAGGCATTAGGCATATCCTCGTCCACAAGATTAAATTCCCATTGGTATCCCGCTATCCGGCTGCCTAAACCCTCCTGGTCCATGTAGCTGGCAACGGCCTTGGCAATTCGGTTGCCCACTTCATTTACCATATTCGATTTTTGGCGGTCGTTCGACAGGGGGTGCTCCTGCAAAAATTCATCGTAGTTGGTCAGGCTCATGGCCATGAGCTGCGATTCGGGAATCAGATTAAATTGCTGCCTTCCGGTGATAGGAACCGTGGAGCAGGAGTTAAAAACCAAGGCACCTGCGAGGCCCAAGCTTAAAACTAAAAGTGCAAACAGCATTCGTTTCATGGCTTTGTATTTTTTTTGTTAAAACAAGCGTTTGCAAAATAATAAATGATTTGCGAACCACCGAGAAAATTTAGGGTAAAAAATTATAAAATGAATAAGCATTGAGCGATTAATTGCATTATCAATGCTTTTTTAGGTTAACAGACTATGCCTTGAAGTCAGATTTTTTAACGGTTTGTGTATGTGGAGTGCGGGATTAAACGAAATGAACTTTCAAAACCGCACAGAGCCAATTCGTTTATTCATATTTTCATTATTTCCGTCAATCGTCAAAGACGAATTGGCGGTGTTGCAACAGTGAACTGCGGTTGAATTACCCGCTGAAACTCGCATTACACTTACACTTTGTTTGCATCTGTTATTGATTTCTAATTTTATTACCTAAAATAAAACCAAATATTCCTGTTAAGAGTATTCCAATAGTTGTTTGAATAACATTTAGGAAGTCTAGAAATGGTGATATGTTTTTAACTTCATCGGGTGACATTGCCACCATATTTTTAAAACTCACACCAATGGCTAAAACATATGATTGTATGGAAACATCTTGAGACGCATAATAAATATAGGCAAATGAAATGATAACAAGAATATAGGTAAGAATCATTTTACCTATACTTTCACCATATCCAAATAATATATCCAATAGAAAATTTAAAAAAATAACCATTACCTTCATTAGTCTTTTAGAGAAAGAGTACTTACCATAAGTTAATTCAGCAATCATACGTTTGCGTTCCATTTTTTTGCCTTGCACATAAGCCCAATTAGCATCTCCTAAAAACCCTTTACTCATCCATAAGCCATTAAGACTTTTAAAAATGTCTTCCGCATCAGTAAAACGATCTTTTAATGAGTTTTCTGGACTCCAATCAGATTTGCTATTCAGTTGATTATTCTTTCTTTCTCCTGTCCCTAAAGCATTCCAATCAATCAAAAATTTACTGTAAATAGATTTGTTTTGTTGTAAAATCTTTCCTTCAGCAATATTCTCTTTTCTTATTGTTGAACCTTCATCAAAATAGGTATAATAAAAACTGCTATTTCTTATTGAAGATTTTCGAAAAATTCCCACACCTAAGAAAAAAGTCCTATAAAAATCACAAAAGTCTATTTTAGATTCTTCGAAAGTTACCTGGCTTATTTCTGAATACCTAAAATCGCTCCACGATATTGAAGCTTTTCGAAATCTACAACCAATCATTATACATTTTTTGAAAGATACTCTAGAAAGGCTAGTCTTATTAATATGTTTTGATTGATCAAAATTACAACTTTCAAGAATTGCACCATCAAATGAAACATCCTCTAATATCGAATCCTTGAAATTAATATTTTTTATTTTTCTATCTTGTTGATTATCTGTAGCGAAAATTACATTTCTAACTGTACATCCAGAAAAGTCAAAGCCATCTACATTAAGCAATGAAATATTTATATCTTCAACAAGTTTCTGTTTTATTTTCTCTAACAATACATTTAAACTCATAATGATTTTTTCTTTTTTTTGTTAATAGATGCTAACATTTAAGTATTTTATCAATCGTTCCCCCAAAAGTATTGAAAAATACGAAACGGGAAAGAAAAAGGGGGAAACTTTTTGCATAAGCTCTTATGGAAGAATGATGGATTAAACAAAGTTGAACTATGCTGGCCTGCTATGGGCATTCTTGCTACCTCTCTTGTTTGAAGAGTGGTGAAGCCGTTAAGGATTTTGGCAAAGTGAATTGCATTTATCCTTGTGGCCAAAGATTTTGAATGAAAATTGCTAACATTCAGACGTACTTTTTCCATGATGATATTTTACCTCATTTGATGATTAAATTATTTTAAAGATCGGGGCAAAGCATTTCTGCCTTGTCCGGGTTCAACATGTTTATTCATCCATAAACCAAGGGCTTGCATCCTTCCTTTTTTGCAATGCGGACAAACAAAGGGATCCTTTCCCGTTACCATCTGCAAAACCTCAATGGCGGGCAGTCCCTGCAATTGTGGATAGTAAGCCGCCTTTTCCAATAGCTCGAAGCACTGTGCCAGCTTGGTGGCCATATTGCATTGTGCCATAATGCCGAAGTATCTGATTTTGGATCATCCGCTGGATAAGCATTAAATCTGAATTTTCCATTTTGTTATATTTTAGAATTCGATACCCTAAAAATAACAAAAATCACCGCCTCAGATAGGGGGCGGTTTAGTTCAACGTTTCGCAAATATGACCCGCAGCCGCCCAATTGCCGGAAGGTTTTTGTGTTCCGTATGTTTCGTTTTCCTATCATTTCTCCAGATGACCGCTAAACGGCTGTGAGCCATGATTTGCTGTTATGCACTGGGCGTTTATATATATTTCAATCTTATCAACATTTCAAACTGTCATAATCTATCCAGACGTATTAGTTTAATTTGTTTTTAAATCAGCAAAAGCAGTTTTATTCAGATGCTTAATCATTGTAAGAATATCGTGTTTTAAGTTGATACAACGCAAAAAATAATCAAGTGCCAGATAATACCCAAAAGAGTGTTTGGTTAAGTTATTAAAAAATTTATGGCTTTCTACTTTACTATGAGCTAATTTAGAATAAATGAATCCTTCAAAAATATTCCGAAAAGTTAATCTTTTGCCATTAAAAAGAAATGGCCATGATTTATCGAGCTCAGAATTTAAGATGCTTCGCAATTCAGAGAATTTTTCATTTATCTCTTTGTCATGAGAATGCGTTTCATAAAAATTTCTAAGATTATGAAGTGAAATAGGTTCATTATCTTGTATGAAAAAGCGAAAATTCAGAATATAGCTCTCTATATTTTCTAAATCGGGTAAAATTGCATCTGACTTTGGTGCATTTGTTTTAAAATCAAATGAAAATTTCCAACCGGGATTGCTCATGAAACGAATTAGACTTGAATACTCTAATCTGTCATACTTTTCATCAAATAGATTTAATGTTTCTTTAGGTGTCATTTTTAATGGTATTTATAATTATCATTTTTGAATCAAGGATACAGGATTAAATATTTTATTTGTCACACCAAAAACTAATTCAAATACTTTGTAATCATTGTTTGAGAAAAAGCAATTATTACTTTCGATAATCTTTCCATTTTCGAGATATGAGTATTTATTGATATTTTTTGTAGTTGTCTGGTATCCCTTCTACCAACCAGGTCATAAATAATTTTGGGGGATGTTTAATTTTGCATTAGTGTG
>CAZGAO010000082.1:0-23802 GCA_964523795.1 uncultured Lentimicrobiaceae bacterium
AAAATTAGTGTTTTCTCACCTTAACCTGTGGTCTAAATAACGGGGAGTATTATAAAGAGCGGGCAGTTGCTCAAAAAGACCGAGATGACCGATATTAAGAAAATTTCTGGCCGATGGTATCCCACCAAAATGAATTATAAAGACATGCTAAAAGATGGCAAAGGAACCGACTTTGTGGTATTGGAAATTGAATTTGATGTAGAAATACCGCCCTATAAGTTTACTAAAGCTTCGCTGAAGAAGTAGGGCAGGGGTTCGCAGCCCCAAACGAAGATAAGGGGTTGCAACCCTTACCACCGGACTAGAGATACAGACACCCCGTGAATTACTTATAATATGATTTTAGAAGTTCGGTTATGGAATAATCACCCCGTGAATTACTCCTGGCAGTAGTGCGAACCATTGCACTATGCCCTATTTCTAAACACAATTCACGGGGTGATTTTTAATGTTTTAGGATAATCACACAACAAATCCCTACTAAAAAACCAGCAACCCCACAATATCTCTACATTGAGCCAATGCCCCCAAACAACATGCGGGTTTGGTGGAAATAACTTTCGGTTTAATTGTCTTTTCTTGAAAAAAAATAAGCGATAGGTTAGTTATTGAAAAGGGACATTTTAAAGTTGCTTGAGAAAAGCCGGATTATTGAATCGTATGAGATTATTGATTTTCGGCACTTTGAAGGTGGCTTTAACTTGAAGGCACAAATTGAATATAAATAGTTGGATATCAAATGGAATGAGTTACCCCGTTTTCAACAGGCTCGAATCACTAAAGACAATCCTCGCTGGCTGGTGTCAGATAACAAAAAACTACTACAAATTACGCGCGTAGCGCAAATCACCATAAATTACTACCAAATACGCGCGAAGCGCATTTATACAGCCCCCTCAAACTGGCGTAAAAAGCGCTGGTCATTTTCAAAAAACAGCCGCAGGTCATCAATCTGATATTTGAGCATGGTAATCCGCTCGATGCCCATGCCAAAGGCCAGCCCGGTAAATTCTTTGCTGTCGATGTTACAACTATCCAGCACATTGGGATCCACCATGCCGCAGCCCAGTATTTCTACCCAGCCCGAGTATTTGCATATCTTGCAGCCTGAGCCGCCGCATATCTTGCACGAAATATCCATCTCGGCCGAGGGCTCGGTAAAGGGAAAATACGAAGGCCGGAATCTAACCTTTGTGTCTTCACCAAAAAATTCGCGGGCAAAGTAATAGAGCGTTTGCTTGAGGTCGGCAAAGGATACATCGCGATCGATGTAAAGCCCTTCGATTTGATGAAAGATACAGTGCGCCCTGGCCGAGATGGCTTCGTTGCGAAAAACACGACCGGGAGCTACCACGCGAATGGGTGGTTTTTGGTTTTCCATAACACGCACCTGCACCGAGGAGGTATGGGTGCGCAGGGCTACTTTTTCGAGTGCGGGCGTTTTGTTGTCGCTGATAAAAAAGGTGTCCTGCATATCACGCGCCGGATGCTCTTCGGGGAAGTTGAGTGCCGAAAAGTTATGCCAGTCGTTTTCGATCTCTGGGCCCTCGGCAACGGTGTAGCCTATCCTGGCAAAAATATCCAGGATCTGCCGACGCACGATCGACAGGGGATGACGTGTACCCAGTTCCCGAAACTCCACCGGACGGCTCATGTCGATGTTATCTCCATCGCTTTTCTGGCTTTGGCTCGAAAGGTTTTCTTTTATTTCGTTGAGCTTGTCCTGTGCTTTGTTTTTCAAATCGTTCAATAGCTGGCCTACCTCCTTACGTTGCTCGGGAGCCACGTTTTTGAAATCGCCAAACAAGGCGGGGATTTTTCCCTTTTTGCTGATGTATTGAATCCTGAACTCCTCTAATTTCTCCAGGGAATCGGTCGAAAAATTCTGAACCTCTTTTAATATTTCGTCTATTTTACTCTTCATTACTACCCTATTTTATGGGATTAAATAATTCATGAATCAGGCAATTCGCGCATCAGACAATTCATAAAAAGACAATTCATGAATCAGACAATTCATGAATTGTCTCTACACGAACCCTATTCTACAATTTCGATGGTCATTTTTACATCCTTCACGGGTTTGTCGCCCGGGGCTTTTTTTACGGCGGCTATCTTGTCGATAACACCAAAACCATCGGCAATTTGGCCAAAAACGGTGTAGGCACCATCCAGATGCGGTGTTCCACCAACGGTGGTATAGGCCTTGATTTGCTCTTCGTTAAACGATTTGCCGCTTTGTGCTTCCATGTTTTTCAGCGTAGGCTCGTTGTAGATGTTGCCCTCTACAATATAAAACTGCGAGCCTGAGGAGGCTTTGGTAGGATTTACCTGGTCGCCCATGCGTGCGGCTGCCAAAGCTCCCTTTTTGTGAAAATGATTGGGTAAAATCTCGGCGGGAACCGTGTAACCCGGATCTACCTTCCCATCGGCACCTTGCCCACCCTGGATCATAAAATCCTGAATCACGCGGTGAAAGATGGAACCTTCGTACCAACCTTCGTTTACGAGCTTGATGAAATTATCGCGATGCTGCGGTGTATCATTATAAAGGAAGCCCTTCATATCGCCGTATTCGGTGTGGATAATAAATTTAGTTATTGATTCCTGGGCATTTAGCTGCAATACCATTATTACAGCAAGGCTTAACATTAAAAGTGTCTTTTTCATATTGATAAATTATTTTGGGTTTAGTTTTCAATTAATTTCATAGTCATGCTTACATCTTCCACGGGGCGGTCACCAGGCTGAGTTTTTACGGCGGCAATCTTGTCGATTACATCAAGGCCGTCAATCACTTCGCCAAACACGGTATATTGATTATCCAGAAAGGGAGTTCCGCCTACTTTAAGGTAGGTATTAATTTGATCAGCAGTGTAAATAGCTCCGGTGCGGGGTGCCATCTGGTTAAGTTCGGCGGCAGTAACTGCTTTGCCCTGCACTACATAAAACTGCGATCCTGACGAACGTTTTTCGGGGTTCGCCTGATCGCCCTGGCGTGCTGCGGAGAGTGCTCCTTTTTTGTGAATAAACTCGGGGCTTATTTCGGCCTCGATGGTGTAGCCGGGGCCACCCGAACCCAAACGCTTATTGGGGCCAGCATCTTTCGATTCAGGGTCGCCCCCCTGGATCATAAAATTGCGGATAACGCGGTGAAACAAAGTACCATCATAAAAACCATCGCTTACCAGCTTTATGAAGTTGTCGCGATGCTGGGGTGTTTCATCATAAAGTAGCAGCGTCATATCGCCATACTTTGTGCTCAGCAGCACTTTTTGCCCTTTCTTTTCAACGGCCTTATTTTCCGCTACCTTCTTTGCAGGAGCGGCCGCTTCACTTTTTACTTCTTTTTTAGTCTCTTGCTTTTTGCTTTTTACTTCTTTGCTTGATTCACTGTTACAAGCCATCAAAAGCCCCAAAGCAGCAAACATTGAAATCATCAAAATCTTTTTCATCATAATATTCGATATTTTACTAAAGTTTAGAAAAACGCATTTTTTGTTAGAAAATGCAAATAACGGAAATTTATTTTTTTTGAACACGCTGGGGGTTGTCGCTGATGAAATTTTTCCAACTATTGTAGCTCTTTTTGCTTTCGGGTCGTCCATCTTTAAAATGATGGCAGAGGGCGGCTGCCAGTCCATCGGTGGCATCCAGCGAATCGATATTAGGCGGCAGCGCAACAAAATTGCCCAACATGCCAGCCACCTGTTCTTTGGAGGCGTTGCCGTTTCCGGTTATCGAAAGCTTTATTTCGCGCGGGGCATACTCGCTAATGGGAATATCGCGGTACAAAGCTGCGGCCATCGCCACCCCCTGCGCCCTGCCCAGTTTGAGCATCGACTGCACATTTTTGGCATAAAAGGGAGCCTCGATGGCAAGATGGTCGGGCTTGTACTCCTGGATAAGCCCCAAAACGCGCTCGAATATTTTTTTCAGCCTGAGCGCATGACTGTCGTATTTGGATAATTTTAGCACACCCATCGTAATAAGCGCGATGTCCTTATTTTTTATCCCGATAAGTCCATAACCCAAAATTACTGTCCCTGGGTCGATACCCAATATTATTTTATCGTAATCGCTCATTTCTTGTTTTCTAAATCCTTCCTCTCGCTCGTCCTTCTTTGTAGCACAGCTTCGGCGAAATCGATATCCACAGACCAGGTAATCTTAATATTCTCTCTGTCTCCATCAAAGACTACCAGAGAGTTGCCGTCATTCTCAAAAACGAAAGCATCATCGGTAAAGGTATCTTCGTAGGGCTGTGTATAGGCTTTTTTGATAAGACCTGTATCGAAGGTTTGTGGTGTTTGCACCAGCCGGTATGCTTCGCGGTCGAGGCTGATGCTTGTGCCATTCACAACTTTGCGCAAGGATTCGGATGGGGAAATTACGGGAATTGATCCGCTATACTTATCTGCCAAATCGTAACCACGGATGATAAGCTCTTTCGAAACTAAGGGTCGTACGCCGTCGTGAATAGCCACCAGCCCCTCATCATTTAATGTGGCCAAGCCATTTTTCACAGAATCGAAGCGTGTTTTGCCACCGGCCACAAGCTGATGAGCTATCAAAAAGCGATATTCTGAGATAAGCCGATTCCAAAGTTCGATGTGCTCGAATGGCAGTACTAAAATGATTTTGATTTGTGGAACCGACCGAAAAAAATTTTCGATGGTGTGCATCAGTACCGGCTTGCCGGAAAGAAGCAAAAACTGTTTGGGTACAGCACTACCCAGGCGTTGTCCGGTGCCGCCGGCAACAATAATTACCGATTTTGTGCGAAAGTTTTCCATAAAAAAAAGGGCTGCGTTAATAACAGCCCTTTAAAAATATTATTCCTGTTTTATATAATGAGCATGGCATCGCCGTAGGTAAAAAACTTGTATTTTTTATCGATGGCAATATCGTAGGCCTTCATCAATAAGTCGTAGCCGGCAAATGCTGCCACCATCATCATCATGCTCGACATGGGCATGTGGAAATTGGTAACCATGGCATTGGCCAGTTTTATTTCGTAAGGTGGAAACAAAAACTTGTTAGTCCAACCTTCGTAGGGCTTGAGGTGGCGCGAGATGGTCATCGACGATTCCATGGCTTTCATGGTGGTGGTGCCTACGGCACACACTCTTTTTTTGTTGTCGATGGCCGCATTCACAATTTCGCTTGCCCGTTCGTTGATGAGCAGCTCTTCGGAGTCCATTTTATGTTTCGAGAGGTCTTCCACCTCAATCTGGCGGAAGTTGCCCAGTCCGGCATGGAGGGTGATTTCGGCAAAGCTCACACCAGATAGTTCCAGGCGTTTCATCAGTTCGCGGCTAAAGTGCAGGCCGGCGGTAGGCGCGGCTACGGCACCCTCGTGCTTGGCAAATATGGTTTGATACCAATCTTCGTCCTCGGGTTTTATCTCGCGATCGATGGTTTTGGGCAGCGGTGTTTTCCCGAGCTCCTGCAAGGTTTTCTTAAACTCCGAGTAGGGACCGTCAAACAAAAAGCGCAGGGTGCGTCCCCGCGAAGTGGTGTTGTCGATAACCTCGGCTACCAAAGCATCGTTCTCCCCAAAATAGAGCTTGTTGCCAATCCGTATTTTACGGGCGGGATCCACCAAAACGTCCCACAGACGAGTCTCTTGATTGAGTTCGCGCAAGAGGAAAACTTCAATTTTCGCCCCGGTTTTTTCTTTGGTGCCATAAAGGCGTGCCGGAAAAACTTTGGTGTTGTTAAGCACCATCACATCACCATCGTCAAAGTAATCGAGGATATCGGTAAACTTTTTATGTTCGATGGTTTTCTTTTTGCGGTCGAGCACCATCATGCGGCAGCTGTCTCTGCCTGCGGCGGGTTCTTTAGCAATAAGTTCGGGGGGCAGGTGAAATTTGAATTGAGATAGTTTCATATTGTCGTCTATACAGCGTTTAAATTCGCGAAAAAAGGGGTGCAAAGATAATACTATAAAGAGCCGATGTCAAGAGCTAAGAGCTGTTGAAGTTAGGGTGTTAATTATTGTTAGGACTAAACCGGGCAGATGCAGGTGGAGATATACTTGTTTAACATTTTGATTATTAGAACTTCAATTGGATTATCTATACAAAAAAGACCATAAACGAATCTCTATAATTAGGCGGATAAGGCAAAATTTTTGCTTTTCTTTAAGAATGTTTAACAAGCTGGATGTGCGCAAGATAGTTAAACTCATCGGAATTTATTCTTTATATGCCTCATCGGCCTGTGCCGGGGCAAGCCAAAGTGCGGGATTCTGCAATTCTTTACCCTTCCAAATCTCGAAATGTAACTCTGTTTTCAAGGCTTCTTTATTGGTAAATACGGTGCCAATTTGTTGTTTTGTTTCTAAGCGCATTCCCTTTTCTACTTCCACCTCCGCAAGGTTTGAATAAACGCTCAGGAAATCGCCATGACGCACGATAACCACATAGTTGAAGCCGGGCACTGCCAGCACCCGGCTTACCTCGCCCCGAAACACTGCCCGGGCAACTGTGCCTTTTTGGCTCAGAAAATTGATGCCATTGTTGTTGGTCTTTACGTTTTCCAAATCGGGGTGCTGCAACTCGCCAAAGCCCGCCGACACAATGCCGCGTTCAAGCGGCCAGGGCAGTTTACCATAGTTATCTTCAAAACTATTCAGCGAAAGGGTCTCCTCAGGGGTGGGCGTGCTCAGCAGCAATGGGTCGCTTTGTATGGGATTGCGTGTCCGGTTTTCCTCATCAATTACCGCCTTCACTTTTTCTTCGAGCACCAGTGCCGAATTTTTGTCTCTTTCCTGCTTGCGCCGCAGTTCCTTCACCCGGGCATTGAGTTGGCTTACCCAGGTGTTTTTCAAATCCCGTTCTTCGTCCAGCTTGGCATATTCATCGTTGAGTGTATTTATTAAGTCCTGGTTTTGCGCTACTTTTTGTTCCAGCGTTTTTGCTTTAACCAGGTAATCTGCCTCTGTTGCGCTAATGCGCTCAATTTGCCGGTTGCGTTGGCGGGCATAATATTTATAATAGTTTAAGCGCGAAAAAGCCTGGTTGGGGTCTTCGGCAGCCAAAACATATAGCAAACGTTTGTAATGATCGTGGTTTTGCCATGCACTGTTTATCATCTGCACATACTCGTCCTTAAGTTCCTCCAATTTTGCATTCACCTCGTTGGCCTTAAAAAGGTGGGCATAAATGGAGTCCATGAGATCCTGCTGTTTTTCGAGGTAGCTGTCGATCAGCTTTTTTCGTGCATCGATTTTCGACTGCAGGAGTGCCAGATCTTCCAGGCTGGCCTGCTTTTGCTGGCGGACATCGGTGATGAGCAAGTCGGCATACTCGATGGATTTTTCGAGGCGATCTTTCTTATTTTCCAGCTTCACGGCATTACTCTGAGCCTTGGCCGCACTGGATGATGCCAGCAAAAACAGTAGCATAAGGCTGATATAAAATAAGCAAATCCGGCAAATTTTCATGCCTCAAATGTAAATAAAATCTTAGCGGGCTTTGGTGTAGTCCGAAGGTATTTTAAAAGGAAAGTTCATTGTTTTATCCAAACTAATCCGGCTGTATTTTACTTCAACACTGATGGCATCATCAGCTTCAATCAAATATTGGGTAGTATTCGGAAAAAGCCGCTTGCCCAATGGCTCGAAGTCGGAGTAGGTGGCCGTGAGCTTTTTGCTGTCTTTAGTAAGCTCCTGAAGTTTTACATCTTTAATTTTAAAGCTGACCGGATCCAGCCACAGCGTTTGAAGAAGTATGCGTGTTGCATCATCGTTGTTGCGCACGTATTTTTTCAGTTTCCTGCGCCCGGCAGTCGAAAGCCGATAATTGTCGCCATCCACAGCAGCCTTAAATTCCGCTTGTTCATAATACTCGAAATCGTTGCCCAGAATAATGGATTGCAGGATGCCAAAGTCGATGTTGGTGTTTAAAAAATTATTGATGTAATCGTAATCGGTAATCAGATATTGCTGTTGGATGCGATCGATAAACTTTACCGAATCCTGGCTTATCAGGATGCGGGCAATTTGTATGCCGAGGTCCTGACTAAAATTTACCCATATCAGGCTATCTTTAACAATGCGTATTTGCCCCTTAAAATCGTGGTACTTGTGTCCCTGCCTGTATTCGATATCCATTTTGGCATCGAAGGTATGAAATTGAAATTCGTTTTGTTTTAGTTTGCTAAACAAATACTCGGGGCCTTCTTCTTTGAGGGGCGCCTTGATTGCTCCCCGCTGAGTTTTGCAGGCGGTAATGCCGCCCATCAACACTATTATTAAAAAGATAAATATACCATTACGGCTAATCATGATTTTAAATTTTTATTCGTAAAGTTTTTGATCGTTAATCTTTTTCTCCAAATATTCGGAAACGCCTTCCCCATTTTCGCGTGCTCTTTTCCAAAATTCCAGGGCATCGGCTTTTCGGCCGAGCTTGTATAAGGCATCGCCGTAGTGCTCCAGCACGGTGCCACTGTCTTTGTCGGGATGATCGATCGATTTTTTTATCCAGGATGCAGCCTCCTCATATTCGCCCAATTTATAAAGCACCCATCCGTATGTATCCATAAACGAAGCACTCTCAGGTTTCAGCTCGGTGGCTTTGGCTGCCATGGTTCTGGCTTTTTCCAGTTGGCTGTTCCTTAGCGAAAGGTAGTAGCTGTAATTGTTGAGCACAAAGGCATCGTTGGGCGAAAGGGTGAGTGCCTTTTCATAGTTTTCGTCCGATTTTTCAAAGTTTTTCTTTTGGTTATAGGTATCACCCAATGTGCTGTAAAACTGTGCAAGCAGCAAGTTGTTGCCCACCACCAGCTTGGCACCGGTTTCGAGTGCATCGATGGCCTCGTTGTAGTTTTTTTGCTGCGATTGGGCAAAACCAAGCATCAAGTAAGGCACGGGTTGCATCGGAAACAACTCGCTTGTTTCCTTGCAGCTTTTAATCACTTGCTCGTTTTCGCCCAATTCATTTTCGATAAAAATCTTTTGCTCCCACGCTGCATATTTCCCGGGATCGAGGGCAAGCAGCTGGTTTATTATAACCAAGGCCTCCTCGCTCCGAGCCATTTTGTAGAGCAAATCGCCATAAAGCGACAGGGTACGCGAATCGCCGGGATGTGCACGATTGAGGATTTCAGCCAGCTCCATGGCCTGGTCTGCCTTAACATTAAATATTTGATCGTAGCTGTAATAAGTAACCAGGATCTGGATTTTTGTATCCAGGTCAAGCTCTGGGTTGGCAAAGCCGATTTTCAATTCTTCATACGATTTTTCATCGTTTCCTTTTTGTCGGTACAAATCCGAAAGGGCAATATGGATGTAAGGGTCATCGGGAGCCAGCTCCACTACTTGCGTGTATGTGGCAAGTGCTTTATCGTAGTCGCCCATTTTAACGTAAGTTTCGGCCAGTATTTGCAGGTAACGGATGCTGCCGGGATAGGCCTCTGCCAGAAGTTCTATTTCGTTGAGTGCCTTATTTTCCTTGCCCAGGTTAGTCCACAGTGTTCGCTTTTTTAGCGAAACTTCTTCGCTAATGCCAATAATATCTTCGATCTGCTCATAGCACTCGATGGCATCTTTGTACTCGCCCAGCACCGTAAGTATATGCGCCAGCTCGTAGCGGTATTCTATTTTATTGGGAAATTTGGCGATGAGCCGGTTAAACACATCCACCACTTTTTCGTACTCCCGGTTTTCTTTGTACAAGTCCGATAGCAAAAGATAATACCAGGAGATGTTATTGTTGATTTCGATGGCATCGTTGACGAGCACAATGGCATCGTCCAGGCGGTTTTGGTATTGATAAATACGCGCCAGTTCAAACATGGAGGCATCGTGCTTAGGGTCAATTTTGATGGCCTTGCGGTAAAGCTCTGCTGCCTCCTCGGGATTGCCCAGTAGCTTCTGCTTATTGGCATCCATAAAGGCCGCCTTGCGTTCTTTCAGCTCAAAATCGTTCAGGCTTTTATCGTCCTCTTTCTTCTTATCTTTCTTTTGTGCCTGCACCGTTGTGCCTAATGCAAGCAAGGCAATGATGAGCATGAGCACAACAGGGCTTAATCCGGATTTTATATTCATAGTTTGGATATTCTAAAAATAAAGTGAATTGATTTTGGATAAAACAGATTCTTTGCTCAAAAATTGCTTTTACTTCGTGCCGGTGTGCCCAAAGCCCCCGGCTCCTCTTTGCGTTTCTTCCAATTGCTCCACCTCCATCCATTCTGCCTTTTCGTGCTGCGCTATCACCATTTGTGCTACGCGCTCCCCATCTTCTATTTCTACTTCCTGATTGGACAGGTTGATGACGATAATTTTTATCTCACCCCGGTAGTCCGCATCGATGGTGCCGGGAGCATTAACCAGCGAGATTCCTTTTTTGATAGCAAGGCCGCTGCGTGGACGTATTTGCGCCTCGTATCCGGGCGCTAATTCGATAAATAAACCTGTTGGAATTAGTTGCCGCTCCAGGGGTTTTAAAAGTACGGGGGCATCCAGGTTGGCCCTGATATCCATACCCGCTGATGCCACAGTTTCGTAAGCTGGCAATTTATGCTTCGATTGATTTACAATTTTGATGTGCATATTATTTTTTTAATAAAAGAATGCAAAAGTAATGGTTTGTTTTTGAATGGGTAAACCTGCATGAATGTTTGGCTAAATAGTTTCTGTCTTTAAAGTAACAGTTAGAAAAATATACGATTTGAGATTTAAGATTTTAGATTTAAGATCTGTTCACTTTTCCTACAAATGAAGTAAAAATACTTTGCCTTTCCATCATCAAAACTACCGTGGAATAGATGATGATAAATAAGGTGTGGATAAGATATTTGGCCAGACCATGCCCCAGTTCCAAAGCCTGGCTCACAAAATAAATGGCAAGGGCAAAGCCGAGGTAAAAAACGATTTTAAACACGGGATAGGGTATGGGATAATATTTTCGACCTATAAAATACGATAAAGCCATCATGGCAAAATAGGCCGCGAAGGCTGCCCAGGCTGATCCGTAATAACCTAGTGTCGGGATTAAAAGTACATTTAATACAATGGTTATCAAAGCTCCGATTATCGAGAACAAGGCTCCGTAAATAGTACGGTCGCTTAATTTGTACCAAAATGACAAATTGTAAAAGATGCCCAGAAAAAGATTGCCCATTAACAAAATGGGTATCACATCGCGACCCTCGCGGTAGCTGGAGCCGATAAAGCGGATGACCACATCGAGATAGAGCGTGGTGGCCAAAAATATCAGGGCTGCCAAAATGGTAAAATACTTCAACACATCGGCATAAATCTGCCGGGAATCCGATTTTCTGGCCTCGGCAAAAAAGAAGGGATCGGCGGCATAGCGAAAAGTTTGGATAAACAGAGTCATGATTATCGACACCTTGTAGCAGGCCCCATAAATCCCAACCTGTGCCATAATCTCAGCCTCCGATTTTCCGGGCAATAGTTTTGCCAGCAAAATTTTATCCAGAGATAAATTTATCGATCCGGCAATAGCAACAATCATCAGGGGCCATGTGTATTTCAGCATCTTTTTCCAAATACCAAAATCGAAGGCATAAGAGCGCAGGCGCATATCAGGGATGAGCAAAATAAGTGTGGCCGCGCTGGCCAGGAGTGCCGAAATAAAAATGTAGCCCACCAGATCGTTGGGATTGAAGAATCCGGAAATAAAAACCGATAGCTCCGACTGGGGATAATTTTTTAGTAAATAGGGGCACAGTAAAATAAAAAACAGGTTGGAACCAATGTTGATGCCAATGTTGATCAGTTTGATGGTGGCAAAACGCAGGGGGCGGTTTTGCTGACGCAGGCGGGCAAAGGGAATGGTGGCGATGGCATCGAAGCAAAGGATAAATGCAAAATAAACCACATAATGGGTGCTTTGGGCATAACCCAGCCAGGACGCAATACCGCCGGCATTGCCAAGCACGATGAGCATAAATAGCACCGAAGTGGCGACCAGCGAAAGCAGCGTGGTGCTGTAAACGCGGGTGCCTTGCTCGCGGCTGTCCGAAAACCGGAAGAAGGTGGTCTCCATCCCATAAGTAATGATTACCCACAAAATGGAAACCCAGGCCATCATTTCGGTGTAAACGCCATAGTCGGCAGTGATGAGCACGCGCGTGTAAATAGGAACCAGCAGATAATTGAGCAATCTGCCCACAATGCTGCTTAGCCCGTAAATAGCTGTTTGTCCTGCCAGTTGTTTAAGTGGGTTCAATGCCTAATAATTTTGCGGGCAAAAGTAAGGATTTGTTCGGGATGAAAAACCCCGGCCTTTTATTTGGGGGCAAAGGCCGGGGGGGAAGGAGGGATTTATTAAATATCTTATAATCGCTTGCTAATTAAGCCTCGAGAGAATTTTGTGCAATGCTTCGCTCTTAGAGGTATTTATTGGGAAGATGATTTTTATCAGGCTATATCCTTCTTTTGTATTGCTTACCCACAGGGAAGCTTGATGAAGCAGGAGGATAAATTGCATGGCAACAAGGCGCAGGTCAGGCCAGGCGTTGTTAGCGAGCATATCAACGCTGCGAATAAAGTTTTGAATCCGCAAAACATCTTCATCCGTAAACGCCTTTTCGAGCATAAGAATCGACAATTCAATTTTGTCGGACTTTTCACTGATCTCTATGTTAATGGTGCCATGCTCGGATGTTTGAGCTAAAAGGCACGAAAGAAGAATCCTCAGTATTTCTTTGATCGAATTGGGCTCTATTACCAATTCGCTGGTTTCGGTTTCGATGGGATGGGCACAGCTAATGTTTTTAGCCAGGATAAGCTGCGCATTGTCTTTAATGGCATAATCGATTAATTTTCCAATAGGATAGGGTCGCATCTTTGCCGCGATTTTTTCCGGCTCAATATCGCTAATCATGCGCGCGATATCCAGTAATTCTTTACTTTTTGCCGAAGCCCTGCTGATGGTTTCAAACATCGATGAGCTTTCTTCGCCGACAGGATCTTCTTTTAGCAGGTCGATAAAGCCAATAATTGCGCTCATGGGCGAACGCAATTCCTGTATGATAACTTGCAGCAGCTTGCGCTTTATGTCTCTTGATTTGCTAAAACTTAATTCTAACGTATTATCCATCACCTGGTCTTTTGTAAGTCTTGTTTATTTAACAAGGTTCAAAAATACTTAACAAGCTACCAATAATCCAAACGCCAATTAGCAAGCGGAACGGAGAAAGGGGTAAGTGTAACTGCAAGGCGCGGTTTTGTTATACAAGTCAGGGTTTGACTTTAAGTCAAGCCCTGACTATTCTCCGACTTTAAAAGTCATGCGCTGACTTTTGAGACCCTGACTATAAAACAAAAAAGCGGCTATGAAAATCACATCCGCTTTTTTTATTCTTGATGAAATAAAGTTTATTTCTCGTTGTAAACGTGAACATCGGTTTGGGGGAAAGGAATAGAAACGCCTTCTTTGTCGAAGGATTTCTTCACATTTTCGTTCATGTCGAAGAAAATTCCCCAATAGTCGGCAGCCTCGGCCCACACGCGCACGGCAAAATTTACCGAACTGTCGGCCAATTCCGAAACGGCGATAAAGGGTTCCGGATCTTTTAATATCCGCACATCTTTATCAATCAGCCCTTTGATAATTGCTTTAGCCTTATCGATATCATCACCATAGCCTATGCCAAAGGAAAAGTCAACGCGGCGCTGAGGCTCGGTCGAAAAGTTGGTCATCGAGCTGGTGGAAAGCCCGCCGTTGGGAATAATGATGGTTTTGTTGTCAGGAGTTTTCAGGATAGTGTTAAAAATCTGAATTTCGTTAACAGTTCCTGTATGACCTTGTGCGCTAATAAAATCGCCAACCTTGAAAGGCTTGAACAAAATAATCATCACGCCACCGGCAAAGTTTTGCAAGGTGCCCGAAAGTGCCATACCTACGGCCAAACCTGCGGCAGCAAGAATAGCTACAAAGGAAGTCATCTCGATACCCACCATCGAAATTACGCTGATGAGCAACATGATTTTAAGCGTAATGCCAAGAATGGAACCTAAAAATTGGCGCAGAGCCACGTCCACATCCCGTTTTTCCATGCCCTTTTTTACGCCGCCCATCAGGATTTTTATGATCCAAAGACCAATAATTAGTGTTACTACGGCAAGGAGAACATCCAGGCCAAAGTTGATAACCAGTCTCCAGGCCTCGTTCCAGTTAATATTCAAATATTCCATAATTTCAATAATATTTAGTTAGTGTGTTAAATTTCGATTAAAAATTATATGCCAGACCAATACCAAAGGTCTGCAGTATCTGCATCTTTTCGTTGGGTATCGGTTTTTTATCTCCCGAAATTACTTCACGATCGATAAATACATCGCCGGGCATATACACCATGTGTACAAAGATGTTGGTAGAGAGCCAGTCGGTAATTTTGTAGTTTACAAAAGTTTGCCAGTTGAAATCCAGGGGCATTTTTCCTTCAGGAATATTGTTGTCCTGCAGGTAATTGTAAAACAGATTCAAACGCGATTCGAGCGAAAGATCAGTTTTTAATTCTTTTTTAAAATAAAACTCCACAAAACCACCAAGTTTGATTTTGGACTTTTCGCCATCGCTGATTTTTGTTCTTATGCCTCCGGTAGTATCATATTCAGCTGGGTTTACGCCATAAGCACCTACATCAGCCAGACCCTGGTCGAGCACAAAAATGCCACGCATGGTAGCCGGCGAAATCAAAATGCTGAAATAATCTACAGGTTTGTAAAGCAAACCGGGGGCAATAGTAAGGTATCCTGGTGCCATAAATTTGGACACAACCGTTGAGTCGTCAGGATAGTTGAAGCCCTCGGCAAACTGACTGGTATAGTTCAACTGCGCCGAAGCACTCCAGTGATTCGAAAACTTTTGATTAAACTGTGAAATCAATTCGATAAGGTCTTCGCTTTTGCGTGCCCTGTCGTAGCTTTCACTTTTTTGAATCCCGTATTTCAGATTCAGGGCATTGTTGATCGAAAAGTTGCCCTTGGTATAATCGGCATAAAATTTACCAATACCAGTAACCGAATACGAGTTTTCGCCACCACCCGACCAATTGCTAAAACTTGCCTGACTTAAAGAAAGACTAACTATGCCACTGGTTTTCCATGGCTTTGTGGTGTCGGCAATGTTTTGAGCCTGAGCCATGACTGCTGTAATAATTAAAGAAAGTAATAATAATCTTCTCATTATTGAAATGATTTAAAAAATTAGAAATTAATAATGTGATAAATAGTAATATATGTTTAATTATCTATAATCCAAAAGTTTAAACTTAAATCTTAAAAACGGGCGCAAAAGTAATTGATTAACACAATTATATTAATCCTGTTCGCTGATAGAGACCCTTATTTATAGATTTTTAACTAATAGATAGCATCCGAATTACGATAGCCCGAATAGTCGAGATACCAGTCGGTATATACGTTTCCACCCGATTCGGCCCAGGTGCTAAAGAAGTTGTAGGCCTCGATAATCTGTGCTTTCTCGATAGGATAATTAAAAGGCTCAACCAGAAACATGCCCCAGGGTAGGTTGTTTTTGGTAACATAAAAAGTCCCTGCCACCGGATTTGAAGCATCATCGTAGGTGCCAAAAAGGCTGGCATCCATCAAATCGGTGGGCGGGTGATCGGGCAAATGAATCTCGATGTTGCGCTCTTTATTTTTGATAATAAAGGGATTAAAATAATCCAGATCAACAAGCGCCATCGAAACTGGTTCGCCAAAGGTAAATACGATATTCACCGTATCCGAAGTACCCTGCGGGTTTCCTGGCACGGTATTAAAAAATGCCCCGCCCGGTCTGTTGATAATGTCGTTGACGCTTTCGGTAACAATCACCACTGCCTTCGATTGGCCTTGCTCCAGGCCATTATCCGCAACAGCAACATAGCCCTGCTCCAGCACCGCACCCGTAACCGAGGCCACCATATCGGGGCTTACACTTTCGAGCTGAAAGCCGAAGCCGTTGTCGAGGGAAGCTCCCACGGCAAGCACCACAAAATCCAAATTAAAATCCACCAGCAAGCCATCGGCATTGGTAACAAAGCTGGCATAAGTAGCTACCACCAGGTCGTTAAAATCGTAGTCGCCCTGCGCCGGCCACAAGTCCTCGAAGGCCATGGTAGCGTATTGCTGATTGTCGGGCAGGTAAGAGATGAAGGCCCGCAAAGGGTCGTTGGGAAAGGCATCCAGGTCATCGATAATGCCATCGAAATCCATATCCACCACAGTTGGCGTTCCAAAGCCCTCGGGGTTGCAACTGGTCAGGGGCAAATAGTTTACCGCCTCGCCGATGCTCGTCAGGTAGGCTCCATCGGTAAAATTATCCGGACTGCCGCTGTGCATCTCACCATCGCTGGTGGCCACCTCAAGGCTTCCACCAAATTTATCGCCGCTATTCCACACATCGAGTTTGTCGCTTACTAATATCGATGAGAGATCGCCGGTGCCATTAATGGCGCATTCCATCTCCATATCCTGGCAGCTTATCATGCAGTTATCATTCAAAGTTACCGCCTGATTATTCCAAAAATTAATTTCTTCCTGGGCTTTTAAATATCCGGTGTTGAAGCTGATGACCTGTCCACCCGAAAAGTCGATGTCTTTAGCGCAGGTAATTTGGCAATTATTAGTAAAGCTGCCATCGCTGTTAAAATCGCAGTTGTTATCGATAGTTATTGTGCCGTTGTTGATCAGGGAGGATTGGTTGTACATGAGCAATCCTTTTTGGCAGATGGTAGTTCCATTGTTGGTAAATTGTAGGTTGTCGCCAAATTCGAAGTCCTGACCAACATTTATTTCACCATCATTAATTATGGTGGCTCCCCAACCGTAGCAGGTAAGTTTTTTTTGGCAGTCGAGGCTAAGCCCGTTGTACAGGCTGGTGCCTGACATTTCAAGATTTTTTTCGTAAATCAGTACGCCATAATTTTCGATGGGGCTGCTGTGAGCAGAGTTTTGTTCAACCAGCAGAGTTCCATAATTCACCAAAGGGGCATTGCTTCCCCAGCCGTTAAACTTTCTCACCTCGAGGTTGGCTTCTTCATAAACGGTAAAGGTGGCATCGTTACCCAAGACTACCTCGCCGGTTTCGGCATATCCATTTTGAAATACGGTAAATGACCCGCCGGCCAGTTCGATGGTTTTGTTGGTAGTAAATGTCCCGCCTTCGGCAACAATGATGTGGGCGTTGCTTTCGAGATATTGATTATTGGTAATATTGGCTGTGCCGCATATCACCAGGCTTGCGCCCCCATTCCAATTTTGGAAATTTATTTTACCGTTAAAACTTTCGGTGATGCAATAGGTTTTTCCTTCCATCAGGTCAACGGTGCCGCCGCCCGAAATATATTCATCGCAGCCTTCATCACAATTAGGGCCATCAGCAGTACTTTTTTGGAGATGGAAAGTGGGAATTTCCCGACTTTTTGCTAAGCTAAAAGTATGGTTTATCTTGCCGGAAACGATCGCTGCTTTTTCTTTTTTCACTGTACCAAAGGGGCCTTCAAATATGAGCAGTAACTCTTCGATGTATGCAGGAACATTTATTTTACCGCTAAACGAATTCCCTGCTTCCACCGATCCGCTGGTGTAAATCTTGCCTCCAGTAGCTGGCTCGCTAAGGCAAATAGATATTTTAGCTTTAGGACTGTAACTTTTTGTATTTTCAACTTTGATGTCGAAAGATACCGATTGTCGCATTTTCCAATCAAAGTCCACCGGAACATTCATATCCTGAATGCGAGCTACATTCGCGTTGGTATTAAGCTGGCCGAGTTCTCGTTTGCACGAAAGTGTAGTTATCAAAATCGACATTAACAGAAGATATATCCACTTTTCCTTTTGCATCTTAGTTCTCGTTTGTCAGTGCGTCCTTTTGGTGTTTGATTATTATTAGCGGTAAAAATAACAAAAAATAAAAAGGGGGAGAATTTCAATCCTCCCCCGGTATTAAATATTAACCAAAAACAACTTTATTAGGGAGTCCAAATTTTGGAAGGATCAGGATTTTCGTACCAGTCAGGAAAACTTGTGCCACCACTCTGCGCCCATGCGGCAAAGTTAGGATAGGCATCAATGATCGCTATGGTTTCGAGCGGATAGGCAAAATCACCCAAAATTATTAAAGCCCAGGGCAGGTGTGTGGCTGTTTTGAAATATACGCCTGCGGCGGGGTCGGAAACATCCTGGCTGGTTCCAAACAATTCGGTGGTCATCAAATTGGTGGGCATACGATCGGCTAAGTGAATTTCAGTACTGCGGTTTTGTTTCTTAATCAAAAAAACGTTGTAAGCCTGCTGCCCAATCAACTCACGGCTAATGGGGCTTGTTTCGCCAAAAAGGATGTTCATTTCAATCAGGTCGGAAGTGCCAACGAGGCCATTATTCACGGTGTTGAACATCTCGCCACCGGCACGATTAAGCACATCTTCCAGGTTTTCTACCACAATCATCACCGCCGAGTCTTGTCCCTGCTCGGTGCCATTGGCGTTGAGGCTGATTGTGCTTTCGCCACTCTGGCGGAGCACTGCACCCGTAACTTGCTGTATCTGATTGGGGGTGATTCCGGCAAACTGCCAGCCAAAGCCATTTCGGAAGCCTGCACCCACTGCTTTCACATCAAAGTTGATGTCGATTTCTACAATCTCATTATTGGCATTAGTAACTTCGTTTCCAAAAACAGCCACTACCAAATCGTTGAAATCATAGTCGCCGGTGGCGGGCCACAAGTCTTCAAATACGATGCTTGCTACACCATCTTCATCGGGGAAGTAGTTGTTGAAAGCACGGTAAATATCGTTGGGATAATCATCCAATTCATCGGATACACCATCGCCATCGCTATCCAGCATCATCGAATCGCCAATACCATCGGGATTACAATCCGTAGCTTCGATATAATTGGTGATGGCATCGAGGCCTACCACCGTTGCCCCGTTAACAAAGTGATCGCCCTGCGTTCCTGTCCAAAATTGCAGATTATCGGTGGCCGTTTCGATGGGCCCATCAACCAGATTATTGTCATTAATAGTAAAAGTACCGCTCACGTATATCGAGTTGAGGCCGCCTGAACCCAGTATGTTGCCTGAGTTCATCGTAAGATTTACCGTGGAAATCATACTGCCGTCGTTCAAGGCAATCCGATTGTTGTTATTGATATTAAATTCCTGAGCACCTTTAAGGAAACCTGAATTATTGATAAAATCGCCTGTATTGGCGGCAAACACTCCCGAGCATATCATGGCGCAATTGTTACGGATGATACTTCCCGAGTTGATGTTGATATCGCCGGTAACATCGATAGAGCCGTTATTATTTAGAGTGCTTCCCTGGTTGATGTTAAAATTATTGTCGCTATCCGAATCGATATTCATGGTACCGCTATTGGATAAGTTGGAGTTGTTATTCAAAAAGAATTCGCTACCCCTCGCATTGATTATCCCGGTGTTGAAAAAGGTGGGTCCATTATTAAGTTGGAAATCGCCGTTAATATCAATGATTCCTGAATTTAGGAATTCGTTGGAGGCCAGATTTTGAACGACCAACTTCCCGTTCACTTCCAGGCGGCCTTGAATATCTACACTATAACCCTGGGTCATAAAATCATTATTAACAATAAGCGTGGCGTTTTCGTAAACCGTAATGGTGCCGGTAGTTCCCCATGCGCTAAAGCTTCCCAGGGTAAGGCTTCCATCCTGGGTAACGATGATGTGTGCATTTTCGGTAAGTTGAAGGCTGCTGATATTGGCCGTACCGCAAATTTGCAAAGTGCCGCCGCCATTCCAGCTTTCAAAACTTACACTTCCGGTAAAGCTGTCGGTAACACAAACTTTTTGGCCGTTGCCAATGGTATAGGAACCGCTACCCGAAATTTCCAAATCGCAATCGTCGCATTCGGGACCAATTTCGTTGGTGGATTTAAATCCTGTTTTCATTTCACCGGATTTAGCATTGCTAAAAGTATAATTGATGACTTTTGCAACTTGCAGTTGCTCAGTTTTGGACGAGCCGAAGGGGAATTCGCATTTCACGAAAATGGTCTCAGCCTTCGCCGGCAGGCGCAAAGGGGTGGTAAAAACATTGGCATCGCTGGCACTTCCCGAGGCCAATAGCTTGCCTCCCTTAGCAGGGTTATCCGTAAAAACGGAAATTTTTGATAATGCTGCGGTGGCCTGTGTGGTTTCTACTTCAATGCTTATTGTAACATCATTATAGCTAGCCCAATCAAAACCTGCGGGAATCACCAAATCTTCCATGCCCGGGTCTGTTACCGGTTTGGGATCGTTATCAATTTTGCGGCAGCTCGTTGCTATTGCAATGATAAGAACGAAAAGAATAAGAATGTGTCTTGTTTTCATAATAAAAAATTTAAATTGAAACCAGGAATAATCAATACTTGTGCCATCAATATCAAAATGCTGAATAACAGTATTATGAATTATAATCAGGTTAAAATCGAGAATTTTTTGTTTTAAAATACGGAACGGAATCCCGTTTTAGGAATAATGACAAAAAAAAGACCGTTTCCATTATTACGGAAACGGTCTATTAATTTTTATGAATAGCTATTAATAAGCAAACAATGGATAGGTGCTCATCATTGCATTAACTTCCTGTTTTACTTCCTCGATGGTTTTTTCGTTTTCGATGTCCGAAATCACGCGGTCGATCAGGTCAACGATAGGCTCCATCTGCTCTATTTTAAGTCCGCGGCTGGTAATGGCGGGTGTTCCAATTCTTAGACCCGAAGCCTGGAAGGGGCTGCGATCATCGAAGGGAACCATATTTTTGTTTACGGTAATATCGGCACGTACCAGGGTATCTTCTACCTGACGTCCGGTAATATCCGGGAATTTTGTCCGCAGGTCGATCAGCATCAAGTGGTTGTCGGTGCCTTCGGAAATCACATGATAGCCACGGGCGACAAAGGCTTTGGCCATTACTTCGGCATTTTGCTTTACCTGCAGGATGTATTCCATAAAACCATCGGTGAGTGCTTCGCCGTAGGCTACAGCCTTTGAGGCAATAACATGCTCCAGCGGGCCGCCCTGAATACCGGGGAATACAGCTGAGTTCAAGAGCATCGACATTTTCTTCACATTTCCTTTTTTGGTAGCCAAACCCCAGGGGTTTTCAAAATCTTTTCCCATAAGTATCATACCTCCACGCGGACCTCTCAGGGTTTTGTGCGTGGTAGTGGTAACGATGTGGCAATGCGGCAGGGGATCATTTAATATACCCTTGGCTATAAGGCCGGCAGGATGTGCAATGTCGGCCATAAGTAGCGCGCCCACCTGATCGGCGATATTGCGCATGCGCTCATAGTCCCAGTCGCGCGAGTAAGCCGAGGCTCCGGCAATAATCATTTTGGGCTTGGCTTCCAGGGCAGTTTTTTCCATCTGATCGTAATCCACGCGACCGGTTTCTTTGTTTACGCCATACGAAACCTGGTGGTAAAGAATGCCCGATGAATTAACCGGCGAGCCATGCGAGAGGTGGCCGCCATGCGAAAGATCGAGACCCATAAAGGTATCACCCGGCTTGAGGCAAGCCAAAAAAACCGCCATGTTGGCCTGTGCTCCCGAGTGGGGCTGCACGTTGGCATATTCGGCATTAAAAAGTGCCTTGGCGCGGTCGATGGCCAGTTGTTCGGTTTGGTCAACCATTTCGCAGCCGCCATAATAGCGCTTGCCCGGATAGCCTTCGGCGTATTTGTTGGTCATCACCGAGCCCATCGCTTCCAGCACTTGGTCGCTAACAAAGTTTTCGGAGGCAATCAGTTCGATGCCCTTCATTTGGCGTTCTCTTTCCTGCTTGATAATATCAAAAACCTGGGTGTCTCTCTTCATTTGTACCTATATTTTAAATTGTGAAAAAAAGTGTTAATTCATTGAAATGACTGGCAAAATTAGTATTAATTTTAAAAATGGCCTGAGTGGGATAATTACATTTTCAGACGAGTAGAAAGTGACAGAAAAAAACAGAGAAACGTTAGTCCGATTGCAAGAAATATTATTTTTGCCGCATGGGATGCTAGCTCAGTTGGTTTAGAGCGCTGCCTTCACACGGCAGAGGTCACCGGTTCGAATCCAGTGCATCCCACTTTTATTTTTATAAGTATTTAAACCACAGTCTTTTGTACTGTGGTTTTCCTTTTTCGGTAGCTTGTGGGTAGATTTGTGTTAAATTTTGTTTATCCACCCTTATTTATTTCCTTTCTAAATAATTTCTATCCTAAAAAATCCCTGTTTTTATCCATTTCCGGGGCAAATAGCCAAAAGCCAGCGGTAAAAGTGGCGACATTTTCACCGGGTTTGCTCAAAGCTGGCTGCCTGTTCCGGGCGAAGCTCTCGACCCTGGGCGGTGGTTCTGCTGCCTCGATGGATGGCCGGAACTGGTGAAGCTCCGAACCCGGGGCGGTGCTGATGGCTCGATGGGTTGCCCGAACTGGTGAAGCTCCAAACCCGGGGCGGTGGTTCTCACTGCCTCAATGGCTCCAATTCCGGGCGCGATACTTTGGCAAAGTACCAAGTGCCAGCGGTAAAGGTGGCGACATTTTCACCGGGTTTGCTCAAAGCTGGCTGCCTGTTCCGGGCGAAGCTCTCGACCCTGGGCGGTGGTGCTGCCAGTCGATGGATTGCCGGAACTGGTGAAGCTCTATACCCGGGGCGGTGGTGCTGTGGGTCGATGGATTGCCGGAACTGGTGAAGCTCTACACCCGGGGCGGTGGTGCTGTGGCTCGATGGATTGCCGGAACTGGTGAAGCTATACACCCGGGGCGGTGGTTTTGCTGCCTCGATGGCTCCAATTTCGGGCGTGATAATTTGGCAAAGTACCAAGTGCCAGCGGTAAAAGTGGCGACATTTTCACCGGGATAATTTGCTGGTGCTGTGGGTCGATGGATGGCCGGAACTGGTGAAGCTCCGAACCCGGGGCGGTGGTGCTGTGGGTCGGTGGATTGCCGGAACTGGTGAAGCTCCAAACCCGGGGCGGTGGTTCTCACTGCCTCAATGGCTCCAATTCCGGGCGCGATACTTTGGCAAAGTACCAAGTGCCAGCGGTAAAGGTGGCGACATTTTCACCGGGTTTGCTCAAAGCTGGCTGCCTGTTCCGGGCGAAGCTCTCGACCCTGGGCGGTGGTTCTGCTGCCTCGATGGATGGCCGGAACTGGTGAAGCTCCGAACCCGGGGCGGTGCTGATGGCTCATTATTTCGGGCAAATCATGCAATTTTTAAAGGTGCATTACTATCAGTGGCTTTGAGTTCGTGCAATACAGGGCTTTATTTGAAGCGACTTTTTAACCCGGGGCGGTGGTTCTGCCTGTCGATGGATTGCCGGAACTGGTGAAGCTATACACCCGGGGCGGTGGTTTTGCTGCCTCGATGGCTCCAATTTCGGGTGTGATACTTTGGCAAAGTACCAAGTGCCAGCGGTAAAAGTGGCGACCTTTTCACCGGGATAATTTGCTGGTGTTCCCGCTCGATGCGTGCCAATCCCGGGCGAAGTTATGCGAAACTTTCGGCTTCTTTAATACTTTTCAATTCCTTTTTTGCATTAATCGAAAGGTACTTGTAAAAGGTTGCGCGTGAGATGCGATAGGTGGGAAATATGATTTTATTAAAAATCCATTCCTGCGTGCTGCCATGTTCGCGGGCGTGCTGAATTACTATGTTTTGTATGTCAACAATTCTAAGAAGTTGGTTTTTTGAGTTGTAGGCCATAGATTTAAATTTTTACAAAAATACCATTTTTGCATATTAACGGCTAATTCTTTTTTTGGAGTGCTATGAAAAGTATTTAGCGATTCGGTATAG
>CAZGAO010000083.1:0-23741 GCA_964523795.1 uncultured Lentimicrobiaceae bacterium
TCAACATGATAAATATAAAAATGTGGATTTCATCAAAACTTTCGGACACTTATGCCAATCAAGCTAATAATGAAAATTAATTTTTGAACTGCAAACTTGAATCGAATGTTCTGCGTCTGAGCTAATTCTTGTCGCAGGGACGTTATAAATTCATTATTAGTCATTTTTTAACTTTTTTATGTATAATTCAACTTTTTTTTCATTAGTGCGGTTTTCTAAACTTACCCCCAAATCATTTCCATCACCCCTTCCTTTCTTTTAAAAGTTCCTTATCCGATACCTTTAAAAGACATTTTATCTTTTCATCGGAGTCGTCATTTATCGTGTGCTTTTGTTTCATCCCTCAAAAATAATTATAATTCTAAAATGTGATCGTGGAAATACCACCAATTACAACAAATTACCACCACTGCCGAAAAACCAGGAATCTACGATTTCATAATTCGACAAGCTCACTACAAAGTTTTTCGAGCATCCTCGAAAATTTACGAAAATTGGAAATTTTCTAATTTTCGAGATTACGCGCGAAGCGCAAATTACCCTTTCCCCCTAAATCCCTTGCTTATTATTCGTGTATTTCGTTATTAGCCGGATGCGTAAGTCCTGAAACATTTTCATAGCTTTTTCTTGCCGATCGATGGTGAGCTCGGTGAGGTACTGCTTTGCTTTTGTTGGATTTTTGGCATTGAGTTCTACAAACTTTTTGTCGATGGCTTCCTGTTCGTCAAAGAAGGACTGCTCCATTGGGTCGCGCACGGCGTGCAAATCTTCCACCGCTTTTTGCCAGCGCAGGTAGAGCAGGTTATCCACAAAATCAACCGCCCAACGCCAGGAGTTTCCATCAAAGTTTTGGTCATCGTAGCGTTTCATACATTCGGCCACATCCGTAATTCCGGCATACATGGGCACGTAGGCACTGGTGTAGGCATTATCCACATAAAACCAATACACGCCGCCCACTTCGCGGGGCAGCCAGCCGCGCAGGTGGGCAATCATACCATATTCGCCACGGGCGCGAGCCACATTACGGCGGCGGTTTATTTTTAGCACTTTGCGCATGTCGGCGGTGGGAAATGGCGTGGCGTGATCGCTTTTTATGAGTTGTCCTTCGGCATTGGGATAATACCAGCAGGGCGCATTTTCCTTGTCGTAAATGGTACCGGCAAAGGTAGAGCGTTGAAAGTCCATAATATATTTCACGGTCATTTTATCTTTGGGTTTTATCGAAAAAGGATAGAGCGAAAGCGGTTCCACATATTGGATGTATTGTTCGTCGCCGCCGAAGGGATCGGTGGTGTAGCGGTCGGGCCAGGCGGCGAAATCGGGTGCCATCTGCGAATAAAAAAGCCAGAAACGGCTGGTCGCCCATTCGCGGGCGATGGGCGCGTAAGCATCCTGCCAGATAAAGGGTTTGCCGCTGCTGGGGTCGTACCAGCCACGGTTGATCGCTTCCTGCATATAATTGGAGGATGCACGGAAGTTTGCGGTGTCGCTCAGGTCGATTTCTTTAATGATGCTCCAGTTGGGAATTATCAAAACTTCGTCGTCGGGTACGTGCTGCGCTGCCCATATTACGCCGGGCTTTCCACTGCCGGCCTTCCACTCGTTGCCCACGCTAAACAGTTCCAGCACCCAGGCTTCGTTGGGGTCGGCCAAAACCAGGTCTTCCGATTCTCCAACACAGGACGGCCTGAAGCCATAAGTTTCCATAAGGTGGGTTATCAGATCGAGTGCTTCGCGGGCGGTTTTGCAACGCTGCATGGCAAAGGCCTGAGCCTGCTCCACCGACATAATCTGCTCGGCCACCGAAAGGTCGAGGTAAAGTTCTTCGCGCTGGCTGGTGGTGCTTTCGCCAATGGCCAGCATGTATTCGTTCATTTGTGGATAGGCACTCTGGAAATAGGTGTAGGTTTGGCGCACCTGCGGGATAAATCCCACCGTGTCGCCATAATTTCCCAGCGGTCTTCCCAAATCCACCATGCCCCAATAAACGGGAGCCATCGCACCTTGGGGGAACTTTTGTCCGGGGACCACATGCACCCGGCAGTCAGGGCCGGCATCAGAATGCGAAACAATGACCGAACCGTCGGCAGTGGCATTTTTGCCGGCAACGATAATGGTGCAGGCCTGCGTGGGCAGATAAAAAAGTGTCCACGAAATGAGCGTTAAGAGAAAAAGTTTTTTCATTGTAAAGGATGTTTTATGCTTTATTGAAAATTTGTTTTGCAAAGTAAATGGAAAATATCTTATACAAAGGAACCTTAATAAGTGTATGTCTACAAAGTTGAACTGTTCTGGTTTTCACTATTTCAGCTATTCTGTGTTACTGATTAAAAATCTACTGCACCTTTGTCTTTGCTAAAAGATACATTAGGATCTAATGACATAAAACTTATGTTACGTTAGACAGATAGGTGCGTAGGCCGAAAGTTTGCCGGGCAGCGGCTGGCAGTGCGGTGGGAGGATCAAACTTTCTTGATTTTTTGGTTCTTTTTCATCAAGGAAAAAGAACAAAAGAAAAATACGTTTGAAGTCGGTTGTCAATACCATTATAAGTGGCCAGGCAGCCTGTACCGTTTTTCGGGGGAAATTTTGCAAAAGATTGTCTAAAAAGACTGACACTAATCATTGATGGCCCGGCGATTAAAAATCAGAAAACCAATATTGAGGGAGAAAAAGAACTTTTCTTCCGGGTTTTCAAAATAATTGAGCGATGCGCTAATGGGGCCAAAAAAAGTATGATAAACCAGTGCCGTGTTAAAAATCCAATGCCGGTCGCTGAGTGGCTCACCAAAATAAGCTGTATTATCCTCTGCCCTCAGAATTTTTTCGTAGGGCTGAAAAAGATAGGATTCGGCACGCAGGTCGATTCGCTTGGAGAGCTTCCACACCAATTTTAATCCAGCGGCAGCATAATTAAAAGCGCGATAGTTGACCAAAAAAACAGTCTTACTTTCGGGCACGGGTTCAAAGGCCGGAGCTGCCAGCAGGCTGGAGGTGTAGTTGCTGAATAGCTTTTGGTTGGATAAATGGATTCTTCCGAGGAAGCCCAGTTTTACGGGGCCAATCTGCTGGAAGTAATTATCCCACAAAAGATCGAAATACGCCTGCTCGTGTGTCTTTTTGCTCACGCCCGGCAGGAGCGATGCCGATCCACCGATAAATTCTTCATTCCCGCTGATAAACCCGGTACTTATCCTGAATTGTGCTCCCGAGCTGGCGTACTGCTTTCGGTTGAGCGAGTTGAGTTCCCAGGCAAGCTCCGGATTGAGGAAATTGAATTTGGTCATGTCCGTGGTATCTTCGCGGCTGAAGGTATTGTTTTGGTAGTAAGAATTTTCGATGAGGCCAGCCGTTAATCCTGCTTCGAGTTTGCCCTTTGTGCGGGTAGGGATGCCAGCATAAGCGCGAAAGTAATTTTCGTTTTGTATCAAAAAGGAGGGAGTAAGGTCTTCGATAAAATGGATGGTGCTCTTGAAATAATCGAAGTGATTATACACCAGGTTTCCACCGAAATAAACCGGCGTTTTGCCTGGAAAGTCGAAGCGTGCCCCCAGGAGCACCGAACTGTAAAATCGCCCGAAATAAACATTGGCTTTCAGTTTCATGGCATCGCCAAAAAGATAGCGGTAGTTCAATTCTACCATGGCAATATTGGCCAGACGGGTTGAAATGTTTCCTCCAAATTTAAGATGAAAACGATTTGCGGGCTTTACATCGAGATACATGTTGTATTTTCCCGTTTCAGTCGAATAATTCATCTTCAAGTTATTCAGGCTAATCTGATTGTCGGCAACCAAACGGTAATAATTAGGCTCAACGGTTTCCAGGCTAAGCGATTCCTTTTTGTTGAGCAGCGACTTACGCACATACTTTTTCTCCTTTTCGTTGAGGCCTTCGATATAAATGCTGTCAATGAAGTATGCAGGCTTTTTGGTGTTGAAATGCAAGCGCATCGAATCCAACTGCGATTGCGATCTACGTCCCTGCACCTTATTTTTAATTTCTGCCATTTTCCCGATCGTTTCCTCGTATCCGGCATTAATAAAAGCATCCGACATCGAAAAGTCGGTGAGGTTTACTTTTTTTAATGTGGGTTCTAATAATATTCCTGTGGCAGTATCCAGATTGAAATTGGTGTTGGTCATAAGCATGTTTTGTATTTGCGACAAAACATCGTCGGGGTCGGGTTTGGGATAGTTACCCGAAACTTTACTGCCAATAATTACATCGGGCTGATAGTTTTGGATGGCTATGTCGGTAGGGAAATTATTGTACATCCCGCCATCAAACAAGATTTTCCCATCGATTTCGATGGGGATAAACAAAAAGGGAAAGGTAATGGTAGCCCTGACGGCGTTGGCCAGGTTGCCCCGCGACAAAATAACGGCACGGTTAGAGTCGATGTCGGCGGCAACGCATCGAAAGGGGATCATCAGGCTGTCGAACTGATAATGAGCCGCCGCCGAAGCACCTGCAAAAAGCCGGCTTAATTCAAAGTTTAGCTTGGCCGGATTTTTAACCTTGGGCGGCAATATCTTGGTATAGCGATTTTTAAAATCCAGTTTCAAATCAATCCAGCCTGCATCGGGAGCTTCTTTGGTGTAAAAATACCGAAAGCGTTCATCGGATTCTTCGTTTATCCAATGGTCAAAGTTTTCGTTGGAAAACAGGGCTTCGATCTCGGCGGGCGAATAGCCCGAAGCATAGAGCGCGCCGATGGCTGCCCCGATGGAGGTGCCCGTGATGTAGTGGATGGGAATGTTGTTTTCTTCGAGGGCTTTCAAAACCCCGATGTGAGCCATGCCCCGTGAGCCGCCACCGCTGAGTACCAGAGCCACACCTTGTCCCTGCGCCAGCCCGGGCAAAGCCATGAATAGCAATACGAGAATAAAAAATGCCTTATACTTTAAGAGTTCAATCAAAGCCCGCTAAATTTTGTGGAATAAAAGCCATCAAAATTAATGGTTTTAGCTGATTAATATTGCGCTGTTGCGATTTTAGTTTCACACATCTGACATCTGACATCGGACTTCGGACATCATACATCTGACATCTGACATCGAACATCGAACATCATACATCGAACATCGAACTTCGGACATCGAACTTCGGACATCGAACTTCGGACATCTTCAGGCTTGCTATCCCTCCGCATGAGCGGAGCAGGCTCTTCGATAAAGCCAAAAGGCTTTATCTTTCAGGGCTGCGAACCCTGCCTGTAAGAGTTTGCAGCCCTGCAGTTCGGCAGGCTCACTGACATAGGGGATTGCAACCCTGGTAGTCGTTTTAATGTCAGATTTTAGATTTTGGATTTCACATATTGATTTTTCCTTACTTTTGCCGCGATCAAATCAGCTTATGATAAAAGAGAAAAGGAATTTAATTCTGGGAGCCACGGCAGTAAGTATTTCTGCTATTTTTTGGGGATTCGACGGCATCGTGCTCACGCCCCGCCTATACAACCTCGATGTGGGCTATGTGGTTTTTATGCTTCACGCCATTCCCTTTTTAATCATGAATGTATTCCTTTTTCGTGAATACAAATACCTGCGCGAGTTTTCGCCTGCCGACTTTGGCTATCTCGGGCTTATCGCCTTGTTTGGCGGAGCTATCGGCACCATGGCAATCGTAAAAGCACTTTTTCTGGTCAACTTCCAACATCTCACCATCGTGGTGCTGCTGCAAAAACTGCAACCCATTTTTGGAATCGCCCTGGCCGCAATCATCCTTAAAGAAAAACTGGGGAAGCATTATATCTTTTGGGCCGCCATCGCCATCGTTGGTGGCTATTTCCTGACCTTCGGCCTGCATCTGCCCAATATCGAAACCGGAGCCAACACCATTTATGCGGCGGGCTTTGCGCTGCTTGCTTCCTTCTCGTTTGGCAGCTCCACAGTTTTTAGCAAAAAAATCCTGAACAACTATGGTTTTACCACTGCTACCTTTTATCGCTATGGTTTTACTATGGTACTAATGCTGATTTTTGTGCTGTTCACCGGTAAGCTGACCGACATATTTCTTACTACACAATTAAACTGGATCGTCTTTCTAATCATTGCCTTCACCACAGGATCGGGTGCTATCTTTTTGTATTATTTCGGGCTTACCCGCATCAAGGCCATCATAGCCACCGTGTGCGAACTTTTGTTTCCCATCTCGGCCATTGTTTTCGATTATATTTTTAATGATGCCAAGCTAAGCCTGGTACAGTGGATTAGTGCCGGGGTAATGATTTTTGCCATTATAAACCTGAACCGCGAACGAGCCAAAAGACTGGAGCGGGCGAAGCGAAACAAACGCATAGCCAACCAGGCCAGGAGCTAAGCCAAATATTCGGCTGCTATATCAAAAACTTTATTCATCATCCTGTTTACCTCTGGTTGATATGCGGGATGCAGCGGGAAAGGATTTTCGTGGGTATAGGGAAAATCAAAATCCATAATTTCTACATCCACCGGAATATTGCGCCCGGTACCCTGCAGGGTGTTTAGCACTTCGTAGTAAGGTACCACGCTGTCCTTTTTAAGCACCAGAGCCATCAACCGCTTGCCTAATTTAGCAATCTTCTCCTCGCGCAAGTCTATCATTTTATGATAATCGATCATCGACCGGAATACCAGGCCTTCGGGATGGTGGGCACTAAAATAATGTGCCAGGCGCTTGTCGGTTTTTAAATAATTTTCGAGATGCTCCAGAAAAAATGAATATAGGGCGATATTGGCTTCGCTGTCGAGGATTGTTTTGCGCACCGGCGACATGCGGCTAAAAACCGGCCCGCCGCAGAAGATAAAAAGTTTGGATTGCCCCAGAAGCCCTCCGGTATTATCCATCATCAGCACTTGGGCCAGGAAGGCACCGATGGAGTAGGCAAAGAAATCCACCGGCGCATCGCGGTCTATCAAAGAGTGAAGACCCAGGCGTATTTCCATAAGAAGCTGGATAACATCGTAAAAGGTTTGCACCCCCGACCAGAAAAACCGTTGTGGCAAAATGTGCAACCGCGTGCTGATGGCCACATTGGCAAAAGATGAGGCCACCACTGCCGAAAACAAGCCCTCGCGCACATACTTCAAATCGTTCATTGTGCGCATATCCGACCAATCGGCAGGAGCCCGGTTAATGTGAAAAGCCAGCGGAAACAGAATAACCGTCTTCCCGGTTTTTTCGACCAGCAGTTTGGCCCATACCAGGTATTTATCCCAGTTTTTTTCGTTCAGGCCGTGAAAAAGGATGATGGCTCCTTTGGCTTTTTTTGAACCCGCAGGCATAAATACCGAATATTTGAAAAAGCGATTTTCGTGTACTTTAGAATCGGCCAGGTTGAGTATTTCGTTGATCTCGGGAGAAATAGTATTTTGGTAATCGGGCGTTTTTGGAAACTCCCGATCCTGATCCTGGTACGAATCCTCACCAGGAAGAATATGATAATGCGCCGATTCGAAGGGGAGGTTATAAATCCGGTATTTGCCATCGTAAATATCCACCCTGTCCTTGCTAAGGTCAAATTTTTTGCGCAGGTAATAAAAGTCATCTCTGTAAGCCATGGGGCAAAATTATAATTTATGTATCAACAAACCATCATACTAAAGTTTATTATTATTTGGGCGGCAGCCGGGCTTTCCGCTATATCCGGCTCGCAGCGGCTGGCTTATAGTAGGCAGCGTGCTGGCTTCCTTCGTCAGCCGCCCCCAGCCAACTATAAGCTCAGCCGCCGCTTCGCCGGGATGCCGCTCCAATCCCTGCCGCTCCCACGCACAGGCACACGTAGTGCTTTTACGACACTAATCAAAAGCGACGTTATTGCAAGTAGGGCAGTTAAAATTAAAATGAGATTTTAAATATTCCCGCACGTGCGGAACTGAATTCCGAAAAAACAGCATAAAGATTCGGAATCTGATTTGACTATATTTGCCGGGTCAATCACTGGCGTATCTTAAAATGTATGCTAATCTTTCATCATTTATTTATCTAATCTTTAATTTTTTAAAAAAATGAAAAAAATATTTACCCTATTTTTCATAGCTGCACTTTCGCTAACTATGCTAGCACAAACTGAAGTTGAAGGAGATCAGTCTGGAATCTGGTCTGCTGCAAATTCGCCCTACCAGGTTATTGGCGACATTAGCATCCCTGCCGGCGAAGTTTTGACAATAGAAGCAGGTGTGGAAGTTGATTTCCAGGGGCATTATAAAATTTCAATAGCCGGAAATTTGCAAGCCACCGGCACAGAATCAGATAGTATCTTTTTCACCAGTGGCAATCAGGCAACAGGCTGGGGAGGAATAACTTTTGAAACCGCAGCACTAAGCAAGCTGAGCTATTGCCGCCTGGATTATGGAAAAACGGATGCCAACGCCCAATATCCGGAAATACACGGAGGAGCGGTAAGGCTTTTAAATTCCGATGCGGAATTTGTGAACTGCACTTTTTGCTACAACAGTGCTTTGCCAAGCCAGGGAATGGGCGGTGCTGTTTATGGAATTAACACCTCCGAAACCATCTTTTCCCATTGTAAGTTTTACAGAAACACCGGATACAGCGAAGGCGGAGCCATAAAGCTCACCTCCGATTTTGATGGCGAAATTACCGACTGCACCTTTATCGAAAACAGCACCAGCTATGGCGGCGGTGCAATTATGTTTTATTCGGTGGTGGATACAAAAGTAACGAACTGCCTCTTTGCCGATAATTATACCAACTACGCAAATGGCGGTGCCATCGAATCGCTGGGCGTAGGCTTAAACACCATATCCTTCGCCAACTGCACAATGGTAGGAAATTCTGCCAATAATGGCTCAGGAGGTGCAGGGGGATTTTATTATGCCCAGGTCGATTTTGTTAACTGCATCGTTTATAACAACAGCTCCGCTTACGACGACGACAATGTTTATATAGATGCAGGAACCAGCTCGGCCACCGTTAACTATTGCAACATCACTATGCCCGAATACAATACCACCGGAAATAATAACATCGAAACCGACCCGCTTTTTGTGGATCAAAACAATGGGGATTTCCATTTGCAGGAAGGCTCTCCCTGCATTGATGCCGGAACCGATATTGGCCTGCCTTTTATCGGCCTAGCTCCCGATATGGGCTGCTTCGAGTTTGACGAAACCATCCATGTAAATCATCTGAACGATAAAAGCACGACTATTTATCCTAATCCTACGAGCGGGTATTTTAAAGTTTTTGATATCCAAAACCCTGTTTCGAAAATAATTGTGAGTAATATTTCAGGTCAGATAGTTCAGACAATCACAAATGGTAATAATGATATTTCGCTCCTTAGTTCAGGCATTTATTTTTTAAAGATAAAAACAGAAAAGAAAGTCTATTTTTCAAGAATAGTTAAAAACTAAAATATTAATGCGAAAAGAAAAGCAGAAGACCCAGGTGTTTGAAGGGGAATAAAATCAATGGTGTTCGGTTAAATTGTTGAGATTTCATGCCGCAGGTGCGGCATCGAAATGACAAGGTATTCGGAGTGTTGTGAGATGGCGGGGGTTGATGGCGGCAAAGCCGCCATCAACCCCCGCCCCAATAGCGTAATTAATTGTCATTCCGAACGAAGTGAGGAATCTTATTTTAAATAATCCCGTATTCTATTTTACCGGACACGAATGGAATAAATTATAATAGAAACCACAAAATAATTCGGTGAATCATTAAAAAAATTACCTTTGCGCCCGCTCGTTTTGGAGTGTATTTGAAATAATTTGCGGATGTGGCGAAATTGGTAGACGCGCTAGACTTAGGATCTAGTGTTGAGAGACGTGGGGGTTCGAGTCCCTTCATCCGCACGAAATCAAATTACTAAGCCATTGATAATATTTAACTTATCAATGGTTTTTTATGAAAAACCTGGGGAACGGGTTTCAATACTCTTCACCCAATTATTAAAACAAGTGGTTTGAGCCCTGATTAAAAAATCGGAACTATTTTCTTAAAAAGATAAGTATTTCATTTCTATTTGAATCCATAGTCCTAAGGTTTTTCTTAATTATGAATTCAGGGATTGGGTTTTCATGGGTCTGAAGAACAACAGGCCTGGTTAAATCAGATCTACTCCAAATTTCATGGCCGCCTTTGGTGCGAATTTGTTTGAGACCTTTAAATTCAAGGAATTTCCGAAATTGATTTGGGGTAATATTTTTTAAACTGTCTGCAGCCATTAGAAATTAGCACATAGCCGGCATTGCGACTTCAGTAATACCTTTACGAAAATCATGCGTATTAAAAATACGTCTGAAATCTTCATTATAATCAAATGAATAAGATAAATCAGGTGGAATAATTGGCTTACTAAGGCTTCTATTTTTAAACTTCCAACCCAATTTTTCAAGATCAGCAATAAGAGTACCCTTATTTAAAGTGTAATTAAAGTACTCATCCAATTCAATTTTAAAAGAATCTCTTGCATTTTTTTCAGTAGAACCGTATCCAGATAAATCTAGTGGAGGACAATAAAGAATATGGAAACCGTCTTCTTCGAAGATAATGTAAGGTAATTTTAAAGTGATTTCACTTTTATTATTACTCCAGGTAGCATGTACTTCTTTTGTCATAGGTCCATTATTTGTATCAAAAACGAAATGCAAATTTCATTTATTTTTTTGAAATAGGAAATAATTATTCCGATACATTATGAAAATGGATTTTTCTTTTGGTAGCTCTTGGGTAGAATAAATCATTTGATTTTCTTTGTATCAAGATTAAAAAAGAATAAAAACACCTGAGCCATGCTAACACAACGACAATTATTTTTCGATCATGTAGCCCTGCCTTCCGTAGTTCCCATGGGGCTTGAAATAGAAAGAGCTGAAGGCATTTACCTGTATTCGACCGATGGCAAAACCTACATCGACCTGGTTTCGGGAGTGTGCGTTTCCAACCTTGGGCACGGGCATCCGGCCATTGTGGATGCCGTAAAAGCGCAGGCCGAAAAATACATGCACCTGATGGTTTATGGCGAATACGTGCAGTCGCCGCAGGTACAACTGGCGCACAAACTTGCCACCATGCTGCCGCCCAAGCTCAATTCCACCTATTTTGTAAACTCGGGTAGCGAGGCCGTGGATGGTGCCCTGAAACTCGCCAAGCGGTTCACCGGGCGCACCGAGCTTGTGGGATTCAAAAATACCTACCACGGAGGCACCCACGGAGCTTTAAGTATGTTGGGCAACGAGGACATCAAGTATGCCTACCGCCCCCTGCTGCCCGATACCCGCTTTTTGCGTTTCAACAATTTTGACGACCTGAAGCTCATTAGCGAGCGCACTGCCTGCGTGCTGGTGGAACCTGTGCAGGCCGAGGCGGGCATCATTCTTCCTGAAAACGATTTCCTGAAAGCCCTGCGCCAGCGATGCGATGAAACGGGAGCCTTGCTTATCTTTGATGAAATACAGGTGGGCTTCGGGCGCACCGGCAAACTGTTTTGCTTTGAGCATTACGATGCTGTTCCCGACATTTTGTGCCTGGCCAAGGGCATGGGCGGCGGTATGCCCATCGGAGCCTTTGTGGCCGACAAAAAACTTATGCTCACCTTTACCCACAATCCCGACTTTGGACATATCACCACCTTTGGCGGCCACCCCGTAAGTGCCGCAGCCGCGCTGGCCAATCTAAAAATACTTACCTCAGGAAGCCTGATTGAAGAAGTCGAGGCCAAAGGCCAGGCCTACGAAGATGCTTTGATAAAACATCCGCGAGTGCTTAAAATCCGCCGCAAAGGTTTGCTTATGAGCGTGGAAATGGAATCGGTGGAAACAAACCACAAAGCCATGAAAGCCTTACTGAAAAACGGCCTGGTTACCGATCCCTTCTTTTTTATGCCCCAGGCATTTAGAATTGCCCCTCCCCTAACCATCAGCAATGAGCAAGTGGATAAAACCATCGCTTTAATTCTGAAATCGCTGGATGAGATCGCCATCCAATCAAATACAAAGAAAAATCAGACCCCATTCAAGTAATCGTATTTCCATCTGCAACATTTTTTTATTTTTGACGAAATTTTAAATTTAATAATCAAATACCTACTACCATGCGTGGATGTTTTTTTGTTTTAATAATACTTGCCGGAATGAGCAATTTGCTGATTGCACAGCAGGATAATGCTCAGGACTATTTTCAGGAAAACTTTGTTCGGAACTCGGATTACATTTATAAAGACAAGATAAAAACCGTTCTAGTGTACAAAGAAGGCCAGGAGATGGAAGAACCTGTCTTGCTGCTCAACAGCGATGACCGGCTCATATTCAGGTTCGATGATTTGAATGGCGGCTATCAAAAATATGAATACACCATTGTGCATTGCGATTCGGACTGGAACCCATCGGATTTGATGACTAATGAATACCTGGAAAGTTTTTCGGATGATTACATCGATGAATTTCAATACTCGGTAAACACCATGCAGGAATACACGCACTATTGGAAATCGCTGCCCAATGATGTGATACAGTGGAGACTTTCGGGAAATTATTTATTAAAGGTTTACCAAAACAGCGATCCGGAGGATATTCTTTTTACCCGGCGGTTTTATGTTGTCGATCCCAAAGTGAGCCTTATGGCTCGTGTACGCAAACCGGCTGATATTTCGGAGCGCGACTGGCGACAAGAAGTACGTTTTACCATCCAAACGGCAGGCCTCAACGTAAACGATCCCTACCGCGAAATTGATGTAACCATCCGCCAGAACGGCCGCTGGGACAATGCCATCACCGACCTGCAGCCACGGCTGGTTACCGGTAGCGAGCTAATTTACGACCACGATGGAATTAACGTTTTCGATGGGGGCAATGCTTTCAGGTATTTCGATATGAAAAGTTTGCGCTACAACTCTTTTCAGGTGGCCGCAATTGAATATGCCCCCGAAACCGGCTACCAGGTTTTTTTGCATGAGGACGAGGTGAAAAAGAAGAATGTGTTTGAAGATGTTCAGGAAAGCATCAATGGTCGTTTTTTGATTAAAACCGAAGATATGGAGAGCGCCAACTTTATGGGCGACTACGCCACGGTTAACTTTTTTCTGCCCTACCCCAGTCCGCTCATCCAGGGAAATCTTTATCTGATGGGCGGCCTCACTTACTGGCAGTTTCTGCCCGAGGCAAAGCTCAATTACAATATGGAGCAGCAAGGCTTTGAGGCCTCATATATGCTCAAACAGGGCTATTACAACTATCACTACATCCTTTTGCCCAACGATTCAAAAATTGGTGATCTGGGATTGACCGAGGGTAATTTCTTCGATCAGAACAACGAGTACAATTTCTTTATCTATTTCAAGCCCATGGGCGGCAGGTACGATCAGTTGGTGAATTTTACCAATATCCTCACTTTTCCGAATTAAGGTAATTACATTTTTTTGTTAACTGCAAGATTTTTGCTTAAATCGATTTATCGGTCTAGATAATATTCACTTCGGTTTCGAGCGCAATTCCAAACTTATGCTGAACCGATTTTTGAATTTCACGGGCGAGCGCAGCAATGTCTCCGCCTGTGGCATCTCCATAATTGACCAGCACCAGAGCCTGGGTTGTGCAAACGCCGGCATCGCCTTTTCTGTATCCAATCCAACCCAAGTGATCGATAAGCCAGCCCGCAGCAATTTTATAATTTCCATCATCGAGGGCATAAGCTGAGAGGTCGGGAAATTTTTCGATCAGGCTGTGATATTTTTCGCTGTTTACCACTGGATTTTTAAAAAAGCTCCCGGCATTTCCCAGCTCTGAGGGATCAGGGAGCTTTTGGCTGCGGATGGTGCGCACGGCCTGTGCCACCATAGCAGGTGTATAATTGCGATCGATACCCAGCTCGGCAAGCTGGCTTCGGATGGCTCCATATTCAACTTTGGTATCGGGCTTTTTAGAGAGTTGATAAAAAACCCTGAGAATAATATATTTGCCTTTGAGTTCGGTTTTGAAAACGCTGCTACGATAACCAAATTTACAGGCTTCATGGTCAAATTCCATAATTTCACCACTACGAATATCGATGGCTTCAAGGTGGTGAAAACGGCTTTCCTGCTCGATGCCGTAAGCTCCGATATTTTGCATGGGCGCAGCACCTACATTGCCGGGAATCATCGAGAGGTTCTCCAGCCCGTAAAAACCCTGGCTCAGCGCGTACATAACAAATTCATCCCAGTCTTGGCCGGCATTTACTTTTATCAGCACATTGCTTTTCGTTTGCCTGATTACATCAAAACCATGATTATTAATTTTGAGAACCATGCCTTCAAAATCGCGGGTAAACAAAACATTGCTGCCCCCGTTAAGAATAAACACTGGCACTGAGGGTATTTTCGCGGTACGAACGAAACTGATAATTTCAGCCGTGGAATTAAGCTCAGTAAAGTAGCGTGCCTTCACATCCACCCCAAAGGTGTTGTATTTTTTTAGTGAAATATTTTCTTTAATTTCCATAAATATTCGAAAAAGATAAAAGTGTAGGGAATAGTTTATTCTAAACTGCTATTTTTAGCTGATGCCCGCTTTTCGCCGTGTTTGCGTCCCAAACGAAAAAAAATCAGCATCAGGATTATTGAAATAATAAGGACAAGGGCAATAAGACCGCTACCCAAAAGCAAACTCGCGCTATCCTGATCGGACTGATTTGTGGAATCCATTGATGCCGGGATTTCTGCAAGTGCTGTAGAATCAGTTGATGCAGAAATAGAATTCAAATCCACCGCCATCTTTTTTTGTAGTCCGGCATACAATTCCAGGTATTTCGCCATGCTGTCGTCATGGTTCATGGCACCATACAGGGCAATTAGGTTACGGTATATTTCTGATTTATCAAGGGTTAATTTGTATTGCCTGGCCACAGCCAAACCCTGTTGCAAATAGCCGAGCGCACTGTTTATTTCGCCAATGCTCCGCAAATTTTCGCCAAGAAAAACCAGGGTCGTGGCCACCCCATCCCAATCTTCAAGCTCACGGCTAATTTTCAAACTCTGGGTATAGAAATCAAGTGCACGCTCCTGATTGTCTTCGTTTTCATATACTTTTCCAATAATATTCAGGGTTTGCGCCTGCTGATAACTTAGTTGGAGCGAATCGCGAATAAAGAGGGATTGAAAAAGCACATCGAGAGCTTTCATCGATTCATCCATCTGAACATAAATCAGTCCCATATTTTTAAGCACCAGTGCCTTGCTGGCAGGTCTGTTCAATTCGTTAGCAAGCACGATTGCCTTTTCGTATTCTTGCAAAGCGCCTTCGTAATCGTCCTGGGTTTCGTAAATTGTCCCGATATTATTACATAAATGAAATTGCATTGCCCTATCGTTTATCAGGCCGTTAATAGCTTTGGCATCGAGATAATATTTTAAAGCATCCGAATAATTGCCCGCTGCATAACATGTACTTCCCAAGGTAATCTCACAGCGCAGGATAGATGCTGTATCGTTCAGGTTTTTTTTAATTCGCAGAGCTTTTTTCAGATAATCAAAGGACTGATCAAAATTGGCAGTGATGCGGTAGTAAATCCCTAAATTGATATAAATATCCGAATAGCCTGAACTATCATTAATTGCTTTGTAAAATTTATCAGCCAACAGATAATACACTATTGCGCTGTCGTAATTACTCTGCAGGTGGAAAATGGCTCCCATATCATAAATTGCCAGGGCTAAGTTACTGGTGTCTCCCGATTGCCGTGCTAATTGCAATGCTCTTGCCGAAACTGCCGCGCCAAGCGAAACATCTGAGTTGCGTATTTGACGGGCAAAATCACTTAAGGTACTCAATTGCTCTATCAAGGATTTTTCGGTACATAAGGAGTCGATAACTTGCCCATGATTTTGGGCATTGGCAATGCCCGGCAATAAAAACCCAACCATTAGGTATGGTAAAAAAATCAAACCATATTTTGAGCGTTTAATTTTCAATTCGTTTTTCCCTTTTTATTGATAATAAAATATGGCGATATTCGCTGATACAGATGATTATAAACCAAGTCAACTTTTTTAAGGTCGGCAACCGAATCAAATTGGCCATGCCGATCTTTATATTCAAAAACTGACTTTACCAAATAATACTCCATGTAGGGATGCTGCAACAAATCCTTAAAGCCACTGTAATTCAAATCTAATTTAACAATCCTGGTCGAATCAACCCTGATTTGATCTACGATACCAGCATATTTTATCGAATCGATACCAAAAACTTCGAGCAACTGAAGTTTGCTGTAAAAGCCACCCAGCTTCTCGCGATAGGCAATGATGCGCTTGGCATACACCGGACCAATGCCCTTAACCTTTTGTAAACTTAGCTCATCAGCACTATTTATCTCGATAATTTCGAAGCGAATAGCAGGTTTATCTTTTGTAAAAGTTGAAGTATCGGGCGCTGGCAGGCGAATATATTTTTCGAGTTGAGCAAAGACCACTTCATCGATGGTGTAGAGCTTTCCAAAATCTTCGGCAGTGCGAAAGAGGCCCCCTGCCTTGCGATAATTCAGGACATTAGCAAGCTGATAATCTGCCAGCCCCAAGGCTTTCAAAGTAGCACTGTCCGCTTCGTTGGGATCAAAGGCAAAGGGATTAAGTACTGAAACGCGTGGCGCAAAATCCTGAGGCTTTTGCCGCTTTTGTGGTATTTTAATGTAGGGAGCAAGCCTTTGGTATTCTTCATCGTTGATCGAATATATTTCGCCAAAATCCTCCTCATCATCAAAACTACCTCCGGCATCGCGGTATTTAACAATCATCCCGGCCTGATATTCCGAAAGTCCCAGGTCGAGCATTTCTACTTTGGAAATCGTGTTTGGATCAAAAACAAAAGGATTGAAAATCCTTGGCTGGTCGATGATTAAAGGGGCATCATTAAAGGCAGCAATCTCCTTTTCGAAATCTTCATTCTCAAAAGTATTATCACCATTAATAAAATACGGCAAGAAAAAATACAGCACAACAAGCACAAACAGAATCAGCGACAAAAGCACGATGCCACGACCCTGCGCCCGGGTGAAATACAGAAATTTGAAAATATTTTTAAATAGGCGTGGCAAGGCTTGTTCATTTTGATGATTGGCAAATTTATAAAAATCAATCCAATATTAATCATCATTATCAACAAAAGAATCGGGTTCTTCATTTTTGGGTGTTTTCAATATTTTCCAAAAAAAGTAAACGGTAAGCGTAATTACCGGCATCCATACCAGGCTCATTAATATTATTGCTGATGTATTCATTATTGTTTTTGTGTTTTATGTTGATCTTTCGATTTGTTTCGGCGATGGGCGATGAAGACCATCAATGAAATCATTAAAAATACCGTGGTGAGCAGCATTCGCGACATATCAATAAAAAAGATATTATTTATGATTTTGCCCGAATACAAAGGCTCTCCAAGCCTTACTTTATCGCCAACTGTAAGCAGCAGTTCATGTTTTTTTCCGTAGCGATAACTTTTGCTTTCATCGCTCGACTTGCCCACGGGAGTAACCCGGATGTATGATTTTTTTCTTAACTGATAAATGCTGTCCACCACGCCATTGTTTTCGGCATAAAATTCATCAGCAAAATAAGCATCGTTGGGTCCCACGCCTTTGTGCATAAACTTCCCGAGGATGCTGCTATTGTCCAGTTCCCAGCCACTGAGGCTAAGCTTTGACCAATCGTTGTTGACGGGAGCCATAAACGAGGCCAGGAAAATAACAATTAGCGCGACAGGGGTTACATATTTCAGGAGGTACTTGAAAAAGCCCGGCAGCTTGATATCGGCACCACGGTTAATTTCTTTCCAACCCCTGTCAGCACCAAAAAACCATGCAAACAAAATGGCTTCGAGCATGGCAAAGGTTACCAGCGACACCGTGCCTGCCCAGTAATCGTATTCGTCAAACACGCCTTGCTGAAAGAAAAATACAGTTGGAAGACCCAGCACCAACACGCTCAGCCCAAAAGCCAAGGCCGATGATTTTCGTTTCCACTTAAACTCATCCTGCAAAAATCCCATCACGGGCGTGCCCATGGCCAGCGAGGAGGTAATGCCAGCAATAAAGAGCAAGCCGAAAAAGGCAAATCCCGCAAGTGCGGAAAGGATGGTTCCCCACTGCTCAAACAAAAAAGGCATGGTACGGAAAGCGAGGCCAAGCCCGCCGAGGTTGGTCAATTCGACCACCCGGTCGATACCTAAATATCCTACCGAAATAGGGATAATGATGGAGCTACCCAGCACAATTTCTACAAACTCGTTGGTGAAGCCAGCGGACATAGCGTTGAGGGCGATATCTTCTTTTTCTTTTAAGTAGGAAGCATAGCACTGGATGGTGCCCATGCCCACCGAAAGCGTAAAAAATACTTGTCCGGCAGCAGCCATCCATACTTTAGGATTACCCAGCGAATCAAAATTGGGAGTCCACAAAAAGTTAAGCCCCTGGATGCCGTCCCAAATCGCACCCTGCTCTCCGGCTTTCATGGTAATGCCACGCCAGGCCAAAAATATCCCGAAAAGAATCAACATCGGGACACCAATCTTTGCCACTTTTTCGATGCCACCGCTCAAACCCTTGCTCAAAATCCAGGTGTTGAGTGCCAAACACAAAAGGAAAAATACGATGGCCTCGTAGGGGATTCCGGTGGTAGAGGTAGTAACATCGAGATAATTATCAAAAAAACCAGCCACCTGAAATTGTGATAAACCATCAAAAGTGCCCATCACCGAATGATACACATACGACATGGTCCAGCTTTCGAGGTAGCAATAGTAGGAAGCAATGGCCAGGTTAGAAAACACGCCAAAAACACCAACATACCGCCAGAGTAATTTTTTATTCATACTGCCCATGATGAACGGCGTGGAGTGGTGGCCGAATTTACCGCCAAAGCGTCCGGTTGACCATTCGATAAGCAGGAGGGGCAAGCCCAGGATTACGAGGCTTACAAGGTAGGGGATAATAAATGCGCCGCCGCCATTTTGTACTGCCTGCACCGGAAACCTGAGGAAGTTCCCGAAACCCACAGCATTTCCGGCCATGGCCAGCACCAGTCCTACGCGGGTACCCCAGGCTTCAGGTTTATGTTGTCCTAATTTTTTCATAATCAATATTAAAAACACAAATGGTGAAAATCCAGGTACTCATCATTTTTACTATGTCAAATGTTTTACCAACAGTGATTTTACGTAATCAGGCAGATCGATCTCACCCTTTTCAGCCTCCCTTTTTAATACTTCAAAAAAACTCACTTCTTCTCCTTTCCAGATTAATTCAAGTCTCCGTATTTTTTCGAGCGTAATATGGTCATAATTTTCAGGTCTGCCCCAGTAACATTTCAAGCAAATCTCCACATCCTTTGCATCAATCCAGTTTGCACAATGCTCACACGACCACGATTTTGCCCTGTTACATGAAGCGCATAAAAGCATATAGTCATTAAGATTTTGTTGAAAATTCGCATCATCACCACTAATCTCGTAAGGAACTCTGTGATCAATTTGCAGATACCTTTCTTCAAATTTACCATTACAGATGAAGCAATGTCCACTACTGGCTTCATACAATTGCTTCCTAAAATCTTTTGAAAATACCAGCCTTCCACCGACTCGGTCATTATGAATTTTCGATAAATCTCCAAATCTATATGCAGCTATTGATTTTCCTTCAGACGATTTAGTTTTAAAGGTTTCCAGTGGAATGCCAGCTTCCCTAACATCTCTTGCCGATCGGGGTGGATGATTATAGCCATAAGTTTTTTCTAAATCTTCTGTTGTAATAAATCCATGATTTAAAATATGGTCAATTACTATTTTAGCCCTTTTATTCGTTATCGATTTAGCAAGTTTAAGAAAGTCTTTTGGATATTTCTTTTTCATAAATTATCGAATAATGAGGGCTGTTTTAATAATGAATTTTGTTTCTCTTTGAAGTTATTTTTCTTCGCAATATTATCTGAAATATACAATGCTTCAAAAGTCCGGTAATTTCTGCTGTGCAAAGTTGCCGTGGAAGATCGCCCTGCATCAATTTCAACTTTATGCAGGTTTAAGCTTTCAGGAAGCTCCTCTCCATAAGTTTTATCTCCGGTTCTGCCATCATAACTTAGAATATACGGGATATTTCTTTTATTAAGCTGGTAAAGAGAAATGATAAAATCTTCTCGGGATAAATTTTCCAGATATCGAAATCCCCCGTTTTTAGCTGTTCCCTGATACGGCGGATCCATATAAACCAAATCGTTTGGGGTGGCCATATCCAGCACTTCTTCGTAGTCCAGCGAATAAAAGGAAGCCTTGTCTTTTAAAAGATTTGATACACTCAAAATATCAAAACGCATATTTTCAGGATGCCTGCCTTTTCTCCTTTTGTCGGGGCTTTGGTTAAAGTTTCCTTCGGAATTATACCGAACAGCGGCTTTTACACACTTTGCCAGCAAAAACAACAAATATTTTGATTCCTGGGTTTCGTTAAATTTTGTTCTTATTTCGTAATAGTATTCTTCCTCGTTTCCAAGTTGACCAGTCCAAATCTCATGATAATCCCGGATAATATCTTCAGGATGATTTACAATTTTATCCCACAAGCTAATTAATGGTTCGTTGATGTCGTTGATAACAAAATGCTTTGCCCTAAAGAAAAATGCTGATGCTATCGAAATGGCTGCTGAACCAGCAAAGGGTTCGATAAGCCGATCAATTTTTTGAGGGAAAAAACGCATTATTTCTTCTGCAATAATTCTTTTGCTTCCCTGGTAGGGTATCGGATGCGGTATTTTCATTTGCTTAGCATTTCTGCAAATCTAATTATTTTATCAAAAATTGAAGTGCATTTATTAACTAATCCTTTATTTTTCGCCAGAAAAAAAATTTGCACCCTTTGCTGCCTCAGCGGTTTTTTTAATTTGCGTAGGAAATTTGTATTGAAAGGAAATATTTATATTTCTTTTCTTTGCGCCCTCTGCTTGCTTTGCGGTTAACAAATTAAAAATAGCACCGTTTTTTTATAAACGTCTTATCTCCCCACATTTAAGCCGCTTCCAATAGTTATTCAAATCGCGCTTTACTTCCGGGGCGAGGATTAGCAAACCAATAATATTGGGCAGAGCCATGCAGAGGATCATCATATCCGAAAAATCCATCACGGCATTCAAAGATGAAGATGCACCAATAATTATTGCGGTAAGAAAAATAAGCTGGAAAATAGTATCGGAGATTTTGCGGGTTTTGAAAAACCGCTCACTGTATCCTCCAAAAAGATAATCGAAACCCTTTTGCCCGTAGTACGACCACGAGATAAGCGTGGAAAAAGCAAAGAGTGTAACCGCTAGCAAAAGTAGATAGGGAAACCAGGGAAACACTTTACCGAAGGCTGCCGAGGTAAGTTCCACGCCTTGTAAACCCTGTGTTTGCTCGGAAAAGCCGGTAAAAATAATTACCAGTGCGGTCATGGTACAAATTACTACCGTATCGATAAAAGGTTCGAGCAAGGCCACGATGCCTTCGCTGACAGGCTCGCTAGTTTTGGCTGCCGAATGGGCAATGGAAGCCGAGCCGATCCCCGCTTCGTTGCTGAAGGCTCCGCGCTGAAAACCAAAAATCAAAACCCCGATAAAACCACCTTTCAAGGCATCAGCCGAAAAAGCACCATCCCAGATTAGGGCAAAGGCATGACCGGTGTTTTCTATGTTCATCCCAATAATAATAAGCGCCGTGCCCACGTATAGCAGAGCCATGAAGGGAACAATTTTGGAAGTAACTTTGGCAATACTCTTAATACCGCCAATAATTACCAGTCCCACCAACAGAGCCATCACCAATCCATACCAAAAACCATGATGCTGCATAAACGGGAAAAAGGTTTCGAATTGCTTAAAAGCCTGGTTGCTTTGCAACATATTGCCGCCACCCACCGAGCCACCGATAACCAAAAAGGCAAAGGTAACTGCGAGAATATGCCCCAGCCAGCCGAGCTTTTTCTTTTTCAAGCCATCGCGCAGGTAGTACATGGGGCCACCCGACACTTCGCCTTTTTTATTGATTCTGCGGTATTTTACGCCCAGGGTACATTCGGTAAATTTGGACGACATGCCCAGCAGTCCGGCCAGTATCATCCAGATGGTTGCCCCCGGACCACCAATGGCAATGGCGATGGCCACGCCGGCAATATTGCCCAAACCAACGGTTGCAGAAAGTGCTGTGGTTAGTGCCTGGAAATGCGAGACCTCGCCCCCGCTTCCGGGCTTATCGTATTTGCCGCGAATAAGTTGGATGGAATGCCCTATGGCCCGCACATTGACAAACCGCATGAAGATGGTAAAAAACAAACCGCCCAGGATTAACCAGACCACGATGAATTTTAAAGGTGCGGTTACTACTCCCCCTTTCTGATCGATTACAGGATTTCCATTTTCATCCCTCACCACCTCATCATAAATGCCTACCGCCGAAAAGGGATCGAAAAACAAAACCTCCGACAGCGCATCCACAAAAGGAATAAAAAGACTGTTAATTTGCTGGCTGATGGTTAAATCTTCGGCAGCATGTACCTGCAAAGTATCAGCAGCAGGCTTAGATGCTTTTTGAATATTTTCAGCATTTCCTGCCAAAGGAAAAGCCAGGATAAAGCAGATAAAAGCAAGGAACGTGATGGAGGTGAAGCTGCGCATAGGACTCCTTATTTTACTTTAATTTTTGATGAAGTTTAAGCTCATTCATCGCTGCAAAATATTTTTTGGTTTCGAGTACTACCACCGGAGCCAGCAAGAGCAGTGCGATAAGGTTGGGGATAGTCATAAAAGTAATCACCATATCCACAAAGTGCCACACCAGGTCGAGACCCCAGATAGATCCCAGGAAAACAAAGGCTCCGTAAACAAAGCCGAAGGGCTTGATAAATTTTTCGCCAAAGAGGTAATTCACCGCCCGACTGCCGTAATACGACCAACTGATAATGGTAGAAAAGGCAAACAGCATAAGGCCGCCTGCTACGATATGCTTTCCTACGCCCACAATTCCCACGCGAGCAAGGCCGATTTCCATGGCGCGGGTGGTCATTCTCACACCTTCTTTATCAAGCTCCCAGGCTCCGGTAAGGATAATCATCAGCGCGGTAAGGGTGCAAATCACAATGGTGTCCACCAGTGGCTCAAGCGAGGCAACCAGGCCTTCACGTGCCGACCACTCGGTTTTGGCGGCGGCATGGGCAATGGCTGCCGAACCCTGGCCTGCCTCGTTGGAGAATAGTCCCCGGCGAACGCCCATGAGCATAGTCATCAAAAATGCAGAACCGAAAAATCCGCCGGTAGCCGCCTTGCCGGTAAACGCATCGCTAAATATTACACCAAAAGCATAGGGAATCCTGTCGTATTCGATGGCGATGATAAAGATGGCCGCCAGAAAATACACGATGGCCATAAAAGGCACAAGCCGCGAGGTTACCTCGGCTATGCGCTTGATGCCGCCCACGATAACCAGCAATGCCAGGAGTGCAATCACCGCACCCGAAATTAGTTTATCTACCTGGTAGGTTCCCAGCAAGGCTTCGGCCATGGAGTTCGACTGCGCCATATTGCCCGTGCCCAGCGAACAAAGTACAGCGGCGATGGCAAAAATTACTGCCAGCACTTTGGCAAACTTGCCCAGCTTTTCCTTCAAACCAAATTCCATGTAATACATGGGTCCGCCCGAAACCGAACCGTCCGAATTAAATTTGCGGTATTTGTGCGAGAGGGTACACTCGGTGTATTTGAGTATCATACCTAAAAAACCAGTTACCCACATCCAGAAAATTGC
>CAZGAO010000084.1:0-23094 GCA_964523795.1 uncultured Lentimicrobiaceae bacterium
GAAATCACGCTTCCGTTCGGCAGGAAAGGTGGTGGATCGAATGCAAATGAAGATTGATAAGGAAAATGTAGATGACGGAATTGGTGAAATACTGGTCAAAGGCGATAACCTGATGCTGGGGTATTATCGTAACGAAAAAGCCTCAAGCGAGGTATTTACCAAGGATGGATGGCTTAGAACCGGCGACCTGGGCTACATCGACAAAGAGGGCTACCTGTATATAAAAGGCCGCAGCAAAAACATGATGCTTGGCCCATCAGGACAAAATATCTACCCCGAAGAGCTGGAGGCGAGAATATCCAGCCTGCCCTGCGTGCAGGAATGTGTGGTGAAAATGCACAACGAAAAGCTCGTAGCACTGGTTTATCCCGACCGTGAAGCCATGGAGTGCGACAAGCTCGACTTTCAGGACATCGACAAAAAGCTAAAGGAGATGCTGAAAATCCTCAATAAGGATTTACCTCGCTACGAGCAAATTACGGATATCGAAATTGTGGACGAGGAATTTGTGAAAACGCCCAAGAAGAACATCAAGCGATACCTTTACACTTAGAGGGATTGAATGACTGAAACTTTTGAAACAGTTGAAACTTCTGAAACTTCTGAAACGGCTGAATGACTGAAACTTCTGAAACGGCTTAATGACTGAAACTTCTGAAACGGCTGAAACTTCTGAATGACTGAAACTGCTGAACGTTGAGCGAAGCAGCCGACTCCATCCCTTCACCAATTTTTTCGTGGTAGTTAATCGTTATTTTCCAAATGCTCTTTCGATTTTTTTATGAAAAAACTTCTTACTTTTGTCATCCATTAAAATAAAGTACCAACAATGATAGCTTTTTTTAGGCAATTAAGTATTCAAAGTATGCGCGTATTCCTGAATATCAAGAACAGGGACGCTTTTCACTGCTGCTAATATCTCCATCGATTGGGCCGTCCGGCTCCTATTATTATTACAATTTATTTCATTACACTATTTTAAAATTTAAAATCATGGATTTACCTTTTGCAGAATCTTTTAAAATAAAGATGGTGGAGACCATCAAAAAAAGTACCCGCGAAGAACGCGAACTGTGGCTCAAAGAAGCCAAATATAATTTGTTTAACCTGAAAAGCGAGCAGGTATTTATCGATTTGCTCACCGACTCGGGCACCGGAGCCATGAGCGACAAGCAATGGTCGGAAATGATGCTGGGCGACGAGAGTTATGCCGGCGCATCATCCTACTTTAAAATGAAAAATGCCATCACCGAAATTCTGGGCTTCCCTTATTTTCTTCCTACCCACCAGGGACGAGCTGCCGAAAATGTACTTTTCTCGGCCTTGGTAAAAGAAGGCGATGTAGTTCCGGGAAACTCTCACTTCGATACCACCAAAGGGCATATCGAGTTTCGTAAGGCAACTGCCATCGACTGCACTATCGATGAAGCTTTCGACACTCAGGTTCAACATCCTTTTAAAGGAAACGTGGATTTAAACAAGCTGGAAACGGTTCTCAAAAAATATCCGCGCGAGCACATCCCCATGATCATCGTTACGGTAACCTGCAACTCTTCGGGTGGGCAGCCCGTATCGATGAAAAATCTGAAAGAAGTTTACGACCTGGCTAAGACCTACGGTATTCGTGTGGTATTTGATTCGGCGCGTTTTGCCGAGAATGCCTATTTCATCAAGATGCGCGAGCCGGGCTACGCCGATAAAACTGTGAAGGAAATTGTGAAAGAGATGTTTACATACTCCGATGCTATGACCATGAGCAGCAAGAAAGATGCGATAGTAAACATGGGCGGTTTTATCGGCTTTAGGGAAGAGGAGCTGTGGAAAAAGTCGCAGACCTTCAATATTATGTTCGAGGGTTACATTACTTACGGCGGCATGTCGGGGCGCGATATGAATGCCCTGGCGCAGGGCCTTGACGAGGGAACGGAATTTGACTATTTGGATACCCGCATCAAGCAGGTAGCTTATCTTGGTCAAAAGCTGAAGGAATATGGCGTGCCTGTGCAAGAGCCTTTTGGCGGCCATGCTATTTTTGTGGATGCCAAGCGTTTTCTGCCCAATTTCCCCAAAGAGCATTTTGCTGCACAAACACTGGCTGTCGAGGCTTATTTGGAAGGTGGTGTGCGAGGCGTAGAAATCGGAGCCATCCTGGCCGACCGCGACCCAATTACCCGCGAAAACCGCTATCCCGATTTGGAATTACTTAGGTTGGCCATTCCCCGCCGGGTTTACACCAACCTTCACATCGACTATGTTGCCGCTACTTTGGCCAATGTTTACGAACGCAGAAACAGCATCATCTCCGGGGTGAGGATTATTAAAGAAGCCCCGATTATGAGGCACTTTACCGTGGAACTTGAACGCGTGGAAGCTGAGGTGATATAGGCGTAGGGATATTAGAACCGGAGTTTGGCTATAAGCAATCATTCTTAGCGTATCTTTTCGTTACTGGAATAAAAACATTATTTTTGGAAACAATTTTTGCGTTTTTAATTCAAATACCAAACCATAACTAGAACTTACTGATTTGATTTTTTTGATGGCTAGTTTCATTATTGTTTAACCAAATTTATAGGTCATGTTAAGAAATTCATTTTTTATTGCAATGATTATTCTACTCTTTGTTGGATGTACAAAACATACCATTGAACAAGGAGAATTGTCGAACAAAGACAAAATGAACGAATTGAATATTCCCAATCCGATGGTTTGGAATATGCTCACCAAGCAGGCAATCAACATTAACACCAAATCTTCAGCATTCAAATCCGGAAGTGAGTTAAACGAATATCCATCATCTAATAAATACTATTTTGCCCTGTTTGAAGATCTGTATCCATCTCAAGGGGATTACGATTTTAATGATGTAGTATTAAGAACCAAATTGTACCTGGATTGGGATAACGACCAGATGTGGGGTTCATTTGCTACCACTGTTATGAATATCGGCGGGAGTCTTAAAACGAAGATAGGTTTGATGTTTTATTTCGAAAACAACGGTACTTACACAAGAATTGATAATTCGAATCTTACAATAAACGGTCAGGCACTCGAAGGTGATAGCCCATTCATGATGGATTTGCCGCGTGAAGGAGAAAGTTTTGAAGTTGAATTTGAGATAAATGATTCGGGCAACATTTGGATTAGCTGGTTTATTGCACCTTCAAAAGGTAGCGTTGAAAGAGAAATCCATTCAGCCGGATTCGCTCCATCAGCTATTACCCCCTTTACAGTTCCTCGATATGAATATCTAACCGAAAGAAACTTACCCTGGGGACTTGAAATTGAAGCGGAAGAATTGGCCATCCCGATAGAGAAAACATTGTTCCTGGATGCATACCCGTTTTTTGCAGCCTGGGCTGAATCGGGCGGGGAAGAAAATGGAGACTGGTACTTATATCCTGATACAAATTACACCGAATAATTCGCAAAACACATTTTCTATAAAGGCTGCCCTTACTATTTTTAAAGGCAGCCTTTTTTGGTTTCCGAACACTGGTTTTAATTTAAGTTTAGATAAAAATATTAATTCGGCGATTTCATTAAAAGGTGAAATTTCCCGGATTTTTTTGCAGTCAGGGTATGACTTCAAGTCATGCCCTGACTTATAAACTTCCAAAAAATTATGTCGGTGAATCTTAAAAATTCGCGCTAAAATTTCAATCATACCTTAAAAATTCACGTTAAATTTTCGAGTCAAGGATTTATTCAGAAACTCAGACTTAATAAGCTGCCCGTATTTTAGCATAGGATTATGAATTAACTTCCCCAACTTTCTTAGTTAAAAAAAACTATTTAACAATTTGATAACATTTAGGTACTCCAATTCGCATTTACTTTAACAATTCATTTTTTTAACGAAAACCTAAATATTATGAGAACTTGTAACCTTTTAATGTTATTCTTTTTCTCCTGTGTTTTATCCACAAAGGCTCAAATTGTAAATGAGCATAGCTCAAAGCAGGAGCTTTTGCAATATCATCTTAAGCAATTAAAAAACAACAGGCACTAATTCTGCGCCAGCCTTTGCAGATGTTCAAATTATTCCCAATCCGGCCAAGGATGAATTTCTGCTTAGCCTTGATATGAAAGATTGCAAAGAAGGCAGACTTACCATCCGCAACATCGAGGGTCAGATTGCTACAAAACAAATCATTACCGGGAATGAGACCCAGGTAAAAATTGATCAACTAAAACCCGGAATTTATTTTGTGGAAATCGAAATCAATGAAGCCCGGCTTATCCGAAGGCTGATAAAACAGTAACAAAATTGCGAAGGGGGGATTCTTTGCAATGCACCCTGCGTTTTTCTTTATTGAGAAATTGCGGGGTGCTTTTTTTATGGTCGAGTTTTAATAGTCAAGGCATGACTTGAAGTCATACCCTGACTTGCAAACTGCCCTGACTTTGTTACAAGAAATCGTGATAACTACCCTTACTTTGTTACAAACTACATATATGCCGTCAGGGTTTATGAGGGAGAATTTAAGATTGAAAGAGCCAAAACCCCTGCAGGCACACCTTATTTATTGCTGAACTTACTCTACTTTTTGGGAACGAAAATCCCGGAGTACATCGAGTATTTTGTGAGTAATTACAAACTATAATAGGATTACAATCAATTACAACAAATTACGCCCGCAGGGCAAATTACTACAAAATACAATCAATCACCCCCATCGCCGCCTTCACCCCGTCCACTGCCGAACTGGTAATTCCTCCGGCATAGCCGCTGCCCTCGCCAATGATATAAATATTGTCGAAGCCTTCGCATCGCCTATGCTCATCGCGGATTACCTGCACTGGCGAAGAAGTCTTACTTTCGAGACCAAGTATAATCCCGGTTTCAAAACCACGAATTTTTCGGGCGAAGTTTTGCAGTCCTTCTTTTAGCGCGAAAACTATTTCGGCGGGCAGGAAGTTTTTAAAATCGTAAGGAAAAACCTGAAAGGGGAAACTGTTTTTGGGGATGCTTTGCGAGACCATATCCGCCAAAAAATCCTGAATCCGACTCCCTGGAATAGCATAGCTCCCGGATATTTCAAAAACTTTCTCTTCGAGTTGCTCCATCCATTGCAGAGATTCTTCCACACTGACTTGCCGTTGGAGGAGGCTATCCAAATGCAAACCGGCAACGACTGCCGAATTAGCGAAAGCTGAATTTCGCGCATAGTCTGAAACACCATTCACAATATTTTGACGGGCTGCCGGAGCCGATGGCACCACCTTTCCGCCCGGACACATGCAAAACGAATACACCGGCAGACCGTTGGCGGCGGTGTGGGTAAGTTTGTAATCGGCGGCTTTTAGGCCGGACAACTTCGCCTTTCCCCATTGTGAGATGTTGATCAGTTCCTGTGGATGCTCCACGCGTACGCCCAGGGCAAAGGGTTTGGTGCGAAAGCGAATGCCATTTTCTGCAAGCATACGGTAGGTCGTGTACGATGAATGTCCGGGGGCGACAAGCAGGAAATCGCAGGAGTAGTTTTTGGAAATCGAATTTACACCAGTACATTTTTGGTTTTTTATTTCCATTGCAGTAATTTCGGTATCAAAAACTATTTTACCACCCAACTCCTCAAATTGCTTGCGCAGATTGGGAATTACCACCCGCAGTTTGTCGCTGCCAATGTGCGGTTTGGCCAGATACCTGATTTCATCCGGGGCACCGGCATCCACATAGCTATCAAAAATAAATTGCTTTTCAAGGGCAATTCCCTTGGTGCGCGAGGTGAGCTTTCCATCCGAAAATGTTCCGGCTCCACCTTCGCCATGGCAGTAATTCGATTTGTCCTTAAACTGCACCGTGCCATTTTCGAAATTTGTAATATCCTGAAAACGCTGATTTACCGGAGACCCTTTTTCGATAAGTGTAACCTTAAAGCCCGCCTTTTGTAAAACATAAGCTGCGAAAAATCCTGCCGGCCCGCTTCCAACAACCACTACTTTTTTGTTGGTTTTTATCGTTGGGATATAAAGTTTTGGCTCAGGCCTTTCATCGCCACTTTTAAATTCCTCGGAAAAAACCCTGATTTTTGTTTGCCAAAATATATCAGGTTTCTTACGAGCATCCAGGCTTTGTTTTAATATTTCGAATTTAAAATTTTCAACATGAAGGCTTTTCCCGATTTTCTTTTGCAGTTCATCATCAGAATAATCGGTAGGCAATTTCAAATCGATCTCCTTGAAAGGTGTATAAGGCATAGGGTTTAGTTAGTGAGGGTTATTCGTTAATTGTTATTCGAAAATAGTCGAGTAAAGCAGCCTGCCTCGACCATCGAGGAAATCCCCGCATTTGCGGGATTAGTTTTAAATCAGAGTAGGGGTTGCTGAGAAATTCGTAACAAATTGTTATTTATTTCATTACATAAATATTGCTGTGTTTAAATGCACGGGTTTTTGTGCGGTTATTCAAAAAACCTTGCACTTAATATTACGGTGCGCTGCACCTTTGTTCCCCACACTCACTATTTACTACAAAGATTACGGTGCGCTGCACCTCCTGATTTACTTATGGTTCAACCATACTTGGCAAGTACTGCATTCAAAGCGGCAGAGCTGCGTAATATGCCGCCCAATGGGCGAGCATGCTCGATTTCTAATCGGCATTTGTAGTAAAAAGATGCGCGGATACCGTAAGGTGCAGAGCACCGTAATATTATATTTCTTAGTTTTTCAGCAGACACTAATTAAGCAAGTACAGGATCCTTTCCTGGCCATCGGGAATACCTATAATGTTATTAATGTAATCTTCGGATGGCTCAAAAACTCCGGCTTTCTGAATAAGCCCTTTTCCGAAAGGCATAAAAGCACCCCATGCCCCGGATGCCTTGCAGTTTTTGTGATCAGTAATTTTAACGATGGTGTGGTTTCCAACGATGATGATTGCCTTGTTGTAATTGGCAAGCTCATCGAGGGCAGTCTGAATACTTTCCTTTGTCAATACAATTTTTTTGGCAGCCTTAGTATCTGCCAGGATTTTAATATCAGCCAAAGGTTCAGCCTCGCTGAAATCAGCTTCTTGAAAAGCAGTTATTCCATCAAGGAAAGTTGTTAGGGTTTCCACTTTGGACGTGCTTTGTCCAACAAGATTTAAGTTGAAAAACATGACCATGGCAAGCAATAACATTGTTTTCATATTTGATAATTATTTAGTTAAAAAAAAATTTTTGATGATAGCAAAGATAAAAAAAGGCCGGTAATCTTTACGAATACCGGCCTTTTTGTTTATCGCGCTAAGCGCAGCTTATTTGCGGATGATGATCTTTTCGACCACCATACTTTCCTGGCTCTTCAAATACAGATAATACACACCTTCGGCAAGCTTGGCGGCATCTATATTTTCGCTGTACATTCCATCAACTTCGATGGATTTGTTCATTATTTCGATACCCAGGGCATTCACCATTTTCAGTTGGTAACGGGTATTTTGCTTAGTATTGAGTTCAATATTGAAACGGCCATCGTTGGGGTTGGGGTAAATACCCACGGTGTTTCCGTTGGATTCGTAAATTCCGGTGGGATCCATGACCAATACTTCAAAATCTTCGGAAAACTCGCCCATTCCACAGTCGTTGCCACCACACACTTTGAGCATGGCAGTACCTATCCAGGAATCGCTCCAGGTAATAGTAACCATGTTCATATCCACAGTCATTGTACCGGCCTCCTCAGGGGTAATTACCCATTGGTAAAGCGAGCATTCGTCCATAGCGGCAATTTGATATACTTCGGTTTCGCCAAAGGCTACTTCGTTGTCACCATCGATGACACCGGCTTGCTCGGGGGCATCCATCACACTGATATAATTGCTTTTGGTTATTTCGGTGGTGTTGGTGCCGTTGGAAATTTCCAGGGTAACATCATACGCGCCCTGGACACCATAAGCTACCGTTGGGTTTTGCTCGATTGAGGTTTCGGGGCTTCCGCCGGGGAAGCTCCACATCCACGAGGTAGCACCAAACGAATTATCGGTAAAAGCTACTTCCATGCCGGCACAACCTTCGGTTTCGTCGGCCATAAAGTTGACGGTCATCGATTGACCAATCAGGATAGTATAATCTTCTATTTCTCCATAGGATGAGCTTCCGCAAGGTTCAGGGTCTGAGCTATAAGTCATCCTTACTCTCAGGCGATATTGTCCGCCTTGCTGATTTGCAGGAGGGATAATGTCAGCGGTAAAAGTTTGACCGCTTCCACCTATATTTTCCAGAACGTAAATCTCGTTTGCGTTGTCACCCAGTTCTTTATTCATATTCCAATCTATCCAGGCAGTAACCAAATCACTCGACCAGGCATTACCGTTTTCTACGGTTAATACTTCAGCTACACCGGGTTCGAGTGTAGTAGTAATATCGGTATAATTGGCTACTTCGCCTTGCCAGTCGCTGGCATTATCTATAGCACCAAAGTTAACATTAGCAATGTATTCATCTTCGGTATTGGTTGTAGCTTCGCAATAATCGGAAAAAGGAATTTCGAAAACTGCTTCTTGCGAAATATCTAAATCGGCAGTAAGCATCAATTCGAGTTCTCCCATATATCCAGGGATAATATTGGCATCGGCAGTAACTGTAAACACAGCCTGGCCAACACTGGCAGCTTGCAGATCGCCAATTTCCTGCGCTTCGCTGGTTTCGATAATCAGCAGCGGATCGGAACTCATCAGCTCGGCCATTACTGCAAGGGCATCAGCCGAACCATCATTAACTACACTAATGGTCATTTCAACCGTCTCACCCGGATCCAGGAAGCCGTTGTTGTTTCCATTGGCATCATCAACCATGTAGCCGTTAAATGCAAGCTCAGGTGCATGACCGCTTAATGAGAATGAACTCTCCCAGGTTTCGCCGTCAACAGCAGTAACTGTGAAGGTTACGCCATGTCCGTCATGAATATCATTGGCAATCTCGATTTCAAAAGCATTTTCAATCATCACCGAACCATCGGGATTGATCGTTCCAAAATTTTCGCTGCCATCGGTAATGGTAACAAATTCATCATTAGTGGTGATAGTAACCATCACATTGTCGGCATCTTCTACACCCACATTTTTCATGGTAAGATTCAGCGTAGCTGTTTCGCCATAAATCAACATGCCCGATGCGTTATTTACTTCTACTTCATCAAAAATTACATACGCGCCATCAGGAGGAATACATTGGATAGTTTCGTAAATGGTTTCGGTATTAAATCCGGTAACAACGATGGTTACATCTCCGGGAAGGAAATTGTTGGGAATGCTTACCATACCGTTGGCATCGCTGTATGCACTGGCATAAACGCCCTCTTGCGAAAGTGCTACCATAGCACCCTCGAAGGGGCTGCCACTTACATTTACGGTAGTTTCAAAATCGGCACCTACCAGCATTACGTTATTGGATAAGGTAACTGCGGCGGCTTCATCGGTACGGATTTGCAGTGCGGCATCACCAAAAGTTGTCCAGGTTTGAACTGTTTCGAGATCCGATGATCCACTAGATTCTGTTAACATCAAAACCAAACCATTGGCAACGATAGAGCCAATCACCGAACGGCCTTCAGTGGTTGAGATTCCGCTTCCGGGATTACTGGCATAATCGTAACCACCTACAATGAGGTCGTTAAAATAGTCTTGCCCCCGCATGGGGGGATCCCAGGGCTGGTTGATGGTAGCCATCAAGGTCATCACCGCACCGCCGTTTTCTTTGCGCAGCCATGCTTCGGCAAAGCAGTCGCCACTTGAGTGGAAGGCTCCATTAACACAGGCTACCGAGAAAATAAAGGGAAGCATGTCGCCATTGGTAAGCTGGTTTACGTTGGTATTGCTAAAGCCGGTCGATCCCCATGAAGTCTGCGAACCGTGGCCGATATAATTGATGATACTTGCACCATCCTGCTCAAGATAATTTTTCACCATCGTGGAGGTACCAGAGGGGTCGAAAGCGGTGTTGAGTAAATCGTAGGTAAAAGGCTCGAGTTTGTTGTCCCAGATTACATTAATCTGCTCATAATCCATTTCGTTATCATCGCCGGGTCCCTGGTTGCTGGCTATGCCGATCGCATTGTTGTACCAGTCGCCCGAAGGATTTTTTTCGTAGGTAAGGGTCTTGTTAACCTGCGTGGTAACTTGTGCTGAAGAACTTGCCGAGAAACGGCCAATGGCAATTTCAGGGAAATTATCGGTTCCAACCACGCAGCCAAGCATTGGATCCATGGGAGCATTTACACCACCGCCGGTGTTCGATTTAATGTCGGCCCAGTCGCCAACCAACTGCACATAAAGGATGTCGTTGTTTGCATCGTATTGTTGTTGAATCAGACTGGCTACGTTTGTTCCGGTGGCCACTACTTCTTTGTAAACATCGAAGCCTTTTTCCATTTTCCAGTCGATGTAGGGCTGAATGGCATCTTCATCGCGGGCAGTAGTAATTACCAAAATATCACCTACTTCACCAATCGTTACATCATCGGCGTTGTTTTCGTAATTCATAAAAACCGATTTGTAAATGGCTTCCATTTCGGGGAAATATTTTCCGCTGGTATGGTATAAGGCATTGACAGGTGCTTCATCATTTTCGCTCAAAACTACCTCTACTTCGGTGTAAAGCCGCAGTGTTTGGGTGGCGGCATTGTAGCTGAAGGGATAAAAATAAACGGTAGCTCCTCTTACATCCTTAATAATAAAAGGCTCGGTAAGCTGGGCGATTGAGGCGGGATAAAAAGCATCCACTATCGATTCGGGAGCAATAGTGTAGGGAATGGTAGCCGGATCCTGATCGCGATAGATAACACCACGTGAAGGAAGCAGGGGGTGATCCAACTGGAAATCGGTAAACGAAATCGGGTTGATTTGCATCGAAACATTTTTGACCGGATCCAGTTGTACGTTAGCGTTTACAAAGGGCAGCTCTGCAAATCCCTTTTCTTTGCTAAGGGTGTTTGCATCAAAAGTGATTTTGGTAAAAGTTGTTCCCTGAATATCTACCGTTTTAATAGCATATTCCGAAACCGTGAATTCGAGTTTTGTAGTTTTGTCAGATGTCTGCTTTAGTTTTACATCGTAGCCGTTGGCAACCGCCATGCTCATAAAACCAAAAAGCGTGATCAAAGCAAATAAGCGTTTTCTCATGTTTAATAAATTATAAGTTTAACAAGTATTGAATTAAATATTTTATGATTTTACTATGAAAATCTTAGATGAAAATTTATAATCAGCCATACCCAAGCTAATTGCTGAGAAGGATTTTTTTGGTGATTGTTTTTTCAGCGTCCTGGAGTCTGATATAATACACCCCGCCATTAAATAGCGATAAGTCGATGCTCATGGTGTTGATTCCGGTTCGCGAGAAATCGGTAATCTGCTTTTCGTAAAGCGATTGGCCAAAAGTATTGATGATGCTTACCTGAACGAAATCGCTTTTTTCGACCAGATAATCCACAAAAACTGTATTGTCTGCCGGATTGGGATAAACCCTGAGCGAGCCTTGCTTAACCAGCTCGTTGATAAAAGTGGGCTGGAAAAAGAGTACATTCGACATGGGCGATTCGCATCCGAAGTTATTGGTAACGATGCTGTAATAATTGCCCGATACCGGCGGCGTGTAGGTTTGGCCTGTAGCTCCTGCGATAACTCCCTCATCGTTGTACCATTGATTCCCAAACTGGGTATCCGAAACCAGGCTTTCGCCCATTGGCGTAATAACCGGTGCGGGTGGTGTGGGTGATACTTCAAGCCATATCTCATCCGTCGTTTGATCGCCGGAAAGGGCATCGGTAAGTGTGAGGGTAAACATGAGCGAGGTTTCGGGGTTGGCCATCGGATTGGCAAGGGTGGGGTCGTTTAGGTTTTCGGCAGGCGACCACAAATATTCGTAGTTGCCACTGCCGCCAAATACCTGCACATTAAGTTGCGATGATTCGCCGCTACAAATTTGTGCCGGCTGTGCCGACATATTGCATGTCATGGCAGTAGCACCAATAATATTAAAAAAGCCGAGGTATTGTTCTATCAGAACCGAGCGGGTGATTTCGTCAAGGCCGCCATATTCAAAGGATGTGCCTATGGTTTTGTAGATTTCAAACTCGTTAGCCACAGCTATACCGTAAGCCGGGTCTTGATTGTTGAGGATAAGTACTCCGGTACCGGTGGCTTCAAGGTGATCGATATAACTGTTGTCGCCGGTATAATTAAAGGTCATTCCTTCGGTCATGGTTCCTGCCACACCATCGATGGTAGCCAAATCGCTTGTACCATCTTCAAGCCCGTTAATTCCAAACATCAGGTGGGCATCGGTTTGCTCATCGTAAGCCCACGTGTCACCACCTTCCATGTAGAGTTTTCCGCCATTTTCGAGGTAGGCAGCAAGGGCATCTCCCTGGTCAGTACTTAATTGCGTGTTGTCGCTGTAAATACCCAGGCACAAAAATATTGAGGAATACAGGCTCAAATCCGCTGGCAATTCAGTCATCATTTCGGCAGCAATGCCCAGATTATCAACATCTGCTAATATTTCGGGAGCGGAATTGTTATTTTCGTCCAGGTCGATAATCAAAACCGGAATCTGTCCAATCACCACCGAAAATTCTCCGTTAGTTGTGATGCCCATTTCTGATTCAAAATCAATATTAAATAAGGCCATCTGTCCGGCAGGGGTGCTTTCGTCAGCACTTACGCTAAACGAAGCGGTGGCATCACCATTAGGGATTAAGTTTCCATAAGCCTGCGGCTCTTTGGTATTTATCGTAACAAAGGCGTTGGATGAGCTTAAAACTCCTGTTGCCTCGTAAACATCGGCACTACCGGTATTGGTCAATCCTACCAAAATTTCCACCGTCTCACCCGGGTCAAACTTCCCGTTATTATTGCCCGCTGGATCAAGTACGATAAAACCGTTAAATTCCAGTTCGGGCGCGTGTCCTGTAATTTGGAAATTGCTAATCCAGCTTTCGGTTCCATTGGTAGCTTCCAAAACAAAGGCGATGCTGTGTCCGTCAGGAATATCGGGCGCAACATCTATCCACGAAAATGCGCTATTGACCGAAATCACTTCCTCGGGGTCAATATTGCCAAGTATCGCCATGCCATTTGAGATATTGACATACTCATCTTCGCTGGTCAAAAATAGTTCAACATTGGTGGCTGCCTGGTTGCCCAAATTTTCCATCGAGATATTCAGCCCGATAGGCTCGCCATAATCCAGCAATCCGTTTTGGTTGCCCGATGAATCATCTACCTCTACCGCATCCAACAAAACATAAGCACCATCAGGAGATGCAACAGTAAGCTCGCCCATAAATGGCATCAGGTTTTGTCCGGTAACTACCACATCGGCTGTTCCGGGAACGGTAATTGGTGTAAAAAATTCCACCTCGGCCTCACCGTTGGCATTAGCCAAAGCGGTTCCATGAAGCACGCCGTCTTTTGAAATGGCAACATAGGCGTAAGGATCGGTATTTACGGTGAAAGTAGCTGAGCCTAAGGGCATCAGGCTAGCGTAGCTGGTGGAGCTTTGTGAAGGCTGCGAAAAATAGATCATCACCGAAGGGTCGCCCATCAGGTGATATATTTCCCAATAATATTCTTCCAGGTCGGCACCGGCTTGGGTAACAGCAAGATTGCCAGCACTGGGCATTTGCCCCTGGGTAATGAACCAATCAGCTACTTCAAGGCCTTCGCGGTCGTGGAAGGTGCGGTCGTAAGCACCGAGGTGATCGGGGTTATAAACAGGATTGGCCGAGATAGCCTCGAAACCAACGCCCCACCAAAAGTCTTCGTCCCAGTAGGTGCTGTTGGAGCCACCAATGTAGCCCAAGGCTCCCTTGAGCGGTGCCCGCAGCATTTCTTCGCCAAAGCAATCGGTTTGAAATTCAACTGAAGAGCAGCAGTTTCCTACCAGCAGTCCGTATTTGTGCGCGTTGGTCAAAGCCGAAATATCGCTGATCACAAAATTAGGATCGGCCCAGCCCGCAGGGCTGCAGTGGGCGGTGTAGTTGGCATAGGCTACACCATCCGAAATATTTTGTTGTATTTGTTGTGAATAGTTGCTGCCACCCGGCTCGGGTTGCAGATAGATATGTGCGTTAAGTCCGTGTTCGGCATTAAAATAATATTCGGTTCCGTAGTTTACCTGGCCGTTGCCCCAGGTAGTTCCGTGCGAGCCGTCGGCACCGGCAATCATCACTACCTCATCCAAAAACGATGGGTCGGGGAAGGTGTATTGTTCGTACTCGAGGGTTTTGTCTATTTGGGCTTGCAGCTGGCTAAGATTGGTGGCCGAGAACCGTCCGTAGAAGGCTTCGGGGAAAAGGTCGTTGGTATATTCGCAGTAATAAAGATCGGTAACGTGGCTGTCAGCATTTCCGATAAAAGCAGGGATTTGCGCTACATCGCCCACAAATAGGACAAAGGTTTGCGATTGGAAGCCTTCAGGAGGATTGTTGTAAAAATTCTCCAACCAGGCCTTAATGCTGGTGGTGGTAGTGCCTACTTCAGGATCGTTGGTGTAGGCCTCAACTACCCGAAATCCCTTTTTGGTTTTCCACTCGATAAAGGGCTGGAGGGCATCTTCAAACATCGGATCCGAAACAATAATGTAAGTTACCGGGCTTTCGCCAAATAAATCATCACTTTGAGAATCTTTGTAATTGAACAAGAGACGACCAATGCTTTTGAAATAGCGATTGTTTTTTTCGTTTTTCAGCAGTCGGGTTTCTTCGATATTCCCATCTTTAAAAGAGATGGTAACTTCAATATCTTCGTAAATACGAATAATGTTTTGCACCGGATTGTATTGCACGGGAGCTATTTCGATGCGAGCCAGGTTGAGGCCACGCATGATGCCCAGTGGCTTAACTTCTACCAGGCGGTTTCCCAAAAAGCCATCTATGGCGTAAACATCTTTGTTAATCTCGAAGGGGAGGTTTTCTGGGCTTTCGCTCTTGGATAGCGAAGGCTGAGCCGGAATAATGGGATGCTCCAGGCCAAGTTCGGCCAGGGTGTAGTCGGTAAAATTGCTGTAAATGATATCGATATTGAAACCGGCGTGCAAGGGCACTTCGATCAGTTTTTTTACAATGGGCAGCTTTGGTTCGCCAATGCTTGTAGAATAGCCATAACCATCAATCCTTAACTGGCTAAAATTCCCATCGGCAGATGATTTAACTTCGAAGGACGAAATTTCGGAAATGCTGTTGCGAATACCCAGCAGGCTGAAGGTGTTTTGGGTAAGCTCGATTTTGGTGTCGCTGGCATTGAGTACCACCACCTGTGCATTGGAGCTAAACGGGACAAGAAAAAATATGGAGATCAGGATTACAAAGTAAGCCCTGAAACTGTCGTATGAAGCTGTCATCGTATTGGATTTGAGTTTGATAAAAGCCAATCTATTGATTTTGAAACAAGTTTGCAAACGTATAGATAAAAAGCCAAATAAACTAACCTATATTGCTGATTTAAATATCTTTAATCTTTTTTCTGGTAGCGAACATTAACCTTTGAGATGCAAAAATCGGCGATGGTTGCTTCATTAAAGTCAGGGTTTGACTTTAGTTAGTCAGGATTTGACCCAAAGTCAAGCCCTGACTACCCAAAAAATTTTAAAGTTTTTGACGCAGATACTTGGCCGAGATTTGCCTTACGGGATACCAGGCGGCCAACAAGCCCAAAATGATTACCGTGAGGAAGACGATGGCAAAATCGAGCAGCTTGATCTGCACGGGATAAGCATCTATCACAAAGGTGCCGCCACCGCCGCCCAGGCTGATAATACCAAACTCCTGCTGTAGCCAGCTTATCAGGCCGCCAAGCAAAAGCCCGAGCATGGCTCCGCCAATCGAAATCATGATTCCCTCCAAAAGGAAAATGCGTTTGATCAATTTGTTGCCTGCCCCCATACTGTGCAACACGGCAATGTCCTTTTTCTTATCCAGGATAAGCATGGTTAAGGAGCTGATAACGTTGAAGGTGGCGATAATCAAGATAAAGGTCAGAATAAGATAGATGGCCCATTTTTCCGATTGCATAATTTTATATAGCAGCTCCTGTTGCTCAAAGCGATTCTTGACCAGGAAGTTTTCCCCAAGAATTTCTTTCACTTTACCCTTCACTTTTTCCACGTCAAAGCCGGGCGTAATGCCCACTTCCACGGCGGTAACTTCATCGGTGTAATCGAGCAGATCCCTGGCAAACTCCAGAGGCACTACCGCATATTTGGTGTCGAAGTCCTGCTGTATCGAAAAAATAGCCGAGGGGAAAATAGCGCGGCTGTTGAAGGCTTGCTCTACATTCATGGCCATATTGCCCTCGCGGCGCGGCAGGAAAACGGTGATCGGATTCAGGCGGTCGTTGAGCGTGGCACCGAGGTAGTAGGAAACGCCGGCACCCAATATCATCCGTGGGTTGTCGCGTACGTGCAAGTTAAATTCGCCTTCCACCAGCATGGTGTCCAGTCCGGTCATCGATTCAAATTCTTCGCTTACGCCTTTGATGGTTGCTATAAATTGCTTTTCGCGATATTTCAGCAGGGCATTTTCTTCCACCACCTGGGTAAGGACAAAAACGCCGGGGATAGATTGTATTTCATCCACCGGAAATTCGTCGTAATGGAAGGTTTTGCCCTTTTCCACCGTAATCACCAAGTCGGGGTTGAAGGCATTAAACAGCGAAACGATCAGTTGCTCAAAGCCGTTAAACACCGACAAAACAATAATCAAGGCCATGGTGCCCACCGTAACTCCGGCCAGCGAAATACCCGAAATCACATTAATGACATTGTGGGTCTTTTTGGCAAACAAATACCTGCGTGCTATGTAGAATGGGAAGGTTTTGATGGAGGATATCGTTAATTGTTATTTGTTAATCGTAGTCATTTGCTTCGCGTAATTTATTGTAATTGATTGTCATTTGCCCTGCGGGCGTAATTGATAGTCATTAGTAGTCATTTTCACGAAGCGCAAAATACGGCGCAGCCAAATGACGCGAAGCAAATTACGCCGAGCGAAGCAAGGTAAATTACGCGCGAAGCGCAAATGACATCCGAGCGAAGCGAGGATAAATTACACCGAGCAAAGCGAGGAATTCCCTACTTCCACGCCTTCACCAGCAGCCCTGTCCCTGTCCGGTGTTTCAATTTCACATCCAGCACATTCATTATTAATACAAACCAATATGTTAGTAAATAATAAAAGGGCACGATGATAAAAAATACTTTCGAGGTATTGAGCATCTTGATGGGATATTTCATCGAGAGTTTCCACGAAATCTTGCCCGGCCATCCGTAGGTGTATTGTGCCTCGCTGCGCGAGAATCCCGCCAGTTTCAGCTTTTCCTGAATTTCGTTGATGTTGTAACCATCGCGCACGTGCTCGTCAACAAAGGAGGCCGAGCCATCGTTTTGGTAGCTGTCGTGCTTGTGATGCTCGTGTACATCGCTGCCGCCCTGATCTGATGGTGTCGAAATTACCAGCAGGGCATCCTTTTTCATCGAAGCAGCCAGGTTTTTAAATACCTGAACATCGTCTTCGATGTGTTCCATAACATCGATCGATAGTACCAGGTCGTAGCTGTTTCCGCGTACAAATTTGGTAAGGTCGGCGTATTCGAAGGATACCTTGTCGAAGTTTATTTTTTTAAAAAACTTACGACAGTCTTCAATCTGCTCAGTTTTTACATCCACACCGAGGATATTCCAGTTGCGATGTTTTTTGGCCACGAAATAACTGTACTGGCCAAAGCCTGAGCCGGCATCGAGCACATCGAGATTTCCCTTGTTTGTTTTTGCAAATTCCCTGACCGCTTTTTTTACATGCCAGGTGCGTAGCAGCAGCGTGTCGAGCAGGCTGTAGAAAAGTTTTCGGGCACCGGGGGTTCGGTTAAAAAGACCCCCTAAGGTTTTTTTTATCGGATCGTATTCCATTGTTGTCGGGCTTAGGCTTTGTTGAGTAGGTTGTCGATGTTTTCGATATAGTCGAGCGAGTCGTCCTCAAAAAATTCGAGGGTGGGAATATGGCGTACCTGGTTTTTAATACGCCTGCCCAGCACGAAACGGATTTCGTTGCTGTGCGAACGGATGCGCTCGATCAGTGCGGCCTTGTCGGGCGTGGCAAAGAGGCTGAGGAAGGTTCGCGCAACGGACAAGTCGCGACTTATGTTTACCTTGGTTACCGTTATCAGCGCACCGCCGTATTTCGCAGTGCCTTCGTGCTGAAAAATCTCGCCCAACTCGCGTTGCAGCATTTTCGATACTTTTAATTGTCGTTGTGATTCCATGCGGCAAAAGTACAAAATGTTTAATTCCTACCCGCAGCCTGTTTTGTTGTCAGCGTTATCAGGCATCTGGCTTTTATTGTGGATCCTCGCTTTGCTTTAGCGAGTACTTTATCTCGAACACAGGTTTGCTGCCCATATTTTTTGGAGCACCCGCTTCGGGTATATAGGTTTTTATCTGCGATGAATCGTTCGCATGGCGGATGTATTCTTCGAGCATTATTTTCCGCTTGGAAGCCAGCACTTCGGCTATCGAATCAAGCGTAGTGCCTGGAATAACCCGAAGCGAAGCCTGCAAAACCGATAAAGAATCGTCCTGGGCCTGGCCATGCAAATATTGCAAAAAGGCCTCCTCGTTTTCTCCGGCTTCATCGCCACTTAGCAGCGCATAAGCTTTTGATGCTTCTGCGATTGCAATGTGTTCTTTTTCTATTTCAATATCATTAAAATAAACCATTTCTATTTCCAGTCCTGGTTTTTTATCTTCCAATTCCAAGAGCAGATCCAGTTGTTTTTGGCGATAAGCGGTAAAGGTAGTATCGAGATAATCAAATTCGATTTCCTTAATATCTTTGGGATCCACCTGGAGTAATCCTGACAAAAAGTTGACCGGCGAAGCAGCCACTTTGATGATGAGGTTTTTAAAAGTGGTCCATATTATTTTACCTACGCGCACCCTCGGGTCATTCAGGTCGCCTCGCACCGGCAAATCAAGATTAATTACCCCATCTCTGTCTTTTAGCAGGAATAGGGCAAATTTGAGTGGCAGCTCATAAAGTCCACCGGTTTTACTACCCAGTTCCACATTATGAATTATCAATTTGTTTTCGCTGCTAAGCTGGCCTTTTTTAATACTGGTTTTCGATTTGTAATACATATCGCCATACAGAATTGGGAAACCCATGTAGTGCCGCGAATAAATATTCAGGTCGCTTAAAAGGAAATCAGTAATTACATATTCGAGCTTAAATTCCAATGGGTCGGACGGGTCGAAACCCAACTGTGCCTTTAGCAGACCTCGGTTGTTGAGCAGCATTTGCGACCAGGTGTTTACCCAGGTGGCTTCGCTTGTGATGCTGTCGGCAGTCATTTCGATTTCGCTAAGCGGATAGGCAAAAGGCTCGCTGGTGGTGTGATCGATAAAATCGAGCCTGCCCTTGTCGATGCGGAAACGATGGATAGCATAAGCATAATTGTCTTCGTTATCAGGCTCAATATTTTGGGCAGACGGAGCAAGGGTGTCTGCATCTTCACTTGCTTCATAGCCCATCACATCAAAAATCGTATTCGTCGAATCGTACATCTCAAAATAGAGGTAGGGTTTGAATACCGTAATAGAATCGAAGGTAAAATCCGATTTTGCAAGGTCGATGTTTTTCATGTAAAGATTTACTTTCTCGAAGCTGGTGAAGGTCCACATATTTTGATCGCTGGCATAAAAATCGTTGAAGCGCGCAAAGCCAGACAGACGGCTGGTCATCGGGTCGTACATATTGCCACTTATTTTGATATCGGCATCCAGGCTTCCGTCAATCGAAGTAATGTTGGCGTAATCGGTAAGGTAAGGTGTGAAACCATGCAGTTGCATTTTGTCGATGCTAAACTTTCCATCAAAATCACCATTGTTAATCTCGGCTGCCAGGTCTGCGTTAATTTCGCTGTGCTCGTTGAACACCAAGCTTATCGTCATGTTTGCGGCATCGCTCAGGCTTTGGCTCTCGCTGTTAATTTCGTCAATAAATGCCTCGATCTCGCTCATTTTGTAGGGCATGGTTTGCGCCCCCATATTTTCGTCCAAATCTACAATACCCTTGTGTATTTTAATATTTTTTACCGTGTACGAATATCCTGCATCCTTTTCGGTAGGGGTGGTGTCGGCAACGAGAGGAGCCAGGGTATCAGTAGCAAAATATTCATCATAGCGCATAATGTTTAGGATGCTGATGTCTGTTTCGTTCATACCAACATACAAATAGGGCTGTTCCATCACGATCGAATCGAAAGTAAAAGCCATCGTTTGCATGTCGATTTCATTTACATAACAACCCAACTTTTCAAGGCTAAAAAACTCTTTGCTGTTTAGATCGGATGATTTAAAATCGCTGATATTTAGAAAACCGGATACCAGCAAATTCTCGGGCTGATTGATATTGCCTTTGAAATTGATGTCGGCATTAAACAAGCCGCTCAGACTTTCGATGTCGAGGTATTGCTTGGCGTAATCGGTAAAATTATCGAGCTGCAAAAGGCTGATCTCGAGTCCTGCATCAAAATCGCCCTTGCCGGCATCGATGTTTATCCCCGCCTGAAAAAAGCCCTGATTTTTGAAATTAAACTTTAATCCGGCTTCACTTTCTGCGCCCACATCCCAACTAATGTATGGGATGACGAAACTAATATCGTTGAGCGCGTGCAACTGCTTCATGTCCATGTCGTGGTATTCCAGCCGGGCGCCCTTCATCTCAAAGTCCGACATCTCAAAACGCATTCCATCTTCTTCTATCGTATCAGCCACCACAGTTTCGGCAGCTAGCGAATCAGCAGCGAGGGCGGTGTAAAAGGCAACCAGGTCATCGAAGTTGAAATGTGAATCCTCCATCGCCACAGCAGCATACAAACCCTTGAGGTAGAGTTGTTGGATTATCAATTCGTTGCTGATGAGCTTGTAAGGCACGATATTCAAAATCAGCGTGTCGAAGGCCACAAAAGTGCTCGTATCATCACTTTCGAACATTTTAAAATTAACCGCTCTGAGGGTTCCGGTAAAATAATTGAGATGGAGCTTTTCGAGGGCAAGCTGTCGGCCTGTCCATTCTTTGCTGTTTTTAACCAAGGAATTCCGCGCTATGTTGGGAGCCAAAATAAGGGCAGCAGCAATGAGTAACACCAGGATTGCTAAAGTAATGAGAACGATCTTTTTTTTCATTATTTGTGTAAATGCTTATTTTAGATAAAGTGCCTTACAATTCCCAGCCAAAGCCGGTTTGTATAATATAATCCGTTTCGCTGGTTCCGGCTGCTGGCTTGTTGTCGTAGTTAACGGTGATACCAAACTTAATGTACAAATCCATAGGCAAATCGTATTTGGCATCCAGTTTCATGTCGCTACGAAAACGCTCGGTATCGGTGATACCCGGATAAATAACCACTTGTGTAAGTAGGCTCAGATCGCCGGTATCGTAGAGGTTTAGCTCAGTTCCCAGAAATCCTTCGAGGTTGCTGCGGTTTTCGGCTTCGTTGGCATAGCGTTCGTTGTTGTAGGATGCTCCCAGCGAAAAGCCCCAATAGGTCTGGTTGGTATGAATGAGGTATCTGCCAATACCCAACTTGCCGTTGAGGCGTAAATCGAGCTTTTGTTCGGTGTTGGACAAGGTGCTGATTGTGGCCGGGATAAACCAGTCTTTGGGCAAAAACCAGTTAAACGATCCACTGGCATCCGCACGTTTGGTAGCCTCTACCTCGTCCTGTTTCGAGAATAGGGTGCTAAAGGTGAAATCGCTTGACCATCGGTCAGCAAGGTAGCCAAGATTGGCGCGGGTATTAAATTGTTGCAGATTGTTGGCCCGTGTCAGGCTAAGGCCAAAATCGATAGAAGCATGAAGGCGCGACCAAAAATCGCGGTCAACGGATTTGAGGTAAACAATTTCATCCATGGTGGCTTTGGCAATCCCTTCGATGCTTTCGATTAAAATATTGGGTGGATCGATGGTTTTGAAACTACCGTTGTATCTCGCGCCGTTGGTAAGACTAATCAGAAAAAAGCTGTTGGCATAAATCTCGCTGATGCCACTCCATTCGATTTTAAAATCGCTGTCGCTGTAATCGGTTTCGATAAGCAAAACACCTTTGTCCATCGACTTTATTTCGCCAACCATGGCGTTGCCATTTTTAAACACAAGCGAATCGTTGACTGCGAAAAGCTGGAGTGCGTTAAAACTAAAAAATAAGATCAGGAAAAAATAGACACTTCTCAAATTTATTGCTTTAAAAATTTGGTATAATGACTTTAACCCCTGTTGATAGGCTTTGTTCAAAAAAAAAGTGTGTAATCCTGTCTTGCTGCAAGCAATGGTTTTCTGTTAATTGTTGAGCGTTGTTTGTTAATCGTTATCCGTTATTTGTTGAGCGAAGCAGCCTGCCCCGTTTTTTCGGGGACATCCTCGCCGTAGGCGGGATTGATCATCGCGGGGCTAAGCTGGCAGAGACGCGCAATTTGCGCGTCTCTGCCATTTCTCCACTATTTCATTTCTCCCCTCCCCAATTCCTTACTTCCAAATTTGTAAACCTGGCAAGTTCTGTTTTTCAAACGAATGCAGTTTTTCAATAGCTTAGCGCTCTTATTTGGGGGCAAACCTGCCAGGTTACAACACCACCACTATATCATTTTAGCAGTTTCAGTCATTCAGCAGTTTCAAAAGTTTCAGTCACTCAGAAGTTTCAATCATTCAATCATTCTATCATTCTATCATTCAATCATTCTATCATTCTATCATTCATTCACTCCATCATTCCTCTATGTGTAAAGATACCGCTTGATATTCTTCTTGGGCGTTTTCACAAATTCTTCGTCCACAATTTCGATATCTGTAATTTGCTCATAGCGCGGCAGGTCTTTGTTGAGGATTTTCAGCATCTCCTTCATCTTTTTGTCGATGTAGCCCAGGTCGCCGGTTCGCAGCCAGCCATCCTTGGTAAACACCTCGCTTGTGGCTTCGTCGTTATGGTAATAACCCAGCATCAGGTTATCGCCCTTCACCAGTATTTCACCAATACCGTCATCTACATTTTCCTTATCAATCTTCATTTGCATTCGATCCACTACTTTTCCTGCCGAGCGGAAGCGCGATTTT
>CAZGAO010000085.1:0-22040 GCA_964523795.1 uncultured Lentimicrobiaceae bacterium
CCAATTTTTATCTGCCGCTCCCGGTTGGATTGTGGGCATGGCTGCCGGGGAGGCCTTGCGTGATAAACTTGTTTTTGCCCAGCCTGGGCAGGTTTGTAATTTTGTTAGTGTTTCGACAAAACTAAACAATTAGTTGTAAAAAAACAAGTATTATTTATTTTTAAGCCATACTTTGATTTTAGGACAAACTGCGGCTGTTTGATTTAGTGTTAAAATAGGCAGACTTCCATAAGGCTTCACTTTCTGATTAATTCGATGGGATTGTTGCGTTCGGCCATTCTCCTTGCTACTGCTTGTTGCTCCTCATTGTTTAAGCCAGCATTTCTTGCTCTGCTAATAATATCATCACGAAAAGCATCTTCGGCTTGAAAAAAGCCTTGTTTAGTGGTTTCTACAAAATCCCTTTCTGTTCGGTCAATCATTAGTTCGTATCCCGGTTTTTCTATCGATAAAAGATCAAATATATAGTGCTTATGTGTATCGTGAATTTTTAATATCAGGCCTGGCAAACCGTTAAACTTGTAGGAGCCATCGCTGTAAGGAATGTCAGGAGTGAACCAGGCTACCCAGGTTCTACCACCAAAATTGGTGATGGCTTCTTGAACGGTATAAGATAAGATTGTATCTGTACGTCCTGTTAATTTCCAATTGAACAAATCCAAATTTTCGGTATAAATATAGGAACTCCCAATTACGTGATCGGTAACGGTAATCTCTCCTTTTGGGATATTTTTATAAACGATGGTGGAAAAGCTGGGGAAAGGTATCATGGGATTAAGGGCAAAAACCTGAAATTCTTCCACATTTGAAATTGTTCTCATTATAGAATCAAATAGGTATTGTGTTTGATCTAAGTATTCACTTTTACTTTTTCCAATAAGTAAAATCATATCAGCCTGCCTTAAAAGATCAGGACTTAATGAATCCTGCTGCCATTCTAAAGAATAGTTCACTTTTAGCAAAGCCGGTTCAAAAGTTGTGATTGGATAGTCGAACCGCAATTGAGCCATCGAGGCCGGAGCATGCAACATAATAAACATGCTTGTCAGTATGATCATAAATGTAAGTTTTTTCATATTTGTAATTTCTTTAAATAATGAAAATGGATGAATTATAAAGTGGATGAAACATTAAAATGATCGGCTAAACCTGTCATCTTAATGATTCATCCCGATAATTTTAAATTTTATTGTTATAGGTATTCAATCCCACAAAGTATTTCTCCCCATGCCCTCCAATCTTGATTTTCACATACAACCACAATGTGTTGTGATCCGTTTGGACATAACAAATTAATTGTATGACAATCCGATTCAGCGGTTGTTGCTACTTTAGGCGCAATGAAAGTAAGCATTCCCAAAAGGGAGAGAACCATAAATACTTTTTTCATAATATTAAAATTTTTAAGATTTCAAAAAAAAACTATTACCAACTGTGCCCGCCCGGGCAGGCTTCCATATTTCCCTGCACAGGGCTAATCCCCTAAGGTAAGAAAGTACTCTCGTACTTTCGATACCAATTTTTTATCTGCCGCTCCCGATCGGATTATGGGCATGGCTGCCGGGGAGGCCTTGCATAACAAACTTGTTTTTGCCCAGCCTGGGCAGGTTTGTATTCTTGTTAGTGATTGGATAGATTTGGATATTGTATTTATCATTGCCAGTATCAATAGTTAGAAATCCACTGCTGTGATTGTGATGTAATTGCCGGGCATTGTCTGCTATCCATTTTAGATTTCGCAAGCCCGAAAAGTAAGTAACAAGCCATGAAAGCAATCGGGGGGGGGGTAAGTACCACTAAATGAGGTAATTGGAAAAACCGCCGTATTTTAATTATTAATAGGTGCATTTTAACCTGCATTTGTTGGTGTTTTTAGTGGCTGTAAAGATAAAAATATTTTATTTACAAATACAATGGAAATTGAAAAAAATTCAGGCTTGAAAGAATACCTTTCCATCGTCCGTAGGACATGGAAACGTTAGGAAGATATTAGATGTCCGATGTAAGATGTCCGATGTGTGATATGGGCAGAAACGATAGAAGGCCGGCAGTTAACTTTTTATCGTTAGAAAAAAATAAACCCTGTCCGACTGGCCAGGCGGGCTTATCATCGGCTAAAAAACCTTAGTAGAAAATCCAAGCCCAACGCATCACATAACCTTACCTTATTTTTTGTCTCAATATCAAAATAAGGTAACCTTCGACAAGCTCTGGTCTGAGAAGGGTTGATTTTTATATCGGGAGTCATTTTTCTATGAAGGTTTAAAAAATGGAAAATAAGCCTGCCTGACTGGCCAGGCTGGGTTGTTGTGGCTTCGGATGGAGGCACCCCGTGAATTAGCTCTGGCAGGAGTGCGTGGTCTAAAATTATGCTCTGTGCCTGGGCAGGATTCACGGGGTGACTTGCGTTTAGCTTGGCCATTATTTTTCTTATTTAACGATCCGGTTTCACTTCCGTATCAGCTCAATGCGGTTGTTCATTTTGGCTGCATTGCGGGCTGCTCGTTGCTGCGAGCTTCCCGAAAGCCCTGCTTCTTTGGCGTTGCTGATAATGTTTTCGTAAAACGAATCTTTGGCTCTAAAGAATTCAAACTTTGTGGTTTCCACAAAATCCTTTTCCGTTCGGTCGATCATCAATTCGGAGGCTGGTTTTTCGATGGATAAAAACTCGAAAATATATTCATCTTTAGTATCACGGATATTTAAAATTAAGCCCGGCAAGCCGTTAAACTTGTAAGGGCCATCGCTGTATGGTATTTCGGGCGTAAACCAGGCTATCCAGGTTCGGCCACCAAAATTGCAAGTGGCTTTTTGGGCTGTGTATCCTTTTATGGTTCTTGTTTCGCCGCTAAGTGTCCAATCAAAAAGGTCTAAGACTTCGCGATATAAATAATGGTTCCCAATAACGTAATCGGTAATTGTCATTTTTCCTTCAGGGTCGTTTTTATATATTTGAAACATAAAAGCGGTACTTGGTAAGGGTCTTTCCGGACTCCGCCGCAGTACTATATATTCTTCGTGAGATTTTAGCTTACGATAGATTGTATCATTAATATAATAATTATCGCTTAAAAATTTGGATTTCGTTTTGCCCAGCAGAAGTATCATATCTTCATTCCTGATTAAATCCACATCGGAGGTATCATACTGCCACACATGTATGTATTTAACAATAAGCTCCACCGGCTCAAAAACCGTAATCGGATAGTCGAATCGAAATTGAGCCAGCGATGCCGGAGCAAAGGTCAGCGCAAATATGCCAGCCAGCAGGAGGGTAAATTTAAATGTCTTATTTTTCATGTTTCTCGAAAATTATTTCCGTTTTAACTCAATTGGGTTATTTCGCTTTTTTGCATTGCGTGCAGCCACCTGCTGCGAGCTACTGTTGATTCCGGCTTCTTTGGCCCGGCTGATGATGTCGGCATACATGGCATCCTTCGATTTGAAAAATTTGGCCTTTGTGGTTTCGATATATTCTTTTTCCTCAAAGTCGATCGCCATAGGAAAGGCTGGCTCCTCGATGGTTTTGAGTTCGAATACATAATGATTGCGTGTGTCGTGCGCCTTGACGATTAATCCCGGCAGGCCGCTGAATTTGTAGGGGCCATCGCTGTATGGGATTTCGGGACTAAACCACACCACCCAGCTTCGCCCGCCAAAATCGGTGGTAGCCATTTGTGCCTGGTAGTCGTTTATGGTATCCCTTTCGCCGCTAAGCTGCCATTGCAACAGATCGAACGGCTCCTGATATTTGAAAGTCCCATCGAGGGTGTGCTCGGTAACAGTAATTGTGTCGGCTGGCCAGTTTTTATAAATTCGGTACATCATGCCCGAAAAGGGGAGCGGCCGTGCCGGATCGAGAATCATTTCCTGAAATCGTTCATGGGATTTTACGTGGCGGATAGTAGTATCGAAGATAAAGGCGTTTTTGCTTTGAAACTTACTGAGTTCATCCCCCACAAACAACAACATATCTTCCGAGCGTATGCCCTTGGCGTTGGTGCTGTCCTGCTGCCAGTGCAAAGTGTAACTCACAATCAATTTTACTGAATCGATTACTGTAAGCGGATATTCAGGGAAAAACTGAGCTTGCGCCGAGAGACTGATTATCGAGACATAAACTAAAAGGCAGATTCGTTTCATAATGCTTTATTATTAAATTAAAGACGACAGCTTGTGCGATGGCATAAAATTTCTTTTACAGAAACTACAAAGCTAGTTAATGGTTTTGTTTTTGCAAAAAAAATATTTATTTCATTCTTCCTTTTGACGATTCCATGACCTGCGGACGATGGAATGTCAAGCCGCGTAACTTTCCATCCTCCGAGGAGCGAGGATATGGAAACGTTAAAAATTGAGAATCCTGCCTGACTGGCCAGGCAGGCTTATCATGCGCAAAATTCTTCATCGAAAAATCCCGGTTGTAATAGTCATAGCATGGCTTAAAGCCATACTATGACTCTCCGTAGCCCGGCCATTTATGATAACGGATTCTCCCGCAAATTCTTTGGAATGGCGTTAACGCCCTTTTCCCGATTGTGCTAATTTCCTTTAATCCTGGAGCTAAAGCACCGGGCTACGGAAATAGTAATCCCCGTGAATTATTTCCGGCAATAATGCGCAGCATGAAATTATGCTCCGTGCTTAGGCAGGATTCACGGGGTGACTTTTACACTTCCGTCTCAATTTCCACAAACCTGGCCATCGACTCCATGAGCTTTTGCCGGCGTACCGGTTTGGCGAGATAATCATCGCAGCCGGCCTGTCTGATGCGATATTCATCACCGCTGGAAGCGTAGGCCGTAATAGCAATTATTGGCAAGCTGCTGCGTTGCATTTTAATTAGGCGTGTGGCTTCTATCCCGTCCATATCAGGCATTTTTATATCCATCAGTACCAACGATAGTTCGGGATGGCTTTTGCAAATATCGATGGCTTCGCGCCCTGATTTGGCACGGTATAAGCCGTGCGCCAGTTTTTTTACTACTGCTTCAAAGTAGGCGTAGTTTTGGTCGTCGTCCTCGGCTATAAGAATATGGAGCAAACCGGATTTGGGCTTTAGTGCTTTTTGCTGTTTCTTATCCCGGGCTTGGAGGATGACTTTTTCGGGAAGCCTGATGGACACACTGGTGCCAACATGCTTGGTAGATTTAAGTACTATTTTTCCACCCAGCAAATCGATTAAGCCTTTGGTAATTGCCATGCCCAATCCGCTGCCTTCGTGGCCGCGCGTATCCGAAACATTTTCCTGATTAAATCCCTTGAAAATTTGCTTTTGCGCTTCCTCGCTAATCCCTTCGCCGGTATCTTTAATTGTAATCAGGACATCTTGATTATCAGCGCAGGCATTGATGAGTACCTCGCCCTGGGCAGTAAATTTTATGGCATTTTCGAGCAAATGATTTATGGCTTTTGTTAATAAAGCCTCATCGCTTAGTAAATTGCAATCATTCGGACAGTCATCGATACAGAGCTTCAAGGATAAATTTTTGCTTATACACATCTCCTGATAATCAGCAGCCAGTTTTTGCAAAAGCTGCCTGATATTTATCGCACTGCGGTTAACCTTTTGGTTTCCCGAAACAATCATGGCAATGTCCATGTAATCGGTTATAGTGCTTAAAAGGCGTTGGCAACTTTTGTTGAGCATGGGCAGGAAATCTTTTTTTTCTTCGCAGCTCATGTCTTCCAGGGCAAGAAACTGTGCCGCCCCCAGGATACCGTTGAGTGGTGTGCGCACCTCATGCGAAATATTGTTCATAAAGGCCGTTTTAAGCCGGTCGCTCGATTCGGCTGCATTTTTTGCGATTTTCAGACTAGCCATACTTGTCTCCAGCTCGCTTGTCCTGTCGCTTACTTTTTCTTCGAGTACCTTGTTTTGGTTTTTGATTTGCTGATGCATCCATCGTGTATGTAGCAGGTTATGAATCCGCAATTCTACCTCGGCATGGTCGAAGGGTTTGGTGAGGAAGTCATTGGCTCCATTTTGCAAGGCCTTTCTTTTGGCTTCAACAGATACATCGGCAGTGAATACCAAAATGGGCAGGAAGTCGGTTGAAGCAATATGCTTCGCAAGAAAGTCCAGTATTTGAAATCCATCTACAAAGGGCATCATCAAATCCAATAAAATCAAATCCGGTTTTTTTTCTTCAAAAAGCTGCACTACTTGTCGCGAATCGGTGGTGGAAATCACATCAGTGTAGCCTTGAAATTGAAGCAGTTCAGTTAATATATTCACATTTAGCTGCGCATCGTCAACAATGAGGATACAAGCATTTTTTAAATTTGATTCAATCATAATTACATTTTTTAATTAACGATAAAGCAGCTTTGAGCGATTAGAAACACGAAGCAAAAACTAAAAGGCTAAATTAATAATTTTCAGATTACAAAAAAAAATATTTCAGCAAGACACAATTTGTTTTGATTTTCCTTGTGTAAATCATTTGCTATTTTTGCGGCCAAAATCATAATTTATGACAATTACCAACATGGCGGGAGCCAGGGAAGTTTTTGATGCTTTTACCCGAATGAACATCCTCGTTATTGGCGATGTGATGATTGATGCGTATTTGTTTGGCGGGGTCGAGCGTATTTCGCCCGAGGCTCCGGTGCCCATTGTGGCCATTAACAAAAGGGTGAGTCGCTTGGGTGGTGCCGCCAACGTTGCCCTCAACATCAAAGCCATGGGGGCTAATCCCATCCTTTGTTCGGTGGTAGGCAGTGATGAGCAATCGCATACTTTTGCCCGTTTGCTGGACGAAAACCAACTCTCGGCCGAAGGGATTATCAATAGCCAAAGCAGGATTACCACCACCAAGTTCAGGATTATCGGCAACAACACCCAGCTACTCCGCGTGGATGAAGAACACACCAATCCCCTCAATTCCGATGATGACGGTGATTTGAAGCAGCGCATAAAAGCAATCGTGGGAGCGCAGCCTATCGATGCCATTATTTTTCAGGATTATGATAAGGGTGTGATTTCTCCATCGCTGATAGATTTTACAGCCCGGCTTGCCGCCGCTAAAAATATCCCCGTAACGGTGGATCCCAAAAAGAAAAACTTTGCCGCTTATCGCAATCTCACACTTTTTAAGCCCAACCTCAAAGAACTGAAGGAAGGCCTGATGATCGATTTTGATAAAAATGATACTGAAAAGCTACGCGAGGCTATACGCCAAATACATCAGCAGCAAACGATCGACCGGGTAATGGTAACACTTTCGGAAGCCGGAGTTTTTATCAGCCGCCGCAATAGCGATGGCACTTTCGAGGAGCACCACGTTCCGGCGCATCTGCGCTCCATTGCCGATGTGTCGGGGGCGGGCGACACAGTTATAAGCCTGGCCACGCTATGCCTTGCCGCCGGGCTGCCCGATATCGAAACCGCCGCCCTAAGCAACCTTGCCGGTGGCCAGGTGTGCGAGTTTGTGGGCGTAGTGCCGGTAAATCGCGAAAAGTTGCTTAGCGAAACTTCAAAACTTGTTTTCTAATTTTAAATCACAAACTCTTGACTACCTCCCCAGAAAAAGCTGCTCCGAATTCCAAAAACCCCGGAGCAGATAAACCTACCATCGCTCAAAAGCAGGCGGTGCGCGATATGTTTAACAGCATCGCTCCGCGTTACGATTTATTGAATCACCTGCTTTCGGCGGGCATCGATGTGCATTGGCGCAACAAGGTCATCCGCCTGATTAAAAAACATCCACACCAGCAAATTTTGGATGTAGCCACTGGCACCGGCGATCTGGCCATTGCTGCTGCCCGCCTGCATCCCGAAAAAATTACAGCCTTGGATATCTCGGGCGAGATGCTGCGCTATCAAGACCTGAAATTGAAAAAGAAAAACCTTGATCATCTCATCGAAACCAAGCTTGGCGATGGCGAGTTGTTGCCCTTTGCCGATAATACTTTTGATGTGGCCATGGTGGCCTTTGGTGTGCGCAACTTTGAAAACCTGCAACAAGGCCTGGCCGAGATGCACCGGGTACTGAAAAAAGGAGGGCTGATTGTAGTCCTGGAATTCTCGAAGCCTTCGCATTTTCCGGTAAAGCAGCTTTACACTTTTTATTTCAAAAACATCCTTCCCCGGGTAGGAAAATGGGTTTCGCGCAGTGCTGATGCCTACACCTATCTGCCCGATTCGGTGGGGCACTTTCCCTCAGGCGAAGCCTTTACTGCCTACCTCAGTGAGGCTGGATTTGGACAGAGCAGCCACAAGCCGCTCACCTTTGGTATTGCTTCAATTTACACAGGTAAAAAATAAAAAAAAATGAAGCTCGTTATGTCTCCTCATTTTAAAAGGCGCATCATTTGAAGATATTAAAGGTTTTTGGGGCAGTCCTGGTTTTTTCACTGATTTTTATTCCTGGTGCTTTTGCGCAGCTCAACAAGGTTCCCAATCTCAAGCTCTACGATTTCGACCGTTTGCACTTTGGTTTTATCCTCGCAGCTAACGAGATGGATTTTGTGGTTGAAACCAAAGAGGATTTGTACCTCGAATATTTCACAGACCTCCCTGGCGATGGTGAACTTCTGGCTGCTTCAGCCGCCCGCATTAATGGCATAAGGGCAAATCCATCGCTGGGATTTGCCGTGGGCATTGTTGGCGATATGCGCCTGGGCGAATATTTCAACTTACGTTTTATACCTTCCTTAACCTTTGGGAAGCGTTCGCTGGATTATTATGTCAGGCTCTACGATGAAAATGATGTTTTTAAAACTGAGAAGCTCATTACTAAGAAAATTAATTCTACTTTTTTAGAATTTCCCCTTTTGCTCAAATACAAGAGTAAACGGGTTCACAATATACGGGGTTATGTGTTTGGCGGAGTTAAGTTTAGCTTCGACCTGGCATCGGAAGCCCGGAAAAAAGAACAAAATAACTACGATGTTAAACTTTATGGCACTGACACCTATGGTACGTTGGGCGCAGGTTTTGATGTATATATGAATTGGTTTAAATTTGGTGTGGAACTTAGCATGTCGTACGGCACACGCGACATGCTGCTGCGCGAAGACAACCTTTATACCGATAGTATAGAATCGCTGCGCTCCAAAATATTTTTGCTTACTTTTACCTTCGAATAATTAAAATTTTTAATATCAACGCGGATAGCATGACAACAAAAAATGAAATCGGGGATTTGTTTTCTTCCATCGTAAACAAAGCCACCCTGAAACAAAAAGTTTATCAATATACTTACGAAACCTTTGGTAATTTTAAAAGCATTATTAAGCAACTGGCACGCGAGTACCAAAATTCGGAAGCCCATAAAAATACTAACATCCCTTTCGAGCACAAGAACAGGGGCGAATTTGAGGTAGAACTCAAATTTGCGGGCGACATCCTGGTATTTATGATGCACACCAATGTATTTGAGTTTCCGCGCAATCACGAGCTGATGAAACTGCCCTATATCCGCGAAGACAATGACCGCTCGTATTGTGGCATAATCAATATTTATAATTTCCTGGGCGACTCCTTCAAATACAAACGAATCAACGATTTGGGCTATCTTATCGGACGGGTTTTTATTAACAAAGACCATCATTATTTTATCGAAGGCAAACGCGAAATTGGTCTTTTGTATCAAAATTTTGAAACAGCAAAAATGGATAAGGATACAGCCCGCAACATTATTACTTCTGCTATCCAATACACCCTGAATTTCGATCTACTCACACCTCCTTACGAAGAGGTAAAGTTACTTACCGTTAACGAAATTCAAACTACCCTCGACAACATGAAAATAAAAACCGGCAAACGGCTGGGTTTTAAATTTCAGGCCGACAGCGATGACCAGGAATTGGTTGACGAAACAGTAAAGTAGTAAAACTGATGGGCTTATAATTTCAGATTTCTTCCTTTGGTACTATTGACATGTTCTTACAAATACCTGTATTTCAGGAGATTTCTCCCGTTGGTCGAAATGACACCGTCCAAGCGGGTAGAGGGGGTGAGAATGTGGGTGCTTCGCGCCCACATTCTCACCCCCCATTTATAGCCTGAGACTTTGTCATTTCTCCTGCCGCACGTGCGGCAGGAGAAATCTCCTCCCAACTGTCACTACTTCATTATGCTTAAAAAATTTGAATTGTCTCTCGAAATGACAATACCCGCTAAACAGTATTTTTGGTTTGTGATTTTTTTTTGTTTCTATTTTGATCTTTCAAAAAGAACAAAATAAACAAAGTCATCCTCTTATCCGAAATTCTTTCCTATTTTTGTGAATGTTATAACAATACATTTTTGCATTTGTAAAAAAACACTTGATCATGGGCATACGAAAACTAAACAGCATATTTAAACCCAAACGAATCGCGCTTATCGGGGTTCCAGCCGACCCAAATACTGTGGGCGGATTAACGCTTCGCAACCTGGTGGGCGGTGGTTTCCAGGGTGTGGTTTATCCGGTAAATCCCAAGCACGAGGCCGTTTTGGGCATCTCTTGTTTTCCGAGCGTAAAAAGTCTGCCCAAAACCCCCGACCTTGCCGTGATCACTACCAACGCAAATGCCGTCCCGGGAATTGTGGAAGAATGTGGCCAGGCCGGCATCAAAGGGATTATTATCATGTCGGCAGGTTTTAAAGAAATTGGTGCCGAGGGTAAGGAACTCGAAGACAAGGTAAAAGAAATTGTAAAAAAATACCAGATCCGCGTGATCGGACCCAACTGCCTGGGCATTATCATTCCCGGGCAAAAGCTCAACATCAGCTTTGCTAACAGTATGCCCAACAAGGGTAGTGTGGCTTTTATCTCGCAGTCGGGAGCCTTGTGTACAGCCGTGCTCGATTGGGCGATGGGCGAAAACATTGGTTTTTCCTACTTCGTTTCTATTGGCAACACCATGGATGTTGGCTTTGGCGATTTGATCGATTATTTCGGTCAGGATGCCAACACCAAGTCCATCGTTTTGTATGTCGAATCCATCTCCTTTGCCCAGGAATTTGTTACGGCTGCCCGCGCCTTTGCCCGCAAAAAGCCCATTATTGTTTATAAGGCCGGACGTTTTCCTGAGTCTGCAAAGGCAGCAGCCTCGCATACCGGAGCCATGGCCAGCGAAGATGCCATTTATGATGCGCTGTTTCGTAGAGCCGGTGTAGCAAGGGTTTACAACCTGGGGAATATTTTCGACTTCACCGATTTTATTGGACGCAAGCGAATTCCCAAAGGCCCCAACCTGGCCATTGTAACCAATGCCGGCGGCCCCGGAGTTATTGCCATCGACAGCCTGATTGCTCGCGGCGGCCGACTGGCTGTGCTTGCCGAAGAAACCCTTGCCAAACTCAACGAGAACCTGCCCACCTTCTGGTCGCACAACAACCCGGTGGATGTGCTTGGCGATGCCCGCCCCGAGCGAATTGCCAAAGCTACCGAGATTGTACTCAACGATTCAAATGTGGATGCCGTGCTAGTGATCATCACGCCACAGGCCATGACCAAACCCACCGAAACAGCCAGTGCTATTATCGAACTGGCCGAAGGCACCTCCAAGCCTATCCTCGCTACCTGGCTGGGCGGCAAAAGCATGCGCGAATCAAGAAACCTTTTCAATAATTCAGGAATTGCAGCCTACCAAACCCCCGAACAAGCCATCCGCGCTTTTATGACTTTGGTTGATTATTCCAAAAATATGGAAGCCCTCTTTGAAACGCCTAAGGAAGTTCCCGTATCTTTTCATTACGACCGCAATACTTTGCGCGAACGCTTTGTAAACGAGGTCTTCCCCAAGCGCAAGATTCTCTCCCTGGCTGATAGCAAAGCTTTGATAAACGCTTATGGCATCGAATCCACGAGGCCAGTCCTGGTTAGTTCGCCTGATGAGGCGGCCACCGAAGCGCAAAATATTGGCTATCCCGTCGTACTCAAAATCGATTCGCCCGATTTGGCTCACAAATCAGAAGTAGGCGGTGTAGTGCTGAACATCGATAACGAAGATATGCTAAGAGTTGCTTACCACAGTATGTTGGAAAAGGCGAACCGTAAGATGCCCGGAATAAATATTACCGGGGTAACGGTGCAAAAGATGATTAACATTACCGATTCGGTAGAGCTGATTTTGGGTATTAAAAAAGACCCCATTTTCGGCACTGTTTTTTTGATTGGGATGGGAGGAATCGAAGCTGAGCTTTTGCAGGATCAGCGTCTGGAGTTTCCGCCGCTTAACGAGAGCCTGGCCAGCCAGATGATCGAATCCCTGAAAATTTATCCCCTTTTGAAGGGCTATCGCGGTAGTGCACCCAAAAATATCGACAAGCTCATCGAGGTGATGATTCGCCTGTCGTACCTCGCCGCCGATTATCCCGAGATAGAAGAACTGGATATCAATCCCCTTATCGTTACTACCGATGATGTGGTTGCCCTGGATGCTCATGTAGTAATTGATATGGAGACCCTTAAAAATCCGGTACCCCAATATTCGCATCTTATCCTGCGGCCCTATCCCGAAAGGTATATCAAAAAAACCACACTCAGCGATGGTACTGAAACCATGCTACGCCCCATCAAACCTGAAGATGAACCGATGTGGCTCGAAATGCTGGGGAGCTGCTCCAAAGAAGCCATCTATTCGCGCTTCCGTTACAATTTCCATTTCGACTCGCACGAGGTAGCTACCCAGTTTTGCTATATCGACTACGCCCGCGAACTGGCCATCGTGGCCGAGATCGAAGAAGAAGGCCGCCGCAAGCTGATCGGCGTGGGTCGTCTGATTGGCGACCCCGACCTGGAGTTAGTAGAGTACGCCATCCTAATCACCGATGCCTGGCAAGGCAAAGACCTGGGTAAGACACTTACGGAATACTGCGTAGAAATCGCCCGCATTAATAATTTTAAAAAAGTGTTCGCCGAAACTACCAAAGACAATAAAGCCATGATTTCTGTTTTCAAAAAACTGGGCTTCAAGGTGCACTTTGATGAAGATACCAATGTGTCGGTGTCGAAAGATTTGTAAGATTGCTTTGGTTTGCAAATTTGGTGAACTTTTTAAATAATTCATTTCAATTGTTGGTTTATTCATTAGATAAAAAGAAGGTTATGAATATTGAAATTCAAAAAGAAATAATCATTGAGCAGTTTAAGCAAGTCAATGATACCAAGCTAATCAACGCAATAAAAAACATGCTCGATCTTGCCAAGATGGAAGATGAGCGAGCCTTTGATATTCCAGAGAGTCATCAAAGGCTGGTTATGGAACGTTTCATTAAGGTAAGAAATAATCCTGACAGGCTTTTGGATTGGGAGGAGGCCAAGAATACATTGAAGCCTTAGCCCTATGAAAAAGTATATTATAGCAATTGAACCTAATGCTCTATCAGATATTCAGGAAGTTACTGATTGATACAATAAGAAACAAGACGGCTTAGGAACGAGGTTTCAAAAAACCACTTTGCAACTTATCAATAATTTGGATTTTTACCCACAGATATATGCTATCCGCTACAAAGAAATTCGGTGTATGCCTGTTTACAAATTTCCATACATGGTTCACTTCTATATTAATGATAAAAATCACACTGTGGAAATTTTAGCTGTAATAAGTACGGACAGAAATCCAAAAATATGGATAGAGAAAACGAGCAGGTAACGATGATAAATTGACATAAACTTAATCCCAGATAAAACTGTTCGCGTTAAGCATTACCTTATCTTTGCACACTTTTTTCGCAGCCGGGGCATTTTGCCCCTTATTTAATTTATAAAATATTGATACTGAAACGATGAACGAAATTAAAAATATAGCCATCATTGCCCACGTCGATCATGGCAAAACCACCCTTGTTGACCGGATTTTGCACCAGGTAAAACTCTTTAGAGATAACCAGGAAATGGGCGAACTGATCCTTGACTCGAACGACCTGGAACGCGAGCGCGGGATTACCATCCTCTCCAAGAATGTTTCGGTGCGCTACAAAGATGTTAAAATAAATATTATCGATACCCCTGGTCACGCCGACTTTGGCGGTGAAGTAGAACGTGTGCTCAACATGGCCGATGGTGTGCTGTTGGTAGTAGATGCCTTTGAAGGCCCGATGCCACAAACGCGCTTTGTGCTTCAAAAAGCCATCCAGTTGGGATTGAAACCCATCGTGGTGATCAACAAAGTGGATAAGCTCAACTGCGATCCCGAAGAGGTGCATGAGGCCGTTTTCGATTTGATGTTTAGCCTCGATGCTACCGAAGACCAGTTGAACTTCCCCGAAGTTTACGGTTCATCAAAGCAGGGCTGGATGGGCGAGGACTGGAAAACGCCGACCGAGGATGTGAGCTATCTGCTCGATATTATCCTGGAGCATATCCCCACGCCCAAAAAGAAAGAGGGAAACCTGCAGATGCAAATCAGTTCGCTCGATTATTCATCTTATCTGGGGCGTATCGCCGTTGGGCGTATCACAAGGGGCAAGATTAAAATGGGTATGCCCATCTCGGTGGTAAAACGCGATGGCAGTATCGCAAAATCGGTGGTTAAGGAATTGTATCGCTTCGAGGGGCTGGGTAAAGAAAAGGTAAAACATGAGTTGGAAGCCGGTGAGATCTGTGCCGTATTGGGACCCGAAAATTTTGACATTGGCGACACCATTGCCGATTTTGAAAGTCCCGAAGGCCTCACGCCCATCGCCATCGACGAGCCTACCATGAGCATGCTTTTCACTATCAACAACTCTCCTTTTTATGGCAAGGAAGGCATCTATGTTACCTCACGCCACATCCGCGAACGTCTTTTTAAAGAGACCGAAAAAAACCTGGCACTGCGTGTTAAAGAAACCGACTCGCCGGAGAAGTTACTTGTTTTCGGACGCGGGATTTTGCACCTCTCCATCCTGGTAGAAACCATGCGCCGCGAAGGTTATGAGTTTCAAATTGGCCAGCCGCAAGTGCTTACTAAAGAAATTGACGGACAGAAGTACGAACCTATCGAATCGCTCACCGTACATGTGCCCGAAGCCTTTGCCGGCAAGGTTATCGAAATTGTTACCAAGCGCAGGGGCGAAATCACCAATATTGAAACCCGCAACGACCGCACCGCACTGGAGTTTATCATTCCTTCGCGTGGTCTTATCGGAATTACCAATTCGGTGCTCACCGCCACCGAAGGCGAGGCAGTAGTTGCCCACCGTTTCAAGGCTTATGAGCCGTGGAAAGGCGAAATCGAAAACCGCCGCAACGGCGCGCTAATAGCCATGGAAACAGGCACCGCAATCACCTACTCGTTGGATAAGCTTCAGGACAGAGGCAAATTTTTCGTAGAGCCTAACGACGACATTTATGCCGGCCAGGTAATTGGCGAACATACCCGCCAGAACGACCTTTCGGTAAACCTGATTAAAACCAAAAAACTTTCCAACGTGCGGGCTTCAGGCTCCGATGACAAGGCCACCATTACTCCGGCCATCAAGTTCTCGCTCGAAGAAGCCATGGAATACATCCGCGAAGATGAGTACGTAGAAGTTACGCCTAAGTCGATCCGCCTGCGCAAAATCATCCTCAGCGAGATAGAGCGCAAACGCAAAGAGAAACGCGAAAGCCCGAATTAGGCTACTCCAATTTGCTTCTGCATTTTTAATTTCATTTTGGTAGGGATTTAACAATTACTCTAAATTTACAAAAATGTCAAAGGCTAAGATTACATTTTTAAAGACTTCCAACGCAATTCTTGCCGGGCTTATCGCCCTACTGGGATTTGCCAGCTCGTGCGAAAAAATTAATCCGAAAGTGGAGTATGGCACCCCCTCGGCCAAGTTTATCGTAAACGGAAGGGTGCTCTCTGCCGATTCTTACAAAGCCATCCCAAACATTAGGGTAGTTATGCGCAACGATTCCACCACCACCGACAGCGAGGGGAGATATCAAGTGGTGGATAATTTTGGATTCCCGACCGATCAAAGTTATGCTATTCAATTTAAGGATATGGATGGAGCTGCCAACGGCGACTATCAAAATCTGGACACCGTGCTTGAATTTAAAGACCCTCAATTTGAAAATGGTGACGGAAATTGGTACAGCGGAGAAAGCTCGAAAACCCTGGATATCGAATTGAACCAAAAGAAATGAAAGCAGCAAAGATTTCGTTTCGCAAAAGAATAGCTCTCCATCTATTCAAAAGATTTAAGAAGAACGAAGCGAAAATTCATCAGCTCAATTACATTTTATGGGAATGCACCCTGCGTTGCAACCTGAACTGCCTGCACTGTGGCAGCGATTGCACCAAGGATGCCACCGTAAAAGACATGCCCATCCCTGATTTCCTGACAGCACTCGACCAAATCACACCACTCGTAAACCCCAAGCACACCATGATTGTTTTAACCGGCGGCGAAGTGCTGGTGCGCCAGGATATTGAAATGGCGGGCATCGAGTTGTATAAACGGGGCTTTCCCTGGGGTATCGTTAGCAATGGAATGCTGCTGAGCGAAAAACGGCTTAATAGCTTGCTGAACTCAGGTATGAGAGCCCTGACCATTAGTTTGGATGGCTTGGAAAAATCGCACAACTGGCTGCGAAATAATCCAAAGAGTTTTGATAATGCCCTGGCTGCCATACGCCGTGCAGCAAAAATTGAAGAAATAAAATTTGATGTGGTTACTTGCGTAAATCGCGAAAATTATAATGAGTTAAGCGAGCTGCGGGATTTACTCATCGAAAGTGGTGTTAACGAATGGAGAGTTTTTACTATTTTCCCTATTGGCCGGGCTAAGGAAAACGACCGCTTGCAATTAAACCCCGAAGAATTTAGAGGCTTGTTTGAATTTATTAAACGAACACGCAAGGAGGGCAAAATACTTCTAAACTATGGCTGCGAGGGTTTTTTGGGGAATTATGAAAAAGAAGTCAGGGATGATTTTTTCTTTTGTCGGGCAGGGATAAATGTGGCTTCGGTTTTGGCGGATGGCTCCATCTCGGCCTGCCCGAATTTACGTGGTAATTTTGTCTAGGGAAATATTTATCGCGATAACTTTGCCGAAGTGTGGGAAAACAAGTATCACAAGTTTAGGGATCGGAGCTGGACTAAAAGCGGGATTTGCGCCGACTGCAAAGACTACGATTTTTGCCAGGGAAATGGCATGCACCTGCGCGATGAAAAAACGGGAACCCTTTTGTTTTGCCACTTAAAAAGATTGAGCGATTCCGATCACATTTGAAATCATTAATAATAACTTCGATCCCCGCAGGGGAAATTGATATAAAAATGGTATTGCTACTTAATATCGCACTTTAGCATTCTCCTGTCTTCGATAAAGGCTTCGAGACGGTCGCCAATTTTAACGGGGCCAACACCGGCAGGAGTGCCGGTAAATATTAAATCGCCCATTTTGATGGTGATGAATTTTGAGATATAACTGATGATGGTGTCAAAATTAAAAATCATCAATCCTGAATAGCCGTCCTGAACTTTCTCTCCATTTTTAAGTAAATGAAAATGAATATTGGATGAATCCTGAAGGATCTCCAATTCAACAAAACTGCTGACGGGGGCAGAACCATCGAAGGCCTTGGCAATTTCCCAGGGCAGACCTTTTTCCTTTTGCCTTTGCTGCAAATCGCGGGCGGTAAAATCGATGCCTATGCCTATTTGCTGATAATAACTCCTGGCAAATTTGGGCTGGATATGCCTGCCGTTTTTTGCAATTTTCAAAACCAGCTCAGCCTCATAGTGTATATCTTCCGAAAATTCGGGATAGAAAAAAGGCCTGTTGCGCGTAATGATGGCGGTGTCGGGCTTAAGAAAAATTACAGGTTCCTGAGGCAGGGGGTTGTTCAGCTCACGGGCGTGCTCCACATAGTTGCGCCCAATACAAATAATTTTCATCGTGCAATCGTATTAGTTAGTCGCTGGCAAAGATAGATGAAAAGAGACTGCGCACGAGCAGGAAACTTGACTTTGACGAATCCAGCTTTCGCGCCTGATTCATATCTTTGAGTGCTCCCATCCAATTGCCTTCGGCCTGCTTCACTTTGCCACGATAATAGTAAGCTTCGGCATAGGCGGGAGCAAAATTGATGGCTACCGAAAAATCGACTTTAGCATCGGCAAGATTGGAAAGCTGATAATTGTTGAAGCCCCGCAAAAACCAGGCATCGCTCATTCCGGGAGAGACATCCAAAGCCAGATTGCAAAACAATATCGAACGCTGGTATTCCTTTTTAGCGTTTAGCTCAATGGCTGTTTTCAAATTCTCAAGGGCGGTTTCCTGTGCCGAAACACCAGGCAAACCAAGGACAAAGAAAAATAGAATAAAAGTCAACCTCATACCTCAACGATTCTTTTGCATAATTACGATTAATATTCCGAAATGTTACAAGCAGCATAAAAATATTGCAGGTGCTTGATAGCAGAAGAACTGATTTTCTGCTTGGGCAATTAACAGACATCCCGACCTAATTACTCAGAAAACCCATTTGATTATCCGCGCTGCATTTTTGATATTGGAATAATTTTGCTCAAGCAAGCGGCGGCGTTGTTCTACCTCACGCATATCAAAATCCTTCGTGAAAAGCGAATCCAATTCCCGCTTCATCGCCTCGGCACCGTCGGCCACAGTGCAAAGTGCTTCCAGGCCTGTCCCCTGCACCATAGCCGGATTAACCAGACAAAAGCGTCCCTTGTAAAGCGTATTTAGCAATTTTAGTTTTAATCCGGTTGCCTGAAAAGTAATCAGAATATTGACCTGCGCATTTTGTATAAGTACAAAAAGCGTGGAATCGTCTGGGTTGGGAAATAGCGAAACATTGGGATATTTTTTACAAAGTTCCACCAAGTGCGGCGGCGGATCCATGCCGGCGATTATCAGCTTATGGCCTGAGCTGGCAAAAACATTGCTAAGCAAATATTCGGCGGCCTTGTAATTTTCGGTAACCGACAGCTTGCCATGATACAAAACATAGTTGCCCTTGCCGGGAAACACAGCAAAATTGTTGTTGGGATGAAAGCTGGGAAGATATTCAACGTGGTTATCGGGGAAGTGCTCGCGAAGATATTGCGTATCGCTTTGCGAAACCACCAGCATGAGGTTGGCACGTTGCAGCACTTTTTGATAACGGCGCAAACGCCAATGCTCGACCAGGAAAAAAACTTTGCTAAGGATATTTCGTTCCGAGGCAAAGAGGTGATAGTAATAATGGTGCTCAATATTGCTTTCGCGATAAATCAAAAAACGCTCCTTCAATCGGGCATCATTCAAATAAAAACACGAATGCAGCCCCTCGAAAAGAATGGGATACTTATTTTGCAATAAATTTTGGATGAGTGTTTCGGATTTCCGACTGTTGACAATATAGGGTTTTAAAGAGAGATTCGCTTTCAATCCGGTTTTGCGAGGGTAGTAATACACCTTTTCGCAAACAGCCTCAAGCTCGGCAGCGGGTCTTCGACCATAAGCAAAGCAGTGCAAATACACTTTGATGCCCGCATTTTTGAGTGCCAATATTTTGTAATAAACATCGATAACGCCCCCGTAATTGGCCGGGAAGGGAACATCGAAGGAAACGATATTTAAGTTACTGTCAGGCATATTTGCGGAGTATATTTTCGAGGACACGTTTTTCGTTTTTCCAGTTTAATTCTTTAGCAGCTTCCCGGCAATTTGCTTTGTAGGTTGCAAGTTTTTCAGGATTGGCAACAAGGCTGCTGATGTGCAAAGCCAGATTGCTCGGTTCATGGCTCTTTATGGTTTCGCCCACCCGATAGCTATCGATAATATTTTTGATCTCCACCAGCGGCGAGGCCAGCACCGGCACGCCGGCATGGATATAATCGAAGAGCTTGTTGGGCAGCGAATAGCGATAATTGATATTGGTATCCTTGTCCAGCGTAAATCCCAGAATAGCCTGGCTTGTGTAGCTGCGCAAAAGCTCGAAGGGCATTTTGGCTAAGAAGGTGATTTTGCTTTCAAGCACCAAATCCCGGCTCATGGTTTTTAGTTGAGGAAGCACATCGCCACCACCGATTATCAGCAGATGGGCATTATCCACAAATTGCATGGCCTGCACTAATTCTTCGGCACCCCGCTGAATATTAATTCCCGATCCCTGCAAAAGGATAATGGGCTTATTATCCGAATTAACAAATACGGGTGCATCCGTCTTTGCGGAAGTTTTTGGAGTTGGAGGAATATTGCGAACTACGGCCACATCCACACCATAATCATTCTTGAAAAGCCCGGCGATGGAATCATTTACAGTAATAACATCTTTAAGACGCGGAAAAATAAAACCCTCGATCTTTTTCCAGACTTTCTGCACAAACTTACGATGCACGAGTTCGGGCGTTTCGGTAAAATATTCGTGGCTGTCGTAAACGAGTGGTGCTTTCTTAATTTTTGATATTAAAAAATTAGGGAGCAAGGTATCCAGATCATTCGCGAAAAGCAAATCGGCTCTATGGCTTATCAGGAAAAAAAGGAGACGGATATTAAACTCCGCGTAAAACAGCGGCCCTTTCTCGAAAAGTAATCTCATGCGAAGCATCCGGTACGATCGTTCAGGAAGGGGCAGCGAATCTTTTTTTACCCTCCCCACCAGCAAAACATCGAAGCCCAGCTCCTGCAACACCACACAGGTTTTGTTTACCCGCTGGTCGGTTACTAAATCATTAATTACCGAAACGATGCTTGTTTTCAATTTTTAAACAGGCCTTTGATTTTTTCTTTAACCTCATTTATATCCGGATCGATATCAAAAACCAGTGAGGGTTTCAGATAAAACAATTCTTTTTCGGCTTTAAACTTTTCTTCGCCACCACCGGTAACGTTAAGCATTACGATGGCATTTTTCTCCACTTTTCCATCGCTTACAGCCGCCATCAGCGATGCAGTGGCAATGGCTGCCGCAGGATGCAGGTCGTTGCCTTCGAGTTCGAGAAATAGCTGTGCCGCTTCACGCCCTTTTTGGTTCGATACGGTAAGCACTTCGCCATCGGTGTCGTGTAAGGCATCGTACAAGCCCCCGATAATTCCGTAGGGTGGCTTGCGATTGGAAAGCACCTTAGCATCGATTTCCGAAACCTGATCGCGGGCCAGTTGGGCATCATAGATTTCCAGATGGCGCGAGCGTTTGTTCCAGGCATGACAGAGCGGAATAAAAGGTTCGTTTTGCGAAACCATGAGCTTCATTTTTGCCTTGCCAAAACGACCGTCTTCGAGCAGACGCAGGTTGGCTTCCCAGGCTGCAATGGCACCGGTTCCCGAGCCTACGGCCTGAAAATAGTAATCTGGTATTTTTCCGATAAAGCTGGCTGCCGAAAGCACCGTGGTGCCCATGCCATCACGGCGAGCCACGTTTTTGGCACCGCCTTCGAGCACAAAGCCATCAATCGTGCCTGCCAGGCCTGAAAGATGAATGGCATCAAAATAATCGCTTCCCTTGCGCGAGGCCACCAGCTTTACGCAGTCGCGAATGGCTTCGTCAAACCAGAGTACATCAATATTATCTTCGGGCACCGTAAGCAGCAGGGGAATATTATTGTCGGAACACACACGGGCAAAGGCTCGTGCGGTGTTTCCTGCCGAAGCTACCACCAAAATCTTTTCGCTGTCGGCAAGCAGCCGTCCGCACACCGCGTAGGCCTCGGTTTCTTTAAAAGAGCAGGTACGCATATTTGCCCCACGCTCGGGCCAATAGCCGCTAAAGGTGATGTAAAGATTGTTCAAGCCCAAATGGTTCGCCAGCCCTTCGCTTTTGTAGGTGATGGGTGGCGACGAACCCTGCAAAAAGGTAGTTACCGGAAGCCAGTCGGCAAACTGGTAAAAGCCAAGTTCGGGTTTAAGGTCGATTTGTTTTTTATGATAGATAGCCCTGATCAGGCAAGGCAACTCCGATTCGGGGTCGTCGAGCATCCAGCCCATATCATCGAAAATTCGTCCGCTCGCAAGCGATTGCAATCGATAGTTTAGGCCTGCGTCATTATTTTTCATTCACTTTGGTATTGATGATTCAGGCGGCAAATTTATAAAAAAGAAGGCAGCCCGGCTCAAAATAGTATTCTAAGTGTCTGTTCAATAATTAACGATACATTTATGGTTGGATGCTATAGTTCCA
>CAZGAO010000086.1:0-21896 GCA_964523795.1 uncultured Lentimicrobiaceae bacterium
AAGTAACACCAATGAGCTACCTCCCGAAAGGGAGGTTTAGTTCAACAAAGGCTCAAAAACAAGCGGGCGGATAGTGTTATTCTGAAAAGATTATTGCTAATTTCAGCAATGGATTTTACAATAATCGGAATGGGATTAATAGCCCGCAGGTATTTAGCTCTGGCCTTTTAACTGGGGTTTTGGGATTATACTTAACGCAATATTCAGACTCTTTGTGTTTATCCTTTCCGATCGCCGATCAAGCATTAGCTTGAATCTAAAAAACTAATTTCCACAGATCAGGATCCGTGTATATCCTTACCATCCGCGTTACTTGTGCTGAGTAAAGTCGAAGTATCCGTGTTCTATCGATTGGGTTTTAATCTGCTGCATTGCTTCCTGATGAGAAATGGTTTTGCCTTGGTTGGCTTCATCTACACTTTCATCCAGGGCTGCTTTTAAATCATAACTTAGCTCATCAAACCAATCGTTATTTGTTGAAGCTCGCTTAGTAAGAATGGTTTTAATAGCCTCTAAGATATTTTTATCATCAACATTTTCTATCAATTGATGTAAATCTGTTTTTAATTCTGTTTGGTTCATATCTGTTAAATTTTGCGACATTTCAAAAATAAGCCAAATCTGCAGAACATTTTCTCCTTAGCTTTGCGCCAATTGTGAAAACACTGCACAAAGCGCATATCGCCCTCCTCGGCACAAGTCTGATTTTTGGTGCCAATTACTGGGTAGCCAAAGGTCTGATGCCCGGCTTCCTCGATCCTTATCAACTTGTTTTGATTAGAATCGCCGGAGCAACTGTGCTTTTTTGGCTATTGGGATTAAGCATCAAAAACGAAAAAATTGAGCGGAAAGACATTCAACGCATTGTTTTTGCAGCCATCCTGGGAACTACCATCAACCAGCTTTTCTTTTTCGTGGGATTGAATCTTACCACTCCCGTTGATGTTTCCATCATCCATGTTTCCAATCCAATTTTTGTTTTGATTTTTGCTTCTATCCTGATCCGGGAAAGGGTAACTTTCCGAAAAATTGGCGGAATTATCCTGGGGGCTTCCGGGGCATTAATCCTGGTGGTTTATGGAAACCACGTTGATTTTGGTTCCGACACTTTTAAAGGAAACCTGTTTGCCGTTTGCAATATGCTGGCCTATGCCCTTTACATGGTTCTCATCAAACCCGTCATGCGAAAATATCATCCCTTTACGGTGATGAAGTGGGTTTTTCTTACAGGATTAATCACCACGCTGCCCATCACATTTTCACATATTCCAGACATTTCTTTTTCTGCATTCGAAACCACCACCTGGCTATCGTTGACTTACGTGATTATTGCTACTACTTTCGGAGCTTATCTTTTAACCATTTATGCGCTTAAACATGTTGATGCCAGCACGGCGAGCTACTACATTTATTTACAGCCCCTTATCGTAGCTATCATCGCCTTATGGCTGGGGCAGCAAGATTTTAACCTGAGTAAATTACTGGCCGCACTATTAATTTTCGCGGGTGTTTTTCTGGTTTCGCGGAAAGAAAGTAAGTAAGCACTCCTTATTTTTCTTATTTTTGACAGCTATGAAAGGAATTTTGATTTACTGGATAGGTGCTCTGATTTTTAACTTTTTCGTTGCCCTCATCGATTCCCTTCTTGGGCTATGGGTTTTTATCTATTTTCTTGTCGCTTTCATCTTGCTCCTCATTGTTTATAAAATCATTGAATGGCTTTCTTGAATAGTGGCAATTTTATCATAGATAGCCACGAAGACACCAAGACTCAAAGGCACACAAAGAAAAATGAATAATTTCAGGTCTGCTTGATTTTTTTAATAAACGTTTCTTTTTTTCAAGTGTACTTGAAAAATTCGTGGTTTTGATGGATGAGGTGAAATTTTCCAATTACGAAGGCATCCGGCATCTTTGGCCGTGGGAGCTGGGATGAAATGTGAAAAAATGGTGACCATTTTAAAATAATCCATTTGATAAATCAGCTTATCTTTGTGAAAATCGTAAAGAAGAAAAACAAACAATAAGCATCATGGAATTTACTACAATAATACATAACATTGAAGGCTGGTGGGTAGGTTGGATTGAGGAAATTCCGGGCGTGAACTGCCAGGAAAAAACAAGAGTGGAATTATTGAACACCCTTAAAATCACACTGAAGGAAGCACTTGAGTTTAACCGTGAAGATGCACTGTCTGTTGCCGGCCAAGGATAATTGCTCATAAACTAACTTTAGATAGAAAATATTTATCTTTGCATTATGACAAATTGGAAAGAGAATATTATAACTGACAAAGGCATTTTATTGGGTAAGCCTGTAATAAATGGTACCCGGATATCCGTTGATCATTTATTAGGTTTGCTGGCACAAGGATGGTCGGAAAAACAGATTCTTGAAAATTTTCCGAGATTGACAAAAGATGATTTGCAGGCTGTTTTTTTGAACACGGATAACCCTTTTCACAGCAAATGCCGCATCGGCAATATCAGCCACTCAAAAAACTTCTGGATAGCAGGCCGGCGTTTCCAGGCCTCGTAATCGAAAGGCTCGCAGTGGGCAATGGTCTCGTCGATGTGGGTTTTTACCAATTCGATGATTTGTTTGTTTTTGCCGGTCAGGATAATTTCGTGCATATAGCGAAAGCTGCGGTAATCGAAATTGGGCGAGCCCAACGAAAATATTTCGCTGTCGATCAGGATGACTTTGGCATGTAAGTTATGCTGGGTGAAATAAAGGAATTTAATATTGCGGTTATGCAGCATTTCCAGATAACGGCCATGCAGGATATCCACCAGACGCACATCAGAATGTTTGGGGATAATCACCTTAACTTCCACCCCCCGGTTGGCAGCATCGGTCATGGCCTTGCGCAGAAAAAAACCAGGAAGAAAATAGGGGCTTTCGATGATGATTTCCGAATGCGCATTCCTGAAAAGATGTTCGTAACGTTTTTTAATTTTTTGTCGTGAAATGGAGGGGACATCCCTCAAAATTTCACAATCATCGTGGCGGATAATACGTGTGTACAATCTTCGGTAGCGAATGTATTTGTTATAAATTTTAAAATCCTGATAAAATACCTTTTTAAAATTGAAGGCGATGTTACCAGTCATTCTCAACATGCTCTCGCGCCAAATCATATTGTAATCGGTAAGGTTGGATGATCCGATCCAGGCAATGCTGTCGTCAATAATGGTAAGTTTACGATGGTTGCGACGATGGCTGCGGGTAAAAAAGTCGAAGTTGATTTTAATTTTCTGGAATAGCCTAACTTCACCCCCGGCGGTTTTCAGCTCATCAAAAAACTCATCCGGAATAGAACTTCCTCCCCACGAATCGATCAGCAGCTTTACCTCAATCCCTCGTTTTGCAGCTTCGGTAAGCGCGTCCCTGAACTTGATTCCAATGCTTTGATGCCCGAATTTGTAGGTTTCGATAAACACATATTTTTTGGCGGCCATGATATCGTCCAACATGGCATTGTAGTATTTCATAGGATCATCGTAAAATCGGGTACCGCTCTTATCGAAACTCACAGCCATTCGTTTTTTGTTTGCCCAAAAATAGTCTTTTTTCTGTATCAAACCGGTGCCACCCTAACTTTCGCGCAGCGATTTAAAGCCATTGCCAAACACCTCGTTGGCATCCAAAACCGTAACAAAGGCATTGGGATCTACTTTACGAATTTCGTCTTTTAATATTTGATATTCACGGCGGCTGACGTTGGTATAAATCATCTTTTTCTCGGCATTGTTGTACAGCCCGTTACCCGAAAAAACGGTACCTCCACGGTTGAGGTCATCGATAATTTTAACTCGGATATCTTCGTATTTCTCCGATATAATGAACATGGTTTTTTCGTAGGCGATTCCGCGCAGGGTAATATCGATAACCTTGCCGGTGATAAATATCACAATCCAGGAGTAGAGCGGTATTTTCCAGTCGCCAAAGGCGGCCAGGGCTATAAGCACAATGCTCGAATCCACGATCATCATCAATTGCCCCAACGACATGCCGGTATATTTATTAATGATCATGGCTATAATATCGCTGCCGCCCGAGGTAGCTCTGGAGCGAAACACCAGACCCAGGCCAAAACCAATCATTACGCCGCCAAATATCGAAGCCAGCAGCAACTGCTCGCCCAACTGCAAGGGGTCGTCCTGGCCGGCAAAGTAGCCGAGCAGATCCATAAAAAAGGCCGTCATAAAAAAGCCCACCACCGTTTTAATTCCGAATCGGGGTCCCAGAATTTTGATACCAAGCAGGGTAAGCGGGATATCCATACTCAGGCCAAGCAGGCCGATGGGGATACCCTGAGGCCAGAAGCTGAAAAAACCTTCGCTCATGTAGTGGATAACGATGGCGATGCCATACACGCCCCCGGGAACAATTTTGTATGGATTGATAAAAAACACAAAGCCCGAGGCCATGATAAAAGTGCCAACAATAATGAGGCTGTAAACCTTGAACCACTCGCGGGTAAACAGCTTTTCTTTGGTTACAAATGCCATAAAATGCGCGTTTTAGATGCTGAAAATGCGTGCAAAAGTATATGCTTTGCGAGCGTTATTTTAAACCCATGCTTTCAGGTAAGGAAATGTTACCTTAACATGGCGTAAGTGCTTGATATAAAATATAAAAAGCCCGTCTGTCAAAAACAAACGGGCTTAGGATTCTTTTAAATTCTCTATTAAATTTCTTCGGTTTCCACCAACTTAGCAAGCAGGTCGGCGTAGGGTATCACCAAATATTTGTTGCCCTGATATTCGAGTTCGGTGCCTGCAAAAATTTTGTAAAACACCGTGTCGCCAACCGAGATGCCGGGATTTTCAACATTGCCAACGGCTACCACTTTTGCTAACTGCGATTTTTCTTTGGCCGTGTCGGGGATAATGATGCCACCGGCGGTTCGCTGTTCTTTTTTATCGTCGTTCAGATCAAGAATAACGTTTTGATTCAACGGTTGTAATTCTTTCATTGTTCAAGTGTATTTTTTCAAACTTCATATTTCCATATTTTATAGAATCTCCCCGCCCATTAAAAAAAATGCCAAAACAAAATTGCTGACATTATGACAATCTTAATTTTTTCAAATGAAATTACATAATATGGAATTAGTTTTTTAATTTTGTCGCGTGATATTTATAATATTTATTAGATGCACATTATTTCAATTCGTAAATTAAAAGATTTTTTTGAGACAGAACCTGAGGCTAAAGTGGCATTGCAGGATTGGTATAGGATAACAAAAAAGGCGGAGTGGAATAATTTTTCAGAGATAAGGCAAACCTTTAATTCGTTAGATGCTGTTGGTAATTCAAGATTTGTTTTTAATATCCGGGGTAATCGTTATCGGCTTATTGTAAAAGTAATGTTTTCAATTAAGCGCGTGTACATTAGGTGGGTTGGTAAACATTTGGATTATGATAAGATCATAAACATCAAAAATATTTAAACCATGGAAAATATTATTGCGCACGAAGATTATGTGAAGTCTTTTTTAATTGTCGAATCTTTAATTGATAAAGTAGATGAGGGTATGGATGAAGAAAATGAAATGATGAAAAAATTCATCGAGGCATCCGATATTGTGGAGAATTACGAGGAACTACATTTTCCAATTGGGCTGCCTTCATTAGTGGAAGTAATACGCTTGCGCATGTCAGATTTGCGATTAAAAAATAAAGACCTGGCTAAACTGCTCGACACCACCCCATCGCGAATAAGTGAATACCTCAATGGAAAGCGTGATATTACGCTTAATGTAGCCAAAAATTTGCAGAGAAAGCTCAATATCGATAGCGATATAATCCTGAATGGTTAATAGTTTTATAATTAAACCATCAATCGGCTAAATCTATTTTACCAATTCCAGCCCTTCCTTAGCCGAGGCATCGTCAGGACGTATCAAGAGTGCTTTTTTGAAAAGTACGGAGGCCTCGCGCAGCTTACCCAGTTTAAAATTGGTCCAGGCATACATAATAATTCCATCGTAATCGAAGGGATAGAGGTTAACCACTGCTTTAAAAAAATCGAGTGCGGTGGCAAAGTCTTCGCTGCCGTAAAAGATCATACCCATGCGGTAATTGGCCAGCGTGTTTCGGGGATCGATCTGCAGAATTTTTTCGTATTGCTGCTTAACGATGCTCCAGTTGCCCAGCGCCGAGAGTGGATATACGTAGCCAAAGCGTGCTTCGATGGCATAAGGACTTAGCGCAACGGCTCGCTGATAGTAGGACGATGATTCGGTAAAATTGCCCAAAAGATAATTGAGCCAGCCCAGGCGCAGATTAACTTCGTAACTATCATCGGTATAAACGGCCTTGAGCTTTTCGATGGCATCTTCGTAGTCGCCGCTTGCCTCCAGCGTGTAGCTTTGGCTAAAGGCTTTGCGAAGCGTTTCGAAATCCTGGGCAGATGCCCCCAGATGTATTGCTGATAAAAGGATGAAAATAAAAAATATTTTCCCTGTTTTTAAAACTTCCATTTTATTCCTCCAATTAATGTGTGAAAAGGATATTTTGAATATTCAAACGTAAAATCCTCAAAACTTGTATAGTTCAGATACTGGTTTTCGCGCTGCATGTAGCGGTATTTTAGCGAAAGCTCAAGATGCGGAGAGGCCTCAATAAACAGCGTTGTTTCCAGCTTGTGATTTATTTTTTCGGGAGAATTGTAAATGACAAAGGCATTTTTTTCGGCATAATCGCGCAGGTCGCCCAGGGTAAACTCCGCCTCCATCCACAGTTTTTTACTAACGGCAAAGCCCACTTGCTGATCGAAAATCCAACGTTCGCTTCTATCGTTCCAAACAAAGTTTAGTTCGCTACGAGTATATAACTTTGCATTGCCCAGCGGATAAGTGTAAACTGCCATTCCCCCTTGTTGTTGGCGCGAATGGGGAAAATCGCCGTAGCTGGCCGAAAGCTCAAATGCAAAAAGCGAAATATCTTTTCTCACCGACAGGGCAGCAAGATAGCTTTGCTCGTGTTCGTACAAAGTATCAAAAACCAGATTGTTAATTTCAGCTTCGTAACGATCCACGCGCAGGCCATAATCAAGCCACAGGTAATGAAAAGCCGGAATCACCAAAATGTTTCCAGGCAGGGCAATTTTAAGGTTGCCGTAATATTCGTGCTGCCTGGCCGGCATCTCAAAATCTTCGACCGGCTTGTGCATGTAACTGGTTTTTTCAACTATTGGAACTTCCACATAGCCATAACCCTGATACAGGCTTATGGCCGGCGACAAGCGCAACTGCACGCCAACGTGGGCGTAATACAGATTTTTGTAATAATAGCTCGAGTTATAAATGGTATCGTGCGCGTGTTTATGTTTTTGCTTCAGGTTTTGATTTCCGGCAAAGCCGGGGCCACCTTCCATGTAAACTTCTTCTACCAATTTTGGCTTGCCAATCTTGTTTCTGTCGAGTGCTTCCCTGCTCATTTTTGATTCGATAATACGTGCATGGTAAGGCTGTCCGCCCATCAAATAAGCAAAATACAAATATTCGACAGGCACTTTTTCCAATGGATTGAGCCGGATGGCTTCTTCAAAATATGGAATCGACTGGCGATATTTGCCAAGTTCGTAGTAAGCAATGCCCACCCGCATTTGCATATAGTAATAATCGAAGCCTGACTTGATGGCAGCCTTTCCTGCATCTATAAGTGCTTCCCAATCCTGCGCATGGTAAAGTTCCAGGGTAAGGCTGTCGGTTTTCAGAGGGTTGCCTGCATTTTGCCCTTGCATCGGCAAATGTCCGCTAAGCAAGAGCAAAACGATAAAGCATCTTATCAAAAGCCCAATGGATTTCTGTTTTGCAGACTTCAAAATTTTAAATAAAATCATTGTCTTTTTCATGATTTTATTTCGGTGGCTTTTAGCTTAAAATTTTCGGAGCTGACCTCGAAGCGAGCAATCCGCCCGGCATCAATAAATATTTCGAAATCCAGATTTTTGATGTGCCTTTTTGAATAACGAAAACGGGCGGTGGATTTTAACAAAATACTACTGGTCGAAATATCATCCACCATCTCTATCTGCTTCATCGTAAAATCGGCTTTCATAAAAATGTAGAAGGGCGCAACGAAATCCTGCCAAAAGCGCATAAAACTACTTTTGAGTATCCCCAATGGAAAATCATCATTGAGCATCATATTTTTATAGAAACCCAGAGCTGTTTTGTAAGTTCCCAAATAGAAAAAATAGAGCAGCGACTTTTCATCACCGCTAAAATGCGTAAAGTAAAAAATGCTGCCCTCCATTTTAAACCAGGCTTTCGACTTGCTTTCGGGGCAATACAAATAAGTATTTTTGTACAAATCGGCATGTACTTCCCAGTCTTCGTTTTGCTCAGCCTGGTCATTTATCTTAAAAGCAAAGCGGAGGTTTTGTCCAGGCACAAAATTAAAGGCCTGAAATAAGGAATCGTTTTGGCTAATATTACTAACGATTTCGTCTTTAGTGGGTCGGGTGTAGGTTTTTAATTTATAGCCCTCACCAATTTGGCTAATGTAGGCTGCCAGAGGAAAGTCGATGGTTTTGGAACCAATAAAGGGATCTTTCTGCATCTGAAAATGCAGGTGGGGATAAGGCGACCGTCCTGAATTTCCAACCTTAGCCAGCATGGCACCCCGTTTTACAGCATCACCTTTTTTTACTTCAAAACTTCCTTTTTTTAAATGACTAATTTTAGAGTATAGATTTTCGCCATGCTTGATGACGATGGTGTTTCCCCAGTTTTTTTCGAGGTTGATGTTTCCTATTTTGTTGTCATCGATGCCATCCTGTATTTCTTGCACAAGGCCATCGGCGGGAGCTATCACCGCTTGGCTGTAACAAAAATAGTCCTTCGGACTGTCGCCATTATCGGTGAAAGTTTTCCCTGCTTCATCCTGAATTTCAAAATCCCAGGCATGTTTCCAATCAGCTTTGTGGGTTAGCTCACCATTGTGTGCCTGCGTTACCAGCCACGCACCCCAAAAGGGAAGCTGTATCTGTACTTCTGGATTTTGCACATCAAAACGACTTTTGTAATTATGCTGACTGTACAGATTTTTTTCGGGCGAATATTGCTGCACAGCTACCTGTTCGGGTTGGCTAAAATGCCGTTCCCTGAATTTCATAGCATACACAAACAAAACCACGATGATGTTGAAGGGTAGCGAAAAAATGGACAACTGCAAGTTGTAAAAAAATGTGGAGGTAGAAGTGATAATGATCGAAATAATGGGCGTAAGCAGCAGCACCCAAAGAAAAGAATATTTGGATGGAATGAAGAAAAATCCGCCAATGGCAATAGAAGTAAGGATATAGTTAAATCCGATGTAATCGTAACTAAGTTCACCCAGATTGGCTCCGATGAATTGATAATAAAAATAAGCCGCAAAAAACCCGGTTAAAGACAGCAGGAAGGCGATGCGCGAATAAATAATCAGGCCAATAGCAATTAAAATTCCGGCCAGGAGGTGGTACTGGAAAAAGATGGCTCCCAGCGATTGAAAGTAAAGCAGCACCGAATCGTGGATGGGCAGCGCGTTGAGCCAGTAATACAAATCGACCATAAAGGTGCCGCCGTAGTCGTACATGTCGTTGAGGATGTAAACGCCGCGCTGGCTTATTTCGAGTGCCGAAAATTGGCGGGCGGCAAGGCTCACCATCCATATCCCAAAAATAAAGGGCCAGGCAAGGTAGGGCAGTCCATATTTCCCAAAATGATTTTCGAGCCAGATGGTAAGAAAGAGCGTGAACAGGGCGGCAAAAATCAGGAGGATAAAAAAACCTGTGCCCGGCTGATAGTAGATGCCCAAGCCCAGACCTACCAGCAAACTGTTGAAACCGTAGTAGCCCTGGCTGATGTGTTCGCGGTTGTAGCCTATCAGCAGGGCTGCTCCATTTACCGCTATCACGGCAAGCAGCCCGCTTAGCCCGGCCAGCCAGTCGAAAAAGGTGACCACCACCAATATCAGCGCAAAGACCTTATTCTTCGAGAAAAAGATTTGGCTATAACTGTTGAGTATGCCCTCCAGAAACTGGAAAAGATTTTTGTATGATGGTAGGGTCATTGATTCGCATAAATTAAGCAAGCCTGAATATCTTCAGTTTCAATCCAGGGATAGGCGGCAATAATTGTTTCAGAAGAATCTCCTGCTGCAAGCATTCCTAAAATGTGCTCAACGGCCATTCGATGACCCCGAATTATTGGTTTGCCACCAAAAATTTGCGGATTTGTCGTGATTCTTTTTACTAACGATTCATTCATTTTAAATCGATTTCCGTAAAACGGATACAAATGTAGTAAAACAAAACCATCAATACCGTTTTCATGCTTTAGCTAAAGCTCAAACTTTTTCAGGTGCTCGGGCTTGTTTTCCTGTTGGCTAAAGGTTTCCATGCTTTCTGATTTACGTATTACATGCACCTGGCCTTCGGTGTCGATGAGCACCACTTCGGGTCTAAGGGTGATAAACTGCATCCATTGGGTCATATTGTAGGCACCCACATGGTGGATTACAAATTGATCGCCTTTGTTGAGCAGGGGCAGCAGGGCATTGTCGCGTACCACGTCAATATTCATGCACAGCGGACCATAAAGTGTTGTTATTTCCGAAAATTGGGTAAAGTCCTGTGCCGGCGATATTTTGTGATCGTACCAGTAGGAGGTAAAAAGAATGTTTACCCCAACATCGATGATGGTGGTTCGCTTGCCCACAGCTGACCGCTTGTTCGAGATTACCGTTCCCAGCAAATAACCAGCTTCATCAATCAGGGCGCGTCCGGTTTCGAGGATTAGCAGGGGCAGCTTGTCGGGTTGGAAATTGGCCTTGAGCAGTGCCGATGAAATGGCTTCGGCAAAATCTTCAAAGTTTGGGTTGATGTCTCTGCCCGGGAGGTAAGAGCCTTTCAGCGTATTTTTGGATGGGAAGCCGCCGCCCATATCGATGTACTTAATTTCGTGACCATACTTTTCGCGGATACCGATAGCGAGATCGCTGAGTTTGGTGGCAGCTACGCCATAAGCCTTTGCGCTAAGCATAAAAGTGCCGATGTGGCAATGCAGACCCACAAGCTCCATCTTGCCCGAAGCCATAATTTTGTTCAGCGCGTCCCAGGCCTGCCCGTTTTCGTAATTGAAACCAAAACGATCCCACAAAGGATAAGTCCCCGTATCCATGTTTACACGAATGGCCACCCTGGGCTTTTGTTCCAGCGTATCGCACAGGCCGATGATGGTATAAAGTTCGTCCAGATGGTCGATGTGGATGAGCGACTGGTTGGTAATGGCTTTTTCCAGGTCGGCTTCGGTTTTGTCGGGGCCGTTAAAAATGATGCGCTTTCCGCTAACGCCGTTATTCAATGCTTTTTGATATTCAAAACCCGACACCACTTCAGCCCAGGAGCCTTCCTGGTGAAATATGCTGCAAATGGCATCTAAGTAGTTGGTTTTGTACGACCAGGCAAATTGCACCTTTGGGTAGCGCGTAGTGAAAGCCTTTTTGGCTTTTTTGTAGGTGTCCCTGATGGTTTTTTCGGATATGACAAATAGCGGCGAACCATGCTCGGCTATCAAATCCGAAACATTTACTCCGTCAATTTTTGATTTCGGAAAATTTTCGGCCTTCATGCCAAACTTGTTGGGCATGTCATTTTCCATCCGTTTTATCAGTGGCCGTTCGTATCTTAGTTTTTCCATGTATTCGTTAATTGTTATTTGTTGAGCGAAGCGAAATCCTCGCCAAAGGCGGGATTGATCGTTATCCGTTAATTGTTAATTGCATGAATCGGTAAATCTTTGACAGAGACGCGCATATAGCGCGTCTGTACAATCGTATGCTTGCTACTCGTTTCTTCCCAATATTTGTTTTGCAGTTTTAATCATTCAGTTACCGCCTGCGGCGAGGATTTCCCCGAAAAAACGGGGCAGGCTGTGCATCTCTACTTTCCATGTTTCTCATTTCTCACTTATCTCTCTTGCTAAAGCTCTCCCTGCGTTGAGATGGTTTGAAAATCCTGCATATCCACAATCATGTCCCAGGCATAGCGGACAAACATTTTGCCCACCTTGTAATCGCCAAAGGGGGGCACTTTTTCGCCCAGAGCCAATTTTACCAATGCTTCGGGGATGTTGTGCCCCACACCTACCGAAAGATAAATCCATGCAGGCATCCGGGGGTTTATCTCAAGCAGATAAAAGTGATTTTCCTTGTCCTTCATCAGCTCCAGCTCAAAGCCACCCTTCCATTTGGTTTGGCTAATGAATTTATGCGTTAGCTCCAGCATCTTTGTATCCGAGATAGAAATACCGCCCCAGGCCTTGCCCTTGTCGGTGATGTATTGCTTGCGCATGGGTATCGCCGAGATGGTTTGCCCGGTGCCATCGCCCAGGCCTGTTACATTGAATTCCGTACCATGGATAAATTCCTGTACTATGATGGGGTAGCCCCATTTGGCACTGATGCGGTTGTAGAAAGTCTTGGCCTGGTCGGCATTGTAGGCCACATAAGCATCGTAGTATTTTCCCTTGACCAGCAGCGGGTATTCAAACTCTTCGTTAAGGGTATAGATATCGCTGATGTCGTTCAGGTTTTTGCTCTTGGGTACGCGGATATTATATTTCTCGCCAAAGGCATTCAGGTTCATTTTGTGCCGTTCCTCAAATTGTTCCATCGTGGGCAGGCACATGGCGATGCCCCTTTCCTTGAGTTGCTCTTCGAGCCTGATGAAAGGATAAAGCTCGGCATCGAAGTTAGGGATCAGGACATCAATTTTTTCTTTTTCGTGGATATAGTCAAGCCGCTCCAAAATGGTTTCGATACCCGCAGACGGGTAGGGAAACTGATAGGTCTTATCTACCAGGTCGTGCATATAAATCCCCGGTTCGAGCGATTCGTAGGCCAGGCCAATAATACGCACATCAAAACTCTCGGCCTCGCGCAGTGCCCGTATTACCGCCACGCCGGGGCCGGGACTGTCGATGGCATTGAGTGCCGAAACAGCGATCGTTAATTTGCGTTTTTTATTCATCACCTACCAGCGAAAAATTTCTTAATAAACCCAGAAAATCCTCGGTATCTTTTTCCAGGGTATTTGCATCAATTTCGTATTGCTGATGCAATTCGCCGGTGATTTCCTGTAGCGATTTGCCTTTTTTAAGGTAATTGATAATAGATGCTCCCAGTGGGTTCACCGTAAAGGATTCGCCAGTATCGGGATTAAAAATGAATCCGGAGTCGCTAAGGGCGATGTTACTTTTAATCTTCATAATATGATAATTTGATAAGCTAATTGACGATAATTTTGCGTGCTTCCGAGCGGTAAGCTCCTGCTTCGAGATGATACAGATAGAGGCCTTTGGGCATCTGTGCGGTGTTAATTCTCAGTTTTTCAAATTGCCGGTCAACTGCGTACGACTGGATGATTTTTCCCGAAGCATCGTTAAGGATTATGGTTCCGCTGCTTACATCTGGCGGCAGGCTAAAAGGAAGCACGGTATAGCCAGCAGCCGGATTAGGATAAGCATTTGATAAAGCCGATTCCTGTGGGAGTTTTACAGCATTGGAAACCAGAGTGCCGGGCAAATCGTAAATCAGGGTTTTTATCGTTGAAGGATACACCGAATAATCGTAAGAATAGACGGTGAGTTTCGTACTCTCCTCGCCTACACTATTGGCATAAACATATTGTGCCCCGGGGATGGTACGCAAGCTTGACCCGTTTTCGTCCACTATTACGGCAGTGTAGGTATAATAGAGGTTTACCTCATCGTAGTTGTAATAAATATAGCAAAGGCTCAAAGTGTTGTCGGTGGTAAACAGGTTTTCCGAAACAAAGCGAATGTCGAAAAGGTAGTTGTTGTCGGGTACATCCAGATTCAGGGTTTTCCACAGTGAATAGTCCGTATTGTAAATGCGGCATTGCTCGGCCACCACATCCATCAAATAAAATTTGTAACCCGAGTTGCTTAGCTTAACAAAGGCTCCTGAATGATTGTATTCTTCGTCCAGGTTGATTTGAGCCTGGAGCAGCGCAAAGGGTAAAATGAGTAGGAAAATGAGTGTTACTTTCTTCATGTGCAATGATTCTTAGTGCTTTAGTTAAAGATAATTAAAAATAGTTTAATAAAATTGAAATCAATTTGATAAAAAAAAATAGTTTGCAAGGATATGATGATAAGCCCCGATTTATTTTATAGTATTCCAATTAAGATGTATGAAATTTTAAACTATCGGGAATAAATACCAGCATTTTAACACGTGTTTTTTTACTTTTTAGAAAGCCAATCATCCAACGCCACCAGATATTTTGTGAGTGTTAGTTTAAGATACTATATTTACCGCCTTTTTTGGAGGACAGGGAATATTAACCAATCATTATTTGTTAACTATTAAAATGAGAAACAGTAGTTTACAATATTAATTACACATAAAATAATTGTAAAGATGATGAAAACCATTACTAAGAGCCTGTTGTTTTTTGCCTTCCTGATGCTGGGATGGCAGGGATACAGCCAAACAATTACAGGAATTATTTCGGATCAACAACAGATCACAATCCCCGGAGTATCAGTGTATGTCGATGGAAGTACCATTGGCACGGTGAGTGGCATTAACGGCGACTATGAGCTGGTGGTAAAAGATGGCGATGTTAGCGGCGATTCGCTAACGATTGTATATTCGTTTATTGGTTTTACCACCCAAAAATTCACCTTCGTTGCCAATGCATCTGCTACCTACACCAAAAATGTAACTTTGGCAGAGGAAGTCGCCTCACTCGAAGAATTTGTGGTGGTGGGCTATGGTGTGCAGCGCAAGAGTGATGTTACCGGAGCCGTTTCTACTATCGATTCCAAATCCATTGCTGATATGCCGCTGCGCAGTGCCGAGATGGGTTTGCAGGGCAAGGCTGCCGGTGTGCAGGTGAGCCAAACCACCGGTGCTCCCGGTGAAAGCATCAAGGTGCGCATCAGGGGTATGGGAACCATCAACGACAACAATCCGCTCTACATCGTTGACGGTGTACCTACCAAAGACATCACCGGCATTGTGAATCCCGAAAACATTAAGTCGATGACCGTATTGAAAGATGCGGCTTCGGCGGCCATTTATGGCTCGCGGGCCGGCAACGGGGTTATCCTTATCGAAACCAAAAGAGGCACTGCGGGCGAAACCAAAATTACTTACAACGGATACGTGGGTATGCAGCAGCATGGCAGAAATACTCCCATGGCCAACACCAACGAATACCTCGAAATATATAATGAAGCCGCACTGGCCGATGGGCGCGATCCCATCCCTGCTGACATTAATCCCCTGCTCTCGAACACCAACTGGATGGATGAGATATTTAGAAATGCGCTGGTTACCAATCATCAACTGACGGTTTCGGGGGGTAACGAAAAATCGACCTACCTCATTGGTGGGGGCTACCAAAAACAGGAGGGTATTATTTATAACTCAAATTATGAGCGAATCAACTTTAAAGCTGTGGTGAATACCGAAATCAACGACTGGCTGGATGTGGGTACCAACCTTACGCTGGCCCACACCGACCGCGACATCATTGGGGCTTCGGGCGATGGCTATGGTGGCAATGGCGGCAGCGTGGTGCGTTACGCCTTTTTTCGCACCTCGCCAATCCCGGTTTTTAATGCGGATGGCACCTACAGCGACTTGCCCAACTTCGAGGACTATCCCCGGGCAAAGCTCAATGGCTGGTTTGGCGATGCTTACAACCCGGTAGGCCTGGCCAAAAAATACGACTGGACACGCCAAAGCTACCTGGCTTTTGGTAATGTATTTGCCACAGCTAAGATAATGGAAGGACTGAATTTTAAAACTGATTTTGGTATCAACCTGGCCATTGATGACGAAAAGCGTTTCGATGAAAACTGGGGTACCGATATGCGCATCAACAATCCCAGCCGCTTAAGCAAGGGCATGGGAACTTCGTTTACTTACAACTGGACCAATACACTTACTTACAATCGTACATTTTCGGAAAAGCACCGTACCACCTTCTTGCTGGGTACCGAAGCCATCCAAAGCCGTAATCATTTTCAATATGGCACCGACCGCGATTTTCCCGATCAATCGGACTACCTAAGATATCTCGGCAACGGGCTGACGCTAAACAAAGGAGCAAACGAAACGGCGAACGGCTGGTCGCTCTTATCCGCCTTTGCCAGGGCAAATTATAACTACGACTATCGCTATCTGGTTGAAGCGGTAGTACGTTTCGACGGCTCATCCCGCTTTTCGCCCGACAATCGCTGGGGTGGATTCTACAGCGGATCCGTGGGCTGGAATATCAAAAACGAAGCCTTTATGCAAAATGTAGATTGGCTTAATTTGATGAAATTGCGCGCCAGCGTTGGGCAAACGGGGAATCAGGAAATAGGACTCTACAATTATCTTTCAATTATCTCCGATGGCTACAATTATCCCTTTGGCAGCAGTAGCAATAATGGATATGCAATCTCGACCATGGGTAACGAAAACACCACCTGGGAAACCACTACCACTTACGACATAGGTCTTGACCTGGCTTTTTTGGGCGATCGTTTAACACTGATCACCGATTATTACTGGCGTTATACAACCGACATGCTTATCCCCGTACCACTACCTCCCAGCGGCGGAGGTGCTAACCCGCCCTTCGTTAATGCCGGCGAAGTACTCAACCGTGGCCTGGAAATGCAGGTGATATGGCAGGAAACCATCAAGGACTTTTCGTACGAAATCAACGGTAACTTCTCCACACTTTATAACGAAGTATTGTCGCTAAGCAACGGGCGACCCATTCCGGCAGGGCGTGTTGACAACAATGTTTATGCTACCCTTACCGAAGAAGGACATCCCATAGGTTCGTTTTATATGTTGGAGATGGAAGGGATTTTTCAGAACGAGGTCGAAATTTTTTCGCACGCCTACCAGGGGCCTGGAATTGTGCCGGGTGATGTGATGTTTAGAGATCAAAACGCAGATGGAGTAATTGATGAAAAAGACCGTACGCATGTAGGATCGCCAATTCCAAAAATTATGTATGGCCTCACGGCCAATGCCTCGTGGAAGGGCTTCGATTTGTCGATGTTTTTCCAGGGGGTGCAGGGCAACTCGCTCTATATGCAAATCAATCATGATATCGAAGGTTTCTACCGTGGCTTTAATGTTACCAAACGCTACTTCGACAATCGCTGGACCGGTCCCGGCACTAGCAACGAGTATCCACGTGCTTCGTGGGTGGGTGCCGCCAACAACAAAAAAGTATCAAGCCGCTTTCTCGAGCCTGGCTCTTATTTCAGGTTCAAAAATGTAACCCTTGGTTACACAATCCCTACCAAGGAAAGTTCAGCCTTCAAAAAATTCAGGGTCTATCTTAGCGCGCAAAATATATTTACCGTAACCAAATATCCGGGACTTGACCCCGAGATGTACGAGAGCGATAACCTGCAGGGCGAAAACACCCAAAGCCCCGATCTTGCTTCGGGCATCGACTGGGGTACCTATCCGGTGCCACGCATTTATACACTTGGCGTTAACATAAACTTTTAAACCTCCAAATATTATTAAGTAATGAAAACACGAAATAAAACAATAGCATTTTTCCTGGGCTTATTTTTTATTCTCAGTTTTAGCTCCTGCGAAAAATATCTTGATACCGAACTGAAAGGCTCCCGATCGGACGCACAATTTTATCAAACTGCTAATGATGCCGAACTGGCACTTACCGGAATTTACAACGTAATTTCGTTTGCCGATGCCGATAACCGGCTTTGGGTTTTTGGGGATGTAGCTTCCGATGATGCTGCCAAAGGCGGTATTGCCGGCGACCAGGCCGACATTGGTTATATTGACGAATTTAATATTACTGCCGACAACGGAAACCTTGAATCGGTGTGGAAAATATGTTACAACGGTATTTCGCGAGCCAACAATTTATTGGATCAGTTAGGCCAGATTTCGATGGATGCCGAACGCAAAAGTCAAATCCAGGGCGAAGCCAAATTCATGAGAGCCTATTTTTATTATTGGCTGGGAAATATCTGGGGTGGGGTACCGGTACACCTTAGCACGCCCACTCCCGAGGAGATGCAGCAGCCGCCTACTGCGGTGGATCAACTATGGTCGCAGGTGGTAGAGCCGGATTTGAAAGATGCCGCCGAACTGTTACCCGAAACCTTTGCAGGCGGTCAGCTGGGTCATGCCACCAAATATGCTGCCCTGGCTTTGCTTAGCAAGGTATATCTGATAGAGCAAAAATGGAGCGATGCCGAGAACAGTGCCCGCACGATTGTAAACTCGGGTCTCTTTACCTTGATGAATCGTTATGAGGAGAATTTCCATCTGGGCACCAAGGATAACAGCGAAATCATCTTTGCAGTCCAGCACCTGGCCGCACAAGACCCCTGGCTGGGCAACCGCCTCAACCAATGGTTTGCTCCCCGCGCTAAAAACGGCTATGCCTTTGACGCACCTACCCAGGACTTTGTGGATGCCTTCGAGAAAATCAACGACAGCCTTGTGGATCCCCGCCTCGATTACACCGTTGGTCGCCCGGGTCATCCCTGGTTTAACGACAGCCTGATATTTGATGCTGAGTGGTCGCCCACCGGCTATCTGAACAAAAAATATATTCAGCCCCTGGACCAGGTACCTGTGGAGAGCAAAGCAGACGGACAACTCAATTATCAGTTTATCCGCTATTCGGATGTTTTGCTTATGCTGGCCGAAGCCCTGAACGAACAAGGCAAGGCAGGCGAGGCAATTAATTTTGTAAACAGCGTGCGCCAGCGGGCAAGAGATGCTTATAAATACGACAGCAAATTACCGGGCTATCCCAATGTTCCCGCCGGACTTCTTGAGGATATCACCGACAATGGCCAGGCAGGCGTAAGAAACGCTATCCGCCACGAGCGTAGGGTAGAGCTGGGTTTCGAATTCCACCGGTACTTTGATATTATGCGCTATGGAGAAACGTATGCCAACCAGGCGCTTAGCTCAAAACCCAACTTCAATTACAGCATCAATCGTTACATGCCAATCCCCCAAAGTGAGCTGGATACGAACTTTGAATTAAAATAAGATTGGCTATATATATAATAAATATTAACTTTGCGCATTATTCATTGTATTCATTTATTTTTTAACCTATAATTTTATTATGAAAAGATCACAAATTTGGCTTTTAGCTCTTTTAGTACCTTTTACAATTGGTGTATTATTTACCAGTTGCGACAAAGATGACGATGACGATTGTCCGGTTGTAGATTACACTACGCTCGACCAATCGATTAGCAGTGCACAAACCACCCACGATGCCGCAGTTGAAGGCACCAACCCCGGCGAATATCTTGTTGGCTCGAAGACAGCCCTTGCAAGTGCCATCACCCTGGCCACCACAGTACGCAATACCGAATGCGTTACCCAGGCACAACTGGATGCCGCTAAAGTAGCCCTTGATGCTGCCGTGGTAACTTTTGGTCAACAATTAATTACCGATGTAGCTCCCGGAGCCTTGGTAGCTCACTGGCTATTTAATGGCGATGGTATGGATGCTTCAGGCAATGGCCACGATGGTGTTGCCAGCGCAGGCCATCCCGCATTTGGCGCTGGAATGCCCGAACTGGCTGCCGACCGCTTTGGCAATGCCAATTATTGCTATAAGTTTGTTGATGGTGGCAACTTTGTTGTTCCTCAGGATAACGCTTTTATTCCTAACGAAATGACCATCTCCTTGTGGGTTAACCTATACGAAACATGGGCTCACAGCTATATCATTTCGAATGACATCTGGAATACCTGGAAATTTCAGATTCAGGATGCCAACAAACCTTTCTTAACTGCTCACTTCTTGAAAGATGACGGAACTGGTGAAGAAGGCTGGATAGATAAGGACAGCAATGGTGGCGTACTGGAAAATGATACCTGGACACATGTTGTGGTATCCTACACCGGTGGCAAAATGGTTTTCTATCTTGATGGTGTAAAAGTTCAGGAATGGGAAGATTTCCCCAGTGGAAACCTCATTGCTCCCAACCCAGATGTTGACCTTTGCATTGGCCAGGCACTGCCTACCGATGTTTATACCGACATCGAAGGCGATCCTTACCAGTGGCAAGAATGGCTGGGCCATTTTAAAGGCTACATGGACGACTTCCGTTTTTACAATGTTCTTTTGACTGATGCACAGGTTCAAACCCTGTACAACTACGAAAAAGACAATGCTATCACCGAATAGTATTATCATTTTTTGATACACAAAAAGCCTCCATTAATCGTGGGGGCTTTTTTTGTTTTAGTTATTTTGTGTATTATTGGCAAACAAAATCCAATACCATTGCTATGCGTAAAAATATACTATTTGTTTTAAGTTTGATAGTGCTAATGACCGGCTGCTCAAGTTCCGACCAAAAGGACGGCTTACTGTTTTGGTCGTCCAACAATTCGCAGGAAATTACCTACGCTACAACGCTAATCGACCGATGGAATCAAAATGCTACGAATAGCCAAATTCGCTTTCAACCCATCCCCGAGGGGCAATCCAGCGAAGAAATTATCCTGGCCTCGGTGGTAGGCAAAACCACCCCCGACATTTATGCCAATATGTGGCAGGGCAGCGTAGAGATGTATGCCAATGCCGGTGTGCTGGTTCCGCTCGACACCCTGGATGGTTTTTTGGAATTTATCCGCAGCCGCTGCTCCCAGGAGGTTATCGATGAAATAACTTCGGACGATGGACATATTTATCAGGTACCCTGGAAGGCCAACCCCATCATTACGCTTTATAACAAAGGCTTGTTTGACAAAGCCGGAATCGATAGCCTGCCGCAAAGCTATTCGCAGTATTTGGAGGCCGGGCGCAAAGTACAGGCCGACAAGGATGGCGATGGCTATGTAGATCGGTGGATTGGCTATACCAGCGTGAAGGTGATCTGGTATCAGCGGCTTTTTAATTTTTATCCCTTGTATCTGGCAGCCACCCACGGAGCACCGCTTATCAAAAATAATAAGGCTGTTTTTAATAATGAATACAGCATCGGCATTTTCAGGTTTTTGCAGGAATTGTACGACAAGAATTACTTTTCGCGCCAGCAGATGTCGTCGAGCCAGGATCCCTTTGTGATGCAAAAAGTAGCTACGCTTTTCACCGGCCCATGGCAAGTTCCTTATCTAAATAAATTTAAAGATGAAAACCTGGAATATGGTTTTTATCCCACCTTAGTGCCTGACGACCACACAGGCCCCATTTATACTTATGGCGATCCAAAAAATATTGTCATTTTTAATACTTGTCGCAATCCGCAAACCGCCTGGGAATTTATCCGTACCATGATCGACAAGCAGGGCGATTTGCTTTTGCTGGAAACGACCGGGCAGTTTCCGCGCCGCCAAAACCTGAGTGGAGATCCTTATTTTGCCGACTTCCTGGCTGCCAATCCCAAGCTCGAAGTTTTTGCCCGGCAGGTCGATTATATCAAAGGCGTGGACAACCACGAGCTGATTGTCGAGATTTTCGACATTATTTCGCAGGAATACGAGGCCTGTGTGATTTATCATAAAAAAAGCCCGGAGAAAGCTCTCGATGATGCCGAACGTGCCGTAAATGTTTTGTTGGGAAATTGATAACAGAAGTCTGGTAATGATCATAAATACAGACCTCCTGACCCATCGTAAACCTAATGTCGTGAAGCATAAATCTTACTTGAAGTTTTTCCAATGTTGTTCAAGCTACATTGGTTCAAATCCTGGCATTAGAAAAATAAGGTAATAAGGTTGGGGCTTAGGGTGTAGATCAAGGCTACTAAGGTTAATAATCAGGAAATAAGGTTTTTATTTCGTTACTAATCAGTCTTCAAATTAGCGATAAAATTCAACGAGGTCAAAACTGATAA
>CAZGAO010000087.1:0-20858 GCA_964523795.1 uncultured Lentimicrobiaceae bacterium
CCGGGTGGTGTGGGGGGACAGCGGCGCAAGCCGCTTCCTACCCGATTAGAAAAAATATGCGCGGACACGCGTAAGGTGCAGAGCACCGAAATATTGAAAACTAAAATGACGACCGCGTTTTTCAATAAATCCTAAGTAAAAAGGCCTGGTTCCAAATGAGGAGCCAGGCCTTTTTTCTATGTTAATAAAACCTGCTTATTTCAAAATCAATTTTTTGATCAGGCTGTTTTGCTGATTTTCAATTTTAACTACATAAACGCCTTTGGCAAAATGACGCAGGTCGAGTTGCCTGCGTCCGGATATGGTGGTATTAAGTAGGATAGCACCCTCCATATTTTGGATAGTAATTTGGTATTTACCTTCCTGTACCGGTGTAAATTCAACCGAGCCCGTAGAAGGATTGGGGAAAAATCGTACTTCCTGATCCAGGGTATTAATACCCGAGGTAGAAACCTTGAGCGTTTCCACCAGCGATAAGCCTTCTTCTGTATAACGTCCGTCAGCCTGAGAATAGTTGCCACTGTAACTAGCCTGTACTGGAAATTCTTTTGCAGTTTGTGCATCGAAAACGCGAAGGTGAATATCTTCGGTTGAGGCAAAACCATCTTTTTCTGGGGTAGAGGCATCATCACCAAAGATTGTCAAAGCAAGAGGCTCATCAAAAGCATCCAATCTAACAAAACCACAAAGCGTATTATCCTCGGCAAAGGCTCCGATGTAATCTCCGGAAATTAGATTCTGCATGGCGTTTATCGAAAATGCCAGCACATGATTGGAACCTGTGGGCACAATTTCGCCCCAGGGCGATGAGGCTACAACTTTATTCGCTGGCTTATTTTGTGCCTTCGTTGCGGGCATGCATTCACCAAAAGTAACAGCAGTATTTTCACTAACTGCCACATAATACGCACGACCAGGTTCAAGCGTGGTTAGACTTTCGATACCCAATTCCGGCCAATAAACTTGGGTTCCGGCCACTTCTTTCACAATTATAGTTTTATCGATGATGGGTGCAAACAGCTCCACAACATTCACCGGGCATTTGCTCAAAACAGGCAGCAAATTCCACGTTGCGGCCAAGTTGATGGTTTTATTGGGCTGGGGGCATCCATTCATGGGCAGCACCACTTCTTCGCTTACTTTAATCTTGTAACCCTTGTTGTAGGTCCATACCCCCATAGTATTGATCCCGGCAGCGGGAAAATATATTTTCGTCATATCCTGAATCAAAACCAGTTCATCGCTTATTGGACTTAATACATTGCTTATTCCCAAGCCTGCGGGTTTGGTATAACTCGACAAGCCGCTCCAACCCTGGGGGATAATAATTTGATTAGCATGGATGGCATCCACTTCTTCTACTACCGACAAACCCACAGGATACCATTTATTATCCGATTGAAGAAAGGGACCGGTTTTAAATTCGACTACTGCCGGAAAATCGTCTTGCTCTGCGTAAGAATATACCCGCCATTTGAATGTTTCGGCATAGACAAAGCCATCCTTATCACCGGGAGTTGTTTGGGTATCATCGCCCTGGGCTATCAAGCCCATGTTGTCATCGTCCTGCCAGCGGGTAAAACCTCCACATGCCAGTGTGCCGTCATCATCCACATAAAACACCCCAAGCAAATCGCCTATTTCCAAAGGCACGCCGCAAAAGTTAGGTCCCGAGCTTGTTTCAACAGAGATGATATGTACATTTCCGGTAGAAACATATTCCCAACCCGGAGGAATTGGATAATAAAAATCGATATAGGTATAATCCTCGTCAGCCATATTCGAAGATATGGCGGGATAGGATCTGGTGATTGGCTCGAAATAGTAATTGGCTTCGTATCTTGGATCGAAACCATAATCGTAGGAGGGTAAAACCTGGAAGCTATATTCGCCAAATTCGTTGGTTATGACATCGAAACTTTTTAAAGATGATGTCAGCGATTTCATCCTAATCTCGACATTGGCAAGGGCTTCACCGGTGTTTTTCTCGACAAACTTTCCGGAGATTGTAAACATGGTGTTCGCTACGCCTGAATAATTCTGATCGGGTAAATCAAGAATCAAATCCTCGTAAACCCTTTCGGTAGGTGTAAATGTATAAAATCCGCCATCGCCAAACGAAGGCGTTGCCGTACCCGACCAGTGGCGTTCGATGGAGATACTGTAAAATCCGCTGTCGCTTACGATGGCAGTTCCGGCACCTGAAAAAGTGATGATTGCGCCTTCAAAAGGAATCGAGTCAGGCATACGAAAGGCATAGCCCGAAATGATATGCTCCAACCTTTCGGAATCGCTATTTTGGAATTCTTCTTCTGCTTGCTGAGCAGAAAGGGGAAAATTGGAGACTAAAAGCCCAAAGGCAGTTAAGGTAAAAATAAATACATATTTCCAGATAGGTTTCATAATATGAGATTTTAGTGTTTCGAATTATAATTGTTAGTTCTAAGTTTCAACAAAATCACAGTTAAATTGCTTTTTGTTTGTACTGTTCTAATTTTAAAATTTTTAGAGGGCAAAAGTAGTAATTTTATCATACGCCCATTTGCATATACCGCCACCAAAACTATTGAACGCAAAATCGAACATTTTGGAGCTGCAAGGCTGTATTACACGAATAAAGCATCGCATCGCGGGAGGGCTAAAAAAGAAAAACCCCCGATTTTGGCCGGAGGTTTTTATGTTAAAACATTGTAAATATTCTTACCTCAAAATTAGCTTTTCAATTCTGGTTTGCTGATCATTGGTCAAACTAACAAAGTAGATACCTGGCTTAAAATCGCGCAAATCCAATTGCGATTCACCCCTGAATTTATTTAACAATAATTGTTGTCCGGATAAATTGCAGATCGAAATAGTATAGGCTGTTCTATTGTTTGCCTGGAAATAAACCATCCCAGTGGATGGGTTAGGGCTAAAGCGCACGCGGCTGTTTAAATCAGCGATACCATTAGGGCTAAGTTTTAAATTGCTTATCACCGAAAGTCCGTTATCAGTAAACCTGCCATCCGCCGAGGGAAGGTTCAGATCATACTCCGGCTCCAAAACCAATTCTTCCTTTTGCTGGTTTTTAAAAATCTTAAAATTCATGATCTCGCCTTCTGCAAATCCATCCACAAGGGCTGTGGTGGGATCATCACCAAAAACGGTAAGTGCAAGATTAGTCTCCGGATTTTCGATCAAGGCAAAGCCTGCACAGTAATCATTCGAGGTAAAGGCTCCCACAAAATCTCCCGTGGAAAGTGCATCGGACAAACCGGCAGGGAAGGCAAGGATATGCGCTGTACCTGTTTTATGCGGGTCTTGCCAGGGACTGGCAACAGGGGTAATTTCAGGAGTCGGATCGGCATTACTTTTCAGCGCATCGCAAGCAGGGAATGTAAAGGTAGAGTTTTGCGACACAGCCACATAGTAAGCCTTGCCGGGCTGTAGCACCTGAAGCGTAGTAATATTCATATCGGGCCAAAAAATGCGATTACCGCCAATTTCTTTAACCACAATTATTCTACTCATAATCGGAGCCAGGACATCGCTAAGCAGCATGTTGCAGGGGCTAAGCACCGGAATGATATTCCAACCCGTAGTAAGGCTAAGGGTTTTGTCGGTGCCCGGACAGCCATAAATAGGAAGTACCACCGGGCTAGTGAGTTTAATTTTATAACCGGTTTCATCGCTCCAGTTCCAATCGCCGGGTACTCCACCGCCAGGCCAATACACCTCATTCTTACTTTGAAGGATAATCAATTCATTGATGATTGGCGACAGGATATTGCTAACTATCTTTGAGCCCTCAGGATCTGCAACGCTGGATATTCCGCTCCATCCAGCCGGCACCACGATATGCTCCTTTCCCATCCCCTCCAAATCCGAAGTTACCGACAATCCGATAGGAGCCCATCTATTATATCCTAAAATCATCTCAGCCTCCGCCATCAAATCGTCCTGGATGGCATAAGAATGGAATTTCCATTTGAAATATTCATTATAGGAAAAGCCTTCCTTAAAATTGGGAGTTGCCTGGGTATCGTCGCCATAGGCGATAACACCTACATTACTTTCGTCTTGCCAGCGGCCAAATCCTCCACAATGTAATTCGCCATCATTGCCCGTGTAAAATACACCAATCAAATCGCCAAGTTCGATGGGTACGCCACACACCCTGGGATTAGAACCAGCAGTAATCGAGATAACAGCCGGATTGCTTTGCGCTGTGATAGTGTATTCCCATTCGGGGGGTATGGGTTTTTCGTAGTAGATAAACTTATAATCATGATTAATGTAGCTCTGCTGCCAATTGTTGTAGGTACGACTGAAAGGAGTGATATAGTGAAACTCAACCCGAGGGTTGAGCGGCGCATCCAAACAGGGCAACTGATAAAAGCTATATTCGCCCTGTGCATTGGTATTCACTTCGATAGAAAAAGGAGGACCAAACTCAGCAGGAATATCAAAAGTTACCTCGGTGTTGGCCAGAGGAGCACCGGTGAGTGAGTCGGTAATTGTTCCGGAGATCGAATAAATGGTATCGGTGGTAACATCGAAGTTTTGATTTCTGGTGGTTGCCTGTACATCAACGTAGGTATATTGCGGCGGGTCAAAAACAAACTTGTCCGGGTCGCAGGGATTTGGGCTAACATTGCCCGACCAACCCTGAGGAACGTATTTGTAATATTTGCCGTAGGTATTTACAACGACATCTTCCAGCCCCTCAAAATTCATAGTTAAGCCGGTAAAATATTGAAGTTCGGGATTGGTGATGTAAACGTAGCCTTCAATCTTAACATTGCCATCGATAGCTTCGGGGTCTTCTTTTGAATTTTCGGTAGAACTAAACTGTCCAAACACCCCGCTATTAAAGGATATGAAAAATATAAGCAAAAAATTTAAATATAAAACGAATTTTTGGTTCATAGTATTGATATTAGAAATTTGTAGCCTGCTTCTCGTAATTTATCATCATTAAACGTTCAACAAAGTTAAATCTTTTTCACAAAAAAAATTTAAATAAATTGATAAAATACTTAAATTTCAAGATAAAAACACCTCTAAAGGCTATTTTACAGGAAGTTAAGCTACGCTAATAGAAAAAACTGCCGGGCGTAAAAAATATTTACACCCGGCAGTCCTAATCGAAAAACTGTATTCAAATTTTTATTTTTGAATCATGATTTTTCTAATCATATTTATACCATTTCCTCTAATATTTAGCAAATAAATACCTTCTGAAATATTGTTCAAGTCTATACTAAGGCTTTTATATCCCTGTATCGATACGTTATCGCTGCGGTACACTTCTTTGCCGTAAGCATCATACATGAGCAAGTTTACCGGGCTGTTGCTAAGGGTTTTCATATCGATGTTGAAAATACCGTTGGTGGGATTGGGGTAAACCTGCACCGACCATTGCTCTTCAATATCCGAAATACCAGTGCAATCATCAAACTGAACAGTAAGCTCATCCGTATTCGAACAAGTAAATGGGTCGATTACTTCCACCATAATGGTAACAGTTCCGATACCCACGCCAGTGGTGTCCACCTCGATGGTCTGTGTGGTTTCGCCTGTTGACCAGATATAAGTAGCCCCAGGATTTCCGGCATCGAGAATTATGGATGTGTTGGCGCAAATTGTCATATCAGGACCCAGGTCAACTTCCGGTAATTCGTGCACAATTACTTCCAGCGCATCCGACATTTCACCTGCACCGCAATTGTTCATACCTTCAACCATAAGCATGGCAGTACCCATAAAATCTTCGTTCCATTCCACTGTTGCTGTCATCGCGGTTCCACTAATTGCACCAGCCTCCATAGGGCTGAGTGTCCAAATGTAGCTACTTGCGCCCACAGCACCCGTGGTTTGATAAACCGTTTGGAAAACGCCGTAGCACAACGAGGTCTCACCCTCGGGCGTTGCTGCTTGCTCGGGGGCATTTTCAACGGTAACATTTACACTTCCATCAACCACCGTTTCACCATCATCTACTTCAACCATATAAAGGGTTGTTTCATCAGGCATCACCTCCGGATTGGCCACAGTAGAAGTAAAACCTGCTGGATCGGAAGTCCAGTTGTAGGTGTATGTGCCTGTGCCACCGTTTGCACCGGCATTAAGCTGGGTGCTTTCGCCCAGACATATTGTGGAAGGATTGGCTGACACATTGAGTGCCATCGGGAATCCATCGCCAACATTCAAGGTAATCGGAACATTTACAGCTAGCATATCAGGGTCGTTACTTTCGACCATCACATTGCCATGATAAGTACCCTGGCTAAGGTCTTCGGAACTGAAGGTAACATCAAAAGATTTGGTATTGCCCGGAGCAATGGTATCCGTAATTCTGTCCACGAGCATCCATCCAGAAACATTAATGGTATAATCTTCTACTTCGCCATAGTTTGAGCCATCGCAGGGTTCGGGATCCGAAGAATAGGTCATCCGTACACGCATCCGTTTTTCGCCACTCTGGGTACCCTGGGGAACAGTGATTTCACCGGTGAAGGTCTGTCCGGAGCCTCCTACATTGGTTAGCACAAACTCTTCGTCTGTGGCCTGCTCAAACTCGAAGTCGCTGTCCCAGTCAACCCATACGGTAACCTGGTCGCTTGACCAGGCATTTCCATTTTCAATTTCGATGGACTCGCTGGTACCCACTTCCATGGGGGTACTTTGATCGGTATAATCAGCAACGCCACCCTGCCAGCCACTGCTGTTGTCGATATCGCCGAAGCTAACGTTGGCGATGTATTCATCCTCGGTGTTGGTGGAAGCCGTGCAATAATCGCGTCCGCGAATAGGCTCGGTGGAAGAAGAAACTTCATAAATTAAATCCAGTTGACCTGTATTTTCCACAGTAATCGTGCGTGTAGAGGTACTCATCAAATCGATGTTTTCGATAATCTCGGCGGGTTCAACAGCAATATGGGCATCGCCCCATTGCACATTGGCCGAAGGACCTGAAGATTCGCCGTCATCGTGCATGGCGGTTACTTTGTATTTAAAAATGCCGTAATCGGGCAGCATGTCTGTATAGAATTTATCGGTGGTAGTTGCTATCTCGAAGCCATCGCGATAAATAATAAAATACTGGAAGCCGGCAACCTCTTCAAAAACCCATTCCATATCCACATTGCCGGTCTCGAAAGTAACGGCAGCGGCAAGGTCATCGGGACGTGGTAAACTGTTGGTTTCGTAGGGCGAAGAATAAGTCATCATAACACCACTGCGATTGTCGGCCCACAAGGGATACACACGGCCATCGCGGGCACTAATACCGAGGTAGTCACCCATGTATCCGCCAGCCAAATTAGGGATAGGTGCAGGCGTAAAATCTACATCGCTCACCCTGAAATCTTCCCATGTTTCGCCACCATCAAAGCTGTTGGCACAGAATACTTCGCACTTGTTGCCACCCACATTGCGGTCGTCATAAAAAACAACACTCAATGCACCGGTAACAGGGTCGCAGGTAATCCAGGGGAAGTAATGCTCGGAACCCTGACCGGCTTCATCCTGATTAACACGAGATGGTGTACTCCAGCTTGCGCCTTCGTCATCCGATTTTATCATGTAAATATCAATGTCGTTGCCGGTGTTGATACCGGGAACACCTATATTGGTCCAGGTAATGTAAATGGTTCCATCGCCGCTGATATCGCAGGCCATCGAGGGGAAGGAATTTACCCGCATATTTTTTGAAGTTTCTGAGTTACGGATACCACGAATATCAGTAATGATTCGCTCGGGATTTTGCCATGTTTGGCCACCATCAAGCGACTTAGCAAAGCCTATGGAACCCTCGTCCTGAGGCCAGCCTTCGTAAACTGCCCATATTACATACACCTGCCCATCGGGGCCGGTTTCGATATTTACACCCTGATTGTGACTTCCGGCATTAAGTTGTGAGCTGATATTTACAGCTGTAGCGTATGATACCCCGTCATTATTAGAATATGAAATTTCGATGTCAGTATCGTTGGGGCCGCCAAAATCAGTCCAGGCCACATACACATTGCCTTCATAAGGACTAATGGGGCTATTGTCGATCCACATGTGATTTTTATCGAGCAGCGAAGAACCTGCACCGCCATCAACCAGAACCGGAGTCCAGTTTTCGCCATCATTGGAGTAAGAAACTCCCTGTCCACCGCCACTGTGGATATAGCCTACATATTGACGTCCGGTAAGGCTGATAGCCGTAGCCGGGTCGCCTGAGTTAGTGCCACCGGCACCCTGGATAGTACCGCCCCAGTTAAGGCCAAAATCGTAGGAAAAGAAATAGTTGGCTCCATATAGCGAACCCACCGGATTTTGTGTACTGTTGTTGGATTGAAGTACGTGATCGGGGTCGGTAGGATCGACAAAGACCGAGTTCTCGCTTTGAGTTGAATTTTCTTCGGTTACAGGCACGTCGGGCGAATCTTCGCGCCAAACGCTCTTGGCTGCAATCCTGCTGCCCTTGTAATTGGCCGGTGCTGCTTTTGCAGCGGGCTCAACCGGTGTAAGTCCCAGCTCTGCTGCCTTGCGCCAGTAGCGCATGTTGTCCACGCGGGTATCCAAAACCTCGTAAGGGTTATAGACTCCGTTTTCGTAAAGTTGCTTTTTCGTTTTAACAGGCTTGTCTTGTGCAAACGAGAGGCTCGCCACAAGCAAAAATGCCAATGATAAGATTAGTGTGTTAGTCTTTCTCATGTAATGATAAATTAGTTAATCGTTAATTGTAAATAGTTAATTGTTGAGCGAAGCGAAATCCTCGCCAAAGGCGGGATTAATCGTTAATTGTCCCGAAAAGTAGAAAATCTTTGATTTATATTACTTTTCGAGGATGCACGCCCAAAGGGCGGCATTATTCGTTAATCGCTATTCCTTGTTTGTCCCGAAACGGAATTAGCAGAGACGCGCATGTAGCGCGTCTGTACCGGAATTCCATTTAGAATTCAATTATCGTTATGGTTTCATTATTTAATATTGGATAATCGGAATTCATAAAAATTTAAAAATTTTTAAATCTGATTTAATAACAGATCGAAAGCTGTTTTTGTTAACGGCTAATTATCAATTTTTTAAGTTTTTGCTGGCCTTCGCCTTTTATCGCTACAAAATAAAGGCCTTCGGTCAGTTCCGAAATATCGATAACAAAATTAGTGTTGCCATTGCCACGATATTGCAGAATTTTATTTCCAAGTAAATTGTAAATTACAATATCTGATTTTGCAAGTAATGCATCAGCAAACTGTAAGGCAATTTCATTCTTGGCCGGGTTGGGATAAATGGAGAAAACAGCATTCGAGTGGTCGTCTATTCCGGTACAATCTTCCACCGAAACCACAAATTCATCCGAGAATTCGCCATAGCCACAGTCGTTGATACCACGCACCTGCAGACTGGCCAATGCAAAATAACCATCAGTCCAGCTTACCAATATTTCGTTAGGCGCAGTTACTTCGATGCTGCCGGCTTCTTCGGGTTCAAGCACCCATTGGCAATCATCGGCATTTTCGATGTCGGGACAAGTATAGTATTCCGCATTTCCTGCACACACCTGTGCCGGGCCGTCAATTTGGCCTCCTGCAGCGGGCAATGGATTAAGTGTTAGTGTAAGCTCATCGCTGTTTTCATCGCCGCCATTATCAAAAGCGGTAAGGGTTAACTCCACTGTTCCATTTTCGATGTCGAGGCTTCCGGGTGTGTAAACCGGATCGAGGATGGTGCTATTGGTAAATGTTCCATCTCCATCCGTTGTCCATTCCACCGATTCGTAATAAGTGGCTTCGCCCTGGCACTGGTATGTTTCGTTGGCGCAGAGCTGGGCATTAGAGCCTGCCTGCGCATTTACGCCAGCACTAGGTGGAAAGGTAATATAATCGATCCAGCCGCAATCCGAACCACCTGTCGCCGAGTAGTCTTTTTCGTAAACCCACCTAAAGGTGTGCGTTCCCTCGGTCACAGTATAAATAAATTCTTCCCAATCCTGATCGCCGGCCCATTGATCCTGCTCCTGATTGTCGATGTAAAACTGCAGGTAATCGTAGCCGGATTCGGAGGATACCTTGCGGTAAAACGAAATCTGTCCGGCCATACCATCTTCGAGGGTATAAATCATTTCGCTTGTGGATTCATCACCAATACCACCCGACTTGGCCGAGGCCGATCCATCCCAGCCATTGCTGTTGTCGATTTGCCAGTCGGAATCGCCCGAAAAGGTAAAACCGGGTTCAAATACGCCCGCCTCGAAACTAATGGCAAAACTTTCCATCAATTCAAAATCCGCCACATTGTTGTCGGGATCAATACTCACTACCTGAATCAGGGTAGCATAGTCTTCGGCATATACTTTAAAGGTGTAGGTGTTTTCAAAAATTTCAGCAATTTGATACTGTCCGTTCTCATCGGTGTAAACTGCATCGATGGGAGTATTCAGTGCTTCGACCATAGCACCCTGGATAGGCTCGCCCGAGTCAGCATCGGTGATTGTTCCGCTTAGCGCGATAATCTCGGATTGCTCCAGTTGCACATTGAGGATGGTTTGCCCCTCATCGGTGATTTCTACATTATCAAAAGTTTGCGTAAGATAGCCAAAGGCCGATATAGTTACCTGATAGCTTCCATCCATCAACATGCGATAATAAGAACCAAAGGCTTCGTTGGATTTGTATGGCTCGCGGAAGGCTCCGCTATTGTCGATTTCGTGAACGAATATTTCGGCTACCACAGGGTCGCCGGTAGCGGCGTTAGTAACATGACCTGTTAATGTGGAATAATTAATACGGTTCAGCAAAATCATGGCTCCTTCCAAATTATCTTCGCTAACCTGATACACCTCGTTAGCCGGAGGAATAAATTCGGTAGCCAGCTCAACGGTGTAGCCAAAGATGCCGTGATTTCCGTAAGCCCAGTCATCGGTGCCTCCCGATGAAGGATACAAAGCCCAGGATGCCTGTGGTGTGTAATGTCCACCATACAAGCCGGGGATGGCTTCGCCAACCATGGTACCCAGGTCAGCAAGTGCAGCCAAATCGGGAGGGGTGGCTGAAGAACTATAACCATAAGGCCAAAGCACCAGTTCGCTGTAGGTATGATAAGAAATACCGGCTACAAAATGATGGGCCGCCATCAAATCGCGGACGGCCTGGAGCTCAGGCTCCGAAAAAGGCGTGGGGCCGCAGTAAGTAATATCGTTGGGGTCACTCGAAGTACCTGAAGTTCCCCATTGCCAACCGTAGTTACGATTTGGGTCAACGCCATCGGGATAGTAATACGAGCCGTTGGTAAGACTCCCGTTTCCATCGTTGTCGCGGATATTTTTGCGCCAATCGGTGTTGATTTGATCCAGCACTACCTCATGGCCATCGGGATTTACGATGGGCACAAACCAAATCTCTTTGTTATTAACATTTTCGGTAATTTCGGGATCACTACCATAATTATCCACAATATGATTTAAAACATAAAAAGCCACCTCGGTGCTCAGCGGCTCGCGGGCATGGTGTGCTCCAAAATAATACACGGCGGGTTCATCTTCGTTAACAGCCACATTATCCGAAACTTTCAAAGCCCAGATGTCGTGCTGGTAATCGCCATAATTGCCATAACCGGAATTAAAATATTCTTTTCCCCGGCTATCGCCAATGTCCATCAACTGGCAGATATCGGGATGGTCGGCGGCGATTTGTTGCAGTTCGTCAAGGGCTTCCTGGTAGGTGCGGTAGCCGTTAATATCGTCCACGTTGCCCAGGTTGGCCATCATTTGCGAAGTAGAATTTACTATCGTAATATCATAACCCTCGGCAATCATGCGATCGTAATCAAGTTCGGGAATAACAATATCCAAAAATTCGCCCGGCTTCATGGCTGCCACATCATGGCCTCCTTTAGTAAATTCGGCAATGGTAGCCTGGTCAGGATTGGTGAAGCGAACCACCAGTTTTTCTTGTGCAAAAAGTGTAAAAGCGAAGCTTAGTAAGAGAAATCCAAGTATCAGTTTTTTCATTTTGTGATGTAATTTGTATTTTATTAATATTAAAATGGTAAGACCAGTTTACTAATTTTAAAACTGATCTTACCCAAGTAGGTGCATAAATGATGAAAGGTTTACTTGTGGATGGCAATTTTTTTGGTAAGGGTACTCATTTTGCCAACAAGTTTAAGATAATAAATCCCGGCAGGCAGGTCGCTTAGATTGACGGCCAAATTATTTCCGGGAATTATTTCCGCTATTTCGCTTTGATAAACCACGGCTCCCGAGGGTGAAAATATCTGAATTCTGATTTGTTCGTCCTGATAATTTTGGATTGCAATTTCAAAATTCCCATTACTGGGATTGGGCAGTATCTGCACTTTTTCATCAGCCATCGCTTCTCCAATTCCCGGGCAAGGGTCGATGTAAACCTCGAAGGGCGGCGAATAGTTACCTTCGCCGCAGTTGTTTATCCCGCGCACTTGCACGAATGCTACACCCAGGTATGGGCCGGTAAAAGCTATGGTACATTCGTTTTGGTTTGCCATGATAGTTCCGGCCTCTGCAGGATCGAGAATCCACTCGTAACTGGTGGCTCCGGCAATTTCATCAACAAAATATTGTCCGCTTTGATTGTGGCATACCATATCGGCACCATCTATTTCTCCGGCGGCGGCAGGCAGCCCAATAATAGTAATTTCAATCGGCTCCGACATTTCGCTCTGGCCACAATGATTGATGCCGGCAGCCATAATTTGTACATCGCCCGCAAAATCATCGGCCCAGTCAACTTCGATCATCGGCCCGCTTTGCGACATAATTCCGGCATTGGCAGGCAACATTTCCCAGTACCAATCGATGCAGCCACCCAGATCACTAATGCTGTATTCGCAATCAGGGCTGTTCTGGCACATTTCTTCCAAACCTTCAGGAGCGGAAGGTGCAGCCGGATCGTTATCAGCAATAATGTACTCCATCAAAGCTGTACCGGCGGTATTGCTTCCATCGCTAACGGTGAGCGTTACCCCAAAGATACCGGGCTCATTATAAGCGATCACAGGATTTTGCTCATTTGAAGTAGCAGGCGTTCCTCCCGGAAACTCCCATTCCCAACTAATAATATCTCCACTCGAAATGTCGTAAAAATGAACTTCCTGGCCATAGCATATCCAGGATTCGTCCGAAGTAAACGCGGCGTTTATTCCGGTTTGGTTTACCACGATGCTGTAATCTTCTACTTCGCCGTAGCTGGAAGATCCACAGGGATTGGGATCGGAGCTATACGTCATTCGTATTCTCATACGATAAATCCCGGAATTCTGATCTTCGGGAGCTTGGATGCTGCCTGTAAAAGTTTCGCCGCTGCCGCCAACGTTGGTAAGTACAAAGGTTTCGCCGGTGCTATTGCCCAGCTCAAAGTCGTTGTTCCAGTCCACCCAGGCACTTACCTGGTCGCTCGACCAGGCATTTCCGTTGGTAACAGTAATATCAACGGCTGCACCGGTATCAAGCGCAGTGCTCATGTCGGAATAGTCGGCCACGCCGCCCTGCCATCCGCTGGCATTGCTTATGTCGCCACATTCCACGTTTGAAATGTACTCATCCTCAGTGGAAGTTGAGGCTTCGCAATAATCGGGAAATTCGATGCTAATATATTTTGTGTTGGGATCCACATTGCTACCCTCATAGTTAAAATTGATAACTGAGATATGTCCTGCGGGGGCACTTTCTTCGGCCGATACAATAAAAGTAGCAATAGCTGAAGCATCTATTTCCAGATCGCCAAAACTTTGAGCTTCGGTGGTAATAATGGTTATGTAATCATCTTCGCTGGTAAAAGTGCCGGTAAGGGCAAGGGCAGTTTCGGTTCCCACATTTTTGAGGGTAACGATAAAATCGGCGGTCTCGCCCGGCTCAAGCAAGCCATTGCCGTTGCCACTGGCATCATCTACCTCATAGCCCTCCATAATAACATAAGGGCCGGTGATAGAACTCAATGCCTGGATAGCATCCAAATCAAAACCTACATCATTGCCACTTGCGGAGCCATCGCCATCATCCTGAATCTTGAAATATTGCGCCTCCGAAATATTGCAGGCAGCAAAATCAAATTCGGTGGTGCCACTACCATCGCCCATGCTGTGCCAGGGGCCATCCATGCTTTCGCCGGCATACAAGGTATAACCTTCGGCACTGGCATCGCCCTCAAAAACCATGAGGTCGGGGCCGGGGCCATCAAATATCACATCCTGCATATCCAAAACAGCCCAGCCGTTTTTACCAATCGAATAATTCTGGTTGTCAGGCTGACCGATTGCATTCCAGGTATATCCTTCATCGGAATGATTGTTATCGGGAATTTGAGAGCTAATCATGCGGTAAACGCTCTGGTGATCCAGCGGGTCGAGTTCGATATCGGTGATGGTGGAATTCATGGCCGAAACAGAAATCCCACTTACGAGCTTATCCTGATAGCCGTTGGCTTTAACCATTATACTGTAATTGCCGGGGAGGACATATTTATGATAATCGCCTACTTCAGGGTCGGTAAAAGTGGGGATAAAATCGTTAACAAAAATTACCGCAGCCACCGGGTCGCCGGTAACAGCATCTGTAACCAGACCTTCCAGGCCATATCCCGAATATTCGATCATGGTCAGCATTGCAGGCTTGTTGTAGTTGTAATAGGTCATAATTTGTGAGGCGGGTGGTTGTTTAGCCTGAGATATTTCCATCGACCAGCTTATCGAACCCATCGCGCCATAATTTGAATCTTTGGTACTGCCGTTGATGGCGTACATGCCGTTGTAGCCCTGGCCATACGGAATGTTGCTATAACCCGAAACATCGGCATACAATCCTGCCAGTTGCAAAATATGCGGCGCATCGAAGGGTGCTTGGGGGCGATAGCTCCAGGGGCACGAGATATATTCGGTACCGCTGTGATAAGTGGTATGCACCACAAACTGATGGCTGTATGAACAAGCGCGGAGCGCCTTGGATTCGACCTGCGAAAAGGCTCCGCTGCTGCTGCCTTCGCCGTTCCACATGTAGCCCCAGTCGCGATTCAGGTCAACGCCATTGTTGTTGTAGCGGATCATGCCCACACGGCCATCGGGGTTAACCATCAGGTAAAGCCATATTTCGCGATTATCGATGAGTTCGGTCATCTCGGGATCGCTGCCATAGCCCAGGCATAAATCGCGGGCAAACCGAATGACGTTTTCGGGGCCGCCAATTTCATCGCCGTGAATACCGCCATCAAACATAACTTCGGCTTCGTTTTCATCGGTGGCCGAGTTATCGCTGATTTTGAGCGCGGCCAGTTGTCGGCCTCCCATCGAGGTACCAAAAAGATGCTTGGTGCAGATATCAGGGAAGTGGGTAGCCAGGCTGTCGGCCAGGTCGATGATTTCCTGATAGCTATGATATTCTGCGCGGCTACCCCAAAAGTTTTGGGAATATTCGTTAAGGTTTTCGATGGTAATTTCATAATCGAAACCCGCATCATCCAAAAGCGAAAGCTCGGCAGGAGTGAGATAAAGCAAGGCATGACGAAGATAAATATCGCCATTAAGTTTTAAGTTGTAGAGATCGAGGGCATCGGTTTTGGAGTGGATTTGAACCTTGACCTCCATTTCGCCGGCACGCCAGCCCTGAGCCTGTGAAGATGCAATTAAGCATGCAAAGAAAATCAGAAGTAGTAAGAGTTTTTTCATTTTGAAATGATGTTTTAAATAAATATCAGTAAATTACAATGTTAAATTTTCATTGGTGTTCGGTTAAATTTTTGAGATTTCTCCCTACGGTCGAAATGACAAAGTATTCGGAGCGTTGTAAGATGGCGGGGGCTTGTTGGCGGCTTTGCCGCCAACAAGCCCCCGCCCCAATAACGTAAATAATTGTCATTCCGAACGAAGTGAGGAATCCTATTTCAAATAATTCCGAAATTCTATTTTAATCGTACACGAATTTTTATTAAAAAAAATCAAATTATAAACACAGATTGAAAGTCCACTATTTAACTTTTTTTAAGGCGGCTAAAGTACATTATTTTCAAAAAACATAAATCCAAAAAAAACTTAGCGATGATTAGCCGCATCCTGTTATCCGGCATTATAGGTTGCATTCATCACACTATTGGTAATTTTATTATACAAATCGCGCGGCTTAAAAGGTTTCGAGATAAAGTCGTTCATACCTTCGGCCAGCACTTTTTGTTTTTCCTGCACCATTGCGGCAGCGGTAAGCGCGATGATGGGGATGTTTTTGTCTTTTTCGCGTATAGCCTTTGTTGCCTGATATCCGTCCACATTGGGCAAGTGCAAATCCATAAGTATGAGATGGTACTTGTCGGATTCAAACATGTCGATGGCTATTTGCCCATCCTTAGCTACATCCACTTCAATATCCCATTTTTCGAGAAACTGAGAAGCAATTTTAATATTGATATCGTTATCTTCGACCAACAAAACACGGTATCCTATCAGGCTTTCATAATCAGGGCGGGGTGTATTTAAGGCATCCTCAAAACCCGAGTCCTCGAGAGCCAGTTTTTTTATCAGTTGATGCAATTCAGAAGGTTTGAAGGGCTTTGAGACAAACTCGTTCATACCTGCTTCCAGCACCTTATCCTTATCCTGGATTTTTACTGCAGCGGTAAGGGCTACAATAGGAATCTCGGTATCTTTTTCGCGGATGGCCCGCGTGGCATCAAAGCCATCCATGTTGGGCATGTGCAGATCCATAAGGATAAGATCGTACTTGCCGGGTTTAAATTTGTTTACGGCAATCTGGCCATCCTGTGCATGGTCAACACGAATGTCCCATTTTTCGAGAATCTGTTTTGCTATGCGTGTGTTGATCAGGTTATCTTCGACCAGCAGTATTTTAAGTCCGGCCAGCGACTGAGCCTTTGATTTGGAATTATTAATGCGCTGCCCTGCAGGCTGCTGAACTTCTTCAGCAAGCGCTTGTGCTTTTTCGATACGTGGTACAGCCTTAGTTTGGATACGAAAAGTAAATTCAGAACCAAAGCCCATCTTGCTTTTCACCGTAATCTTGCTGTCCATAATCTGGAGCAGCTTTTTGGTGATGGCTAAGCCCAGCCCACTGCCGCCATACTTGCGCGTGGTATCGGTGCTGGCCTGACTGAACGAATCGAAGATATTTTGCAACTGCTCGGGGGCAATGCCTATCCCGGTATCAATTACCGAGAAAACAATCTCTACATTTCCATTTTTCAACTCCCGGCTTTTGATCATCAATTTTACTTCGCCTTTTTCGGTAAATTTTACGGCGTTGCCGAGCAAGTTATTGAGTACCTGTGCCAGGCGGGTAGGATCGCCCACAATATATTCGGGGAGTTCGCTGTCAAGGTCGAGTGCAAAATTTATACTCTTCGATTGTGCCTGTGGAACGAAACCTGATTTGATGTTATAGGCCAGCTCGTAGAGGCTAAATTCGATATTTTCGAGCTTGAGCTTGCCCTCATCAATTTTATTGAAATCGAGGATGTCGTTGATGAGCGAAAGCAGGTTTTCGGCCGAGAACTTCATGGTGCTAATCTTGTCCAACTGATCTTCGCGGGGTTCTTCGAGCAGCAAAATATTTATCATCCCCAACACGCCGTTGAGCGGTGTGCGTATTTCGTGCGACATGGTCGAAAGGAAGTCGGCCTTGGCTCTTGACGAACGCTCGGCTTCTTCTTTAGCAATGATCAATTGTTTGTTTTTGGCCTCTATTTCATGGCTGGTTTTTTCGAGCCTTTGCGTACGCTCGTGTACCTGCTTGTTTAGCTTAACCTTTTCTACCTCCAGGCGGCGGTTTCTATATTTTGTGAGTTGAAACACCGCAAGCACAAAAGCCAACGAAAAGGCCACCCAGGTAATCCAGCTTTGATACCAAATTGTTCGGATATTAAAATGGTAGCTAAGCACCGGACTCCAAAGATAATTTCCACGATGCCTGGCTCTTACCATAAAGGTATAATCGCCCTTGTCGAAATCGGAATACAAGATTTCGTTGCGCCCCGAAAGCACCTTCCAGTCCTCCTTCTTGCCGCTCATCTTTACCTGATAGCTTACCGCACTTACCGGATACTCGGCACTAACGAAGCTGAAAGCCAGATAGCTTTGATTATTAAAATTGCCATTGCTAAAATCACTCAGTGGAATCCCTCTTTCGGTGATACTGATAAGCCGGGGTTTTGCACTTACCAAGGGCAATTGATTGTTGGGACTATAAGCTACCCCGGCAACCGTGCCTGCCCAAACTCTGTTATAATCATCGGTAACTACATTGCGGTAGGTAATCGTTTTGCCCGGCAAACCATCTGTATGGCTAAAGGGAATCATATTTTTGCGGTCGTATTTAAAAATCCCGGTTGACGAGGCAAACCAGATATTATCATCCCTGTCGATGGCTATGGCCTTAACATCAATTTCGCTTTGGGTTTCCAGGCTAATCTTTTGCATGGTTGTCCCTTTGCGCTTGTACAAGCCCTGGTTTGTAGCCATCCACAGCACTTTATTATCATCAAATACCAGGTCGTTTACCGAAAGCGATGCTTCGCTGCCACCAAGTACCGAACCCTTCATACTTAGTATGCTGTCGTTGAGCTGATCGTAGTAAAGCAGATAATTATCAGGATCGTTGGTGCCCATTAGTAATTGGAGGTAGGGGGTAGTTTTTATAAAGTTAACCTTCCCCCGCAAGCCCTGAGCCGGGCCATAGACCTTGATGTATTGCTCCTGCTTTATTTGAATCACCCCCAATAAATTATCCTGACAAAGCCAGATATTATGATTGTCATCAAAAATAAGATGATAAATGGATGCGCCATAAGCACTCAGGTCGAGGGTTTTTATTATCCGTCCGTTATACACCTTGTATAGTATCCCAGTATTATCGGCAAGCCACAGATAGCCATTATCGGGCAAAATTTGAATTATGGTGAAGCCCGATGACGAAAACACCAGATCTACATCCAAACTTTTATCGGTGATGCGAAATACATTATTGCCATCGGTAAAATACATGAGATGGTTCAGCTTGTCGTATTCTATATCCTGAACAAAACCCTTGCTCAGATTTTGGTAGGGGGCAATGAAATCCTGATTTTGAAGTATAGCGATACCATAATCGGTAGCCAGCAGATATTGGTTATGGTAGCTGATAATTTGGTTGATGGCACCCCTGTCTTCGATGGCCTCCACCTTCTCGATGATAATGCCCTGACCGTTGAGCCTGGCCTCAAAAAGTCCCCGTGTCCAAGTGCCGATAAATACCTTGCCATCGCGTTTTTGGTGCAATGCCGAAACATCGATGGAGGTATCGATAATCCGGTAACGGATAAAACGGGAATCGGCATCAAAAAAAATCTCGCCCAGCATATTATTAAAACCAATCAAGATGTGCCCGTCCGATATTTTTTGTACTGCGGTAACGTTGCTAATATCGAAATTACCAAAAATCGGGCTGATAACATTTTTCATGTAATCGTAGCGATAAAAATTGCCGGTGTTTGAAATCATCACCAGGTTGTTAAAGCCATTTTCGAAAAAGGAAAAAGAATGCACATAACTGCCGGTAATATTTTCCTGACCTAAGTAATAACGATACAGCTTGTTTTGGCTGTAGCGATACACCGCTACATTGTCCGAAAACCAGAGGTTCCCCTTGGTATCCTCAAAAAACTCTTTGGGATACCACAGCAAGCTGTCGGTTTGGGCGGTTGATCCACGGCGGATTACGATGTTATTGGCACTTTTTTGCTCGTAATTGATTTGCTCAAAGCTCAGATCGGTGTTCATAAATAATTTGCCCTTGCTGGTACAAAACACCGATTTGATGTAATCGGAAGCCGGCTGACCGTTAAAAGCCACAAACTCATTGCCGTTGAAATGCACCAGCCCATAATCGGTGCCGGCCCAAAGGAAGCCCAGCGAATCGATGGCGATGGATTTTATCAGGTCATTTTTCAGGCCATTTTCCTGGGTGTAATAATCCACCTTGTAGGGCTGAGCCACAAGCGAATGGGCAAAACAAAAAAGCAGCACGACCAGTAAAAACCGATGTGGATACTTTGAAAAGCAGTTGCTATTTTTTGTTACAATTCGCATGTTAAGCAAGGGCAAAAAAGCCTGAAGTTTTAACGTGTCAAAAGTACTACTTTTTTGCACCACCCTGCGATTAAGGTTTTGGGAAATGGAAAGAGGGATTTTGATTTTGGGGGAGCATGACGAGAGATGGATTTAGATGAATAGCCGATTGTGGATTGGTTTGGAAATGAACAGGATTATTTATGGTCGCAAATACTGCAAACATTTGCGACAAAATAAGCGTTCACTTTGTTAATTGCTTAAGCCTTCCCTGATACGACTGCCAGTAATTTTGCTTGGCCTTTCTCATGGTTTATTCAATTTTTTCACTTTAAAACAAAGTTCAAATCCAAGCACATCGGCTAACTTGGTTAAAGTAAGCAAGGTGGGATTGCCCTTTCCGCTTTCAAATTGTTTTAGGGTTCTTAAGCCAACTCCGGAGATACTTGCCAGACTTTCCTGGCTTACCTTCAAATTTGCTCTCCGTTCTTTAATGGTTTGTATTAATTCCTGAAATTGCATGTTAAAGTGCATTTTTGCATTGGGCAAAGATAAAACTTTCTTTTTTGAAGATCATCTATAAGTGCAATAAGATGCACTTTGCTATGCTATTGTATGTGTTTGATTTCTAATCCTACCGAATAGTGCAATATGATGCACTTTCCCTAACCAAATGGCACTTTTTAAAATCTACTGTTTGCAATAATAAAAAAAACTTATGTTGTGTTAGACAGATAGGCGCGTAGGCCGAAAGTTTGCCGGGCAGCGGCTGCCAGTGCGGTGGGAGGATCAAACTTTCTTGA
>CAZGAO010000088.1:0-20463 GCA_964523795.1 uncultured Lentimicrobiaceae bacterium
TGGAACTATAGCATCCAACCATAAATGTATCGTTAATTATTGAACAGACACTAAGTGAAATTTATTTTATTTAACAGTTTATTAACAAAATAATTAAAATTCACCCGGCAAGCATTTTCGTAAAATAATAGCCTTGCCGGGTGAATTTTTAAAACTATCGTGTATGTATCATTTTGGTAATGATGACTGCATCGCCAGTAATGAGCTTGCAAAAATAGATGCCTTTTTCCATTCCGGCAGCCGAAATTTCAAAGCTTTGCATTTGGCCTGTGGCCGGTTGATTTTCAGAAACAAGCTGCACTTCTTGTCCAAGCGCATTAAATATGGCAAGTTTAAAGTTGGTTCCTTCTTCGAGTTTAAAGTCAATATTTACCAGGTCATTAAATGGATTTGGATAAACAATGAGATTATTCAAAGCAGTAATTTCATCAATGCCTGTAACTATCACATGGATGCTGTTGGATGGATCGGATTCGCAGCCAAATTCGTTGGTAACATTTACATGATAAACGTCTTCCCAGGTGCAGGTGTACGATTGACCCGTAGCTCCAGCGATGAGTCCCTGGCTGTCGTACCACTGGTTTCCTTCGGCAGCATCGGAATGCAGTGTTACATCATCGAGGTTGATAAAGGGAGTAGCAGGCACAGGATGCACAGTAATGGTAGCCTCCTCGCTGATAGTTGTTGTTCCATCGTTTACCTCAACCGTGTAAACGGTAGTTGCGGTTGGTGAAGCAATGGGGTTGGCAATGTTTGGATTGTTTAATCCTGTGGAAGGTACCCAGAGGTAGGTATAAGTTCCGGAGCCACCACCTACCGAAGCCATCATTTGCGATTCTTCGCCCAGGCAAATCTCATCCGGGGTACATGTTACATTTACGGCAAGTACACCACCGGCAACCACGAGGGTATAATCTTCTATTTCGCCATACGATGCTTCATCGCAGGGTTCGGGATCGGAGCTGTAAGTCATCCTTACGCGCATGCGGTACTGCGCGGCCTGCTGAGTAGCCGGAACATTAATGGTGCCTTCGAAGGTTTCGCCGCTGCCACCAACATTAGTTAAAACATAGGTCTCGTTGCTTGCATCACCCAACTCTTTATTGGCATTCCAATCGATCCAAACAGTTACCATATCGCTCGACCAGGGGGTTCCGTTGCTAACGATAATTTCCTGCGATCCGCCGGGTTCCATTGTGTTGGTCATATCGGTATAATCAGCAACGGCTCCCTGCCATCCACTGGAATTGTCGATGCTGCCAAATTCCACGTTTTCAATATATTCGTCTTCGGTGCTGGTTGTAGCCTCGCAGTAGTCGGGAAAGGCAATCATTATTTCATCGGATGCCGTAATTCCATACATGGCTTCCATATCAAAACTTAATGTTGAAGTATGTCCGGGAGCAACATTGTCGTCAACCGTAACAGAAAAAATAACCTGGGCATCATCACCGGCAGCTAAATCGCCCAAATCCTGAACAGCAATGGTATTGATGGTGATGTACTGATCGCTTGAACTTAGCAGTCCGGTTACACCGTTAGCAGTGGCGTGCCCGTTGTTTATTCCGGTAATTAATAAATCAGCGGTCTCACCCGGATCAAGCAGGCCATTGTTGTTTCCAGTGGCATCGTTGATGGTGAAATTGAGCATGGCCAAATCGGGGGCATTAACAACAACAGCAAAAGAGGATGACCAGGTATCTTGTCCGGCAGCTTCAACCATAAAAGAAACCGCATGTTGATCGGGCGTATTACCCGCTATATCAAAAGCAAAAGCATTTTCCATATTTGCCGAAGCACCACCGGCAATGTCGCCATAATCTTCGGTATTATCAGTAATGGTTACAAAAGTATCGGATGAGGATAAGGTTGCTGTTACGTCATCGGCCTGCACAGTGCCAACATTTTGCAGTGTGGTCGAAAGCATAATCGATTCGGTGTAATCGGCCTGGCCGTTGTTATTGCCGTTTTCATCGTTAATTTCGGAAGAAGCATAAACCACATAAGCTCCATTGTCAGGAATTACTGTTACGGTATATTCATGCAGCTGGGTGTTGAAGCCCGAAACATAAATCATGGCATCACCCAATTCGGTAAGTGCTTCACTAAATACAATTTCGGCCTGGCCTGTGCCATCGGTTTGTGCAATGCCATAGCTTATGCCATCCTTAATAAAATTACAATACAGTCCTTCGGTGTTGCCATTTCCTGAAATGGAAATAGAAATGGAAGGCGCGCCAATGGGCAAAGCATCCTGGTAGCTTGCAGTAATATCCATGGGTTCGTCAGCCCAAAACCGAACGGCAGCATCGCCCAGCAGGTTGCAATCGTAGAAGTTCCAGCGCAGGGCACCTTCTTCGTGCTGGCCGGGAGCGGTTACCCAGGGAGCCGTTTCGATGCGGGCCATGGTGTAAGCCATACCGAGATGAGGCTCGTGTTTATCATAAAATGCGTCCACCAGCTCTCGGTTGAGGTGAGCGGCAGGGCCTTCGGTTTGGCCTTCGTTAAACCAGCCATAGCGCGAATTCATATAAACGCCTACGGCTAACTTTTCGATGCCAATCATTTTTTCGGCAATACAGTCGTTGTCATCAAAGGCACCGCAGATGCAGCCATGCGAAAATATCAGCGCGTAGTTATGAGTAATTCCGTCTAGTGGCCCAAAGTTGCTGTTGGTGATATCGCTGTTGTAAAATTTCATGGTGTAATTGGAGTTGGCGTGCCCCACATGATGGATGAAGGAAGTGCCCTGGTTCATCTGGTTCATCAGTGTAGATGGCGACCATGAGCCTTCGCTCTCGTATAGCTTCTCGATGTTTTGGGTGGAGGGAATTCCGGTGGTTTCGTAGCCGTTTTCGTTTTGGTAGCCGATGAGCAGTTCCAGATAATCCGAGCCATAAGTTTCCGGGTCGCCATATAGAAATTCGCCAACCAGCAGCGGGTTATCCAGTTCTCCCAAAACCGGGTTGGCCTGGTACTGGATAGTTTTGTTCATCAGGGCATCAAACTCCGTTTGGCTGGAAACCGAAAACCTGCCTAAGCCAATTTCAGGCAACAGGTCATCTTCGCCAATCTCGCCCCAGAGGTTGTTGCCGTTGTCGTTCCAGGTTCCGTCCAAAGCAGCGAAATAAAGATCAGCAGGAATATCATCATCCTCATACACCGATGAAGATTGAACATGGCAGTAAAACCCACGATAAGGCACATGCTCTACATCGCCACCCAGGGTAACGTGTTGTATGCCGTGATCCTGGTATTCCTGGATAATGTAGTTACGGATTTTTTCCTGGTTGTCGCTGCCTGGCATTGAGGCATAAATATCGGTGGCAGTAACTACGTGCGCTCTGATGCCCCGGGGGGCGTAGAATTCCACCAGTTGCTCAAATCCTTCGGCAAAGGTTGCTGGCGAAACTATCAACATTTCGTAGTCATCGCTGCGGCTATAGGAGCTTGGATAACGTGATGCTGCTTCGGGATTTTGGGCAATGCTTGCAAGCCGCGAACTGATGGCCTCCGAGGTTCGGAGGTTTTGCAGGGCGGCCAGCGATTTTTCATTGCTTGTAGTAATTATTTTAACACTTACGCTTTTGTAATACGATACCTGGCCTGTGGCCGGATTGTAACGCAGCGGAGTAAACGAGGATATGGCCAGGGCATAGCCGTTCATAAATCCGGTAGTCAGTTCGCCATCAAGCCTGGCTGGGTAAGGCGCATTGCTTTGGTAAACGGCTTCATCGAAGGCAAAAATTCCCGAGCCACCCTTGGAGAGCGGTTGGGCATGTTGCATGGGATAAAGTATAAAATTGCCTTCGAGCACCACTTCTTCGCCGGGAATAAGTTGTATTTCGCTGGCTGCTTGCCCGGGAGGCAGAAGCAAGGATACCGAAACGTAAGGCAGTGCAGGTTGGCCGCTAAGGCCGGTAAGCATGGCGTTAGCAAAACTGATTTGCTGATAATTGCCCACCTGAACAATTTCGGGTTTGGAAAACTGGTAGGTTTTTTCGATAACATCTGCGCTGGCAAGGCTTGCAGATAATATCAGTACGGTAAGAGCGAGTACGAATCTTTTCATAATAAGTTTTGATTGTGATAAAAATAGTGGATAAAATCAAGAACGAGCGAAAACAAGCAAAGAGGGCATTAACCCTCCTTGCTTTATTTCTTTATTTAATGAGATTTTTTATTTTCTAATGATTAATTTTTCAACGGCAACACTGTTTTCATTTTGAATTTTGATAAAATACATGCCTTCGTTAAGGTCGGCAGCATCGATGGTGGATTGCTGTGCGTCCAGCCTTTGCTGCAAAACCACTTTTCCCGTAAGATCGATAATCTCAATGCTTCCCCGGCTTATGGCCGTTTGTATCGCAAAGATACCCTTGCTCGGGTTTGGCGAAATCAACAAGTCAGTAGCTGAGGTTTCATCAATACCCACACAGGCATCTACCATAACAGGAAAATCAGCAAAAACACCTTCGCCACAGTCGTTCATTCCCTGCACGCTCAGAATAGCTTCGCCGGTAAAATCTTCGGACCAGGCGATGTTAACTTCGGCATCCATTCCTTCGATGATTCCGGCTTCTTCGGGCATCAATACCCAGTGGTACCAATCGGTATCTTCCAGCTCATCGATCATATAAATTTCTGACCATCCTGCACAAACCAGGTCAAGACCTGCAACAGCACCCGCATCTTCGGGCATAGGCATAAAGCTAAGCTCCATTTCATCGGTCATAGTATCGGTGCCGCTGTAAACGGTAAGGCTAAGCGTTACCATTCCATTATCCCAATCATCCTGGCCGGGCATATACATTGCGACCATGGCTGTTGCGTCATCAAAGTAACCTGTACCGGAGGTTTCCCACAACAAGGTCTCGTAATTTTGTCCGTAAGCATTGGTTTCGTAGTCCATGCCTTCGCATATCTCATCGTCCATACCGGCATTTACACTCATGGTTGCATCCATCATTGCAGGAAGTTCGATATAGTCGATCCAGCCACAATCCTGGCCACCAACTTCGTATAAGTCCTTTTCGTAAACCCATCTAAAGGTTTGCTCACCGGCTTCTACCGGAAATGATACCCTTGTCCAGGCAACTTCGCCGGCCCATTGTTCCTGCATTTGGTTGTTGATATAAAACTGCAGATAATCGTAGCCCGATTCGGAGGATACTTTTACATAAAAAGAAATGCTGTCGTTGGCGGCAACTTCCAGGGAGAGTTTAAGTTCTGTTTCGGAGTTGTTGCCAATAGTACCTGATTTAGCGGCGTAAGTGCCTTCGTAGGCTCCGCTGCTAATAATTGTCCAATCAGCATCGCCGGCAAACTCCCATTCGTACTGGCCGAAATCGCCGGTTTCAAAATCTTCGACAATAAGGCCAACTTTTGGATAGTAGCTTTTTTCGATCATGTAGGCACCCGATTCAACCATAAGCATCATCTCAACGCTAACGCCAATAGGTATTGCTTCGTCAATGCTGATGCTGAACATAGCTTGTGTCGTTTCGCCGGCATCAAGCGTGCCCAAATCAAAATTGGAGGTGTTGATGGTTACATAAGGATCAGTACTTGTGAAGTTAGCCATCGCACCAGCGGCATCTATCTGGCCGTCGTTGCTTATGCTGATATAAATATTGGCTGTTTCGCCGGGGTCGAGGCTGCCATTACCATTTCCTGTGGCATCATCAACCGTGAGGCTGCCTGCCATTAGTGTAACCCCGTTTGCCGTGGCTGTAAAACTACTCGACCAGGCTTCATCGTTGTTGTAGGCATTGATATTAAACTTGATGCTTTCGCCACCTGGAATATCATCAGCCACCTCAAAGGCAAAGGCATCTTCCATTTCGATAATATCCTCAAGGCTGAAATCGCCAAAGTATTCAATATTGTCAGTAAAGGTGATGTAGGTATTTTCGGTAGTAATCTCAACGGTAACGCCGTTGGCAGGCGCATCGCTAAAGTTGGCCATTGACAACGAAAGCAAAATTGCTTCGCCCGGATCCAATTCACCGTTGTTGTTTCCGGTGGCATCATTCATGGTGTGGGCATAATAGCTGGGGCCAGGCATCGAGGTTGCCTCAACGGCAGCCAGGGCATCAACACGGCCCGAACCGCTATTGTTATTTTTTCCGGCCTGGAGCACGTGTGCCGTCTCTTCGGATATCTGCGAGATTTGCTCAGGCGACATGGTCATATTTTTTTGCATCATCAAGGCAATCATTCCTGCGTAGGCAGGGGTAGCCATTGAGGTGCCGCTCCAACCATCTTCGTAGCCGGTGTTGCTGTAATGCGCCAGCGATTTGATGTTGGAGCCGGGAGCTGCAATGTCCGGGCGAATCAGACCAATTTCAGGATTGTAAGGATAATCGTTGTATTGATTCACACCAGACCAATCCAGGGGGCCGTGGCTCGAGAAGCTCGAAACGGCATCGCTGCTTGTAGTTGAACCCACGCATATCACGCCTGAGGTACCACCAACGAGGGTTTGGTCGGGGTGCAGCCACGGTGGAGGGCAGTCGCCAGGGGTTCTAACGTTATCGGGGATAGGATAGGAGCCTTGTTGGTCGCCTTCATTACCGGCAGCAACACTGGCCACTACGCCTGCTGCCAGCGAAGCATCGAAGGCCTGACGCCATACGGTACGGTTAGGTCCCGAAGAGTGAGGCCAGCCCAACGAAAGGCTCATTACATGGGCACCCTGCTCAACAGCAAATTCCACAGCAGCCCATACGCCGCTTTCTTGTCCCCCGCCACCGGAGTTCAGTACTTTCAAACACATAATAGTGGCTTCGGGAGCCACACCCGTTTGCGAACCAGCTGTGCCGTCACCGGCAACTGTACCCGAGCAGTGGGTGCCGTGGCCGTGATCGTCTTTGGGATCGTTATCGTTGTTTACAAAATCGTAGCCGTGGTTGGGATATTCGGCACTTTCCCACACATGGTCGGCGATATCCACGTGGTCGTAATTTACTCCCGTGTCGATTACAGCTACAATCACACCTTCGCCATTGTAGCCCAGTGTCCACACATCGTCAGCATTTATCTTTAGTACGTTCCAGGTAATTTCGCGGTTATCGGTATTGCCTTCTACTGCCACAGCATCGCGGTTTTCGCGGGGATCGATTAGTACACGATATTCATCGTAATCAATTTCGGCAATGTCTGTTCTGCCTTCCAGTGCCTTGATAGCCTCGGCGTTGGCATAGCAGTTAATGACGTTGGCAATCCAATAGGTTTTTACTTTTTGGATGCTGCCCGAACGTTGTAGTGTGTTTATGGCATCAACCACGCCCTCCTGCGAGAAGGCCGAAAATTCTTTGAGTGCCGAAACCACATAATGACGGCGGGCTTCACCCTTGAGCGATCGAGCCTGACGTATTAGATTTTGTGTATCAAATTGCTCTTTAAGAGTAATATTAATCCTGATCATTTCATCACCGTCAACAGCCTGCATTTCCTCTTGCAAGGGTGTGGTGATTACTTGATTTTGGGATGCGTAAGCATGGGTATTGAACTGAAAAAGCATAGCAAGTACTATAATCAGCGTGGAAAGTTTTCTCATGTTTTAGTAAATTTATAATTAATAAGTGAATAATAGATTATGATTTGTAAAATGGTTGCATACAAAACCGCTGTATGAACGGAATTGTTTGGCGTGGTTATTCATGGTAAAACAAGGGGAAAACCATATTGTTTATTGATACTTGCGTTTGACAATGTCGAGCAAGGCGGTCAGGGCCTCATTATTTTCTATCTGATTTTTGGTTTTTATTCGTTCCAGATATTCCAATGCTTGGTGGTAGTTGTCGCAGGTATTAAACTTTGTCATTGCCTCTTGGTACTGCTGGTGGTTGCCCTTAAATATTTCGTTGATAAACAAAAAGCGGTCGTTGATGCCGATGGCCGATTTGATGTCGCCCGGCTTGTGGTTTTTTAATTTGGCAGCATAGCTTCTGTCGTCATCCCTGGCAAAGCGGTCGGCCAGCGTTTTGTGTGCGGCAAATTTATCAGCGTTCGATATGGGATTCCGTCTTTGTGGCTTTGGCTTCGATTCGGCAACTCCCGGCTCTATGACCCTTGCTTCAGCTTTCGATTCGGCAATCCCTGGTTTTTCGGCTGGAGTCTCTACTGCAACTTCCTTTTTTTCGCTAAGTTTTTTATCTTCTTCCGGTTTTATTATATGCACCGACATTACTTTTTCTATTGGCTTTTCATTCTCCACAGGTTTCTCTTTTGCTACGGGCTTTTCCTCTACTTCACGAAGCTCGATTTCCCGAGACTTTTCAATGTTTTGAGATGATTCTCTAGCGGGAGGTTTAATAGTTTCAACAGTTATGGCAGTGCGTGGCTGGTCGATGTCAAGTTCGAGCAGCCGCTCGTAGAGATGGCGTACTTCGTTAAGCAAAACATCCTTATCAATTCGGGAAACTCCATGATTATCCACAGCCACTTGTTGCCAGTGCCTGTTGAGTTTTTGCAAGATTATACTGATGTCCTGATTAATGTCCATAAATCGACCAAATTTTAAAATAACAAGCACTAAATCAAAATCAATTTACAAAAAAACAAAAAATAATTGTCCGGCAATTTTATCTTTGCAAACCATTTTTAATATTTCGTGCCTTATGAACGATGGTTTTGCCGAAAGATTATTTTCGTGGCTTGCGATCGTTTTCTTAGGGCAGTGGCAAGCTAAAGGAAAAATATGTTTTTAGAAACCAAAGCAGATCGTAAGCAGCGCAGCGGATGGATTGAGCTGATTTGCGGTTCGATGTTTTCGGGTAAGACCGAAGAGTTGATCCGCCGCCTGAAGCGTGCCAGCATCGCACGGCAAAAGGTTGAGATTTTTAAGCCCGCCGTGGATGTGCGTTACGATGACAAAGATGTGGTGTCGCACGATGCCAATGCTATTCCTTCCACACCCGTTGAATCCTCCTCTCAAATCTTGCTTATGACCGGTGCCGTGGATGTGGTAGGTATCGACGAAGCCCAGTTTTTCGATAACGAGCTTTCGTCGGTTTGCAATCAGTTGGCCAACAGCGGCATTCGCGTTATCGTTGCCGGCCTCGATATGGACTTTTCGGGCAAGCCCTTTGGCCCCATTCCGGCACTGATGGCCGCCGCCGAATACGTTACCAAGGTACACGCTATCTGCATCCGCTGCGGCAACCTGGCGCAATATTCCCATCGTATTGCCGGCGGCGACAAGCTGGTAGAGCTGGGCGAAACCGATAGCTACGAGCCTTTGTGCCGAAGTTGCTTTTACAAGGCTCGCTCTGCTCAGGGGAAAGTTACTCGATGACGATCTGAAGTCATCCGATGAATGCTCTCAAACAGAAGCTCTGCCTGCTTAGACTAAAGTTTTGTGTCCGGGCATAATTCATCGGATGGCTAATCCCGGATGACTAGCGTTAAAAATTGAATACCTTATCACCAACAAAACTACCTTAGTAGAAAATACGAACACAAGGCATTATAAACCTTATTAACCTGACGTATTCATAAATATTAGCTTCTGCAATATTTATGAATAGTACAGGCTAACCCTGACGTTGTTAAAACCACCCTTGGAAAAATAAGGTAAGGTTGATTTATACCATTGATGGGTTAATAATTTTGAACGGGTTGAACGGTTTCCCTTATCAAAACGAAAAAACAAATTCATCCAGTAAGATATCCTGCCCAGGGCAATGCTGGGTTGAAACTTCTCTACCAACCTTTTCAATAAGGCAGTGTCCGGTACTTGTACAAATGAATTATCCTTCATCTTATAGTCAGCTTCATAAATATCAAATTGCTGTTTTAGGTAATTGTGCCCATTCATATAAAACTCGCATACAAAGGGCATGTAACTTGATATTTTTAAATAACACAAACCAAATTCTTTATCGTGAATGTAAATATAGTAGTGGCTAACAAATTTATTGCAGGAATACATTTTTGTAAAAGGCTTACCTGTCTTGGTCTTAATTTCTTTGTTGGCAAAGGTCCTGGTATTTTCCAATGATTTTATTATGCAAATAACTTTGTCTGTTTTCCTTTTCTTGTGAATATCATTTCTGTAAATATCTTATACAAAGTCAAGTTTCGAATGGTATTTTCCCTTTTCTGCCGTGCCCCACCAATGTACCGGATTACCCAGTTGTGACGAAATCTTCTTGATATGAGAATTTAACTGGTCGGTCAATGTCTTTAAAAAATAAATAAAGAAAAGTGAATAGCCGAAAAATGATTATCAATTTATGCAAAGCTAAAAAACTCATCACCTTAGCATATAACAAGCATAAATCCAGATTTGAGCGTGAACTGTTTTTTCATAAATGTCGCTTAGATTTTTTTTGAGGCTTAACTTAATGACATTACCGATGGTCGGGGCAGGCTATCAGACATCACACATCTGACATCTAACATCATACATCTGACATCATACATCTGACATCTAACATCATACATCTGACATCATACATCATACATCTAACATCATACATCTAACATCATACATCTGACATCTGACATCTGACATCATAGACCTACCCCACCCTTTCCCACACTGTAAAGTTACTCAGCGTATGCTGAAACTTGTTTTGCGTTTCGCGGATAACAAAGGGTACTTTAAAAGGGCCATCAATAAGCCGGAAATGCACATCCAAATGGCGGTGCAAACCATCGAGGGTGCTTACCGGTTCGCCGTCTTCCTTGTAGCCGCCCAGCCATTTTTCGCGTTTGGTATATTCCTCCATCCAGGTGTAGGGCGAGGCAATGATTAAAATGCCTCCCGTATTTAAACGCTCGTGTATTATGTCCAAAAACTTGCCGGGGTCGTAAAGTCTGTCGATCAGGTTTCCTGCAAAAATGAGATCGTAGTTGGTAAAATGGGGTTTGAGATTTATGGCATCCGCCTGATAAAACTCCACCTTATTTTCCAATCCTTTCAAATCAAAGTCTTCCATCTTCACCTCGTGATACGAAACCAGCTCGCCTTCTTCGGGCAGGATGTAACGGATGTATCCCTTTTCGATCAGTTCGTCGGCAATTTTGATAAAGCGTGCCGAGAAGTCCAGCCCGCTTACAAAATCGAATTTGCGTGCCAGTTCAAAAGTGCTTCTTCCGGTGGCACAGCCCAAATCTAATGCCCGGCGCGTAGGTTTTCCCTCCATGTATTTAAGGGCAATCTCGGCGCATTTTTTAGGGAAGTTGGGCACTCCGTAATAATCGCTTCCATAATGCGATTCGCAATACTGTGACACCAGCGCATCGGTTTCGTAAACATCCGCGCGAATTTTTGCCGGCACCTCCGTTTGGATATATCTAAAGCCGGCGTGTTGGAAAAAGTGACGGCGAAAGGCATATCTTGCATTGCGTGTGGCTTCGTTGCCGGTCGAAATCCAGGAGCCTCCTTTGATGAGGTTATGCTTGGTATCGAAGGTGGGTGCTGAAAAATCGTCGTAGAGCGGATGTACCTCAAAGCCCGGCAAACCGGAAATGGGAGTTTCGGTCCATTGCCACACATTACCAATCACATCATAAAAATCGTTGAAACGGAAAGTATCAACAGGCACGGACGATGCCGCTACCTCAAGGTTGATGTTACCCGGAGCCTTGTCCCAATAAGGTTGATCGGGAATATCGTGCATATCACGAAAGTGGCACCATTCTTCCTCGGTGGGCAGCCTGAAGGTCTTGTCCTCCTTTTGGCTTTTCCAGCGCGTAAAAGCTTTGGCTTCAAGTTGATTTACCTCCACAGGCCAGTTCCAGGGCATATCGATTACCTCGACCATGGTGCGGAATTTCCAGGAATTATCTTCCTGTTTTATCCAAAACAAAGGATGCTGAGCCTGTTTAAAATTTCGCCAGCCCCAGCCTTCTTCATCCCAGTATTCTTCGCTTTGATAGCCGCCATCTTCCACAAAGGATAAAAACTCCTGGTTGGAAACCAGATATTTAGCCGCTTTAAAATCCTCTATTTCTTCGCTATGCTTACCATATTCGTTGTCCCAGCCATAGAGGGCATGGTCGCGATTTTTTCCGAGAATCACATTTCCGCCAGGCACATCTATCAAAGTATTTTTGGGTGCTTCGCCCCAATGGGGATATATTTTCCAAAGCGGATGTTTTGCCACCCGATCGATGGGAAGCTGGCGAATAAGCACCGAGGAGGTTTCGATGTGGATGCGCTCGTGCTCGATGCCCATGATAATTGGCCACCAGGGGCTGTTCCAGTTAATCGGCATCTCCAGTGGCAGACTTTGTATCAGCGACTCTACCACCTGTTTTACTTGCTTGCGGTAATCGCGCACCTGTTGCACTGTGGGCCAGTTGTAGTGCTTTTCGTTCAGGTCGTCCCACGACATTTCGTCCACACCGATGGCAAAAATGGATTCGAATCCCGGATTGATGCGCTTATCGATAAGTTTAGCCAAAATCAATTTGTTGACGAAAAATACAGCCGTGTGTCCCAGATAAAAAACCAGTGGATGGCGCAGCGGGTCGGCACGCTTGTAAAAGCTTTCCTCACTTTTTACTACTTCGTAAAGCCGCTCGTCCAGTTCGTAAGTTTTGCGGAAATAGTCGAGTATCTCCCGGCGTTTCTCTTCGGGCTTGCCTTCGTTCAAAATCGGGGTCTTAGTCAGATAATTCTTCATAATTCTTTTGTTTGTTTTGATAGCCTAACAACGCTTTAAACCGAATGTTTAGCCATGTAGTTTTCTTAAAAGACGCTAATCGTCAAAATTCTCAAATTTAACTTTTGAATCTGTTTCGCAATCATGCCCATCGCTACTTTATGTTATTCCACAGCTAAACAATTCTAATTTTTTGGTGTTTCATCAAATATTAGCAACAAAGCTACTTTAATACTTTTAAACAAAAAGACAATGGCCTGGTATTTTGCAATTTTAATAATTATTGCTGCATTTCTCTTTATGGAATTTGTAGCCTGGTTTACCCATAAATACATCATGCACGGATTTTTGTGGATTTTGCACAAGGATCATCACTACCGCGATGGACGCAAATGGGAATGGAACGACACCTTTGCCGTATTTTTTGCCATTCCGAGTATTGTGCTGATTTATGTGGGCGTGCCGGCCTACGATTATAAATTTTGGATTGGAATTGGAATTCTGTTCTATGGCATTGCCTACTTCCTTTTTCATGATGTGTATGTGCATCAGCGTGTGAAAATGCTGGGCGGCCTCAAAAACCGTTATCTCGATGCCACCGTCCGTGCCCACCTCGACCATCATGGATCCAAGTTTTATGGAAATTACGGTTTTCTTATTGCTCCCTTTTCCTACTACAAAGAAGAACTAAGGAAAAAGAGAAAAAGCACCCAGGCATAAATGAAGTCTGTTACTGTTTTTTGGTTTCGCCGTGATTTACGGCTTCACGATAATGCCGGCTTTTACAAGGCATTGAGCGAAAAGGGAAATGTACTTCCCCTCTTTATTTTTGATGCCGAAATTGTGGATGAGTTGGAAGATAAACAGGATAAACGCATCTCGTTTATCTACGACCAGCTTTCGCAGATGAAACACACGCTCGAAGCAAACGGCTCCTCTCTTTTGATTAAATATGGAAAACCAATTGAAGTTATCCAAAAACTGATCGAAGATTTTGATGTGAAAGCCATTTATACCAACCACGATTACGAACCTTATGCAAGGCAAAGGGATGAGGAAGTAAAACTATTGTTGAACTCGCGGCAGATTGCCTTTGAAACTTTTAAGGATCAGGTAATTTTTGAAAAATCGGAAGTTACCAAGGACGACGGAAATCCTAATACCGTTTTTACGCCTTACAGCCGCAAATGGCGCGAACGATTAAAGCAAAGCGACTTGCAGCATTTTCCCTCCGAACAAAATCTCGACCGCTGCTATAAAACCGGGACACTCGAAAATTTCGACCTGAAAACTGCGGGTTTCGGGTATATCCGCTTTGATTATCCTGATAAAGAATTTCCTCTTGCCATTATAAAAGATTATCAAAACACCCGCGATTTCCCGGCCATAAACGGCACCTCGCGGCTTAGTGTTCATCTGCGCTTTGGCACAGTTAGCATCCGCGATTTGGTTCGCACTGCTTTGGATCACAATCCAAGCTACCTGAACGAGCTGGTGTGGCGCGAGTTTTATATGACGATACTCTGGCATTTTCCACAAGTGGTGGATAAAGCCTTTAAGCCGAGGTACGATAACATCGAATGGCTCAACAACGAAAAATATTTCGACGCCTGGTGCGCCGGAAAAACAGGATATCCTATTGTGGATGCAGGGATGCGCCAAATGAACGAAACCGGTTTTATGCACAATCGCGTACGCATGATTGTGGCCAGCTTTCTTGCCAAGCACCTGCTCATCGACTGGCGATGGGGCGAGGCCTGGTTTGCCAAAAAGCTCCTCGACTATGAGCTTTCATCCAACAATGGAGGCTGGCAGTGGGCGGCAAGCAGTGGCTGCGATGCAGCACCCTACTTTAGGGTTTTTAATCCCTACCTGCAAACCCAAAAGTTTGATCCCGATCTGGTCTATATCAAAAAGTGGCTTCCCGAGTTTCAGGAAATGAATTACCCCCCGCCCATCGTTGATCACAAGTTTGCCCGCGAGCGCGTTTTGAAGGCTTATAAAAAGGCCTTGAGTTAGGGAAATTTATACACTATAGTCCGGCTTTCGATCATGGTTAACAATGTATATTGTTCTTTTTCCTTGATGAAAAAGACAGACAATAAACAGGCTCTTATTTTTCAAATACTTCCATCGCCAGGCAAGCCATGTCCCGGCCAGCAAAGTTATAAGCCCATAAGTATTAATTAAAATAACAAGCAACCAGGATACAAAAGATGCATAGTCCGGTAAAGTGCTGTCGTGCAGGTAGGCGTTGATGTGGAGAAACCAACCTGAATAACCCAGGGAAAGGGTTAAGATTGGAATTATAAATTTATAAACTTTTGTTGCGCCTTTTAATCCGGCAAAAATTATGATCCCGCAAACGGCCATAAAAATTCCGCCCGAAATAGCATCGGTTGACGACAATGCAGCATGTCCGGCATTTATTTGCCAGTAGCTTGCTGCATTGAAGCCAAGACCGAGAACAAGCCAAACGAGTTGAAGTTTTTGGATTTTGCGTAAGGTCATATTAAATCCTATAGTTATGCATTTTAGCACGCATTAATTTTCGCTAACAACTTGGTTGGCATAAGGTTCGGAGGGCTCCATTTGCACGGTAGCATCTCCGATACGATCAGGATCATTTTTGAGATCGACTTTACGTACTCCGGAACCTTCTGAAAAATCAAGGTCATTGAGCTTAACCCAAATAAGGTTTGGGCTTGTAGCTGATTCAAAATAATAGACCAAATTGGTCAAGTCGCTAACCGTGCGCCAGCGTGTGGCCGAAATATTGGGACGAGCGGGGTCCGGAACTCCAAAGGGCTGAGAAGTATTACGCATAACACTTAATATGCCGGCGATGGTCTCACGATTATTTTCCGGCTCGGGCAAATTATTTAAATAATAGGCTGCGCGAACAAAACGATCTGCCGCCTCGGTTGTACCAGGAAGCGGACTATCTCCACCAAATCCGGTGTATTGTTTTAGGTTTTCCAGTTGCTCTGCGTAAGTGGGTGAGTTGGTCATAACGGTATATTCGTTGCCTTCATAAATGTGTGCTTTGCCGTCAAGGTATTCAATAATCACCGAATTACCTGATGCGTCTGCAAGAGCGAGGTGTACTCCGATTTTCTTTCCGTCAAATTCACCTCCAACTATCTGAAAGGGAGAATCGTTGGTATATTCGACAAGCTCTTCCACGGTGGCGAAATTGTCGAGATAAAACTGAAGCCACTGCCCTACGCTAAGGCTCGGCTGCTTGGGGTCAAATGTTCCATAATCAGATTCGGCCAGCCAGAGCATTGAGCCGGTGAGTCCTTTTTCGTTGATGCCATCTGCACCCTCGGCCATCACAGTGCCATATTTCGCCTTCCACTTTAGCGTATTCTTCCCGGTAAGACCATCGCGCTCAATGCCGCGAGGCAGCGCATACAAATCTACTGCGGCCTCCGAACTGAACCAGTCCATATTTCTACCAACCACCACAGCTTGCCCGTTGTTGCTCCACAAAACACGGGTACAAGGAAAGGCGGGAGAAGAGACAGTAAGCAATAGGACGAAGAAAAGGATGGTAGCAAATAGCTTTCTCTGACCATCCCGTTGGTGTTTAAATGTTGAATTTTTCATATAATTTGCTTTGATCATAATTATTTTTAATCGAGAATATTTTTATAAACTTTTCCATCTTTCATAATCACCACAAGGTTTTTTTCGGGTTCATCAAATAATTCCAGGTTCTGTAATGGATTTCCGGTTACCAGAAGAAGGTCGGCAAAAGCACCTTCCTCTATAACTCCCAATTTGCCGGGATATGGATTGCGCGGACCGCTCCAGGACAACAATTCGGCATTGTTGGCGGTGGCCTGCGTCAGGATTTCTGCGGGGGTAAACCATTTCAGCCTATTGGTCAATTCATATACTTGTTGTTTTTTTATTTCCATGTCCGCGACCAGGTCGGAGCCAAGTGCGATTTTGAGGTCGTATTTTTTGGCCAGGGCAAAGAGATTATCCAGCCCGTCCTTGGCCGCTTGCTGTTTGGCTTTCTGTTCCGGACTCCAAGCTGCAGGTGCAGGGGCGATAAATATTCCGGTTTGTGTACTCAGGAAGGCACCTTTCTCGGCCATCATTTTGACGGTTTCTTCAGTGATAAGGGCAGCATGTTCAATCGACATCGCCCCCGCTTCCAATGCGAGCTGTGTTCCTTTGTCGTTATAGGTGTGAACCGCCAGGTAGGTGTTCCAGCGCTTGGCTTCATCGGCAGCCGCTTTAATTTCATCAAACGAATATTCGGTAATGTCGAGTGGGTCGTAGAGGCCACTTACCGCACCACTGGTGAACATCTTTAAAAAATGCGCTCCCTGACGCATCTGCATGCGCGATGCAACAAGCACCTCGGGAACGCCATCGGCAAAAACGGAGATGCCTAAACGCTCTCCGTCAGTCCAGGATTCTCCTCCCATTTGGCGCGGCTGGGTATCAGGATACCTCATGTCGGCATGGCCTGCAGTCATACCAATTGCGGCACCGGCGTACCAGATGCGCGGACCAGGGAATCTGTCTTCATCTATCGCCTGTTTAATGCCCCGTACCGGGCCGCCTACGTCCCGGACACTTGTATAGCCACGCATCAGCGTTCGCTCGGCTTCAACCAGGGTTAAGGCAGCAATATAATCAGGAGCGGCAAAAAATGATTGGCTTGTTGAAAGATTCCACCCCAGGTGGACGTGCGCATCAATAAGTCCGGGCATAAGAAACTGCCCATCGCCATCAATAATTGTTTCACCTTTTTTCGCCTTTATTGGCTGCGTTGAAACTTCGGTAATTTTATTGCCTTCTATGCGCACCGCGCCGTTTGTGGTAATAAGCTCATGCCCATCAAAAATTTGTACATTGGTTATCAGGGTTGATTTGGGTTCCCCGTCTTGCGCCATTGCTGGGCCTGCTATAAATAGCATAAAAAGCACTAAAACTGTAATTGAAATTCTTGACATTTTTTTTTAATTATTTTTTATAATATTAATAGCCAACAAGTTGTTGGTAAGAAGGTTCAAATGGTTTTTCATTAAATCATTTTAATCTGAATATTTGCCTGATACTTTATACAAAAACCGGTCTTTCATGTCGGCAATTAAACTCATTCTTTATATTTTGATACTGTGGCATCGGGCATCGAGTAGCCCGAGGAAATATCGGCACTGCCATCAACCAAAAACAAGGTACTTGTTTTGGAAGTGCAGGTAATTACGCCTTCAACATATACTGCCGTAAACCGCGAAACACTTTCAATGCCTTCTTTTACTTTTATATAAATCAACTGGTTTTTGGGTGGCGGTGGAGTGTGGATGCAAGCCCCCACCCACGGCACCAGCAAAAACTCGGTAACTTTTTCGTCGATAAGATTTAACGGCAATAAAAATCCTGCGATCTTTATTTTTGAACCGTGGAGGCCGGCATTTACCCCCTCTGATTTTTGTCGTCGCAAATCCGTTATTTTAGTGCGCATCATCAGCAAGCTATCAATTTTTATATCATCAGCAAGGAGCAAGAGTTGCAAGCTGTCTTTTTTGGCTTGTTCTTGTTTGCTTAAATTGTTGCCAACTTGCTCCTCCATTTGTTGCAATTTGGCATACCTGCTCAAACGTATTAATTGTGTTGAGGTCAGTCTTTCGAACGGGTCATCGAATTCAACTTTCGATTCCAAATCTGCCCAAACAATTTCTTTTACATCTTGCGCGTATGCAAGCGAAAAGAGAAAAAGGAAAGAGACTAAAAATCTTATTTTCATCTATTTTTTTATTTATCGATTCAAATTACCGGTTAACCATTAAGCCATCCGTGAGGGAGTTTTTATAGGAACGCCAGGCGGGGATGAAAGCAATTATTCCACCCAGGACAAAAATGAGCAAGAGCAAAATAAACTCATTCATCGAAAACCAAGCCACTTGAATTACCAGACCCAATTTTTCGGCAATAATGGGTTTGCTCATGAATAAAAGGATGTGCATAACTACAACTCCGGTAACGATTCCGCTTAAAATAATGCCCAGGGTTTCAATCATTATCAGGCCGAAAATATGTTTTGGTTTTGCGCCAACCGAACGCAAAATAGCCATTTCGCGGCGGCGTTCGTTCAGACTTGTCATAATGGTGGTTAAAATTCCACCCAAAGCAACCAGCAAAACCAGGGCTGAAATAATGAGCAGTGCTTTTTCGATGGGCTCCACTATCTCCCATAGCTCGAACAAAGTTACAACGGGCATAATCGCGGTTAAGGCTTCGTTGTCGTAATTATTAATCATCCGCTGCGTGCTTAAAATGTCGGAGCGGTTTTTTAATCCAAGCAGGAATCCTGAAATTGCGCCACCTTTTTCTCCATGCGCACATTCAGGGGTATGTTCATGCCCATGGTCGGGATTGTGTTCCTCATCGGGCACATCGGCAAAAACATCAAAATCGCCGGTTTCGTTTCCGTAAAAATGCGAATGAATTTCGTTCATGGCATGTAGGGAAACCAAAACCGTTTGGTCGATTGGTGTGCCGGTAGGTTTCAAAATCGCACGAATTATAAATGGAGCCTCATCGTGTTTAATAAATTCCTCGCTGCCCATTCCGTGGCTTACAATTAGTTCATCACCAATTTTATAATCGAGTTCTTGTGCCACCTTTGAGCCAAGCACACAGTTTTTGCCTTCGATATCGGCTTTGCCCAATTTTGCTTGCATAGGCTGATTATTGCCGTATTTAAAATGCTTGAGGAAGGATGAATTTGTTCCCAAAACCGCAAATCCTTGATGCGAATCTCCCAGTGAAAGTGGAATGGTCCAGGCCACTTTTGGGTTGGCAGAAAGCGCCGTGAAAGTCTCCCAACTTACATTTTGGTTGGGGTAACCGATATGAAAAACAGTACTCAACAAAAGCGGGATATTCCCCGAGCGTGCGCCTACAATGAGGTCGGTGCCCGAAATGGTGCTGGTAAAACTTTCGTGGATATTGGAACGGATGCGCTCCACGCCAAGCAACAAAACCACACTCATGGCAATGGAAACAATGCTGAGCAAAAGCGTTGATTTTCGGTAGCGGATGCTTTTTATGGCCAGTTTAATAATGTATTTCATACCCCTGCTCCTTCGCTTTTTTGCGTTTCATATACGATTTTGCCGTTGTGCAGCGTGGCCGAGCGGTCGAACAAGTGCGTAAAGCGGGTATCGTGACTTACAAATAAGAGGGTGATTTCGTTTTGCCAGCATTCGTCCGAAAGCAAATCGATAAACGCTTTTTGCGCGTCTTCATCCAGGGATGATGTGGGTTCGTCGGCAATCAATAGTTCAGGACTTCCGATAAGTGCGCGGCAGGCTGCAACACGCTGTTGCTGGCCTACGCTCAATTCACTCACCGCTTTGTTAAGAATTTCTTGTCCTGCCAAACCCACTTCGGCAAGCAGGCGCTTGGCCTCGTCGTTCAATTGTTTCCCCGCACTTGAAACATTTGTTCTTCGCCGGGCTGAAAAATAGCAGGGCAGCGTTACATTTTCGATAACCGACAAGTAGGGCACCAAATTAAACTGCTGAAAAATGTATCCAATATGATTTGCCCGAAACTCGTCGCGCAAAGCAGCTTTCATTGTATTTATTGGTTTTCCCAACACTTCTATCTGCCCGTGTTGCGGCACGTTTATTCCAGCCAGCAAACCAAGCAGGGAGCTTTTTCCGCTGCCACTGACTCCTTTCAAAAAAAAGCGTTCGCCTTTTTGGATGCTAAAATCATCAATTTCCAGCAAGTGATTTTTTTGCCCCTTCCATTTAAAAGTCAGGTCTTTGATTTTTATAATCTCCATATTTCCGGTTTTGAAGCCGTTTTT
>CAZGAO010000089.1:0-20247 GCA_964523795.1 uncultured Lentimicrobiaceae bacterium
TCTTCATTTTTATAGGCCAGCTCATGGTTTTTCGATTTCAGTTCAACCGTTCGATCCGAAACAATTTTTTCGAGCCTTAAATTTTCATTTTGCAGCCGTTTTGAATTTAATTTCAGGATAAGGAAAAGCAGCCCGAACCAAAGAAAAAACACCACAATGTAGAAAGGATATTTGAATAAAGCATATTGATTTTTGCTGTAGCTAAAAAGATAATAAAACAAGCGGGTGTTGAACATTAAACCATGCCTGGCGCCAATTTGAAGCAGGCTGATTCCATTTTCCTCAGGATATGGAGCAAATTCCTGGTTAATTACAAAGGTGGCGAGGATGTCGAAATCCGACGAAAAAACCAACATTTTGTTATCCCGAAAGGCGACAAACTCACTTTTTTGATCCCTGTTGATATCGAAGAATCCGGCGCTGTAGGTAATGTCAGGAATTTGCTCAATCATTTCAAGCCGGTTGGAATACATAAAAAGGTTTTCTTTATCCTTAAAAACAATCATTCCATTTCTGCTATAAATTTCAGTAAAATCATGAGGCATGGGGAGCCGGTTCATGATCTTACCCTGCAAATCGCAAAGGGTAATTACTCTATTGGCGGTATCACCTTTTTCGGTATTGGTGAGGGCGATAATGTGGGGAATGCCGTTGATGCTGATAAATTCTGATATGGTGAAATTCGTCCATCCATAAAATTCGATAGGCTCGAAAGTAAATTTTAAGCTGTCGTTGTAAAGCAGGATGTAGGATGAAAAATCACCATATTGATACACCAAATGTTTTAGAGGTTTATATATTTTAAACATCTCCATTGTATCTTTGTTTGTGGAGTTTTCCATGCCTTCATATTCTTGTTGCGTCATGGTGTTGCCAGTGGCCAGCATTTCTTTTGCCAGTAGGTAATTCTTACCACCATAGTTATTCAATCCCAATTTTTTAATAACAAAACTGTTCTTGTCAGTTTTTGAAACACTGTCGTTAGCAAAACTATATTTATAAATATGACGGTTCTTGACGGAGTAGCCGGGTGTAAGGTCAAAATAAATTTCAGATTCGTGCGCAACAATGGAATAATTTATTACGTCAGGCTTGTTGTTGTAATAACTGACGGAGCCTATTTCAACTTTTTTTATCGGCTTGTATTCATCCATGTCAGGGTCATATTTATAAATATTCAACCAGGCAATTTTATCTATTGCTGTAATAAAGATAATTACCTTAGCCTGATCCTGATTTACATTGACAAAATGGACGAACCTGCTAATAAAAAAATCGTTTTTATAAAAAATATGGAATGTTTGAAGATTATTGTTGTGCCGGTAATCAATCGAATGTCCGGATTGATTTATACTATGATGGGTAAAAAATTCGGGTAAGGAATCATTGTTTATATCCACAACATATTCCTGAACGCCGGTTTCTTTGGGCCATACGGAATCCAATTGAAGGTGGTAGGGTTCGAATTGCTTACCGGGAATTGCATGGCCAATAAGTAAGGTGAAAGCTATGGCGATAAATGCAATAAGAATGAGGCTTAAGTAATCGGATGTTCGCATGGCAATTAATTGATTTCTTGCATAAAATGGGATAATGAATTATCGGTGTTTAGCCCGGGTTTTTGCTGGGTGATTTCTTTCTCCAGGTTGATAATTTTCTGATGGCTCAGGTTGAGCCTGATCATGGATTTTACGCAGACATCAATTTCGATGGCATCGGGCTGGTGTTTTAAGGCTTGCCCCACAGCACTTTTTCCGTTGGATGCCACGAAAACCCTGTAACTTTCGGGATTAAATGCTTCAAACAAATCTTTGATATTCTGAGGCTCATCGTCAGCCAAAAGTATTTTGTATTTGCTATCTGTTTCCAAATTATTTTTTTTACAAAATTAATAAATTTTAAGAAATTTTATTAATCCGCAAAGGGAAAATTATTTGTGCAAAGACAAATACAAAGTTGTCCGGAATTTTAAGAATAATCATCATTGCCATTTTTGATAAAAAAGCCCGGGCTTTCTAGAATAGAAGCCCGGGCTTTTAGTCATCCGATGAATAACCACGGAGCCTGCTGTGGTACTTTGGTTTGGAGGAATTCATCGGATGACTTGCGAGAGGTAAACCTAACAGGTTTCCTCATAAGAAAGCTTTTTGAATTATTAAAGGTGTGCTGCGCTCAGACGGGTAAATCTGTTAGGTTTTTGTGTAACGTATGATGTAGTCATCCGATGAATAGCCCCGGAGCTTGTCCGTATTCCCAAAACTATGGCACTGCGGTTTGAAAGGATTCATCGGATGACTTGCAAAAGCTTCGGGAAGTCAGGGTTTCACTCCAAGTGAAGCCCTGATTAAACTGAGTAGTCACCCCGTGAATAACTCCAGCACGCAACACTGTTTTTTGAAAGCGGTGCTTCGTGCCAAAAACAAATTCACGGGGTGACTTTCACTCACATGCTACCGCAATACTACCTTTTTATACGTCATCTCCCCATCTTGTATAATCTTTAAAACATAAATTCCCGGTTGCAAATTACCTAAATCCAGTTTGCTGTGCTTTTGTAGGATATTACTTTTTAGTACCATGCTTCCGCCCGAATTAACAAGTTCAATTTGGGTTTCATTTTCGGATTTGAAATTATCAAAAACGATATTCAATTCATCGCTGGCAGGGTTGGGATAAACCTGAATCGAGTTGGCCATCTCGGTTTCAACAATTCCGGTAGCCGATGCTTTAAATCCACTTATCGCCGAAAGGCCATCCGTGGCATACAAGCCATCGTGGCTGGCAAAGCTTTCGCTGAATGTTGCCGCAAGTTCCGTTTCGGTATTATCAGCTCTGCTGAAACTTCGGAAACGGAGAAGCTCACCTTCCTCCAAGCCGTCTTTTTCAGCACTTGTTTCATCGTTGCCATAAACCGTGAGTAGGATATTTTCGCCGGTTTTTCCGATGGCAGCATATCCCACGCAATTTCCCTCGTTGTCGAAAGCCCCGAGGTAGTCAGCTTTTTCCAGATTATTAATGGCTTCGGTGCTTATCGAGATTAAATGTAAGTTGCCGGTTCTTGCGCAAGCCCAGGGGCCTTCGGCTGGTGGCAATACCTGATTTACCGACTTAGCTCCCTTGCTTAAATTGGGAAAACTTAGCGTAACCGGATTTAAGAAATTGGCAAGGTAGCCCCTGCCGGGAATAAGTTCGTTGAGGGTATAAATATCGCCACCGGGCCAGTAAACCAGGTTGGAAGTAAGATCGAGCATATACAGGATATCATTCTCAGGATTGTCGAAAATATCCAGGAGCAACGCAGATTGGTTTGTTAGCATCGGAACTATATGAGCACCGGCAGCAAAGTTTACCGTGTTTTCGCTCAGCGCATAGCCTTTGATAACAAGTTCATCAGGTGCGTTCATTTTTATTTTGTAGCCTTTCAGCACATCCCAGTTTATCATGGTGTTGATGTTGAAGGGAGCGGGTGCATATATCCCATTCATGCCTATCATTAGCAGCAGGTTGTTTTCGCTCACCACATCAGCCCACAGGTTTACAAGGTCGGGGTCAGCCGGGTCGAGGTAGGATGATATCAGCGACCATCCCTGCGTTAGCGAAATAAGTTGGTAACTTGCAATAATGTTTACTTCCGCTATGATAGATTCCAATCCCAGGGTGTTAAGTGCTTTCGCCTGAATAAGGTTTTCGCCTGGCATCAAACTTAGGATGCCCGTCCAGGCATTTGTACCTGTTGCCAGTTGCCAGGTTCCATTATTCACTTTGATGTGAATTTCCGAAAGGTTATTCCCTGCATCGCTGGCGGTGCCCGAAACTGTTACCACTGTATCATAAATAATTTCGTCCTCAGTTGGGCTGGAAATTACAATGGATGGTGCTCCGAAAATGGTAAGTGTCATTTGAGCATTGTCCGTAAAATTACAGTTCCCTAAACCTTCCAGAGTTAGTGTTAAAACAACATTTCCAGCTACAAAATCATTCGTGCCCGGAGTATATGTCGGGTTTAGGTTTGTTGAATCGTCAAATATACCATCCCCTGATGTTGTCCAGCATAGCGATGAGTAATTATCTGCTGTAGCTTCCAAAAGGGTAAAATCTTCACCAGGTAAAACAGAAGCATCATTTCCGGCAAAGGCAATAGTTTCGGGGATGATGTTGATTTTTATAACATTCGATTGGGCAGCTCCCGACCAGCCAGGCATACAATCAACACGGGCAAGGCGGCGAAACCAAGTGGTATCGGGTAATACACCCGGGCTATAGTTGGCGGTATTGCTGTTGGGAATGTCTTCAAAGCCGATGGTATCGCTAACGGTGAAAAACTGCCATTTGTATTCGATTATTCCCATTTCGCCTGAGGGCACTGTGGTTTCGGTGAGTGCTTCAGGTGTTTCGCCTTGGCAAATGTTTTGTGATTCACTGATGCTCCCGCCATTGGTTGGGTTGAAACAGCTTTGCCATTGCAGGTATGGATAGCCATTGTTGTGCAAGGGGTCGATAATCCAAATGGAGTCAAAGTTCCAGTTTCCGAAAGTGGCTTGTTGCATCATTTGGCTGGTGCTTTTGCCTTCGATTTGCCCGGTGCCCTGGCCTGCCGAACTTGTTTGTCCGCTGCTTAGGGTGTCCCAGTAGTTATGCTCAAGAATGCCTCCATCAACTGTACTGGTAAAACCTTTGTTCGTTGGATTCCAGCCCTCTCCCGACACCGTTCCGGTAGCATAACAATGGTAGGTTGATGAAGTGTTTTTAGAAAGATTTAAAAAATCATCTGTTATTCCTGCAAAACCGCCGAAATACTCCAGTGTGTCCGCATCCCTAAAAATATTGCCCCTGGCGTATGAATCGCTAATTTCACTTATGTTATTTCCTGCAAATCCACCTACCAATCCCGTTCCGCTAACTGCTGCGGAGGTAAAACATTTTGATATTGAACCTCCATTAAATCCCACCAGGCCGCCAGCAAATATGGATCCGGATACCTTTCCGCTAGCACTACAGCTTATTATTTTACCAGAGGAGTTTACCCCAATTAATCCACCAACACCAGCTCCTCCTAAAATATCAACATCAACCTGGCAATTGCTGATAGATACAGTATCGGATGTATAACCAATTAATCCACCAACAAAATCTTCTCCTACAATATCAACATCAACCTGACAATTGCTGATAGAATCAGTGTCGGATGCGGTACCAATTAATCCCCCAACATAATCTTCTCCTACAATATCAACATCAACCTGACAATTGCTGATAGATACAGTATCGGATGCAGCACCAATTAATCCACCAACCCACGTTTCGCCAATTATGCTGCCATTGAGCTTACAATTTTTTATTGAACCTTTTGTTATCGCACCGCATAGGCCGCCAACATAATCTTCCCCCGTGATATCGACATCTTTTAGTTCTATGTTTTTAATCTCAAAGTCGCTATCGATACATCCAAACATACCAGTACAGTATTCCCAAGGTTTGTTGATGTACAAGCCCTTAATACTATGACTATTGCCATTATAGCTTCCCGTAAAACACGAGTAATAAAATATCCCTATCGGGATGAAGCCTATTCCATTATTGTAAAATAATCCGCCGTATTCAAAATCAGCAAGATCAAATGCAATGTCGGCGGTTTGCAGGAAGTGTTTATCCAAATCGCTGCTATTTTCGCTCAGGTATTTTAAGTCGTATTTATTGGCAATCAGGTAAGGAGATTCGGGCGTTCCTGTACCGCCGGAATAATTATTCCCTATGGGGTATGGGTAGCCATTGTTTTTTGAGGGATCGATGGCCCAGGTATTTGTAAAATCCCAGTTTACGAAAGTGGCCTGCTGCTTCATTTCGCTGGTATTTTTACCTTCTATTTCACCGCTGCCCTGACCTGCCGAAGCTGATTGGCCACTACTTAAGATATCCCAATAATTATCACTACACACACCCGTGATTTTCGATCCTGCAAAACCCTTATTTGTAGGAATCCATCCATCGCCCGATACCATGCCGGTGGAATAACATTGGTGAATTGTCCCATTAATCTCTCCTACAAATCCGCCAAAATTTACTTCGTTGCCCGACATCCTAAAAACATCACCCCTGGCAAACGAATAGATGATAAAATTATCATTCCTGCCTGCAAGCCCACCTACATTCATTACTCCGCTCACTGCTGCGGAAGTATGAGATTTATATATTGAGCCTAAATTATTCCCCACCAGTCCGCCAACATTTTCTTGTCCACTTACCGTCCCATCAGCATTACAATTTATTATTGTTCCAATAATATTATAATAGCCAAGTTTCGAACTCTTGCCTCCTCTTACTACAAGATCTGTGTCAAGGTAAAATTTATTGATATCAGTAAACCTATTAACCGCCATCGATTTATTTAGCAGATTGCTAATCATATCTTGTCTGCCAACCATATCTCCAAAGGTCGTCTCAATGTTTGGTGTTTTGGAAAAGTTTCCATTGGCATCCGGATAGATGATAGAATCACCATTTTTTTCGGTTAAGCTATTTAAATTGTTTACTAAGTTATTTGCTGAGGGTGCATAAGATTTTAAATCCCAACTAACATTTGCCCCTGCCAGTCCGCCAACATTTTCTTGACCCTCTACCGTTCCGGTAGCACTACAAGTATTTATTATGCCAAAATATTGAATGCCTACAAGTCCACCAACATTATTATATCCGCAAATTGTTCCGCTAAGTTGGCAATTGCTTATTGAGCAATATCCAGATATTCCGACCAGGCCACCAGTACAATATTTCCCGATGATTTTTACATTCTCCAGCTTCAGATTTTTAATTTCACCTGTAGATAAACCAAACATACCCACACAATCCTGGTTCGGCCTGTTGGTGTACAAGCCTGTAATGCTAAGGTTATTGCCATTGTAACTTCCCGTGAAGTTTGTCGTGTCATTACCAATTGGGCTAAAGCCTGCTCCCACATTGTAAAATGCACCACCGGCTGCAAAGTCGGCAGGTTCAAATACAATGTTGGCGGTTTGTAGGAAGTGTTCGTCCCAATCGCTATTGTTTTCGCTCAGGTACTTCAGGTCGGTTTTGTTGGCGATTTCGTAAGGCAAAACTTCCGTTCCGTTTCCCCCGGAATAGGTCTGAGCGTTTATACTCAGGTTCCAGCCCATCATAATCAGGGCGATGCAAAAGGTGATAAATTTTTTCTTTTCCATATCAATTTAGTTTTGATAAATGATGAATAATTATTTGGTTAATGATTAAAAAATATAGTGCATTGTTATTTTTTTTGATTTCCCGAAGTTTGCTTAATGCTGGCGGAATGTGCTCCAAAACTTTGTTTTGAGTTTTATAAACCAACAGCACCTCACCGGGGCTGATGGCTGAGGAGGACTGTTTGCAGTTTTATCGGCTAAGGGTAGGGAAGTGGTTTGCAAGGCATCGGCAAGCCTTTGCATGGCTTCCTTTTTTTCTTTCCATTCAGAACCTTGTTCTTTTCGAATATTCAAATTTTGATCATCCATAACTTGATGCTTAAAACGGGTTTTGAAATACATGGCTCAAAGTAAAGAGTCAAAAGGGCAGAAAGCAAGTTTTTGACCTCACGATTATCTCATGGTGTCCAAAAAATACACCTCACGATTTTCTCATGTTTGTCTAAGGTGGGAAACGGTATGGAGGCTAAGGTTAAATATATGAGGGGTTTAGGGTTTAATATCAATAGCCTTGTCCTTTAGGGCGAGGATTGAATTGAGGAATGGATATCCCCCGCGTTTTCGCTAATAATGCCAAAGGCATTATTAGCGAAAACGCGGGAGCGGTCATCTGTAATTCATAATTCACCGGGTTAAAACCCGGGGCTATTGATATTTAATGGGGAAGATTTCGTTGATTTAAGATTGACGATTAGCGATTTTTGATTTGAGATGTAGGTGAAATCTAAAATCTAAAATCAATTAATCTGCAATCTGAAATCCTTTTTTTGGTATGGGGTAGTCATCCGATGAATAGCCCCGAAGCCTGTCCGTGTTTCCAAAAACTGTGGCACTACGGTTTGGAGGAATTCATCGGATGACTTACCCTCGTTAATGCTTCCCTTACGCGGCACTGTGGGCTGAAAACTGCGGACTGAAGATTGCCAACTGCGGACTGCGGACTGAAGACTACAAATTCAACAAAAAAGCAGTAAGGTTATCTTCACCATTCAAATGTAATTTTCTGCGGATGCTGCTGCGGATATTGTCCACCGTTCCGATGCTTCGGTTGGTGAGTAGGGCAATATCTTTGGTGGTCATGTTGAGCCTGAGGAGGCTGCACATTTTTAATTCCGATGGCGTAAGCTCGGGGAAACTGGTGAGAAGCCGGGTGAAAAATCCCTGGTGTACCTGTTCGAAACGGGTTTCAAATTCGTGCCAGGCCTGCTCGGGCAGGGTGATTTCAAGGTCATGTACCAGAACATCCAGCCTTTGAGCGGCATCAGGGTTTATCGAGGGTTTGATTTGTTTTACATGGTTGTTGATTTTATCTAATTGCTCATTCAGGTTCGAGACCATCAATGCCTTACATACCAGTTCCTGGTTGCGCAGTGCCATCACATTTTTTAGTTCTTCGTTTTCCTGACGGGTAAGTTGTTCGCGCAATCTCGCTGCACGCCGCCGGGCCAGCAAAAGAAAAATGGCAGTAACAAGCACTACGGCCACAAACACAAAAGTGATGATGAACAGGCGGCTGCGCGATTTCTCATGGTTAATGTTTTCCTGCAATTCGGCAATTTCGCGGGCCTTGCGTTCCGACTGGTATTTTTTTTCCAGCGAAAGCACGGTTTGATGGGTTTCTTCGCTGGCAATGCTATCGTTGAGGTGGTTGTATAATTCGTAATAATAGAGTGCCGAATCATATACTCCGGCATTTTTGAAAGTGGAGGAGAAAATGCCGTACAGTGCCGTCTGTACTTCGGGTATGTTGTATTGAGAAAGGAGTTGCAGGTCTTCATGTAAAACTTTCAGTGCCTCAGTGTGCTTGCCAATGGCGCTGTAATAACTGCCGAGGTTTAGTTTTCCGACAATAATACCAAATACAATGTTATTTTTCTCTGATAAATAAATTGAGCTGTCGTAATATTTTCCGGCATCATCGTAAATGCCTTGCTTCTTAAGTAAATTGGCCAGGTTTAAATAGGCTTTGGCCATATCGTATTCGTTGTTGTTATTACGTGCAGTTTCTATTACCAGCTTGTAATAGTATTGTGCTTTTTCCAATGAATCAATTTCTGAGTAAACATTCCCCAGGCTATTGTAATTGTTATGGAGTGCAGGCAGGAGATTGTATTTGGTGTTAATCTCGACAGCGAGATTAATATAATGCGTGGCCTCCGGGTAGTTTTTCAGGTCAACATAAATCAAACCGATATTATGGTAAACGATTGCCAGGTCATCGAAATATTTCTTTTTACTGTAAATATCGGCAGCTACTAAATACTTTTCAATGGCATCCAAATGGTTTCCTTCATTTGTGGAAATTTTACCCATGTTATTATATATTGCCGGCAGGGTATTTTCGAGCTTGTGCTTCAACGACAGTAGTTTCGCAGTTTCCAAAATATTTTTGGCACTATCGTATTGAAGTTTTCCATAATGACATTCGGCCAGTCCAACCAAATTCTTCACATACAATAAATAATCATCGGATTTTTTGGCATATTCAAGTGATTTTGTAAAGGCTTCTGAGGCTTTCTCGTTTTGATGTTTTTGCATTTGTCCTAATCCTATGTAGTTATTTGCCCGGGCAGCAAGGGCAGGATTGTGTATGCTGTCGGCAAGTTTTAGTGCTTCGAACGATGCAGTTAGGCTGCTGTCAGGATTTTGATAGAGTAATGTATCGGCAAGTAAAAGCAGGTTTTTTACTTTTTCTTCGCCGGAGGTGCTGTTAATCAACTTTTGTAGCTGGTGGGACTTGCCTGATTGGGCGTTAATTGTTCCCGTCATTGATAGAAACATCAAAACTAAAAATATAAAAAAGTACTTTGTAGGGCTTTTCAAATGGGCTGATGTATGGATGTTCATTCTTTTTTGTGGGCGAAAGTAAAAATATTTTATTAAAACAAATCGAAAACAGAAACATATTTTTTAGTGGGCAAGTCAACGAAAATTTGCTATTTGAAAAAAGCCAGGCTGACATTTTTTTACATCCATGGAATAATCACAGACTTTGTAATGTCTATAAAATCAAAATTCACAAACTTCGTTTGACCTGCTTTGTTAATACAAAATTGAAAAAAATATAATAGTACGTATGAATATGATGATGAAGATAGCACCCACATTTTTGATGATGATGATTGGCCTGGGTTTGTTTGCCCAGCGACCAGGCGGACGAGGCGATATGCCTGCTGATGGAAAGCTGAGTGCTACCGTGCTCGAATACGGCAGCGAAAAACCCATGGGCTATGCAAACGTGGTTCTGTTCAGCCTTCGCGACTCATCGATGGTTTCGGGTACAGTTACCGCCATGGACGGGTCTTTTGCCCTCGAAAAGCTACCCTATGGCCGCTACTATCTGGTGGGCAATTTCATAGGATTCAAAAAAGAATTCGTCAGCGATATCAAGATCAACCCGCAAAAAAAGACGATCGACCTGGGTAAGATTTATCTGCACTCATCCACCGAAAACCTGAAAGCGGTTGTGATTACTGCCCAAAAAGAACACATCGAATATCAGATTGATAAAAAGGTGGTGAATGTGAGCCAGGATATTATGGCCGAAGGCGGGACTGCGGTAACAGCCCTCGAAAACACCCCCTCGGTGCAGGTGGATATTGATGGCAACGTCAGCCTGCGGGGCAGCGGCTCTTTCACGGTTTTGATTGATGGTCGCCCCAGTGTTTTGGAAGGCTCGGATGCCCTCCAGCAAATCCCGGCTTCCAACATCGACCAAATCGAAATTATCACCAACCCATCGGCCAAGTACGACCCCGATGGAGTGGCCGGCATTATCAATGTAATTCTTAAAGAAAAAATTGAGAAAGGATTCAATGGTGTGGTTAACGCCTCGGTAGCTTCCAACGAATCTAAGAGCCTGGACTTTTTGCTAAACTATCGTTACAAAAAATTTAACTATTTCGTGGGTGCCGACTATCGCGATGGGAAGCGTGAAGGAAAGCGCACCACCCGCAACGAAACCCTGATTAACGACACTACTTTTTATAGAAACAGTTTTGGCGACCGGGGCCGGGGACGCGAAGGCTATGGTCTTAGAGCGGGCTTCGATTATTATTTGAGCGAAATGACCAGCATCGGCGTGCAGGGAAGAGTGGGCTATTACGAATTTAATGGCGGGGGCAATTCCAGCCTTCACCAATTTACCAAGCCCCTAAGTTATGATCGCTATTCGATAAGCGAAACAACGATGAATCGTTCGGGCAACTACTATAATGCAACCCTTAATTTTCAGCATAAGTTCGATGATTTGGGTCATCAACTGGATGGCTCATTTTATTACCGCAACCGCGATGGCGATGATAAAGATGGCCAGAGCGAATATGCCAGCGATAAGGACTGGAATATAATCGATGGTAATACGTATATAATACAATCCACCGAAAAAGATACGGATGATGAGTACCGCTTAAAGCTGGACTACACCAAGCCTGTTGGCGAAGAGGGTAAGATAGAAGCAGGCGTGCAAGCCCGTATAGAAGACGAAACAGAGGTTTATGTTTTCAATAATTTTGTAGCTAGCGAATGGATTGAAGACACGCTTTTTTCGAATCAGATGGATTTCCGTCGCGACATTTACTCTGTATATGGGATATATCAAAACAAATGGCATTCCTTTGGATATCAGTTAGGCTTGCGTGGCGAATATACCTACCGCGAAATAAAAAATCAAAAGGCTGAGGATCCTTCGCTTATCGACCGATGGGATTATTTTCCCAGCCTGCATCTTTCCAAGTCGTTTGAAAATAAAGATCAGATGTTGGCCAGCTATGCCCGCCGAATCGACCGACCTCGTGGATGGTATCTCGACCCCTTTGTTAGTTTTATGGATCAATACAATTACCGCCAGGGCAATCCCGACCTGGAACCCGAATATACCGATTCGTACGAGGTGGCTTACCAGAAGCGATTGTGGGAATCGATGATTTCGCTCGAAGGTTATTATAGAGTTACCAACAACAAAATTACCCGCATCCGCACTTTGCAAGAGGATGGCACCTTTATGAATACATACGAAAATCTGAATAATGATTATTCGATTGGTGGTGAATTGATGATAAACAGCGACCCGTTTAAATGGCTTAATGTTACCTTGTCGGGAAATGTATTTCACTACCGCCTGGATGGGGAAATTGAAGGCGAAAGCGTGGATGCCGAAAGCCTGAACTGGAATGGGCGCTTTAACGCCGTGATAAAGCTGCCCAAAGAAATCAGATTGCAGATTAACGGGATGTATTATGGCCCAAGCGTAACAGCGCAGGGCGAAAGCGAAGGATTTTTCATGACCAATGCTGCGGTTAAAAAGGACTTCTTCGTCCGCCATCTTACCGCAACTTTTTCGGTACGCGATATATTCAGCACCGGAAAGCATGAGATGACTACCTCGGGCACAAATTTTTACACCTACGATTATTTCGACCGCGATGCACCAATTTTCAATCTTAGCTTAAGCTGGAAAATTAGTAATTACAAACGAGAAGCCAGCCGAAACGGAGATGATGCCGGCGGAGATGATGGTGGGGATATGGAGTTTTAGCAGAGTGATTGATTGAATGATTGAAACCGGAGTGGTGGGGATATGGAGTGATATTCATGGATCTGCATCAGAGCCAGGGGGTAGAGACGCGATGCATCGCGTCTGTAAATAACACGCAAATATCGAAAAGCTGAACCTGAGTAGTGGAGGATTGGATTGATGCGGTGTTTTCTCAGGACGTGCATCGCGTCTGTCCGAAATGTGCAAATAAATATCAAAATAACTACGAAATCAAATACTTGCCGATTAACGATTACACGATTAACGGATAATCCCGCCTGCGGCAAGGATTTCGCTTCGCTCAACAAATAACAGATTTTACCCTGAGCTGGTTTCGACAAGCTCAATCACAGTCGAAGGGAACAAATATCCTTCCGCCCCCCTTCAACATTTCTGCCCCCGGGCTGTTAAATGGTGCTGATCACTTACTCATTTTGCCTATGAAAACCTTAATGCTAATATTTCTTCCGCTACTATTTCCTTTTTCTCTTCTGGCTCAAAATCCCCATCCTATCCTGCGTTCATTCGTTGCCACACCAGTGGATGATGCGGTAAGGCTAAGCTGGACAATCACCCGTGGAAATTCATGCACCGGCATTCGTATTCAGCGTTCGGATCAGGGGCAGTTTTTCGAGACTATTGGCGAAATTGACGGAGTATGTGGCTCGCCCGATGCAGATATTCCTTATGTATTTCAGGATACCATGCCCCTATTAAACCAGGTAAACTACTACCGGCTTGAACTGGGAATCCAGGGTTTTTCGCAGGCCATCGCCGTGCAATATGTTGCACTCAATGCCCAGGGCTACCTTTTGACTTATGACATGACCAGCCGCCTGGCCAGCATTTTTGTTGATAACACCGAAGGCGAAAGTGTAAACTTTGCCCTGTACTCCATCGGCGGAGCCAAAATCATGGAAGGCTCAAGCCGTGCCCGCCAAATCGACTTCCCACTTGCCGGCCATGCCCGTCAGGTATATGTCTTGCGCCTTCAAATCAATAACAAAATCATTCCCGTAAAAATCCCTGCTTTTTAAACCGGATCAATCCATTTGAATTATCTTTGCGCAAAATGTGATATTATGACAGAGCAAGAAACATCAAAGGATCTAACTAGCCAAATTCGTATCGGAATTACCCATGGCGATTTAAACGGCATCGGCTACGAAATAATCATAAAAACCCTGATGGACAGGCGGATCATGGAATTTATCAACCCCATCGTATTCGGACATTCAAAGGTAGCTTCCTATCACCGCAAAACTATTGATGCCAAAGATTTTAATTTTAATCTGATCAAGAGAACCGATGCTGCCAACCCCAAACGCGCCAACATTATCAACATTGATGAGCGAGAGGTGAAGATCGACCTCGGGGTTTCTACTCCTATCGCCGGCGAGATGGCCTATCTTTCGCTAAAGCAGGCCGTGGAAGCCATCGAGCGCGAAGAGATTGATGCCATAGTTACGGCTCCCATCAACAAGAAAAATATTCAAAGCGATGATTTTACCTCGCCGGGACATACCGAATTTTTGGCCGAGCGGCACAATGTAAAAGAGTTTTTGATGATGATGGTAAGTGGCAATTTCAAAATCGGTGTCATTACCGGCCACATCCCCTTGCGTGAGGTGCCCGATGCTATTAATGAAACCCTTATCCTAAGCAAAATACAGATTATGCATGATTCGCTACAGCGCGATTTTGGCATACAAAAACCTAAAATCGCCGTGCTTGGCCTCAACCCCCATGCAAGCGATGATGGCCTGATTGGTACAGAGGAAAAAACCACAATTATCCCTACCCTTAAAAAAGCCTTCGATGACGGAATCCTGGTGTATGGCCCCTATCCGGCTGATGGATTTTTTGCCTCCGGACAGCAAGCCAAATTCGATGGCGTGCTGGCCATGTATCACGATCAGGGCTTAATCCCGTTCAAAACCCTGGCCTTCGAATCGGGCGTAAACTTTACCGCCGGGCTGCCCATCGTGCGTACCTCGCCAGCCCACGGCACAGCCTACGACATCGCTGGCAAAAACCTGGCTGATGAAAGCTCCATGCGCGCTGCCGTTTTTTTGGCTTGCGACATCGTGAAAAACCGCAAGGAATATGATGAGATGAATGCCAACCCGCTGGACGAGTGGGATGATGATGACAACAATGGCAACAACAATCATCGAAACAAATAGGCCAAACCATAGCCCCCCATCCCCCTTTTTTATGTTTGCACCACGATTCCGAATTTCCGAAATAGCTACTTTAGTTCAGGGACAGTTTATGCCCCAACTCATCGAGGATTATCCCATCCACGACATCCTTATCGACAGCCGGAGACTGTTTAAAGCCGAAAATACGCTTTTTTTTGCGCTGTTGAGCAAGCGCAATGATGGGCACAAATATATTGCAGAACTCTACCAAAAAGGACTACGTAACTTTGTGATCTCGCAGCCCAATATCGATCTTTCTGCTTTCAGCGAATCCAATTTTCTGCTGGTGAATAACAGCCTTGATGCCTTGCAAAAGCTGGCTGCGGCTCACCGCAAAAAGTACAATATCCCCGTGGTTGGCATCACCGGCAGCAATGGCAAAACCATAATCAAGGAATGGCTCTATCAGTTGATTTCGCCGGGCAAAAAGGTAGTAAGAAGCCCCAAGAGTTACAATTCGCAAATCGGGGTACCTTTGTCAGTTTGGCAAATCGACAGCGATTACGAAATGGCCATTTTCGAGGCTGGAATATCCGAGCCCGAAGAAATGCTAAAGTTGCAAAAAATCATTAATCCCACCATTGGCATCTTTACCAATATCGGCGAAGCCCACAGCGAAAATTTTATCAACCGGATACAAAAGGTAGGCGAAAAGCTCAAATTATTTACCAAGGTGGATACCCTGATTTATTGTCCCGACCACAAGGAGATACACGAGGTGGTGATTCGTTCGGGCGTGCTCGAAAGCATCCGCGCCTTTACCTGGAGCCGCAAGCAGGCCGCCGACCTTAGCATAAGCAAAACTACGCAAAATGAAAAGGGACAAACCGAACTCACCTGTCTTTATCAGGATAAGGAATTTACGATTATTATTCCCTTTGCCGATGAGGCCTCCATCGAAAACAGCATCCATTGCCTTGCCCTGATGCTCCATCTTGATTATTCGCCAAAGGTGATCGCCGAACGCATGTTAAGACTAACGCCGATAGCCTTGCGCCTGGAGCTTATCGAAGGTATTAATAACTGCACCATTATCAACGACAGCTACAATTCGGATATCAACTCGCTGATTATAGCCCTCGATTTTTTGAATCATCAAAGCCAGCAGCAGGAAAAAACCGTGATCCTCTCCGACATCCTGCAAAGCGGGAAAAGCGATATTTATCTTTATGGAAAAATTGCCGAACTGCTCAAGAGTAAAAATATTCATCGCCTCATCGGCATCGGTCCGGCCATTAGCAGGCAGGCCGATCAGTTCGATCTGGAAAAGGAATTCTACCCTTCTACACCCGAATTTTTAAAGGTATTCTCGTTTACTAAATTTCAAAACCAGGGCATCCTGCTCAAAGGAGCCCGGGTTTTCGAGTTTGAAACTATCGGCCAGGCCTTGCAGCAAAAAGCCCACGAAACTGTTCTGGAAATCAATCTCAACGCCCTGATCCACAACCTGAATTATTACCGCAGCCGCCTCAATCCTTCCACTAAGGTGATGGCCATGGTAAAGGCAGGATCTTATGGCATGGGAAGTTTTGAGGTGGGCAATGTTTTGCAGTTTCATAAAATCGATTACCTGGCCGTGGCTTATGCCGATGAGGGTGTGGAGCTGCGCAAGGCCGGGATTAAAACGCCCATCATGGTGATGAATCCCGATGAGGAAAGTTTCGACAGTATGATAGCCCATGGTCTGGAGCCTGAAATATACAACTTCCGTGTTCTCGACCTGCTCGAAGCTGCCATCCGCCGCAACATCATTCCGCGCAACAAACCCGTTAAAATTCATCTGAAGATAGATACCGGAATGCACCGCCTGGGCTTTGAAGCCGAAAACATCGCCAGCCTAACTGCCCGGATTAAAGCTAATCCGAGGGTTTATCTGCAAAGTGTTTTTACCCACCTCGCGGCCAGCGACTATCCCGAGCACCGCGAATTTAGCCTTAGGCAAATTGCCTTGCTGCGCGCGCTTGCCGATCAGATTTCGGATATGCTCAAATATCCGGTGATGCGGCATGTGCTGAATACCGCAGGGATAACCGCCTACCCCGAAGCCCAATTCGATATGGTACGCCTCGGTATTGGCCTTTATGGGATAGCACCCTTTGCCATGCAACAGCATGAGCTGCAATGTGTGGCCAAACTCAAAACTGCCATCTCGCAAATAAAAAGTATCAAAGCCGGCGAAACCATTGGTTATGGCCGGGCAGGTCAGGCGCACACCGACATGCTTTTGGCCACCATCCCCATTGGCTATGCCGATGGACTAAGCCGCTATTTGAGCAATGGGCGCGGGCACGTGTATCTCAATCACCAACTGGTGCCTGTGGTAGGCAATGTGTGTATGGACATGTGCATGATTGATGTAAGCGACATGCAGGTGCACGAAGGCGATGAGGTGGAAATATTTGGCCCCAATCGCAGCATCAGCGACCTGGCTGCCGAAATGAATACCATCCCCTACGAAATTATGACCGGCATCTCGCGAAGGGTAAAACGCATGTATTTTCAGGAGTAGATAAACCCGGCTTTCCTTTGTTTTACCCGAAGTTTTCTAAGGATTATCCTCAGCAAACCACTCGGTGTATGAAGTTACGGTTTCCCACAGTTTTAAATGGTGCAATTCTACCCCCCGGGGCAAAGCCTTTGTGATGCGTTCGGCAAAGTCGATGATCATGTTTTCGCTGGTGGGCTGATAATCCACAAGAATAATTCGTTCGTAATTATTCTTCAATACAGCAATCAATTCCACAGGTGCATCCTTGCGAAGCACCATCGAATGATCCAGATCATCCACGATTAGCCCTTTAATTATCCGCTTCAAATCTTTAAAATCGATAACCATTCCATACTTTGGCGAATCCTTATCGCTGACAGGTTCGCCAATTAGGGTTACCAGCAATTCGTAGGAATGGCCGTGAATATTGCTGCAAAGGCCGTCGTGCCCTGGCAGGGCGTGAGCCATATCAAATTTGTATGCCTTGGTAATTCGTATTTTTGCCACCGAAAATGAGTTATTAGTTAATGGTATAATTGACTTATCCGTTTATTAAGATATAGTTTATTGTTGCTACAAATTAAATTAGAATTTGCAAAGATACATTTTAAGAAAAAATTGGCCAGTCTACAAAACCAAACTTTGAATTAGCCATTTCCAAACAGGGATAATTTTCACTGTTTAATGCCATTAAACATTAAACGCAAAAAGTGTTTATTGCGAATAAACAAAAACTCACCTAATGAGCTGCTTTCTTTGATTAATGAGATGACCGAAACAGATGAGTGTAAATCCGTATTATCCGTGTCATCTATGTTCCACCTGAATTCGCGTTCTACCTAAGCGCGGCCTCCAGCCATTTCCATTGCAGTGCGGCGAAGCTCGTCCACACGTCTTTGCCAGCCTTTTCCAAACACTTTCCAATTATCCAGACTTTGCAAAAAACTTAGCCTTTTGTCGCAAATGCTATTCACGATTTCGGCAGGTTCATGGCCTGATACTTTTGCCAGCGTATTTGGCCCAATGCCGCCATCGGGCACTGCACCCACCGCCACCTGCAGCCATTTGGCTCCTCTACCCGGCCCCGAATTTACGGCCGAATCGAACACGGCATAATCAACTCCGGAAGGAAGGTCATCGCACCGACATTTGTCCCAATACCCTGAGCGGTAAATCTGCCCCAACTCAACATCGGAAATACTGCGCAAATCGTCCTTGGTCTTTTCTTGCCCAAAGTGTTCCCGATACACTTGCAGCGTAACGCCTTTCATGGTGGCACCGCCGGGGTCGCTCGGGTGATCGGACCAGCCGCCTTCGTGAACCAAAACATGATGGAGTGAGCTTGTGAAGTTTTCTTTCATCGTTATAAGTTATTGATTTAAAATCGAATTTATTCTTTTATTTTTAGAATAAAACTGTAAACAAAACAGATTGGCTTATTACACCTGAAGACAAAACTTTAACAAGTATTTAACTTACACTCCAAAATTATCAGGTTTTTTTGGAATCACATTCCAATAATATCAGGTTTTTTTGGAATCACACTCCAATATTATCAGGTTTTTAATTACTTTTGTAAAAAGTAAAAAGTATGTTTATCAATAGAAAAATACAAAGCAGCATCCAAAATCACTTGGATAAAAAAGAATATACCATCATTACCGGAGCCAGGCAAACCGGCAAAACAACAATGATTTCACAATTCTTTAAAGAGTTGAAAGAAAATTCTGACCGTGTGTTTTTTTTATCTTTTGAAAATAGTGATATCCTAAGGGATATTAATAAAAGCCCTGAAAATATTTTTAAATACGCTCTTAGGCCAGAAAATCCATTAGCAAAAAACGAGGCTAATGAGCGCGTGGTGATATTTATCGATGAAATTCAATATGCTGCCCATCCTTCAAATTTCTTAAAATATCTTTTCGACAAATATCTTGACAATCTAAAAATTGTAGCAACGGGCAGCAGTGCTTTTTATCTTGATTCTTCTTTTAAAGATTCTTTGGCCGGGCGAAAACGAATTTTTGTTTTACAAACCCTTAGCTTCGAGGAATTTTTACTTTTCTTAAATCGGGAGGATTTGCTTTTAGTGTTGGATAATTTGAGAAAGCAGTCAGACTACATATCCGCGCAACAAAATGAAATGCTCGAAATGTTTAACCAATATCTAATTTATGGTGGTTATCCTGCGGTAGTTCTGGAAAAAGATATCAATGAAAAAAGAGCGTATTTAAGAGAGCTTAAAAATTCATTTCTAAAAAGAGAAATCGATGAATCAGGAGTAGAAAATAGTGATGCGTTTTATAAACTTGCTGCTCTTTTGTCGGGACAAGCATGCAACCTTGTCAACAGAAATGAATTGGCCAATACCATTGGCATTGATAATAAAACCATCGAAAGATATTTATTCGTTTTACAAAAATGTTTTCACATTGAGTTACTCAAACCATTTTCAGGAAATTTACGAAAGGAACTGACCAAAATGCCTATGGTCTATTTCTACGATTTAGGCATGAGGAATGTGCTGATAAACCGCTTTTTCCCGTTCGAGCAAAGAGAAGATAAGGGACAACTTTTAGAAAATTATGTTTTTAAGCGCCTTTCGGAAAAGTACCCCATTGATGACCTAAAGTTTTGGCGTACTACCGATAATAAAGAAATAGACTTTGTGGTAAATGGAGCGGTTGAACGACTTGCGTATGAAGTAAAATTTAGCTGCAAAAAGCAGAACAACACTGCCTCGAAGGTATTTCTGCAAAATTATAGTAACTATTTGTCATATAGCATGACATATTTGACACTTTTTCCCGATCATTAAGAATG
>CAZGAO010000090.1:0-13852 GCA_964523795.1 uncultured Lentimicrobiaceae bacterium
CATTACAATTTTAGTGCTGAATGTCAGGTTGTTATAAAATGCAAGTTGGGTTATGCAAAGTTGGGTTTGAGGGTTGGCTTCCCCGTTGATTTGTAAATATTTCGTTAAATTGTCCTTTCACAATGGTTTACTTTTCAATTTATTGATGTCGCTATCTTTTTACACTTGCCGTTAATGGTAAATTGTATGAGTAGTGGCAGATTGCATGGTAATTTCGTATCAAACCTCGAGGAAGTTTGAGCGGGCTAAAAACCCAGATATTTAGCACCTTACCTGCCATTACTTTTACAAAATGTAATGCGCTTGTGTTAAGCTAATTCTTTTTTTCTCAATCCGAGTTTTGGCTTATTAAGTTTTGCAATTGACATTCTTACTTTATCTCTTGTTTCAGATTGAAGGTAAGTTGGTATTAGGGTCTTTAGGTTTATTCCTAAAATCCGATGAATAATCACTAAATCTTTTAATGTAAATTGAGAAACGCCATTAATCAATTCGCTCATATAAGATTTTGGGTGTTCCAGAATTACTCCTAAATCTTGTTGCGTCATGTCGTACTCTTTAAGTTTTTTTCTTATCGTCTCTTTGCGCTTCTTTATGAACCTTTGTTCTGAATCGATTATTCCCTCTGCTTTATCTGATTCTTCAATTTTTGAATCTGAAATGTTTTGAAAATCTGACCATTCTCCATTTTCATAATTTTTAATCAAATCACGAAGTTTTTCACGAATAGACTTTAAGTCAGGATTTTCATCAATCATTAGGCGCAATTTACGTTCAAGCAAAGATGCTTTTTGTAAATCGTACTCATTTGTAAGCCTTTCGATTTTCTCAATGTCTTTTATCTCTAAAATATCTTTCATAGCCTTTGTTTTAAATCCATCATTGAGCAAAGATAAACAAGTTGCTACGTCTTAACTGACAATCAAAATGGGTCTGGATTTTCCTTGCTCGGAACCGATAACAAGATCAAGATTTGCTCTCCAGATGCTCCACTTCTTAATTATCATAACAATTCATTATCAGAATCTTCAAAATCGGAAGTTACTTCATTAATATCTGAAAGAAATAATGGATCCTTCGCTGCCTTCCTGAGTAGCTTTATATTTTCCCGCCGACTTTCACTAATTTCCTCAACGATTACCTTTACCCGTTTCTTCGTTCTAAACCTTTCGGGAAGTTGGATAATCAGATGCATATCCTGTTTAACTTCGTATGTGTTTTCAAAGGTCATATTTGTTTTTCCCTGAGTAAAAAATCTTGATATAATTCCTCTGTTTGTATTACATTCATAAAGTCTTTATTTTTCAATCCATTAAGCAATTTTATATCACCAGTCCATAATATGCCTTTTACAAAATTAGAAACAGCAACAAAAATGGTATCATCAATGTCAATATCTCTGCAAATCATTATTGCATTTCTGTAAATTTCTCGTGGAATTATCGAATGATTAAGAATGGTAATGTTTCTGAGAATTAACCCGTAAGTCTCAATAAATTCAACTTCTGAGAGTTTCCCAATGGATTTTATTTTCTCTTTATGTTGGAGTATTTCAAACTTAAGATATTCAGGCGAATAAAAGTGAAAGTAATTTTTTCCATTTATTAAAATCTGACCAATTCTACTGTTGATGTTTAGGAAAGCACTGAACACAATGTTTGTATCAACAATGATATTAGTCATTAAGTCCTAATTCTACTTTGGTTCTATCCCAACGACCTTTTTTTACTTCTTTTAGAAGTTCTTCAATATCATCTTCTGTGGCAGTCGATTTAGAAGTTAATTCTTCGTACCTCAGATAGTCAAGAATTGTCTGAATTCGAGAGGCTCTAAGACCTGCAGAAAATCTGACTAATATTTCGTTATCTTGTCTTTCTACTATCATTTTTCTTACTTTTTAAAATTTTCGTTTGCATCAATCAACGTCAACCATTTTTATTCAGGAAACAAAACTACGCAATAAAAGTTGATTTATCATTAAAAACAGCTTTGGAGTTTAGTGCCGATTTGTCCATCCTTTCACCCACACATCGCGCTGCGATTTTTGCAGAAATGTCCAGGCCACCAGGCGGCTTTTTTTGTTGCCCTGACCCATATCGATGGGCTTGATGGCGGTGGCTTTTACCAGTTTAAATACATGATAAATGCTTTCCAGGTTCGATTCTTTCGACACCAGGCTTGTAAACCACAGGCAGGAAGTGGCGAAATCTTTGCTTTGGAAAATCATGTCGGTAACAAATTTGCCTTCACCGCCTTCGCACCAGAGTTCGTTGCTTTGACCGCCAAAATTCCTTAGCGGAGTGCCGGCGTGCTTTTGTTTCAGGTTTTTAATTTTGCGCTGCGTGGCTTTTAGGGCTTCCTCGGCGGAGCTGTGAAAGGGCGGATTGCAAATAGTCAAATCAAATTTTTCGCCTTGTCGGATTATTCCTTTAAACATGTCCCTGGGTTTTTCTTGCAAGCGGAGTTTTACCGCAGTTTTCAGACCAGGATTGGCTGTGATAATGCCCTCGGCTGATTTTATGGCAAGCGGGTCGATGTCGCTGCCAACAAAGCTCCAGCCATATTCGCGGTGGCCGATGATGGGATAAATGCAATTGGCACCCACGCCCACATCCAGGCATTTAATCTGTTTCCCAACGGGGATTTTATCCGTATTTGATTTACTCAAAATATCTGCCGCGTAATGAATGTAATCAGCCCTTCCGGGGATGGGCGGACTTAAATAGTTTTCGGGGACATCCCAAAATTGAATATTATAATAATGATGGAGTAGCGCAAGATTGAGTGCTTTCACGGCCTTTGGATTAAAAAAGTCGATGGACTCGTCGCCATAATCATTGGGGCGCACAAACCTGGATAGCTCCGGCGAAGTTTCCTTCAAAAGGTCGAAGTCGTACCTTTGCCGGTGCTTGTTGCGTGGGTGCAACTCCGATTTTACCTGCTGGGGTTCTTTCCTGGGTTTAAGCATTCGCTATCTTGTCTTTTATCATCTTATCCGTATTTTTCTTCCAGTTCGAGTTTTCTAATTCTTGACCTGATGGCTCCTTTTGTCCGTCCAAAGTGCTTTGCCACATCGCGCCCGTTAATACCTTCACAATACATCACTGTTAACTCATCATCAAGTTCAGTCGTCCAGGGTTTATAGGCTTCTTTATACTTTGTCCTGATTTTATCAACTGCATATTTATTTTCATTTTCAGGTTCATTCTCTTTCGATTTGTGATGTTTTAAACTTGTTTTCTCATAGCTTTCATCTTCCTCTTCAACTCTCATTACATGAATTTGAGGAGATTTGGGATATTCTTTTGGCAACAGTGTTTCGGGAATGTGAATGCTGTTTTTGGTTCGTGTAATGGCTACATAAAGCAGATTAATCTCTTCAGTCAATTTTGATAAATCTGCTTCTTTTAGATGATCATTGGTGATTTTTTCTAATTTATCTTCATTAATAAAATCATTTACAATTTGAATAGCATCGTATTCCATTCCTTTGCAGCGATGTACAGTCGAAAAAATCATCTCTGCATTTTCCTTTTCGTCATTTGCGATGTGCTTGTTTTTGATTGCTTTAATAATTCCGGGGATTTGGTTTCCATATTCTTCTACAATGTCAACCATCATTCCAAGCTGCACATCCTCCGTTTTTTTTATGTAGTCATTTAGCTCATCAATATCTTTCATCTTTTTGATAAGTTCGTCTTTTATCAACCAACGCTTACCATTATAGAGGTTTAATACATCATAAAGTGATGCCCCTTCATCTGCATAAGTATATGAGTTTATATTTCCTTCAAAATAGATATTTTTAACATTCGTCTTTTCGGTAACGTATTCGATGGCCTTCAACAAGAGCCCCAGATTAGTTCGGGCGAGAACTGCTTTAGCTTTATACTTTTTGTTTATTCCTTTACCAACAATTGAAATTGGTTCATTTTTGCCCAAATTATTTTTCCAACTCAGCACATACATTGCCAGGTTTGCAATATCCTGGCTGAAACGAAAACTTGTAGAAAGGTAATAGTCTTTGAATCTTGTTTTTTCTAAAGAGTTTACCGCAAAACGCCAACCGTAAATTTGCTGGTGTGTATCGCCAACGATTACTTTTGTAGCCTTTTTTTGATTTAAAAATATGTCGAGCATTACTGCGGAGGCATCCTGGCCTTCATCAAACAATATGTAATCGTAATTTAGTTTTGGATTTGATAATTGAAATTTCTTTAAATAGAAATCGTGGGTAATTTCAATTTCGCCCTTGTCCATTTTACTCAGAAGAACTCTGGTTTGTTTTTCGATGTAAGTGTAATAGATTTTTACAAAAGCTTTTGTCTTGCTATCCTTAACAAGATCAAGATAATTTAAATCCTTTACTTTTTGTTTGTTGCTGTTACAGAAATACGTAATAAATTTATTGATGTGATTCGCAATAATATACTCAGCAAGTTTTTCTCCATTTCCCTTCAATCCAAGAATTTGGGCAATTTCGTAAGTTTTGTAGCCCTGTGGTCGAACTTTATAATGGTATTTAAAAACAATGTTTTTATAGGCAAGCGAGTGCGCTGTTTCAACTTTTACATTATAAAGCCCTTCATCCTCGAACTTCTTGATGGCTTCTAATTTTACGGATCTGTTAAAAGCAAGGTAAAGAATGCGACTGTTTTTAGCCTGGGCTTTAGCATACTCGATAATGGTGGTAGTTTTACCCGATCCGGCAACGGCATTTATTTTTATGTTACCGCTGGAATGAATAATGTCGTATTGCTCTTTTGTAAGTTCCATGATTTTATTCGTGTCAGCAAATAAGCAGTCCTTTTCTATGAAACACTTTCGCCCTTTTACTTTTATTCTCAACAATTCCAAATGCTATGTTATGCAAAGAAACAGGCTGCCAAAGGTAGGGAATATCCAATCATTAAAATTCAAAGTATGGTTTTTTTTAAGTCTTTTCAATTTCCCAGCATTCAGCCAATAAGGCCCGATGGGTTTTGTGATCGTTATTATCGTGGAGTTTTTTATTGATTTGGATGAAGCGATTTTTAATATCCTGAAATCGGTCAGAATTTTCAAATGCAATCAACCACTCGGAGAAGTCGAACAACTTATCGTTTTGAGCAGAGTAATTAAAATATGCTGCAAATTCAGGAATATCCAGGTTGGAATATTCATATTTTTTAATGGGGACAATTTCCCGGCCAAAATACTTGTCAAACAGTGCCGCTCTTATGCTTTTAATTTTCTTCCTTGTACTTTCAATTTGTCGTGGTGTCATACGATGCCCTATTCAGATTTTTAAGTTAATCCTATTTTAAATTATTGACGATACTCACCAATTTGTTTATCACTTTTTCAACATCTTGAAAACATTAACCGAAAAATCATTTTTTATTTGTAAATAATACAGGCCTTTATTTAATTGCGTGATATCAATAATTTCGTGATGGTTTATTACCGGCGTTTTAATAAGTTTCCGTCCTTGCATGTCTGATAGCGTTATCATGGTGTTCGGCTCTAAGGCAACAGTTTCTACAATCACATAATTTGATGAAGGATTGGGATAAATTTTATATTGGGATCTGTTTAATTCTTTATTTTCAAAACCAACGAAGCAAGCATCCTCAACTTCTTGTGGCGTGTTGCATCCGATAGCATTATCACTTATGTTTAAAACTCCATTCGGACTAACAATGTACTCACAAATGCTTGTCACATTGCAGGTACTCAATGCCGGATTATCCATTATGGACAGATTATCTATCGATACTGCCTCAATACTGTCGATTCCTGTTAAGCTAACTAGCGAAAGGTTTTCACGTATTGAAATTCCCCCTGCATAAGAAAGTGCCTCTAATCCATGCAGATTTACCAGTGATGCATTGCCTCGTATAGTTAACAAAGACCCAATGCTCGTCACATTATCTAAACCGCTGAGGTCGCTTAACAAAAAATTATCCCAAATATAACAACTGTAGCCAATATTTGTAATATTGTGCAAGCCTGTTAAACTAATAAGATTTGGATTATAGACAATGAACACTTGATTCGGAATAAGCGAAACGCCCTCAAGTTGCTCGATGGTGGTTAGGTGCATATTTCCGTTAATGTTTAAAGAATTTTGAATGGTGGATAAGTTCTCCAATCCTGCAAGACTTGTAATACCATAATTCTCCAGTACGCGAAAATCAAAAATCGACTCCAGGATTTCCAGCCCTGTTAAATCAGATAAGCTATTGTTTTGGTATATTATAAATTGCCCGATAGAAGTCATGGATTCCATACCAGACAATGAAGTCATAGAGTCATTATTTTCGATAAGGAAAAAATTTACATACCCTAAACTATCTAATCCTGTTAGATTATTAAGTGATGAATTTTCAGCTATTAAAATTTCGCCGTTGATTGTTTTTAATCCGTCAAGGCCTGTTAAATTGATCAAATTATCATTATTGGTCAAAAAGAAATTACCACCAATTGAATCCAGATTTTCTAATCCCGACAGATTGCTGAGGTTATTTGTGGAACTAATGTCCAAATTTCCACCGATATATCTTAACACACTTAAGCCACTTAGGTTATCAACTCCGCTTATCCACACATCACCACCTATTCTGGTACAATCTGGATATTCAAGTTGAAAATTATCAATATCACCTTGCGTAAAAAAATAAATCCCATCAGGCAGGCAATCTTGTGCCCGGGTGATGCAAGCTATTAGCAACAAAATCATAAGAAGAGTGTACTTTTTCATAATTATGCGTTTTTAATGTCCGCCAAAGTTAATGAAATATTTGTATTGCTGGTGCAGTTTTTCCTCAGAAAAATCCTTTGCGCCCCCTGCGTGCTTTGCGGTCAAATAATCCTGGAAGCTTATGAACGTAAACCTACCAGGTTCCCTTCTAATTAACTTACCTGACTCATTTAACGGTAGTGCCTTACTCCCGGGAGCAAACCTGGTAGGTTAAGTGCTGTTAAAATTTGTAAGCGATAATTGCGCTGTCTGAAACACTCCTTATTTTTTGTTTTTTACTTTTGGTGGCTGAATCTAAAATATATATTATGATGCGTAATTTGATCTTCCTTGTAGTTCTGTTTTTCTTTTCGGCCTCAGCCTATTCACAGCAAAAAGCAGTTAGCCAGTCCGATTATCCCGATTGGAAAATCCTGAAAAAAAGTCAAATCTCCAACGATGGCAAATGGGTGAGCTACGAAGTTAATCCGCAAAAGGGCAATGGCTGGCTGTACATTTATAATACGGTACAAAACAGCTACGATTCGATCAGCCGTGGCTACGATGCCCAGTTTTCGGGCGATTCGAAAATCCTGGTTTTTAAAATTAAACCGCAGGCCGACACCCTGCGCAAGGCCAAGCTGGCCGAAGTAAAAAAAGACGACCTCCCCAAAGATTCACTCGGCATCTATACTCCCGAAAAAAAACACCTCCAAAAAATTGCCCGGGTCAAAGATTTTAAACTTCCCGAAAACGGCAGCGACTGGCTGGCCTATCACCTCGAAAAAGCCGTTCCTGTAAAAGATACCACCGAAAAATCGGATACCCTGGTCGGGAAAAAGGACAAACCAAAGAAAAAAAATAAAAAAGCCGAGGGAACCGAGCTGGTGATAACGAAAGTGATAGAAGGCAAAACCTTTAGCTACAAAAGCGTGAGCGACTTCGAGGTAGCCAAAAATGGCGGACTCTTTGCCTTTATCGCGCCCAACAACGATTCCATCGATTCTACCTTCGTTTATCGCTTCCATCCAAACAAAGAAGTTTCGGAGCTCACCTTCTCAGCACCCGGCGTATCCAAACAAATTTCGGTGGACGAGGATGGCGAGCAAATGACCTTCGTGTATTCCTCGGATACTTCAAAATTTAAAAACTATAATCTGGCTTATTGGAATTCAAAAGCCAAAGAATCAAAAATTATAATTGATAGTTTGAACCCGGCTCTGCCTGTGCAATGGCGCGTGAGCGAGCATCGCAAACCCGATTTCTCCGAAGATGGCACCAGGCTATATTTTGGCACTGCGCCCCAAGTTGAAACCGAGCCTAAGGATACGCTGCTGAAGGAGGAGAAATACAGTGTGGATATTTGGAACTGGAAAGACCCGCTGCTCCAACCCCAGCAACTTAAACAAGTAGAAAAAGAACAGAAACGGAATTTTCTGGCAGTTTACTTTCCCGAAAAACAAAGCATGAACCAACTGGCCACCGAAGAAATTCCCGACATCCGCCTGTATGCCCACGGAAATTCGGAACTTGCCCTGGCCAGCACCAACAAGCCTTATAGCCAGCTTATGTCATGGGACGATTCGTACCGCGATTATTACACCGTGGATATAAATACCGGTGGAAAAACCAAAGTGCTCACCCGGCAACAATCGCAGGCAAGCCTCTCCCCTGCCGGGAAATACCTGGTGTGGTATCTCACCACCGATTCGGCGTGGTATGCAAAAAACCTTGCCGATGACAAAACCATCGCGCTGACCAAAGACCTGCCCTTTAATTTTTATTACGAGCTGAACGATGTACCCCAGCTTCCGGGAAGCTATGGCCTGGCGGGCTGGACAGAAAAAGACACATACATTTTGCTTTACGATAAGTACGACATCTGGCGCATTGACCCCAGCGGAAAAGAAAAAGCACAAAGGATAACCGGCGGCTATGGCCGCGACAACGACATTCGGTTTCGCTACCAAAAATTGGATAAAGAGGCGATTTACATCGAAAAGGAAATGCTGCTTTCGGCTTTTAACTTTAGCACAAAGCAAAGCGGATATTACCTGAGTTCGCCAAAAGCCAGCAAAAAGCCTACTCAGCTTATCATGGATGACTACCAGTTTTCGCGACTTACAAAAGCCAAAGACTCTAAAAAAATCATCTTCACCAAAGAAGCCTTCGACCAATATCCCGATTTGTATTGGAGTACTTTAAAATTTGATGCGCCCATGCAAATTACCCATCTCGACCGCCAGCGCGAGGCCTTTTTGTGGGGCGATGTACAATTAGTGGATTGGACTTCGGCAGATGGCGACCGACTGGAAGGCTTGCTTTACACGCCCGAAAACCTCGACCCTGAAAAAAAATACCCACTGCTGGTGTATTTTTACGAGCGCAACTCAGACAATCTCCACCGCTTCCGCCACCTATCGCCCAGCCGTTCCATCATCAATCCATCGTATTGCGTAAGCAACGACTACGTGGTTTTTGTCCCAGACATTCCATATTTTACAGGCTATCCTGGCGAAAGTGCCCAACGTGCGGTAATAAGCGGAACCCTTGCCATGACCAACCAATTTCCGTTTATCGACAAAGAAAACATGGGTATCCAGGGACAAAGCTGGGGCGGCTACCAGGTGGCATATCTGGTAACACAAACCAACTTGTACGCTGCCGCCATGGCCGGAGCACCTGTGAGCAACATGACCAGTGCATACGGTGGCATACGCTGGGGAAGTGGCATGAGCCGTATGTTTCAGTACGAAAAAACACAGAGCCGTATCGGTGGAACGCTGTGGGAAAAGCCCCTGCTCTACATCGAAAACTCGCCTGTGTTTTATGCCGACAAAATTGAAACCCCGCTGCTTATCATGCACAACGACAACGATGGAGCTGTGCCATGGTATCAGGGCATCGAAATGTTTGTGGCCATGCGCCGCCTGCAAAAGCCTGCCTGGATGCTTACTTACAACGGTGAAGAACACAACCTGACCAAATGGCCTAACCGCATGGATCTGGACACACGCATGTACCAGTTTTTCGATCATTACCTGAAAGGAGCTCCCGAGCCGGTGTGGATGAAAGAAGGAATACCTGCCATCGACAAAGGAAAGACCGATGGTTACGAATTGGATTGATATTCATAAAAAGCACTATCTTTGAACTATGAATTCAAACAATGAAATATTAGCGAAAATAAAAGAATTGAAGCCCTATCTTTCTAAAGATTATTCAGTTAAAGAAATTGGATTATTTGGTTCTTTTTCAGATGGATCCTTTAATGCAGAAAGTGACATTGATTTGCTTGTCGTTCTTGAAAAACCAATAGGTTGGAAATTCTTTTCATTAGAAATATACCTTGAAAAAATATTCAATCGTAGAATTGATTTGGTAACAAAAAACGCGCTGAAAGAACAAATCAAGGAGCATATTTTAAATCAAGTAATATACGCATAGGTAAAAAAAGAAAACCGATCATACACAATGTACCTGCATGACATTCAAAATGCTATGAACAGAATTGCAGTATATCTTGAAAATTTGGATTTCAGAAACTTTAAACTCGATTACAAGACAGTTGATGCTGTAATTTGAAATTATCGGAGAAGCATCAAAAAATTTACCTGATAAGTTTAAAGAAACGTACCCGGAAGTTCCTTGGCAGGAAATGTACTATCTAAGAAACAAAATTTCACACGCGTATTTTGGAATTGATTACGAAATAATCTGGGATGTTGCCACAAATTATCTCCCGGATAATAAAAAACAAATTGATAGAATTATTATCCACGAAATAAAAAAATAGGTGCAAAAGAATTTTCGTGGATCAGTAAAAACCCCGACTTGATCGACTAAGCCGGGGTTTTTGTTTTTTAATGGGAGTATCTGTTATGATGCCTCTTTGCCAAACATCACCAAATCGTTGACGCGCACCTGGGTAAAATACTTGCGCTTGCCTTCCTTGTCATCGTAAGTGTTGGTTTCGAGCCTGCCTTCGACGGCAATTTGTTTTCCTTTTTTAAGGTACTTCTCGGCTACTTCGGCCAGCTTGCCCCACACTATAAGGTTGTGCCACTGCGTGTCGCTTGTTTTCTCGCCATTGGCCTTGTGGTAAGTTTCGGTGGTGGCCAGCGAGAGGCGTACCATTTTAGTTCCGTTTGCTACTTCTTTTACTTCGGGGTCGTTGCCCAGATTACCGATGAGTTGAACACTGTTTCTTAAACTTTTCATGACTATTGAATTTTTAAATTAAACAATAAAAAATTTGATGAAACAAAGGTAGGGCAAGCCAAAGCTGGGATTCGGTTATTAAATATTTGTATTCGCTTAGAAGCGGATATAGTCGTTTGTAAACGGGTAAAAATGGATATCGTTAGCGTTTTAAAACAATCCTGCTTTTTGAAGCTCCGCTGCCATTTGTGTTTGCAGAGCAAGTGCTTGTGTAAGGGCGGCATTGGCAAAATCCTTTTCGGATGAGGCATAGATAATCCCACGCGAAGAGTTGACCAACAAGCCACAATGAGCGTTAAAGCCATGCTTGCACACATCGGCCAAACTACCCCCTTGAGCACCTACGCCCGGAACGAGCAAAAAATGCGATGGGATGAGCTTGCGCAACTCTGCCAACATATCGGCGCGGGTAGCCCCAACCACATACATCATATTATCGCTGTTAGCCCAACTTTTCGAGCTTTCGATAACCTGCTCGAAAAGCTGTTTTCCATTGGCCAGCCTTTGTGTTTGAAAATCGAAGGAACCCTGGTTGGAAGTGAGTGCCAAGAGAATGACCCACTTGTCAGCGATTTTTAAAAAAGGCTGCACCGAATCGCTGCCCATGTATGGCGCAACTGTGATGGAGTCGAAACCCAGACCCGCCGGAGGAGAGGCGAGAAAGGCCCGGGCGTATTGCGATGAAGTGTTGCCAATGTCGCCACGCTTAGCATCGGCGATGGTGAAAACCGAATTGCGGTACTGATCGAGATAGCGCATGGTTTTTTCCAAACTAAGCCAACCCTCAGCACCACGGTGCTCGTAAAAGGCGGTATTGGGCTTATAGGCTACAGCCAAATGATGTGTGGCATCGATAATTTGTTTGTTGAATTCAAAAACAGGATCATCGTATTGATGAAGATGGGGAGGAATGAGGCTGATATCCGTATCCAGACCAATACACAAAAACGATTGTTTGCGCTTGATAAGTGCTATAAGTTCTGATTTATTCATCGCTATACAATTTTTATCATTTCAAAACATTAAAATTAGGAAGGACAATTTTATGCTGCGTTCACCAGATCAAAAAGTGATATTTCGGGCAGGATGCCCACCCTGCCGGGATAACCGATGGTGCCCAGACCACGGTTTACATAAAGTCGCTGTGAGGGCTTGTCGGGATTGTGGTAGATGCCAGCCCAATGTTTGTAGATGTATTGCGCCGGACTCCATTTTATATTTTTAATTTCCACGCCAAACTGAAATCCATGGGTATGCCCTGCAAAGGTGAGGTCGATATCCGGAAACTGCTGCCGCACAATTTTATCCCAATGCGAAGGGTCGTGCGAAAGCAGCAACTTAACATCGCTGTCGCGGGCACCATCCAAAGCCTTGTCCAGGTCGCCGTATTTTGGAAAGCGGCCAAAGTCGCCCCAGTTCTCAACGCCAACAACAGCCAGCTTTCCGTCTTCGTTAGCAAAAACCGAATTTTCGTTGTTCAGCAACTGCCATCCAAGCCGGTCGTAAAAATCGTACAAATCAATCATATTTTGCTTTTTGGCTGCCACCGATGGCCACCGGGTATAGTCGCCGTAATCGTGGTTGCCGAGCGTAACAAAGATTCCGCTTTCGGCTTTTAGCCCGGCCAATATATCCTCGAAAGGAAAGGCTTCATCAGTTTTATAATTGACCAGATCGCCGGTAAAAAAAATCAAATCTGGTTGCAAGTCGTTGATGCGTTCCACGGCTTCGCGCATTGCAGTTTTAGAGGCCCAACTACCCAGGTGAATATCGGATAGCTGCACAATGCGCAAATTGTTAAACGAATCAGGCAAGTGCGGGATTACCAAACGATGGTGGTGAATTTTAAAATCGAAGGCCCATTTTAACATTCCCATCAGCAGACCACTAAACATCAGGCCGCCACTGATCAGTCCTGCTTTTTTTAGAAATTGATTCCGATTTATTTTTTCACCCTTGTTATGTGTAGGATGTTTTTTTGCCAGTGAAGCTGCCTTTTTGTTGGCAAACTGAAAAACCCTGAAAATATCAGCCAGCAAAAGAAAGAGTATGGGCAAGACCTTGGCAGCATACGCCACAAAGATAAACCCAAAAAGATAGATGCTAAAGCCACGCGGCCACAGGTCGGAAGGATAAATAAGGCCAAACAAACTGGTAGATATTAACAACAATATCGGCAACCAATAAAGCAGTCGGTAAAAATAACGCATAAAAATACCCTTGCTCTTTACCCAGCTTTTGAATGCCGACCAAAGATAATAATCACCGGCAAGCAGAATCACCAGGAAGGGATAACGTCCGGCATTTTTTGGATAGAGATACAAGACAAGAAAATAGCCGATGATAATACCGGCCAGCACGAGGAGTGTTTTGAAAATATTTTTCTTCATTCTAAATTGCGAAACTCAAAAATAATTAATGATTTAGAATAACTAAACCGCATTAAACGCAAAAATGTTTTAATAGTTCCAAAATAATCACACTAAAGACTCTTTGATGTCAGATGTCAGATTTTAGATTTTAGATGTCAGATTTTAGATGTCAGATTTTAGATTTTAGATTTTAGATGTGGATATTAGATTTTAGATTGAATGGCAAGAGATAGCAGCCCCGCAGTTCGGCAGACTTACAAACAAGGAGATTGCAACCCTGGCACGGGAAAGGCTTGCCAAAGCCTAAGATTCAGTTTTATGAGCAATCTCTGACAATCATCTCTTAGACGCGCATCTCGTAAGGGAGCGCGTCTTTACGCATTGCCCAAAAACAAACCTACTTTAATCGCCTATTCAGCGCAAAACCGCCATAATCCAATTCCTCTGCCAGGCATTAGCACGCTTGTACAGACGCGCAATCTGCGCGTCTCAGCCTTCTAATAATATCGCGTCTCAGCCTTCTAATAATCTGCGCGTC
>CAZGAO010000090.1:13952-20004 GCA_964523795.1 uncultured Lentimicrobiaceae bacterium
CGCGTCTCAGCCTTCTAATAATATCGCGTCTCAGCCTTCTAATAATATCGCGTCTTTACCCCTGAAAATAGCGCGTCTTAGCTCACATTAAATAGAGATTGCAAGCCTGGAATTCTTTTAATTTCCGATTTTAGATTTTAGATTTTAGATGTCGATAAACATCGGACATTGGACATCATACATCGGACATCGGACATCCCCTAGTCTTTTTTATAAAAATCCGTAGATTCAAAAATCTTATCCGCCGATTTGGCGATAAAGCCCGAATACAATTTCCCATCCTTGTCGGGATAGCGACGTGCAAATTCGTAATAACATCCGGGAATCTCGAACGAGCCTTCATCAAAATCAACGGCTACAACCTCCGATTTGATGCTCGACTGCTCAAGCAGCTCAGCAGGCGTGCCCTTTATTTCGCCACCCGAATCGTTGATGTGGAAGCCCTTGTTTTTTAGGAAATCATTGACCATTTCCACCGAATTGAGCTTTTCCAAATAATTGATACTTACGGTAAAGTGATTGGCACAAAAGCCATACACATAAAGCCAGGCAGCATATTCTGATTCCTGGCGCAGTTGCTCATACACTTCATACAAAGGCGTGCCCCAGGTGTTGCCACTAAAAATAAGCGCATCGGATTGCAGAAGGTCAGCGTCAATTTTATCCACCACTTCTTTTACCGTTTTCTGCAAAAATGGGCTGAACTCGTGCGTTTTGAGCTGACTGATAAAAACGCGCGGTGCCTTGGCATCGCCTTTATGCTCGTAATGCTTGGCGTACAACTTTTTGGCTTCAAATTGATAGTCGCCTTTTTCTTCGTAGCCAGCAGCTATAAAAGGTTTGGCCAGCACGTCCACGTCTATGCGCGGGTCATCGAAGGTACGGAAGGCAATATGATCGTTTTCCACCTCCTCGCCCAGGTCGCTAAAAAGCTGATGCACTTTTTTTACGGATGGGTTTTGGCTGGTATAAATATCCCAGAGTTTCCCGAAAATCGCTTCTTTGATCATAATATGAGTTTTATATTTGTATCAATTAAAAAAAACGAAACATAAATCAAGACAGGAAAAATTAAAACATCCCATCGATAAATTCCTCTTTGGTGAAATTTTTAAAATAATGCTGGATTTCGATGGCTTCAAGTTTTTGACGAATCGCATTTTTATCGTGGCGGCTTCCTGTCAACAGTACTTCAATATCTGCTGTATCGTAAAGGCTGAAGTAGTCGCCAAAGATGCGGGCTTTTTCGATGATCCCGTCTTTTACCTCAAAATGAAATTCCACATTACCACCATTGGCCTTGAGCCTGCGATTGAAATTATACGTGGGCGAATAGCCGAAATTCCAGTCCCAGGTCTGGTATTTTTCATCAGCCAGCTTTTGTATGTTTTTCACATCTTCATCCGTAAAATTTACGATTTCCATTTCGGGATGTGTTTGCTGAATATGCTTTAGTATTTGATGTTTAAAATCCATAACATCCATGGGCGTGGTAAGATGTTCCGAGATATTGGTAACGCGGCTTCTTACCGATTTCACGGCCTTGTCGCTAAACTTTGAAGGATCCACTTTGAGTGCCTTACTCAGGTTTCCCAATTGTGCCGAAAAAAGCAACGTCCCATGGTGTAGCACCCGGTTTTTGTGTACATGTTCGGCATTGCCCGAAAACTTTTTCCCTTGAATGGTAAGGTCGTTGCGACCCTCAAATTTAGCTTCAACGCCGAGCTGCTGCAAAACCTCGATGATAGGTTGGGTAAACTTGCGGAAATTGACCAGTTGCTCGGGTTTGCCATTTTTTACGAAGGTAAAGTTCAGGTTTCCCAAATCGTGAAACACCGTGCCGCCACCAGTAATACGGCGTACTACCGGAATATTGTTTTCGCGCACATAGTCCACATTAATTTCGGCAAGGGTATTTTGGTGTTTGCCCGCGATAATGCAAGGCTCGTTGCGCCAGAGCATAAAAATATCCTCGCTAAAATGCCTTAGCACGTATTCTTCGGCAGCGATATTGAAATAGGGATTAGTAAATTCTCGTTCGATACAAAGCATGGCTATTATTGGTCTCCTTCGTCCACATCCTTAATATCCTCTTCGCCACCGGCAATGGTATCATCGTCATCATCATGATCATCATCGTCCTGATTTTCGAGGCGTTCGAGTTCTTCAATCGAATCAACTTTAACATTAACCTTAATCATGTATGAAGTGTCATCGTGATCGACCGTGATAGCATGAAAAAAAGTATTTTCGGGTTTGTTAACCCGCATTACCACATTTTGCCAGCCATCGGGGTATTTCTCCCGGATAGCCTCTTTAATCTCATCAGAGATATTGTCGATGTTTTTAATTACTCTTTTTTGTGCCATGAAGCAAATAATAAATTTAAATAAATATATTCGGCCTTCGGCGATAGATTTACTCATTAATAAATCAGCAAATGATCGGCTAAAAAAACCAGGCGGCAAATATAGTTCTGTAATTTTCAAAAAAACAAGAAAAAAATAAAATCAGGAATTTTAATGTAAGAATTAGGTAGCGATGACACTACTTTTTTGTCTTACATTTGCAAAAACCTTTTTGAATTTTGAATTTAACTGATAAGATAAATGCCTTTGCCAAACTTGGGGAAATATTGCGCAATCCCGATGACACAAAGTTTCACAGTTTTAGAAACGAGATTGGCACGCTGAATTCGTTGGTTAGCACGCACCAAAACAGCAATGGCTGGTTTACGCCCGACCAATTACGTTATGCCATCGCAGCTGCCGGAAAAAGCCTTCAACAAAGCAAAATTGAAAAATGGCTGCACAAATATCCCCTGGCCGCTTTCGAGAATAAAAATCCACACAAAATTGGCGTAGTGATGGCCGGCAACATACCCATGGTGGGTCTGCACGACTATCTTAGTGTTTTGATTACCGGAAACAAATTCCTGGGCAAGCTATCATCGGGCGATGACCAGTTGCTTCCGCTGATGCACCGAATTTTAGAAAAAATTGAGCCTGGCTTCAAAGGCAGAGCCGAATTTACCGATGGAAGGCTGAAAGGCTTCGATGCCATCATTGCAACGGGCAGCAACAACAGTGCGCGCTATTTTGAATATTATTTTGGAAAATACCCCCACATTATTCGCAAAAACCGCAACGGCATCTCAGTGATAAGCGGGAACGAAAGCCAGGAACAATTGCACGAGCTGGGCAACGATATTTTTAGGTATTTCGGTTTGGGCTGCCGCAATGTGTCCAAAATTTATGTCCCCGAAGATTTTCAATTCGCGACTTTTTTCGAGTCTATCGAAAGCTACAGCCCGGTGATTGATCATCACAAATACAAAAACAATTACGACTACAACAAGTCTATTTTGCTGGTCAACAGTGTGCCACATTACGATAACGGCTTTCTTCTGGTAAGCGAGTCATCGGCTTATGCCTCGCCAGTGTCGGTGCTACATTACGAAAAATACCAGGATATTGACCAGATAAATCTGGACTTGCAAAACCATAGCCAACAAATACAATGCGTGGTTTCGGAAAGCAAGAAAATAAGCCACGCCATTGCGCCAGGCACCAGCCAAAAACCACAGTTGTGGAACTATGCCGATGCAGTGGATACCATCGAATTTTTGAGTAATTTGAAATAAATCCGCTTATTGTCTTGTTTTTAAAAAACTAATTACTACTTTTGCACGCCCAAAATTAAAAGGTATTTAACATGAAAAAGGGAATACATCCAAAAGAATACAGATTCGTAGTTTTTCAAGACATGTCGAACGGTTACCAATTTATGACCAAATCGACAGTGAACTCCAAAGAGACCATCAAATGGGAAGACGGCAAAGATTATCCGTTGATTAAACTTGAGATTTCGCACACTTCGCACCCGTTTTTCACCGGCAAAATGAAGCTGGTGGATACCGCAGGTCGTGTGGATAAGTTTAAGAGTCGCTATAAAAAGCACCTCGAAGCTAAAAGCTAAGTTTTTTTATGCAAAAGAAATTGAAGCTCTCATCACACCGATGAGGGCTTTTTTTGTTGCCACGCTTTTTGCAATGATCAAAAATTGCTATCCCAAAATATTTTTCTACCCACTGATTTATAACAGGTATAACAAAACAGGTACCTGTTTTTTATAAAACATGGGCAAAACAGGTACCTGTTTAAGACAATAATATGACAAAATAGGTACCTGTTTTGTCATATTATTTGTATCTTTGCCGTAAATACCTTATTTATGCACAGAGAAACAATCAACTTTCTAAACGATTGGAAGCAGCGAAGTACCCGCAAACCGCTTATCATCAGAGGAGCAAGGCAGGTGGGAAAAACCTGGCTAATCGAAAAGTTTTCAGAATCTTTTGAAAATTTTGTCAAAATCAACTTCGAGGAACATCCGGAATACAAGGCTTTGTTTGCTACAAACGATGTAGCGAGTATTCTCGAAAATATTAGCCTTACTTTTGGAAAAAAAATAATACCTGGGCAAAGCCTGCTTTTTTTTGATGAGATACAAACGTGCCCGGAAGCAATCAGCACCTTGCGTTATTTTTATGAGCATTTCCCCGAGCTTCATGTGGTAGCCGCAGGCTCGCTGCTCGATCACATTTCGAATGACCTTAACTTGCCCATGCCCGTGGGTCGTGTAGAGTTTTTGTATATGTATCCGATGAATTTCCGCGAATTTCTTTTGGCTGCCGGCGAAGATTTGGTGGTGGATTTTTTGGACTCCTTCACTCCCGAAAAAAAAATATCAATCGTGGTTCACAACAAGTTAATGAAATTACTTCGCAGTTATTTCTTTATAGGTGGGATGCCTGAAGCTGTTAAGGTTTATACCGAAACATCCGATTTATTGGAAGTGGAACGGGTGCATGAAAGCATTTTAACATCGATGGAAATTGATTTTGCAAAATATGGCAAAAACGGAAATTACGAATACCTGCGTAAGGTGTTGCGCTACCTGCCGCGCGGCATTGGCAAAAAGATGAAATACTCAGCTATCGATCCCGCTGCTAAATCAGCTCTTTTAAGTCAGGCCTTCCATAAGCTGGCACTTAGCAGGATTGTTTATCGCATTTCGGCTACTTCATCCGCAACTATCCCATTGATGCAGCATGTAAAGAGCAATCTTTTCAAGCCACTTTTTATTGATATCGGCCTTGCCAGCCATCTGTTAAAAACGCGACTGACCGACTTGGAAAATCTGATGCTAATCAACGAAGGTGAGTTGGCCGAACAGTTTATTGGCCAGCAACTCCTGACCAGAACACCATTTTTTATCGATCAGAAATTGTTTTATTGGGTACGCGAAAAGAAAGATTCGAATGCTGAGGTGGATTATCTTATCGAATCGGAAAATTCGGTTGTACCGCTTGAAGTGAAGGCAGGCAAAACAGGTACCCTAAAATCCTTACACATGTTTATGCTCGAAAAGCAGAAAACGTTTGCCCTGCGTTTCAACGCCGATTTACCAAGCCTGACAGAGGTACAAACCTCGGTTAAAATGAAAGACTCCAATAGGGAAGTAGCCTATCAACTTTTGTCGATGCCCTTGTATATGGTGAATTTCATAAAACCATGGGCTAGCTCAAAAACGAAATAGCTTTTACCAAACCACCGCTGAGGGTCATGGTTTCAAGCCATTGTCCACAATCAGCTTGTAATCGGCGGCAGCCCAATCAAGAGCTAAAATTTCATCTTTGCCAATCCAGCGAAAGGCCTCATGCTCTTTTAATATAATTTGACCCGAAATGATTTTGCAAACAAAGGGAATAAGTCGGATACTTTTGTCGGGATAATGATGAACAATCGGCTTTAGGTGGCTAACAACATTGATAACTATTCCCAGCTCCTCCTCTATTTCCCTTATCACACACTGGCTGGGGCTTTCATTACTTTCCACTTTTCCGCCGGGAAACTCCCATTTGCCAGCCAGATGCATGCCATGCGAACGCTGACAGGCCAGTACTTTATCTCCATCTTTAATTATGCCACAAGCTACATTGATCATCTTGCAAATATCCTTAAAAAATTAAAAAAGTTTAAAAATATTG
>CAZGAO010000091.1:0-4954 GCA_964523795.1 uncultured Lentimicrobiaceae bacterium
TAGCAAATATATAAACCCTCTCAAAATAATAGCACTCCAAAAAAAGAATTAGCCCTGAACGGAAACGTGCCGAACAAATACAAAAAGTTTTGTATGAGATTTCCAGTTTCTCCTATAAAAACCTGGATCTAAGGTCGTTTTTATTCAAACTACATCAGCAAATAAATACCATCCTCAACGCCCGTAATTTTTTTGTTTCGCTTTATGATAAAGAAAGTGAAACATACACCTTCCCCTATTACGAAGATGAAACTGAAAAATATGAAAGTGGCCCTCCCGAGAAACTCGATGGCAGTTTAACAGATTTGGTTCGGCGCGAAGGAAAAGGCAAACTTCTGGCAAGCAAAGAAAAGGGGACAGTAATAAAGGAGGAAGGAATAATAACGTACGGTACTCCGGCAAAGGTTTGGATGGGAGCACCCATGATAAGTGGTTCGTCAAAGGAAGTAATTGGGGTAATCGTGTTGCAGGATTACCACAACTCAAATGCCTACAACAAGAGAGACCTCGAAATACTCGAAATTATTGCTTACAACATTGGGGTTTTCGTTGAGCGCATTCAAAACCACATTGAACTCAAACAAGCCAAAGAAAAAGCCGAAGAATCCGACCGCCTCAAATCTGCTTTCCTGGCCAACATGAGCCACGAAATTCGTACCCCCATGAACGGCATCCTGGGTTTTGCCGACCTGCTCAAAGAACCTGACCTTAGCGGCGACGAGCAAAACCAATATGTGGGCATTATCGAAAAAAGCGGACAGCGTATGCTCAACATCATCAACGACCTGATAGATATTTCAAAAATTGAAGCCGGGCAAATGGATCTCATTGTTTCGGAAGCTAACATCAACGACCAAATCGATTTTCTTTATACCTTTTTTAAACCCGAGGCCGAAGCAAAAAACACTAATTTGACTTATGAAAAAGCTTTGTCCGATAGCCTTTCCAACATCATCACCGACAAGGAAAAGCTGTATGCCATCCTCACCAACCTTTTAAAGAATGCCATTAAATTTACGGATAAAGGAAAAATTGAGTTTGGCTATGTAAAAAAAGAAAACAATATCGAGTTTTTTGTGAAAGATACAGGTATGGGCATAGCCAAAGACCGGCAGCAAGCCATTTTCGAAAGATTTGTCCAGGCCGATTTAAATATTTCAAAACCCTACGAAGGAGCCGGATTAGGATTGGCCATCACCAAGGCATACCTCCAAATGCTGGGTGGCGAAATATGGCTGGAATCGGATTTGGGTAAAGGCTCCTCATTTTATTTTACCATTCCTTATCACACCAGAACCGATAAAACCCTAAAAACAAATCTTCAGGAAGAAAAATCCAAACAAAAGGATGTGTATCAAAATTTAAATATTTTGGTGGCCGAAGATGACGATTACGGGTATTTTTACCTTGAAGCCCTGTTGCGCGGAAAGTGCAAAAACCTGATGCGCTGCACAAGCGGACTTGATACCGTGGAGGCCTGCCGAAATAATCCTGACATCGACCTGGTGCTGATGGATATAAAAATGCCCGAAATGGACGGGTATGAAGCCGCGGCCAAAATCAGGGAATTTAATACTAATTTAAAAATCATAGCCCAAACTGCCTATGCGCTGGCCGGTGATCGCGAAAAAGCCTTAAAGGCCGGGTGCGATGATTACATTGCTAAACCGATAAAAAAAGATGAGCTTTTAAAAATCATCCAACAATTGTTTAATTTAAAATCTTGACAAAATGAGAAAGCCGACTTATGAAGACCTGGAACTTCGGATTAAACAACTGGAAGAAAACGAAAGTGAATCCCAGCAGCAAACTCAAAATGCGCTTAAAAAAATTGAATGGTTATTAAAGCCAAAAGGTAAGGCATTAAAAATCAATAATCCTGATTATGGTGATTTGACAAATCTTAATACCAATGGCCTGATTCTGAAAAATATTGACAAAGATGTATTGAAAGACATTGTTCAGGATTACCTTGTATTGCTCGATACCTCTGCAGCTATTTATGAAAAAAATGGCGATTATGCCCTCGGGGTTTTTTCGTCAAATTGGTGCAATATGCTCGATAATGCATCACGAAAGCTTTGTGGCAACTGCTCCGATGCTCAGGCCCTCGCTTCGGGCGTATGGCTATGTCATGAATCGTGCTGGACCAAGGTATCAAAAAAAGCCATCGAAACCGGGAAAACTGTTGATGAAGAATGTAATGGCGGATTGCGCATTTACGCCGTCCCAATTTGGTTAAACAAGGAGGTGATTGGAGCCATAAATTTTGGCTATGGCAACCCGCCCACCGATAAGGCCAAATTAGAAGAAATTAGTGAAAAGTATAAAATCCCTTATGCAGAAGTACTCGAAACTGCAATTAAATACGAAACCCGGCCTGAATTTATCATCGATATAGCCAAAGAACGCCTGTATAAGTCGGCCCGTATCATCAGTGAAATCGTAGGATTACAACTTGCAGAAACAAAAATTCAATTTCAAAACGAGGAAATCGCCTCTCAAAACGAAGAGCTTGAAGCACAAAATGAAGAAATGAATGCTACCAATTTCGAACTCCAAAAAAGCGAAGAACGCTTCCGTGCTCTTTTCGAGCAAATGCCCAGCGGCGTAGCGGTGTACGAAGCTGTTGACAATGGCCTCGATTTCATTTTTAAAGGCTTTAATAATGCGGCCGAAAAAATTGACAATATTAAAAGATCACAAATTATTGGGAAAAGATTAACTGAAGTCTTTCCGGGCTCAAAAGAATTTGGTTTTCCAAACGCGTTAAAAAATGTGTGGAAAACCGGCAAGGTCGAGTACAAACCGGAGGCACCGTACAGAGATGATACTGGCAAAATTCATTGGAGAGAAAACTGGATTTACAAGCTTCCCACGGGCGATGTTGTAGCAATATACACCGATGTTACGGTACGCAAACTGGCGCAATTGAAGCTCGAAGAGAGTGAAAATAAAATGCAAAGGCTTTTTGATAACATGAACAGTGGTTTTGCGTATCATAAAATAGTTTTGGATGAAAATGGAAAACCTGTCGATTACATTTTCCTGGAAGTCAATACTGTCTTTGAGCAAATGACAGGTTTAAAATCTGCCAACATCATTGGCAAAAGAGTATCCGAAGCTATCCCGGGCACCGAAAATGACCCTGCCAACTGGATTGGAGTTTATGGTAAAGTTGCCCTTTCGGGGAATCCCATAAAATTCCAAAACTATAGCGCCGACATAGGCAAATGGTTTTCGGTGAGTGCCTATTCGCCGGGTAGGGGGTATTTTGCTACAATTATTGATGACGTTACCAGTCAAATTAAAGCCAAACAAGAATTAGCTTCAAAGGAAGAACTTTACCGATCCTTGCTCGAAAGTGTTGCTGCCGGCATTGGTTATTACAACCTTGATGGAAAACTGCTGGTATTTAATACACAAGCTGCCAAAAATCTAAATGGCTTACCTGAAGACTTTGAGGGCAAAACCATGTTTGAGTTATATGGTGAGGAAGCCGGAAAGTTTTATCTCAATCGAATTTTGCTCGCCGCAAAGTCAAAAGATATTTTAGAATTTGAAGATGTTGTGGATTTACCTACCCAAAAAAAATGGTTTAACTCAAAATACAACAAAATTCACGATGGCAAAGGAAATGTTATTGGAATTCAGATTATTTCCACTGATATTTCGGAGATTAAAAACCAACAATTAGAACTCAAACATAGCGAAGCAAAATACCGCAGCTATATCGACAATGCACCCCATGGTATTTTTGTAATTGATGCCAACGGACAATATCTGGAGGCAAATCCTACAGCAGTAAAAATGACAGGCTACGGCATAAAAGAAATTTTGCAAATGAATATTGCTGATTTTTCCCCAAACAGTGAGGGCAGGCAAAAAGCTAAAGAACGCTTACTATTATTACTTCAAGATGGAAAAATGAATGTTACCATACCTTTTGTTCGAAAAGATAAATCAGTAGGTTGGTGGCAAGTTGATGCTGTGAAAATTTCTGATAATAAATTCCTTGGCTATCAAACAGATGTTACCAAAAAAATAGAAGCCGAAGAATCACTGGTAAAAGCACTGCAACGGGCCGAAGAAAGTGAAACACGTTTTAAGACCCTGCACAATGCCTCCTTCGGGGGAATAACTATTCACGACAAGGGGATTATCCTGGATTGCAATTTGGGGCTAAGCACAATTACGGGCTTTAGCCATGACGAGCTTATTGGAATGGATGGAATAACTTTGCTTTGCCCTGAATACCGGGATCAAATCATGTCGAACATCTTAACAGAATACGAAAAAGCCTACGACGTTGAAGGAATCAGAAAAAATGGAGAAAGATACCATGTTAGGCTGGAAGCCAGGATGATTCCACATAAAGGCCAAATTGTTCGTGTAGTAGAGTTCAGGGATATAAGCGAACAAAAGAAAGTGGAGATAGAACTACTCAAAGCAAAAGAACGCGCCGAAGAATCCGACCGCCTCAAATCGGCCTTCCTGGCCAATATGAGCCACGAAATTCGTACGCCCATGAACGGCATCCTGGGCTTTGCCGATTTATTAAAAGAACCTGACTTATCCGGCGAGCAGCAACAAAAATACATCAGCGTAATCGAACGTAGCGGCGAACGCATGCTCAACATCATCAACGACCTGATTGACATCTCCAAAATTGAAGCCGGACAGATGGAAGTCAGCCTCGCGGAAATAGATGTAAAAGAACAGTCAGAATACCTCTGTACTTTCTTTAAACCCGAAATGGAGAAAAAAGGGATCCACTTTATTCAAAATATCCCGGCACTGCCCAAGCCCCTTCTTTTTACTACCGACCGCGAAAAGCTCTACGCCATCATTACCAACCTGCTGAAAAACGCCATCAAATACACCAGGCAGGGCAGCATCGAATTTGGTGTTTCGACAAGCTCAACAAGCAATTCGACAAGCTCAACAAGCAATT
>CAZGAO010000091.1:5054-19922 GCA_964523795.1 uncultured Lentimicrobiaceae bacterium
GAATTTGGTGTTTCGACAAGCTCAACAAGCAATTCGACAAGCTCAACAAGCAATTCGACAAGCTCAACAAGCAATTTAAAAGCGGACAGTGAGCCTAACGAACTGCAATTCTATGTAAAAGATACCGGCATTGGCATTCCTGCCAACAGGATCGATGCTATTTTCGAGCGATTTATCCAGGCCGATATCGAGGACAAACAAGCTATGGAAGGTGCCGGGCTGGGATTGGCCATTTCAAAAGCCTACGCTGAAATGCTTGGTGGCAAACTTTGGGTAGAGTCGCTTTTGGGTCAAGGCTCAACCTTTTATTTTACCCTGCCCGATCAGCCACGATCTAAAATCAACACAGATCAAGAAAAAACAGGTCTTGAAAATTTGGATGAAAGCAACAAAAAACACCTTAAGATTTTGGTGGCCGAGGACGATGAAACCAGCAAACTGCACCTTTCCATCCTGTTGCAGAATATGGCCGAAGAAATATATTATGCCCGCTCAGGTACTGAGGCTATAAAAATGGGCCAAAAGCATCCTGAACTGGATTTGATACTCATGGATATTAAAATGCCCCTGATGGATGGGGATGAAGCAAGCCGGGAAATCAGAAAATTTAATAGCGATATCATTATCATTGCACAAACCGCTTATGCCCTTTCGGGCGACCGCGCAAAAGCCCTGGCCGCCGGATGCAACGATTACATCACCAAGCCCATTAAAAAAGAATTGTTGATCGAAATCATCCAAAAGCACTTCGATTAAAATAACGGCCACCTCAGAAGTTTCCATTAAGATAAACGATGCCTTGGGTTTCGGTTTATTTAGTCAACTGTGGGATGTTCGCGGTAATAGACGCGCAAGTTGCGCGTCTGTACAGGCAAATGCTTGCGAAAGTCTGATGGGGTAAAGCCGCCCAGTTGGGGTGGCTTTACAATCTTTCCCGGGAGCGTATTATTTGTTTGAATAAAAATTTCCCTTTTGATTGAGATTTAACGGAAAACCTTCTCTCCCCGGCGAAACGTAAAAACATCAGCCACTCCGTTTTGGCAGGCCAGGTGCATGGCCTCCTGCTGTTGCATAATGTCGCCACCCCAATTATCGTGGTTATACAAGTTGGGGTTTTGAAACCAGTTCTCAACATTCATCTCCAATTCAAAGTTTAGGGTATCGCCTTGCGCAACCGTAAATGATGAATTGGGCAATTCTACCTCGAAATAGTTTTGCACAAAACCGGTGATGGAATCTGTATTAACGACTCCGCCGGCGTAAATCTGCCCAATGCCGAGGTGGAAGTCGAAGGGTTTTATCATGCCGTCATCGGCCAGCCACTTGCCGTTGAGTTTCATATAATGATATCCGCCACCGAGGAATTCGGGCCAGAACATGTCGCGCTCGGGCGGGTTGACAAACATGAGCGAATTATTTTTTTCGCCGGCAATGCCAAAGGTAAAACTCATGGTTTGCACCTGCCCGCTCCGGATGTCATCAAAAATATTCCACATCTGCGTTTCGGGCAGGTCGGTGTCCACATAGTGGATGTCGTCCCAGGCATCGAGCACCTGGATGCTGCCATCGTCGAAATGGAGTTTTACGTCTGAGATAAAATACTGGATTTCGTTTACCAGATATTTGTTGCCGGCGGCATTGGTGTATTTCAGGGTATCAAAGTCCAGCGGCTGCCCCTGATTGAGATGAACAAAGCTAATGTTTATTTTTGCAGCAGATGGAGCTGGCGGATCATCGCTTGAGTTACAGGAAAAAAAAGAAAACACAATCATTCCTAAAGTTATGCTTACCAGGGTAAAATGCGTGGGCAGTTTTTGTATCATTTTGAAACCAAAGGGTATTTGTGAGGGTTTTCGATAATATCAATGTTTAAGTCAACATCTAAATCAGGCCAGTGAAAATTACCATATTCGTCAACGTTGTAGTTAAAAAGGTTTTCGATGGTACAATGTTTAAACCAGGGAAATACATCAAAGGGTATTTGGTATTCTTTATCCTTGTAAAAAATCCAGAAGCTATGCTTGGTTTCTTTTTTCGAATTGTCTTCGTCCAAGTTTACAGTTTTCATAATTACATTTTAACAATTACATAACCCGAAAATACTTGTATTATTTTTAATTTCAAAAACAAGAGCTACTTGTTGTTCGTCCCAAAAATCGACATTTTGCATAGCCCCGCCCATCAAATGGCGAACAGGAGAAAATAAGTTTATGACTATCAGGAACTATCTCAAAAGTCTCTCTGTGAACTCTGTGTGACCTCTGCTTCCTCTATGGTAAAAAGTAATTGCCTGAACCGCAGAAAAAACCAAATTAATGTTTCACCACAAAAGGCTTGATGGCGTATTTGTCGTCAGCGGAGTAACGGAGGTAGTAAATGCCTTCGGCAAAGTTGTGGAGGTCGATATCATTGCCGCTAAAGTTGGGATCGATTAAAACGCGTCTTCCCTCGCTACTGAAAATTTGCAAGGCTGCGCTGGTAAAATCCTGGCGTGTTTTGATAAACAAGCGTTCGGATGCCGGATTGGGATAAACTTCGATCAGGTCGTTGGCCTTTATTTCGCTAATTCCCTCCCACCAATCTTCAAGGTGGAAATCATCAATCATCCACCCATCGTTGGGAGTGCCGTTTTGGTCGGTGATGTAGGTAAAACGAAACCATATTGTATCTGCCGTCATGGGAATGGGGAAGGTGTTCCAGTCCGAAGCCCACATCGTCATATCCAGGTAAAAATGCGCCCATTCATGTTGGCTTCCAATCAAAGTAGGTTTATCACCCACCCATTCCATTTCGTACTCCTCATCCTGGGTAAGTGCATTTATCCAGTTTTCACCATTGTCGGGCGAAATCTCAACCATCCCAAAATCTGTGGAATCTCCATCCATCTGATACCAAAATTCCAAAAGAAACAAATGCCAGGGAGCAAATTCGGTTCGCAGATGCCAGAGATAAAACCGCGAAGTATCGCCGGGGCTTATCGGGTTGGATAAATCGGTAAGCAGGGCATTGGGTGGCGACAAGGCCTCGGTAAACCAGGTTTTGTCGGGCTGCCCCACCTGCCATGAGCAGTCAGGGTTTGACAGTGTGTCGGCAAATACATGGTCGAGGTAGTAAGGATTGTCGAAATTAATATCGTACCAATCCTGGGCAAAAACTGAGCAGCTAAAGGCCGCAAAGGCTAAGATAAGTAGTGCTTTTTTCATGACTTTGTGTTTTAGTTAAATAATGGTGTTGATTTGAAAGCACAAATTTAAACCAAACCTTTACAAAATGCAAGACCGAAAAAAAATCTGCAAGCTGAGAAAACAGAAGCTCCGTTGAGTTAGACAGATAGGCGCGTGGGCGAAAGTTTGCCGGGCAGCGGCTGCCAGTGCGGTGGGAGGATCAAACTTTCTTGATTTTTTGGTTCTTTTTCATCAAGGAAAAAGAACGAAATAAAAAAAATTATCAAAAATAGGATAGTTTCTTTTTTGTCAATTTAGAGCTTATCAGCCCGCCCCTCTTTTTCAGTGGGAATCCCGCAATGCAGGAACTAAACACAAACGACTAATTCAATAAGGCACCACGCCTGATACCGTCAGGTATTTCAGGGTGTCGCCAATGCTGCTACCCTGCTTATACACTTTCCCATCCACATAAATTATCAGCGTAAGCGAGGATTGAATGTCCTCGTATTTTCCAGAGAGATAAACGATCTGGCCCTGCTCGCTCATAAACGAATAATCCCAGCTATCCTGACTACTTTGGGCATTTACAGTTTGGTTTTGCAGTGTCCCTTCCTTATCGCGATAGCTAAGGATAAAATCCGCTGTGGCACCGGTAGCCATGTATTTCACCATCTTGTCTTCACGCTTTTCGCAGGCCGTCAGTGCCACGAGGGCGAGGATAAAAACAATCAGCGTGATTATCGCAGGCTTTTGCATTTTGATATTTTCTTAATGATTATATTGCTCCAAAAGTACATAGAATTATTTTCTTAAGTTTTTGTGCCACTTCGTGAAAATCTATTTTCCGTTTCAGCTCTTTTTCGAGCGAAGTAACAGCCTTGTCGGTGAAACCACAGGGATTTATCTTATCAAAAAACTGTAAGTCGGTGTTGATGTTAAGTGCGAAACCGTGCATGGTAATGTGGCGGCTGGCCTTAACCCCGATGGCGCAAATCTTTCGGGTCTTGCCAGGAATTAGTGTGTCGAGCCATACGCCAGTGGCACTATCCAGGCGTTCGCTGCGCAGATTGTATTCGCTCAATACATCAATAATGCAAGCCTCCAGCGTATGAATGTAGATTCTGATGCCGAGGCCAAAAGTTTCGAGATCCAGGATGGGGTAGCCCACCAATTGTCCCGGCCCGTGGTAGGTGATGTCGCCGCCACGGTTGGTTTTAAAAAACGAAACTCCCAAATCCTGCAGCCCCTGGTTATTGATGAGGAGGTTGTATTCCGAACCGCTTTTCCCCAAGGTGTAAACGTGGGGATGTTGGCAAAAAATCAGGTAGTTCTTGCCCGGCTGGCCTCTTTTTTTTCTGTCCAAATTCTCCTTAAACAATTCCTCCTGGTAGTCCCAGGCATGCTGGTACCCGATCAATCCCAGGTCGATGAATTGTATCGCTCTATTGTTTTTTGTTTCCATATAGTTTTAATTCTAATACCTCCCCCGGCAGCCCGTCAAAGCTCTTCAATTCCTTAGTTAAAAATTTGTTCTTTATTAATATTCGCCTTGAAGCCATATTTTTCGGATCAATTATCGCAATTATCCGCTCTATTTGATTTTCTGATTTTGCCATTTTGATCAATCGTTTGGCTGCTTTGCCGGCGATGCCCTTTCCCCAATATTCAGGCAGAAGCATAAACCCCAGTTCTGCCTTCTTATCATCGATTTTATTTATCGTTAGCTTCACCAATCCAACAAAATCATTGCTTGAAGCATCTGTGATTTTAAAAGTTCCAAAAACAGAGTGCAAGTTATTATTTTGAATGAGGCGATCAAACTTACTTTTCGCCTCATCGTAAGGTATTGCCTTTTCGGTGATCATTGCCATCACTCGTTTGCAGGCCACCAGTTGATAATAAAAATCGAAATCTTCTATTTTAAATTTTTCTAATCTAAATTTTTTAACCAATAAAAATTCAGCCATAGACACTTGTTTTTAATAAGGTAAGCAATCTTAGAAATTAATAGCTCGATAGTTTCACCATACCATCATCCCCGTCCGTCCACTTCCACATGCTTCTCCGCGTGGTAACTCGAGCGCAACAGCGGCGCACTTTCCACAAAGCGAAATCCTTTTTCCAGCCCAATAATTTCCCATTTTTTAAAAGTTTCGGGTTGTACATATTCGCTCACGGGCAAGTGGTTTTTGGTGGGCTGCAAGTATTGCCCGATAGTAAAAATCTCGCAACCGACCTCCAAAAGGTCATCCATTACTTCCAGCACTTCCGCTTCGGTTTCGCCCAGACCAGCCATAATTCCCGATTTGGCCGTAGCCGATGATTGCGCTATTTGCCGGATTACCGCCAGGCTGCGCTCGTACTGCGCAGCACTGCGCACCTGTGGCGTTAGGCGGCGAACGGTTTCCAGGTTGTGCGAAATAACTTCGGCACCGGCATCAAGCACTATTTGTATAAGCTCCTTTTTGCCCTGGAAATCGGGAATCAATCCTTCGATGGTGGTTTCGGGATTTAGTTTTTTCACTTCTTTGATGGTTTCAGCCCAATGATTTGCGCCGCCATCCTCCAGGTCGTCGCGATCCACGGAAGTGATGACGCAATGTTTCAGTTTCATCAACTTAACCGATTCGGCCAGATTGCGAGGCTCGTCCAAGTCTATCGCCCCGGGCTTGCCGGTTTTGGTAGCACAAAACTTGCAGGAGCGTGTACAAATATCGCCGAGTATCATAAATGTTGCCGTTCCCAGGTTCCAGCACTCCGCCATGTTTGGGCACTTGCCGCTGGTGCAGATGGTGTGCAGTTTATGGCGCTCCACTATATCTTTTACCTGCACGTATTCCTTGCCCGAGGGAACTTTTATCTTTAGCCAGTCGGGCTTGCGCTTTATCTTTTCTGTCATTTTAATTTATCATCAAAAATGCAAAAATATAGAAATATCTGCTTTATAATCCGATGGAGCTCTCCGGATTTCAGGCCATGAATTTATTCTATCTTTGCGCAAATTTTTTATTAAAGTATGGCACAACAATTTTCAGAACAAGAACAGATACGACGTAATTCGTTGAACGAAATCATTGGCCTGGGCATCGATCCCTATCCTGCCGAGACCTTTGAAGTAAATGTTAACGCACAAGAAATTCATAGCAATTACCCCGATACAAAACAATTTGAGGATGTAAGCATCGCCGGGCGTATAATGAGCCGCCGCATTATGGGCGCGGCCTCCTTTGTCGAATTGCAGGATGCCACCGGACGAATTCAGGTTTACCTAAAACGCGACAATCTTTGTCCTGACGAAGACAAAACCCTTTACAATAAAGTATTTAAGCAGTTGCTCGATATTGGCGACATCATCGGCATTCGTGGCCACGTGTTTACTACCAAGATGGGCGAAACCACCATTGAGGCCAGCGAGATGAAATTGCTGTCGAAATCGCTAAAGCCGCTGCCGGTGGTTAAGGAAAAAGATGACAAAGTGTATGATGCCTTTGCCGATCCCGAGCTGCGCTATCGCCAGCGTTATGTTGATTTGATTGTAAATCCGCACGTCAAAAAGACTTTTTTGCAACGCACACAAATGGTTAATTCCATCCGCAACTTTCTTACTGCAAAGGATTATCTTGAGGTGGAAACCCCAATTTTGCAACCGCTGTACGGAGGTGCTGCGGCGCGTCCCTTCCGCACCCATCACAACACCCTCGACATGACCTTGTACCTGCGTATTGCCAACGAGCTTTACCTGAAACGACTGATTGTGGGCGGCTACGATGGCGTGTTCGAGTTTTCCAAAGACTTCCGCAACGAGGGCATGAGCCGTTTTCATAATCCTGAATTTACACAAATCGAGCTTTATGTGGCTTATAAAGATTACGAGTGGATGATGAACCTGGTGGAAGAAATGGTGGAAAAAACCGCGATGGATCTGCACGGAAAAACTAAAATCCAGGTGGGTGAAAACGAGATCGACTTTAAGCGGCCGTGGAAACGCTTCACCATGTTTGAAGCCATCCACGAATATACGGGCATCGACATTAGCAAAATGAACGAGCAGGAGCTGGTAGAAACGGCGCAAAAGCTCGAAGTAAAAGTGGATGACAGCATGGGCAAGGGGAAACTGATAGATGAAATTTTTGGCGAGAAATGCGAAGCAAATTTAATCCAGCCAACCTTCATCACCGATTACCCTGTGGAGATGTCGCCCCTGGCCAAGAAGCATCGCAGCAAACCCGGACTAGTGGAACGATTCGAGGCGATATGTAATGGCAAAGAGTTGTGCAATGCCTTTTCCGAGCTTAACGATCCCGTGGATCAGCGCAAGCGTTTCGAGGATCAGCTGGAGCTGGGCAAGCGTGGTGATGATGAATCGATGATTTTGGACGAGGACTTTTTGCGCTCGCTCGAATATGGCATGCCTCCAACCGCCGGCCTCGGCATTGGCATCGACCGCCTGGCTATGATTATGACCAACAGCAACTCCATACAGGATGTGCTCTTCTTCCCACACATGCGCCCCGAGAAAAAGCAAAAAACAATTACGGCCAAAGATTTTATCAACGTGGGTATTCCCGAGCTATGGGCCGAGCTGATGATCGATGCAGGCTTCCCCACGCCCGAAGCACTTAAAGCTGCCAAAGCCAGCCAGGTACAGCAGGCTTTGAACAAGCATCGTAAGAAAAACAAACTGGATATCCCTGCGGTGCAAATGGACGAAATTGAACAGTGGTTAAAATAAGGGTCAGATTTTTTGGAATGAATGCAACAAAATAAATCCACCATTTGTTAGTTAATGCTTTGATCGAATGATAAATAATCGAAACTTAATTTTTGTTAACATATCAAAATGAAAATGGCTGGTAAATAAATTTTGAAATAAAAATTTATTTTTGCCCCCGCTTAAATGCAAACTAATCAATCTAAATTTTAATAAATCAACAAAATTGTTATGGATTTTAACAAGATCAAAAATGGATTAACGCTTGTACTCATGGTGATTACATTCACCGCTTTTTCGCAGGACATTAACAAGGCCGGCGAGCTTTTTAACGAAGGAAACCAGGCCGTTAAGGCCAACAAATTTGAACTCGCCATTCAAAAGTACGAAGAAGCCATGAAGGTGGCAGAGCCGCTGGGCGAGGCTGGCGAAATGATTGTGATTAATGCACAATCGCAAATTCCCCAATTATATTATAAAATTGGGGTCAGCGATTACAAAGATCAAAAGGTGGATAAGGCCATCGCTGAATTTGAAAAAGCCATCGACTTTGGCAAAAAATACAACGATCCCCAAACGGTAAAAAATGCTGAAGAAACCATCCCTAAACTTTATTATGCCAAAGGCAACGATTTTTACAAAGCCGATGATTACGCAAATGCACTCAAGAGCTTTGAACAATCGGCTGCTATTGCACCCGACTATTCACGCGCCTTTTGGGGCATGGGTCTCGCCTATAACAAGCTGGGCGAAACCAAAAAAATGAAAGAGTCTTTCGAGAAAGCACTTGAATTGGCTAAGGCTGATGGCGACAGTAAAATGGAATCGAAGATTGCCAAAACCGCCAAAAAATTCCTGCAGGCCAGTGGAGCTAAAAAACTGCAAGCCCAGGATTGGGAAGGCGCATTGCAATGCTTCGATGCCTCGCTGAGTTTTGATGCCGATAATGCCGACAATTATTACTACATGGCTTTGGCCAACAATGGCCTGAGCAAGTGGGACGAGGCCGCAGTTGCTGCAAACAAAGGATTGGAAATGAGCGCAAGCCAAAACGTGGAATATAAAGCCAAATTTTACTACGAGCTGGGTAACGCCCTCAAAGGCAAAGGCGACAGCACCAAAGCCTGCGAAGCCTTCACCAATGCAAAGCATGGCCGCTTTGTCGAAAGTGCCGAATACGAACTAAGTCAGGTTTTGAAATGCAATTAAACCTGGTAAACATAAAATCATAAAAAAAAAGCCGACTTATTACAAGTCGGCTTTTTTTTTTATTATTGTTAAAAATTTGGCTTTGAAAAATTGCCCGGGAATTACTGATCGCAGCTTATGATTTTTAATACAATAAATTTATTAATCAATCAATACTTACAAAATGGAATTTGAAATACTAAAACTCGAATCCCTTAACGGGATTGCACTCGTTACAATTAGTCGGCCAAAAGCCTTGAATGCTTTGAATACCCGGTTTTTTAATGAGATGGATGCCATGGTCGAAAAAATTGGCGGTATGCCCGAAATCAAGGTGATGGTGATAAGCGGCGAAGGAAAGGCCTTTGTGGCTGGTGCCGACATCGCCGAAATGGTAAACAAAAACCAGGAGGAAGGCAGCGATTTTTCCAGGCTGGGACAAAACACCTTCCGTTCGCTCGAACGCATGGAAATACCCGTCATTGCTGCCATCAACGGCTTTGCCCTGGGCGGCGGACTGGAACTGGCAATGGGCTGCGATTTTAGGATTGCCAGCACCAAGGCCAAATTCGGGCAGCCGGAAGTAAACCTGGGACTTATCCCCGGCTATGCAGGCACCCAACGCCTGCCACGTCTGGTGGGCATGGCCGATGCGCTTTATCTGCTGATGACCGCCGATATGATTGGTGCCGAGGATGCCCTCAGGATAGGCCTGGTGCAAAAAGTTTTCGAGCCTGAAAACCTGATGGAAGAAGTAATGAAGATCGCCAAAAACATAGCCTCCAAAGGCCCAAAAGCCGTTAAGCTCATCAAAAAAGTAAGCCGCCAGGGCTATGCCATGGATTTTGATAAAGGAGCCGACCTCGAAGCCGTGAACTTCGGATCGCTCTTTGGCCACGGCAACGAAGGCGAAACAGGGATGAAAGCATTCTTGAATAAAGAGAAACCCAACTGGTAACTTACCATTTATTTAAAAATCGAGGAACCAACACTGCCTATTAATCCAACAATTTTCAGACATTTTTTGTAACTTTGCGCATAATATAAAATGAATTCACCAATGCTTGACTTTGAAATTGATAAACTAACTGATTCAATACTCAACCGAAGAAGTGGTGATAGTTTTCGTACGGTCATTTCTTTATTGGAAAAAATAGATTTAAAGAAAGTTTCAAAATCCAAAGGTTGGCAATTTGATTGGAAATATGAATTTTCCCAAATCGACAGAGAAGTTTATAAATTAGCCATCGTTGATAATCAGAATGTGATTCAGGGATTAATTAGCCTTACCATAAAACTCGATCATGTTTTTATGAATCTGTTGGAAAGTGCACCTTTCAACCTGGGAAGTAATAAGGTTTATGAGGGCGTTCCGGGGAATCTGGTTGCTTTTTCATGCAAATTATCTTTTCAGCGTGGCAGCGATGGATTTGTTTCATTCGAATCAAAAACGAAGCTAATTAACCACTACATAAAAACACTTGGCGCTTTTCATATCGGAAACAGCCTCTTGGTAATCGACACAAACGCAGCGAAAATATTAGTAGAAAAATACTTTAAAACATAGAAATCATGGGCATTATTTTAGAACCAAATGGGGTTGATTTTGTAGTACAAAGTAAACCTCTCACAAAAAAACAGGAAATTGAGTTAAGCGAATATATTGCAAAGCGTAAGATTGAGATTAAACGGCAGGCAATACAGCGTAAATCAAACCGTAAAAAAGATAAAATAATAATTGCATAAAAAACAAAAGATACAAAACACAAAACATGACCTACAACGAAAGATTACAAAAAGTAAGTGTGCTGGGAGCCGCCGGAAAAATGGGCAGCGGCATCCTCTTGCTCACGGCTGTGGAAATGGCCGCGCTAAGCCTGAAACCCGAAAACAAAGGGAAGACTTATGTGCTCAATGCCATCGACCTCTCAGAGGAAGGGCTGGCCGGACTGATGAAATACCTGCGAGCGCAGGTGCGCAAAATTGCCGAGAAGAAAATGGTGTGGCTGCGCGAGGTTTATGCCCACCGTGCCGACCTGATCGAAAATGGCCAAATCATCGATGAGTACATTTTTGAGGTGATGAACATGGTGCGTCCGGTTACTACCATGGAATCGGCTTACAGCTCCAATCTGGTTTTTGAAGCCATTGCCGAAAATCAGTCACTGAAGGTGAAAATATTCAGCCAGATCGATCAGAACAACCCCAACAAGCCCTGGTTTTTTACCAACACTTCTTCCATCCCAATTCATGTGCTTAACGAGGAAGCGAAACTTGGGGGCAGAATTCTGGGTTTCCATTTTTATAATCCTCCCGCCGTGCAGCGACTGGTTGAACTGATTACCATTAAAGAAAATGGTAGCGAGATCAAAGACTTCGCTCTGGCTTACGCCAAAAGTCTGCGCAAGGTAGTAGTTCCCTCCAACGACTTTGCTGGCTTTATCGGCAACGGGCATTTTATGCGCGATGCCTTATATGGTATCGCCGAGGCTCAAAAACTGAGGAAGGATTTTTCGTTTGCCGAAGCTATTTACCTGGTCAACAAAGTATCGCAGGATTTCCTGGTTCGCCCCATGGGTATTTTCCAGTTAATCGATTATGTTGGGATTGATGTAGTTCGTTTCATTATGGCGGTGATGAATCCCTGGCACAAAGACGAAGATTTGCACAGCGACCTGCTCGACAAACTCTTCGAAATGGGCGTGAAAGGCGGACAAAACTCTGACGGCTCCCAAAAGGATGGCTTCCTGAAATACGAAAAAGGCAGACCGGTGGCAATTTTTGACATTGATAAAAAGGATTATGTGATGATTGCCGACTTTACCGAAAAATGCGATGCCTATCTCGGCGCACTACCCGAATCGTGGAAACCCTGGAAAGCCGTTAACTTTAATAAAAAGAAAGCGGAATTGCTCGAAAGCTATTTTGATGATTTGAACAAGGCCGAAACTGTGGGAGCCAACCTGGCAAAGGCATATAATAAACGCTCAAACGAAATTGGGATCGGACTGGTGGAACGCGGCGTTGGGCACAACAACGATGATGTGAACACGGTGATGCTTACCGGATTTTTCCATGCTTACGGACCCATCAACAACTATTTAGTTTCATTCAATAAAGCCCGTTAACTTCGTTACGCTTGACAGAAAAATGCTCAATTACATTAGTAAATTCCGCTTTTTCTGTCTACGCAAGCCTCGTTATCGAACTTTATTGTTCAGAAACTTTAACATTAATATAAACATTCTAATTTAAGGAAACTAACAATGAATAAGATGCATAAAAAGATATACATGGCCGCAGGCTACAACACCATTTCGCTGGGAACAGGACGCAAAGAATTTAATCCCAAAAAGCCCAGGCCGGGTTTGGAGCATTACATTTCGGAAGCCGGCTTAGGCACGCTTGCGCAAATTGGCGGAGCCAAGAATGTGGACGAAAGCGTGATAGGTAATTTTATGGCAGCACGTTTCAACAATCAGGGACACCTTGCCGGATTTATCCCCATGATTGATGAGGGACTAAAATTTAAACCCAGCATCCGTGTAGAAGCAGCCTGCGCCTCCGGGGGCATGGCTTTGATAACAGGGATTAAAAATGTACTGGCCGGAGCGGATACTGTTTTGGCCGTGGGCGTGGAAGTACAAAACACAATGAAAGCCATTTATGGTGCCGATGTTTTGGCTGGTGCCGGATGGTTCCAAAAACGTAAGGCCGGACATGCGTATTTCTTCCCGGGACAGTTTAGCGATAGGGCAGGGGCATATTACGAGAAATTTGGCAAAGAACGTACCCGCAAAGGTTTATCGCGCTGGTATGCCAACGCCATCAAAAATGCAAGACTTTGCCCCACGGCGCAGGAATATCACAACACCCTGCCCGACCCCGAGGCTACCTGCTTTAAAATGGAACCCAACGGAAAAGCCTTTGTGGATAACCTCAACGTGCTGGATTGCTCCAAGGTTTCGGATGCCGCTTCAGCGATAGCGATTTTATCGGAAGAAGGGCTGGCCAAATGTGGCGTCAGCAAAAAAGATGCGGTGGAAATAATCGGCTTTGCCACTTCTGAGCGCGACCTCACCCAAAATCCTACCGACCTCACCGTAATGGAAACCATCCGCGATGCAGCCCATAAAGCTTTGAAAAACGCAGGCATCACCATCCACGACCTGGCCACCATCGAAACCCACGATTGCTTTACCATTGCCGGCGTGCTGGCTGTGGAAGCCCTTGGTTTTGCCAAACATGGCGAGGGTGCAGATTTTATTTACGAAGGCCACACCGACCGCGGTGGAAAAATTCCAATAAATACCACTGGCGGCCTCGTAGGCTGGGGACACCCCACCGGCGGCACCGGCGTTCACCAGGCAGTTACCGTTTGGGAGCAGCTCACTGGCAAAACCGGAGATGCCCAAATCCAAATCCCCGCCGAAAAACCCTACGCCCTCAGCATAAATATGGGTGGCGATGATGTGAGTGTGGTGGCTATTGTTTATAGGAAGAATTAGTGTTTTAAATAGCCCAGACGATACATAATGCCTCGTCTGGGCTTAACAGAGGTTAATTCAACAAACCCAGTTAGGTAAAATAACCTATTTAATTTGCAACAATGAAAAATGACGTCCGACCCAAAGAATTAATTATTGCAAACAAGATTATTACAATTCGAGAGGAAAATGTTTTACTTGATTTTCATCTTGCTGAATTTTATGGAGTTGAAACCCGAACTTTAAAACAAGCTGTTAGACGAAATTTAGATCGTTTTCCTGAAGATTTTCTATATGAACTTACAAATGATGAAATTGATGTTGTGGTATCACAAAATGTGATACCATCTAAAAGTCATTTTGGTGGTGCTATTCCATATGCTTTTACTGAAAATGGTGTAGCTATGCTTTCGAGTGTTTTAAAAAGTAAAGTTGCCATAGATATGAATATTGCAATAATGAGGACATTTACGATGCTGAGAAAAGCAATAATGTTTAAACAAGATATTAAGCTCGAACTTGAAAATGTTAAAACACAATTAAACGAACATGATGAAAAACTACTGATCATCCTGGAGTATATTAGCAGGGAGGAACAGGAGAGGAAAAAAGAATCAACATTTACAAAACGAAAAAGAATTGGCTATTGAATTAAAATTGCACTTCTATACTTCGACATCCCCGCCGAAAAACCTTACGCCCTCAGCATTAATATGGGCGGCGACGATGTAAGTGTGGCGGCGATAGTTTATAAGAAGAACTAGATATTACCTAACTCTGACAGTTCCGCAAGTGCGGAACTGTCAGAGTTTTTGTTCAATTATTGCACAATTTTTATCCGTTAAAAATCTAAACCATGAATAGTATGGGATTACAAGCCACTCTGCCAGATGAAGTAGTGGTTAGCAAAATATATTTGATCAGGAATATGAAGGTAATGCTTGACCGCGATCTTGCTGAGCTTTATGGGGTTGAGACAAAACGATTAAAAGAGGCTGTGCGAAGAAATATTACACGGTTCCCGGAGGATTTCATGTTTGAAATGAGCAAAGAAGAGTTGAAGAATTGGAGGACGCAAAATGCGACCTCCAAATCCGACAAACAAGGGTTGCGTTATCCACCATTTTGCTTTACCGAACAAGGGGTTACGATGCTTGCATGTGTTTTAAATACTGAAAGAGCCATTCAGGTAAACATCCAAATTGTAAGGATATTTACCAGAATGCGCAATATGCTTTCAACGCAAATGGAAATACTTGATAAATTCAGACCTCCTGACCTGTGCTTGATTTCCAGATAGTTTAGGAGCCTTTGC
>CAZGAO010000092.1:0-19752 GCA_964523795.1 uncultured Lentimicrobiaceae bacterium
CCCCCACCCCGGGGGGGGGGGTGGGTGTTGGGGTCCAATCTCACGCGGGTGTGGGGGTGTGGGGGGTGGGGGTAGGGGGGGCCTCCCCCCCCGATTCCCCTACTCTTCGGCTCGCTCCGATGTTGTCATTTCGATGCCACAACTGCGGCAGGAGAAATCTACTGAAATACAAGCTTTTGCAAAAACATATTATTGGTACTTGAAGAACGAAGCAAAGTATTGAAAGGAGAAATCTCAAATTCAATCACTAAAAAGACAGACAATAATTTGATGGCTGCTTATCTTCGTAAGCTATAAATACGCCTATAGCCCAAGCTTTTTGCTGATTGTTCTGGGTACTACATTTTTATTCACCATAATACTCATGGTTTTGTAGCGAACAAAAGCCTCTGAGGCATAAAAATAGCCATCATAAATATGGCCTTCGCTTCCCCACGAGTTTTTTACGATGTAATATTTGTTTTGGTTTTGATCGGTGGCAGTGCCCACGATTTCCATTCCATGATCATCGGTGGTAGAGTAATTATCAAAGGCTTCCTGACGCAAGTCCTGGCTAATTTGTTTTTCTTCAACTGGCTCATCAAAGCTGTAAAGCATTTCGCCTTTTTCCTTGCTGGTCAATTTTTCCCACTTTTCTTTTTCGGTGCCACTCAGGTCGGTTTTATCTGCATCCGGAACAATGGCCAGCCCGTCTTTCCACGAAAATCCTTTTTCGCTTACATCGGCAGCCCAGGCAATGGTGTGCCCATCGCGTAGCGAATTATCGATGACCTCCATCATTTCATCCAGAGGGATATTGTACATTTCGGCCAGCATCCAGTTGTCGGGTACTTCGAGGATGAATTTTTGATAAAACGGATGGTGAGTAAAGGAAGTTATCTCAACATAGTCATCCATGTTTAGTCCCAGTTCCCTGGCAAAAGATTGTGGCGTGTATTCCTTGTCTTCGTAGGTAAAGGTCTCGGGATAATCGCCGATGTAGGCATCGAGCAGACCCTCAAAACCCTTTGCCCATACCGGAGTGAGCTTGCGATTTTTGTTTTTGGTAACGCCTTCGATGTAGTCGCCCAAAACCTCGTCCATTTCGCCATTCACAAAATACTCCTCGCCGATAACCAGCCCTGAATAAGCTGATTCGGGAACAATGCCAAAATCGTGCATAATTTCGCTAACATCGTGGGCAGCACCGCCGCCGCCAAAGTTGAGCTTGCCATGCCAGCGCACGTACTGCGCGGCTTTTTGCTGATACGCATTACGGATGATAAAGGCTTCGCTGAGGTCGTACTCGCCCTTGCCCGCCTTAAGCAATTCCGATTCCAGAAAAGCCACACCGGAGTAGCTCCAGCAGGTTCCCGAGCGGTATTGATTTTTTACGGGGGTATTGTCCAGGCGGATGTCATCGGTAAAAACATACCCTTTTTCTTTTTTGTCAGCTTCCTGACCAGAAGCGGAGAGCGTGATCATAAAACCTAAGATTAAAGCCCATGCGGCAAATCGTGTATTCATTATGTTTTATTTTTTGATGAAACAATTATTTTCGGCAAATTTATGTATTGAATGGCATTAGCTGGCAGCATTGGGCGGGATTATTGCAAACAATTCCTCACATGCTGGGGTAAAGGCAAAAAAAAAGGTTGCCAAATTAATGGCAACCTTTAATAAATACCAGATATCCCTTCATTGCCCCCTCTTAAAAAGCTCTTTGAGGATGTGCTTTCGCACGTATCTGTCTGGAGAATTACAAGTCTGAAAAAAGTTACAAATCAGTGAAATGATTTAAAAATTGATCTGACAGACACTTTCCGGCATTTGTTAACCTAAAAAAACCCAGTCATTATGAAAACCTTATCTTAATATCTTTAAAAAAAAATTATGCAATGAACGATTGAAAAGCCGTGTTTTCGTTGGACACCAGCCCACGGCGTGCATTTTGATAAACTTCCAGGAGCATCTCCAAATGAAAAGGCTTCATCAAAAACCCCTTCACCACATCATATTTGGATGCCCTGCGATAATCGGAAAAAAACTGCGATGAGGTAAGAACAATCAGTTGAATTCCGGAATTACAGTGCTTGCTAATCAATTCGCTAAACTGTGGGATAAAATCCCATCCGGAGCCATTATTCATCATCACCTCAAGGAGTATTAAGTCAGGAATCACCGCAGACTCTTTTCCTAAGTGTTGTCCAAGAAATTCAAGAGCATTCTGAGCATTACAAAAATCGTTAATGTTTCGTTCGTCGATAAACTTTTTTAGCTTCATTTTCGATAAGAGGACACTAAAAGGGTCATCATCGATAAGCATAATATGTTTAGGAACTTGCGAAAATAATTTATTCATTAACGATTCTTTAATAAACTTTTACAAAAGTATCAGAGAAAGTCATTGTACATCCCACGTAAAAAGCGTATTTTTAAAAATAGGTAAAAACACTTAGATGGTTTTTCTGATTTAACTAATCCCCTACTTCAACACTCACATAGTTAAGTCCCTGGCGCAAGTTTGCGATGGCCTGACCCATTTCCTGATGCAGCGTGTCGATGGGCAGATAGGCATTAGCACCCACTTTTATAAGGGCTTGTACCAAGCTGATTTCTTTGTAAAAATGCAAGGCCATAATTTTTACTTCCGGAAAAACAGTACGAATTTCAGAAATGAGCAGGCGAAGGTTAGCCTTGGCAGCAGTAAGATCCAGTACGATGAGTTCGGCATCCTGAAGTAATTCAATATCCGTTTTCATAAACTTTCGTTGGTAGGGAAGTTTGTTGATTTCGAAGCCAAAGTTCTCGCGCAACAAGTCTGCAATAGCTTGCATTACATCTGTATTATCCCCGATTACCAGTGTTTTCATTTATGCTGTGAATTTTGATCAAAGGTAGGGTGAAAACGAGGCGGATATTCAGGTGTAAAAACCTATATTTTTATGGGTAAAAATACGCAAACCACCATAGGTAATAGTTTGTTTTTGGAGGCCAATTTTTAATAAAATTTCCTAAATCAATGCATCAAATTCTAATTTTTTGGTGATCCGCAAAAATTAAATTGGATAACTTTGGAGCAAAATTCAAAACTATGTCATATTCTTACTCCTACCCAAGAGCATCGGTAACGGTGGATATTGTTATTTTTTGCAAAACAGGGAGTCTTACCAAAGTTTTACTTATCCAGCGCGGAAACGAGCCTTTTAGAAACCTGTGGGCACTGCCCGGCGGTTTTATCGAAATGGACGAAACACTGGAGGAATCGGCGGTGCGCGAACTGCACGAGGAAACGGGCTTGCAGGAGGTGCGCTTACACCAGTTTAAAACCTATGGCGATCCGGGGCGCGACCCGCGAGGCCGAACCGTTTCGGTGGTTTTTTATGGCTTTACTGATATCAGTAACTCATTGGTGGCCGGTGCCGATGATGCAAAAAATGCCGGCTGGTTTGCCCTGGATGAAATCCCCGAACTGGCCTTCGACCATAATTTAGTGCTGGAGGAGCTACTCGATTTTTTGGGTGCGAAACCATGATACTATTATTAGAAAAAAAAAGCCCCCCGCATTGCTGCGAGGGGCTTTTAGATTAAAGATAGGTATTGCTTGTGTGCTTAAATACTAAAGTAATGATTCTTGCTTACCATCAACTCCGGCTTCTTCTCATCGAAAGCGGTGTCGGCCAACTGAAGATTTGATGCAATCAGTCCTGCGGCAAACAAACGCTCGATGGCGTGAGCCAGGGTTCCGTCCTTTTGTCCGGCTTCCGGTTCAAATTGCTGATCGCTAAAGTTCAGTTGTAAAATCGGGAGCAAGGCTTCTTTGCGAGCGTAGAACATGGATCCCGCTACAAAATTCAAATCTGCCAATTGCTCTACTTTTAACCCCATCTGCTGGCTCAAAACGCTTACCATTTCGGCATTCGAGCCATAATAGTTGTGCATGGGCAAAATATTGCCTGTCGGGCCAATCATGCCAATTTCGGGATTGACATCAAAAATCGCCCTGGCCCGGTCTATTTTTCCCTGGCCAATCAGCTTGGCAAAGAGATCGTGTCGCCACAAATCTTTCCGGTTCAAATGATTAGATCCCTTCGTATGTAGTTTTAAAACGATCTGATGCCCGTCCTCAAAAACGCGGGGTAAAACATTTAAAAAGGGCAGAATATCACGCCCATGATTGGGCATCGGGAACAGGCTGACAAACGTAAATCGTGCTTCTGCCTCTTTTTTAATTTCATCCAGTATCCTTGCCTCGCCGGTAAGGTAAAGGTGGATTTTAATATGCTTTGGTTGACTTAGCAAGTTCAGAATTTCAGCAAAAATATCAGGATAAAAAACATGGACAACTGCGGCCATGCGATTGTTAACCCGGGCGGTTTGGTCGTGATTTTTAATTGCATCAATAGTTAAAGGATAGGAAGATAAAAATCTGCGCTTCCACCATGCCTTGTTAAAAATGCGAAGGTCTTTGTTTTTATAAACCTGCGCATTTTTCCAGTTTTGATAAATGACCCATCGTTTAAAAACAAAAGGGAAGCATGTAAAAAGAACGCACTTTAGTTTCTCCTTAATTGATCTCTGAAGTGGAAAATATTTCCAGAGCTGGTCGAAGTTATGATAGCGATATGTGGTTTTTGTTGTCGTCATTCTGATTGATAATACTTTTCTACAATATTAAAAAAAAATCCCAGTAACGCTGATGCAAAATATAGGAAGTAATAATAGCCGTGAGTAAAACGTATCCCATAGCTCCTACCTTTATCAGATTTTCAAACGCTTTTAATTTTTGATTGCTGAAAAGAAATAAGCCAAGTGGTAATATCGGGATAAAATATCGGCCATGTAAACCATCAATAATTTCTTTGCCCACCGGAGTCCAGGTTAAATACTGAGTTGTAGCCAGGCCCAGAATTGTGGCCAGGGCAATGGAAGCCATAATGAGTTTTTGCCTTATGTTAATTTTACCTGTGGTTTCGAAGAGGGTGATGAAAATAAATATTAAAATGCTCAAATAATAAAAATACATTGGGAAAATGGAATCCCACCATCCCAAAACCCCAATACATGATTGAATTAAAGGTGGGTAGTGTGTCCAAAATGTATTGAGTAGTACTTTTGAATATTGCAATGGATGTGAAAGGATAAATACAAATTGCCCGGATGTATCAACCTTACTCAGGGTTTCTGAAAGTTCCAGAAAGAAGGGTGTTCCTGGTTCGTGCAATCCATAAACCATTTTAACGAATAAGGCGGATGCAATAAATCCAATAATGGCAGAGGATAAAACGATTGCTGCGGATCTTCGATAGGCAAGTTTTGTGGCAAACTTATCTTTAGGTATCAAAAAGAACAATAAAACCAATAGAAAATAGGCACTCTTCGACATCGAAATCATGAGCACCACCAAAGCCATAAATACGATTGTGGAATTCCCGATTTTTGTTTTGCCAGCGAACGCGTATTTCAAAAAAAAGGCTATGCCAAAAAATGAAATGGCGTTGGTGAAGGCATCGGCACTTAGCGAAGCGGCTTCAAACACCGACATGGGCAGCAGGGCAATAATCAGGAACAGCCACTTGTAAACCGGGATTATTTTTAGTGCAAAGAAAACAAGGACTGTCCAAACCAAAAAATTGACCAGCCTGCCGAGATAGAACAGCACAAGGGGTGGCGCATCAAACATTCTTCCGATCGCAATGCCCGTTGCCTGTGGTAGGTAAGGTATTGGAATAAAGCGGGCTGTGTTTGGGAAGGATAGAAAGGTGGTGTCGGTTTTATTTAAGGGATAGTCCAAAGGGTTTTTAAAATCTGCAATTTTTAACCTTGCTGTTTTATCCAAAAAAAGTTTTTGAAATGGATCAAAAACTACCTTAATACTTCGGGGCAAAAAACCTCCTATCCTGTTTTGGTATGCTGTGGGGAAATATTCGCCTTTTGAAATCTGGTATGCCCTGAAAAAGTGATTCGGTTCGTCTGATATTTGAATAGGGGGAGTGAGAAAAACGGTGAATAGACCCCAGCTCAGGGCAAAAAACAGAAAAACCTGATGTGCCCCGGCATTTGTAATTTTTGATTTTAACAGACTAAAGATGTTCATGAAATAAATGAATTGGAAATTCGTGGTGGCCAGGCAAGGCCAAAGTTTTCACTTTCAAGGGTCAGGTTTGGCGAATAAGCGGGATCATTCGCGATGATATCGCCCCACTTCTCAAGCATGAACTTATTTTCTTTTATAAAGCGTTTTATCTTGTCCGAATCAAAATCGTTGCCCCGCGAAACGCTTTCGTGATGGTAGAGTTCGGCAAAAGGAGTCCAGATAATTCTATATCCCAGGGTTTTAATTTTCAAACATAAATCCACATCGTTGTATGCTATACCAAGGTTTTCCTCATCAAAGCCCCCGGCCTGTTCAAGTACTTCGAGAGGCATCACCATGCAGGCCGCCGTTACTGCCGAAAATTCCTGAATTAAATTGGCTCGTCCAAAGTAACCCGGGTCATCTTTTGGTAAAAACTTATGAGTATGCCCTGCAATACCTCCAAGGCCTAATATCACGCCGCCATGCTGCAAACGATCGTCGGGATACCACAACCTGGCACCCACAACGCCAACACCTGGCTGCATGGCATGGCTTAGCATTTCGGTAAGCCAACCGGGCGAAATTACTTCAGTATCATCATTCAAAAAACAAATATACGCTCCGCTTGCATTTTCAACAGCCTTGTTGTTTATCGCCGAAAAATTAAAAGGTCGTGTATCAGAAATGACAGTAATCTGTTTATGATTTGCAAGTTCCAGTAGCAAAGTTTTCGTTTCGGGGTCGTCAGAATTATTATCCACAATAAGTATTTCATAATTGGAATAATCGGTTTTTAAAATAATACTTTCGATACAGATTTGAAGCACGTATTTATTGTTTTTTGTAGGAATAATAATGCTTGCCAAAGGGAAAGGCTCGGGTATCGTGTATTTTATCCGATAGCCAAAAGGAGAAATCACTACTACCTCGGCATCGGCATGGGTGCGTTCCATATGATCGGCCAAAGCGCGTTGCGCAGCATCCACAGCGTAATTTTTTGCCTCAATTCCTGAAGCAGCACTTTGCGGGTGTACACGCCAATGATACAAAACCCTCGGGATATGATGAATTTGCCCGGGAGCAATTTGTTCGATACAGCGTAGTGCCAGATCGTAGTCCTGCGAGCCTTCGTAGCCTTTGCGGAAGCCCCCGATTTTTTTTACCAACTCAGTTTTATACACACCGAGATGGCTTATCATATTTTGCGAAAGAAACAAGCTGTAGTTCCAGTCGCATTTAAAGTAGGGATCCTTGCACCTTCCATTTTTATCCAATTTATCTTCATCAGAAAAGATAAGTGCAAGTTCGGGTTTTTGGTTCATCGCCTTCACCACCCAAAAAAGGGCATGTTCGGCCAGCAGGTCATCGTGATCCAAAAGTGCCAACCACTCGCCACTTGCCATTTCCAGTGCCGAGTTTGAAGCCTGTGAAATGTGGCCGTTTTTGCTGCGATAATTCACTATAATGCGGGGGTCAATTTGCTGGTAATGCTTTAGCGTTTCCAGTACTTGTCCATCTGTTGAAGCATCATCGGCGATGCACAGCTCCCAGTGGGTGTAGCTCTGTGTGCGAACCGACTCGATGGCCATAGACAGCCATTTCGGATTGGCATTATATACTGGCATAATTACCGAAATCAGTGGCTTATGCCTGAATGATTCTGTGGTCAGTTTTAAATCGTGATATTGTTCAGGGCTTAATGTTTCATATTCGCGAATCCACTTCTGATACATTACTGAATTGGGATAGCTGGCTGCGGCAGACCCTGCATAACGAACAAAGTAAATAAGGTGTAGAACAACGCCTTTGAAACCAAATTTCGCGTGCGTATCTTTAACGATACGCACTAAATTGCGAAAAGCAGCGCGGCTTCTGAAATGCTTCATCATGGCGGTGAACTTAGACTTAGCTTTTTCGAGTATCTTCATAAATCGCACTTTAGGCTGTTTGGACTAAAATATTCATATTTGCAAAGCAAATATCCTATTTTTGGGTGAATAACAAAATTTGTTGACAGTAAAAAATTTTTTAGTTGAAATCAACAACAATGTATTATTTTTAATATCAGATGGACATAAAGAAAACAAAAGTGTTTGGATATCAAGTACACGAAGATCGCTTTTTTCTGATTTTTGCTTTGTGCTTTGGGATAATTCTGGTGTTTCTAACCCCTCCCTTTCAGGTGCCGGATGAGCCGGCTCACTTCCTGCGGGCATATCAGGTTTCGGATATAAATTTTATGCCAGCGGTCGAAAACAATAGCTTAGGTGGATATGTACCCTTGAGCACTTACCAATTGATGGCCGAGTATAATGGTTTAAATAATATCAATAAAAGAGTAAGCAGGGAACTTATAAATGCCGCTCGTTGTATTTCGCTAAACCCTGAGGTTCGTAACTTTGGTTTTTTTCCCAACACTTCACTTTATTCGCCGGTGCCATATTTGCCGCAAGCCGTCGGTATCAATATTGGGAAAGTATTTAACGCGCCACCATTGTTTCTTTTTTATCTCGGAAGGTTATTAAATTTATTCGCCTGGATTTTATTAATGTTTCACGCCATTAGAATAATACCGATGGGTAAATGGCTGTTTGTGGTTCTTGCCCTGCTTCCAATGAACATGCAACTTGCCGCCTCGCTCAATGCCGATGCGATGACCATTGGGCTTACTTTTGTTTTTATTGCCATGGTGGTGCGCCTGATAGTGGATGATAAAACAGCGATTAACATAAAAACACTTACTATCCTGGCTATACTGGCAGTGTTGATAGCACTTAGCAAGAGTGTTTATATTTTCCCGGTACTTCTTATTTTTCTAATTCCAATAAAAAAATATGACGGCATTAAAAAATATCTCTTGGCCAATGGCATCATCGCAGCTTTGGCATTTGGTGCGGCTTTAGCCGGGGTAATGGTGGTAAACCATCTGATCGGGCAAATACAACCCATCGAACATTTTTATGGTACGGATCCAATCACACCAAAAATTAATCCTGGCATGCAAATGGAATTTATATTTTCGGATATTCCGGGATTCGTGATGATGGTTATCCGATCGTTTCAGGATAAGATTTATATGGTGTCCTATTCATTTATTGGGATTCTGGGTTGGATGTGTGTGGTACTTCCAACATGGTATTATTTATCAGCTATCGCTTTTATTATATTCATCACACTCACCTCTTTCAACCAAGAGTATAATTTTAGCTTATTTATGCGATTTGTTTTTTTAACTTTGTTCGTGGCCATACTGGGGGTATTTTCGTTTACGATGTATTGTAGTTGGACTGAGCCTGGGGCGGCAATGATCGATAATTTGCAGGGAAGGTATTTTTTACCTGCAGCACCCCTCGCGCTGCTTGCGTTTGCAAACACAGGCATACGAATATCTGAAAAAATAAAATTCACTTTGGTGTTGCTGTTTTTTATCCTCAGTTTGCTTATTACAGTTAAGGCTTTGTTATTCCATTATTATATTTGATGCTGATTGAACAGCAAAATCACGCCTGCGCCAGCCAAAAATTTAATTGCCTACTGGCCACGCTAATTTCCGCTTTTTAATAATTGTTTTTATTTCTGCACATTTGCCCCTTTAAGCTTGTATTCTCGTAGCGTCAAAATAGCATTGTCATTAAACCCCAGCTTGTACCCATATTTGGGAGCAAAGCATACCGCCCGAACATCGGTGGTTTTGCTGTTTGGGAAATCAAAAAAACCGATGGCATCATCAAGGCTAATGGCTTTTTTGTTGATTAAAACGCCTCCGGTCAAAATGGGCTTAATGGCCAAATGTCCCGAGGAATTTCCGATTTCATCATACCAAATTTCGACTTTTAGCCTGTTGGGCTGAAAAAGTAAGCGCATTATTTTCCCTGGAAAAGTGTATTCAAAATCGGCCTCCAAATACAGCAAATTATCCGATTGTGGTATTGCCAGGGTATCGCCAAGATGATAGGTTTGTATTTTGGAACTTACCAGGATAAGTTCCTGGTTTGAGTCTCTTTTTTTTAACAGAACAAAATCCTCGTGGGTGCTTTCAGTGTTGTTGGAATTTATGTATAGCGTATCATCAAACTGGTAATGGGTCAGCATTACTTGTTTCGTTTTTGATTCGTCCCAAAAAGGATGCCGCCCATCAATGGAACCCATGGCAAAAAGCAGATAATCGGGTGCACTTGCAGAGGCGTATTTCGCAGCATTAATCATATCGAGCCTACTCGAAAAGCTTTCATACGATTGAACGCCGGGTCGTGGATTGTAGGTCAGATTATTAAAATAAACGTAGGATATGTCGGTTGGGATAATATCCACTGTTTTGTCTTTAATCTTTTCCAGTACCCGTTCGGGGATTTTCGCGTTGTTTTGCTCACGCTCATAAATTGCGCTCGCTTGCTGCTTGTATTCGTTGAGCAAAAAATCCCGGCAGGGCAATTTGCTTATTTGGCGGTATGCTTTTAACATCGGGTTATTGAGGCCAAAATATGCTTGCTCTGATACTATGGATAAAAGGCCGATCAGGATTATTCCATAAAATCTGTGTAAACGAATATCCTTATCTTTTTCAAAGAAAATTAGCAAACTAAACAAGGCAGCACTATTGCCAAAGAACAGCATTACATGGCTGTCTGCCCTTACAAAGCCCTCCTTAAAAAGAACAAAGGAGGCCAATGAAACGTATAAAACTATGAGCAGACGAATTTTATCGTGGACTATCAGCTTTAAATCCATGACGAGTACAAAAAAATAAACCAGAATTACAGCAACTGCAATCAAAAACATATACGGTAGCGGGGGCTTATTTACGGCATCGTTGTAATTATTAATAATATCCAGGCCATTTTGGATGTACGAAAAAACATCAAGGTGCATGAGGTAGGAAAACGAAAAAAGCAGTAAAAGATAAACAAGGATAAAAAGACCGGTAAAGGTAAGTTTTTTGTATTTTAAAAAGTTGAGTAAAAATAAATAGGGGACAAGTAAAAAACTTAATAAAAGCCCCGTGTTTAATTTTACAAAAAACGCCAATAAGGCAATCATGCCTGCTGTATAAAGTGCAAAAGGCTTTTTTTCGCGAATGTGGTAAAAGATGTAAAACAGAAAGATTATCAACAATAAAAAGGCTTTTTCGGCAAATAAATCGGTGTAAATAAATAGTAGAAAAACAAAAAATCCTGCTTTTGCAAGCTTTGATTCTATTTGTTTTACAAAATAATAAATGATGAAAGCAATACTTGTTAAAAGAAATAAATGGAAAGCAATGATGCTATACTGCGATACATACAATGGCAGTCCGGTGTATAGAAACCCCAACGGACCGAAAGGGAAAATAAATTCCTGACCAAAAATCAGCTGCTGTTTCACCGCCATGTTTATAGCTATCACCCATGATGGATCGAGCCCATTGCGTGCGTGCATAAAAATATGCTCTGGCAGCAAAATGAAAACACTTGCCAAAACAATTAGGGCATTAAAAAGAATGGGGCTTTTAAAGAATGATTTGTTTAGTAAACGACTCATAATAAGTATTTGGTTTTATTAAGCATGCTTTGGATAAGATAATCCTCTATCTCTGAGTAGCAATTATAGCTCATCCCCAAAATCGGGTTTTAATTTATTAAAAGTAATAAGCCCCAGGAAGAAAATCCCCAGCGAGATCACCCAGAAATAGAGATTCATTTCGGGAAACTCGAAAAACCAACGTTCCTCGAGAAAAGTGTAGCGGTAGCCTTCGGTGATATAAAAAAACGGGTTGAGCAAAGCGATGTAGCGGAAATTGCCTGTGAGCATGGTGAAGGGCCAGATAATGGGCGTGGCCCAAAACAGCATGGTAACGATGATATTAACAATGTGCGCCATATCCTTGATAAATACATTTACGGATGCTACAAACAGGGCAATGCCCGTGAGTAGAAAAACCATGACAAAGAGGTAATAAAAAATCTGAATCCAGTAAATAGTAGGACTTATGCCATAGCTCAATACCAGCAGCAAAATGGTGATAGCAATCAAAATGAGATGCACCAACAAGCCGGAAAATATTTTGATGAGCGGAATCATGCCCACCTCAAAGTTGGCTTTTTTGATGATATAGGCATATTCGGTAATGGCACTGCAGGCCACAATCATGGTTTGGCTAATGTAAAGCCAGGGGATAATGCCGACAATCATCCACAAGGCAAAGGGCAATCCTGTGGCGGTAGTACCGGCACGAAGGCCAAAGGTGAAGGCAAACCAGATAACCAAAATATACACCGCCGGCTGGATAAAAGCCCAGGGCAAGCCGATGAACGATGACAGGTAGCGGCTTTTGAAATCGCGTATTACCAGCGTTTTCAGGATGTAGTGCTGTTGAATGATCCCACGCAGGATCGCAAAAAGTTCTTTGATACTATTCATAACCCTAAGATTTTATAAACTTATTGGAAGTGTGATTATTTCTGCCTCGGGTATTACAATACTCGCCTCCTGATTAAAAATAGGATTGGGATTGGCGATTTCGAATAATAGCGCATCGTAGCACGAATGTAGCTGAATGATCTTTCCTTCGGCCATTGTTTGCGCAATCAGGCTTATCGAATAGTTGCCGTTGCTAAGCAGGGGTATTTTAAAATCGATGGTAACTAAGCCCGGGTTGTTGGCTTCAAATTGCAGCTTAGCCTGGTGATGGTAGCTGTTGACAGATAGAACGGCGGCCCCAAAATGCCCGTTCAACTGAATGGTGATGCCCACATTATCCATTGTTTTTGCGCTTTCAATAATTAACGCCAAACGAATATCTTCGCCACCAAGCAATTTTCGGGTGCTTTCGTTGGTGGCTTTGTTGAGCAAGCTTGCATAAGCTATCTTTAGTTCACCATTCCCATCGGGGTAAAGGCGGCCGGTATTTATCCAGGCGCATTTATCAAAGGGTTCTTTTTGCAAATATGCGGGCAAGGAAGTATTGGCCGCATCAGTGCCGGAAGTTTCGCCTCCGCTTTTATTAGCCAAGCTTCCCTGCGCCATAAACAGCTCAAACTGTTCGGTTACTCTGGCGGGTTCACCTTCCGATTTTATATCGCCCTGGTGCAGCCAGATAGCCCGTGTGCAAAAATCGCGAACTGCCGCCATGCTGTGCGAACAGAAGACGATGGTTTTCCCGGCTTCCTTAAACTCCCTTATTTTCCTGAAGCATTTCTGCTGAAAGCGAATATCGCCCACCGAGAGTGCTTCATCGATGATTAGAATATCAGGATTGATGTTGATGTTAATCGAAAAAGCCAGCCGTACGTACATACCGCTCGAATAGTTCTTGACGGGTTGGTAGGCATATTCGCCAATTTCGGCAAAATCCAGGATCATATCCAGGCGTTCCTTCATTTCTTTTTTGGTGTAGCCCTGGATGGCTCCCAAAAAATACACATTCTCTATTCCGGTAAGATCCATATCAAAACCGCCACCCAGTTCAAGCAGCGCGGTTACCCGGCCATTGCAAAGGTAGCTGCCCGAGGTGGGCGTAACCACGGAGGCCAAAATTTTGAGCATAGTGGATTTACCGCTCCCGTTTTGGCCTATCAGGCCGAGCACCTCGCCCTGCTCAACGGTAAAGCTGATGTTTTTCAGGGCATGGAATTTTTTATGAAACTTCCGGCGCAGGGGATGGATAAGCTCCAGCATCCGGCTACGGCGGGTGGGGTAAAGTTTGAAAACCTTCTTCAGGTGATCCACTTTTATGATGGGGTTTTCTTTCATTAGTTTAAACGAGTGTGTATTTTGAACTTTCTGTTTTTTTGATAAAATTATTTGGTTTTGGTAAGCATCTCGCGACTATGGCCAAGCATCCTTTTCATTTTTTTCCAATTGTAATAATAATAAAGACCCAAAGGGTATTTTCCATTTTTTTGGAGGAACAGACGAGGCTATTTTTTCAGCTAATCTAAAAGAAAATACTGCGAAATAGGGCGTTAGCATGTGGGTGGTGGTTTTATATTGCAAGCTGAATTTTTTATGAAAGTTAGCCACAATTTTATCGAGCTTAACGATTACATTAAAATAGTTGAAATGGCTAATGTGTTGCTCTTCATATTTTACATCCGAAAACTTATTGAGCAACCGCTCGATAGCGGGCCATGCGCTGGCATAGTTTGGCGTGGTAACAATTAACTTCCCTCCCGGCTTAAGCTTTTGGTGGGCAAAGTTGAAAAGGCTTTCTATTTCATTACTTGATAGATGTTCGATAACTTCAATCACAGTAATGCAATCGAAGGCATTATCGGCAATACATTCAGCCTTGCTGAAGTCCTGATAATGATAAAATTTCCGATAGGACTTACCATATTTTTGTGATGCGTATTTTACTTGTTCTTCCAAGATATCGATACCTGTCTGCTTACTGAAAACACTTTCAGGTATCATCCCCAAAAAGGTTCCTGCAAAACAACCAATGTCCAAAATGGCACCACCCTGCCCACCAAAGCCATCAATTATTCGTTTAAATTTATGATAATGCCAAAAACTTCTTACTCCCTTTTTATTGCTGGCAATTTTATCATAATATCCCAGTGGGATTGAAGAATAGTCAAATGAAAGTGTTGATTTTTTTTTAATCAAAGTAAATATATTTTTGAATAAATATTATTCCTGCAAATCGCTTGCAGGTTCAGAAAGTTTTACTACCACGATGTCATTAATCAATGCAACCGAACCTTTTTCGGGCCAGCAGGGCATCAGCATAAGCTGATATCCGTTATCATTAATCCCTTCTTTCGATACGAGCTGAATCTCGTTAATGCCCATAGTTTTAAACAAGGAATTTATGCGCTGTGGCACTCCCATGTCCCATTCAAAAAAAGAAGCTCCATGCACATCCGATTTTATAAAAAGCCTGCTTGAAGTATGATGATAATGGCCGATGAATGCAAGATTAATATAACCGTCAACCATCGGTGGGTCAAGGGCATAAGCCCTTTCGATAATTCTGTTGGCAATGTCTCTGTCGGCCTGCCATGATGTATGGGTGGCATAAAACAAGCGCGTATTCGTGTAGGTATTGTTAATGCTTATAGCAATCGCAGCAAGGAAAAGTACCTTTCTAAATAAGGATCCGCTTTTACGATAGGTGATCCACCATAAAATCCCTATCATCAAAGGAAAAGACATCATTGTTCGATAAGGCAGGGGCTTTCCATTAAGCAAAACCAGACTGAAAGGAGAAAGTAAAAGGATGCCCAAGCATAGAATTTTATATAGTTTTGAGCTTATTGACCCCGGCATTTTAATCACATAATAAACCAGAATGGCAAACAGTACTAAAATACTTTTTGACGATAAGCCAATAAAATTTTGATTTGCACTCCAACCTGTTATAGTACCCGCTATAAACCTCATCAATCCTGAGATTATTTTGCTAACCGGATTTTTGCCCCATACAAACAAATCATTAATGTAGGCCAGTTGTTCGTTGGATGCACCTCCCAAAACAAAATGCCTCGTGATATAATCTCCAATCTTATAAACAATAACCGAGGAAAGCAGCACCACTGTTAAACGTGTCAGGTAAACAAAAACATTTTTCCACGAAATTTTACGGTCGCTATAATGTAGATTGAACAAACGATACATAACAAAAACCAGGAAAAATGCTATCATCGCCTGGTAAAGTGATAATGCAATGGCCAACAAGAATATCGATGTAATAAAATACCACCATCGGTTTCGCTCCGCTTTCGTGCTTTTTATAAACAGCAGATAGCTCACCGTTGACAAAACCATGCCCATGCCATAGTATAGATTTGAGGTGTTGAAAGTTAAATAATAAGCATGAACCGGATGGCTGATAAACAGCATCCCGAAAAGTATTTTTGCACCCAAACTGCTTTTTTCGCTTGTAATAAAAAGCACCCCGGAAATAGATAAACAAACCAGCGCAATTAAAAAAGGGTAATAGGGTAAAACGGATTCGGGCGAAAACAACTGGTTTAAAAGATATATCCCCCACCTTCCCACCGATAAATATACATATTCATTTTGGGCTTTGGCAAAAGATGCTATTTCCTCATCGATCGATAAGGAAAAATTGAAAAGTTCGTAACCGTAGGATATTACTGCTATCAAAAAAAAGTAGATGAATACTTTTTGATTTGTAATCAGAAAACGCTTAAAAGTATTGCCCTGTTCATCAATTTGCCGGGACATGGAACTTAATACAGTGCTATTTTGAATTTGTGATATTATTTTTTGGCCATAACGGATAATTGCGAAAAGCCCCAAAAGATAAATAAGTCCGATAGCAGCAAACCAAAAATACTTCATTGCCGATTGCTTTTCCATGGTGAAGTAATCAGGCAAAGGATTCTTTAAAATCAATTGGGCATCTGCGCTGTTCAGCTTTTGCACCATCAATACATTATCTTTTAAGGAATCAACAATCTGCAAATTGATAAATTGAAAATGCTCCCCAATTTCATTCCCCGAAAAGATCTTCCGCTGATCGCCAACCTTAATAACAACCTGGCGTATTTTGTACCATTCAGACTGTGCACCAGGATCGATTCTTAATCTGCGAATATTTTTGACAGGTAATCGGTAATTGACAAGCCGGAAATCCTCACCGGAATCATAAGCCTTACTCATCGATCGGGATTCACTAAAAGCCCTATACCCTTTGTGAAAAACCTGGCAATGGTCATTTTTTTCACTTTTAAGTTCTATTGCCACCGAAACAGGGAAATAGTAGGATCGCTGAACTTTTTGAAAAATCAAGAAAAACAGGATTGTAAATATCCCGATGCTTATAAGATTAATGGAAATATTTCTCATTGTTTTAGTCACGAGTACAAGTTTTGTAAATTAAAACCACAACAAAATCGCATTAGATAATTATCAAATCTCAAAAGCAAAAACAAATTATTCAGCCCCAATTCAAACTTGCGGTGTTTAGTAATCCTGAAGCCGGCCTTAGTGAATAAAGGAACGGTTTGGCGGGGCTCGAAGCCATAGTGCTGCTCCAGAGTCATGGCATCTATTAAGCCAAAAAAACGAAGTAAGGCAAGAATAATATCAACCAAAGGAGATGGAACAGTTACAATCATTACAGGAAGTTTGAAGTGGATTTTCATGTTGGAATGGCCTTTAAGATTCCATTTGATTTTGATAGCTTGATTTTTAGAATATGGTTTTGCCTTCAAAAATTTCAATGGAGTGAATGACGTAATCACCCGAAAATGTGCCTGGATCGAATCGCAATACCTTACCATTTATTGATTTTTCGGGTAATATGTAGTGTATTTTATTTTGACCCTGGTTAGCTTTTATGCGAATTGATTTTTCTTCAGAATATTGTTTTTCATCTTTGGTTTGATAAAAAATCTGAGTAATGCTATTGCAGGGGATTGTAAATTCAATATTAATTACAACAAGTTTATCCTTTGACAGGTCAAGCGCAGGAAGCATGAGGAATGGGTCATTACCGGTAGAGTTAAAATGGACACCATCACTTTCCAAACTCAGGTCGATAATGTGATTCTGTGGGATTAAATTGTTATACAAATAGTCCGCATCCATTTTAAATATTGGATTAAAGTCTATATTGATAGATTTGAATATGATGTTAGGATGAACATACTGTTTGTTAATTAACATTCTCTCTGCAAACTGAAATAATACGACATCTGGTTTGTGTTTTTCAACAAGTTGGGTTAATTCAATCCCTTCTTGCTGATTGTAATGACAATAAATAACCTTACCAAAGGTTTGATTTAAAAATGTGGAAAGGGCCGTAGAGAATGAGTCCTTGATAATTAACAGAGATTTTTTCTTTAACGGATTGTAAACAATTGATTGCTCATTTACCAACATTTGATCAAGTGAATTAATAGGCAAAGTATCGCCCTCATAATTTGTTTTAATCAAATTTTCAGTCCAATCGTGACACTTTATTATTTGTGTTTCAAAATCATCAAGAGATTCGAGATACATAAGTGGTGGGATATCACTACCTTTTGAGTGATTGATGATATTAAAATTTTCTGCATCAAGTTTAATGGCTTTTACATCAGGAAAATCTCCTGATATTTGATTTATTATCTCAAGGTATCCGATATATGCCCCAATAGAAGACCAGTGGGTTCCTGATTTGTAATACAACAAATCTCCCCAAAATGGTTTAGCCTTCAGTAAAGTATCTAGTGAACAAAAAATATTGAAATCAGGATTTGAGGACAGAATCTGCTGCAGCCGGTTGTTTTCGTCAGGCTTAATGTAGTTTGGTAAATATTCGGAGTAAACAGAATGCTTATTCGGAGCAACACAAACATACATCTTCGCACCCTGTGCTTCCAGGTATTCTTTTCGCTGCACGAAACTCCTATTCCATTCATTTAATTCTGCATTTGTAAATATACTTCTGCCAGTAGTTTGATCAATTACACTATTAAGATTATTACCCACGAAAATGTACCCGTTTTTTCCAAAAAAACCTTTCTCTGGTTTAATAGAAACACCAACTTGTTTGTGAATTTGCGAAAAGGCCATGATCAGTTCTGATCGTAGCGAAAAGTTGTCCTTAATAAACATTTCATAAGACGGGCAGAAGTTTTTGATTGACTTAAGCTTAAATTCAAATGCAGGCTTACTGGCTGGCAATCTTTTTTCGTAGTGCTTGAAAACGTCAATTGGAGCTGAACCAATATTGAACACTGTAAGAATACCAATGCCGGATATCAGGATAAAAAAAACAAAAACGTAGGTGTATTTAAGTTTTTTTGACATACTTTAAAATCTGAAATAAATAAAAGGGTTGTATGTTCCTGAGGCTAGGGACATAGCTGAAAACATAAAAAGCAACACCAAAACACCCAAATAAACCAAATTGATTATATTGTTTCGTCGAAAGGAAAGAACCTTCAATATTTTTTGAAAAAACGGAAATACTGGCATCGAAAAAATGATACCTACAATAAGGACTAAAATAGTATTCGTTTGCAATAACTCCTGGCAGGTGTACCAATGGAATGGTGCCGAATTGAAGCCTAACATAACTAGAAAAAAGTGAAAGGCTTCTGGCAGGGTTTCAGTTCTGAAGATTACCCAACTAAAACTTACAATGAAAAGCAAATAGATGTGATGAATAGATTTTGGGAGTCTTTTAAAAGTTTTGGCCATGGCTAGCCTTTCAATGATTAAAAAGAACCCATGAAATAGCCCCCAAACAATAAAATTCCAACTTGCGCCATGCCAAAATCCACAAACAAAAAAAACAATAAGCAGGTTGCGATAAGTGAGCAGCTCCCCTTTTTTGCTTCCACCCAGAGGGATGTATAAATAATCGCGAAACCATGTGGATAAAGTAATATGCCACCTCCTCCAGAATTCACGGACAGAACTCGAAATATACGGGTAATTAAAATTCTCGGGGAAAGTAAAGCCAATCATTCTACCCAAGCCAATGGCCATGCACGAATAGCCTGAAAAATCGTAGAATATCTGCAAAGCGTATGCAATGGTACCTACCCATGCAATTCCTGTTGATAATTCAGCTTCTGGTAAGGCAAAAATTGCATCCGCAACCGATGCCATTGTATTTGCAATAATTACTTTTTTTGCAAGGCCAATAATAAAACGTTTGATGCCAATTACAAAATCATCAATAGTTGTTTTATGATTGCTTAGTGTCTGTTCAATAATTAACGATACATTTATGGTTGGATGCTATAGTTCCA
>CAZGAO010000093.1:0-19572 GCA_964523795.1 uncultured Lentimicrobiaceae bacterium
TTCTCCTTCATCCTTCATTTTACTTCAGTATTCGATATTCAATATTCAGCGGTTCAATATTCAAAAAAATCTCGTGAGCAAGATCATCTGCCCGGCTTGCTCCTTCGGCAGCACCGCAGGCGGTAATCACAACGGTTTCTTCTTCTTCCAGCACAGGAGCAAAACCTCCTGATTTTGGTAAGGCAAGATAAACCACTTTTTTATGGGCGGCAATGCCATCTAACCAGGTATTGAGCTGGCTGGCATAAATCTTCTGATTGTCGTAGCTGTAAAAATAGTGGCCTAGTACATTACTACCGCCGTGCCCCATTATCCATACATACAGAAAATCATCGGCGGTAATAGTATTAGCAAGTGCTGCAAATCTTGCCGCAATAGTTGTTTCGTTGGCGTTTTCATCAACTACTTTTGAATGACCATTATACCCTGCCTTGTAGCGGATGTCTTGGCCTGTAAAAGTATAATCATTACCGATACCCCCACCAAACAATACATGTACATTGTCAACATTGTAGCCTTTGCCATACACTTTGTCAGTAATTAGCATTTCCCATGCAAGATAAGCATCGTTCCAAATCTCATCAAAATCAGCGTTAGGAACTCCAGCACCACCGTTCCACTGTTCGGTGTCAGGTATGATGCTTTCATCGGGATTCACATTTCCGCCAATAATTATGGCGTACTTTTCCTGGGCAACCACTGTGCCCATAGTGGCAAACAGTGCCACGATCATAGTTAAAATCAAGTTTCTATTTGTCATTTTATTTTAAATTTGTGGCCTTGCCGGATTCGGGGAAGGGCTGCGTTGAAGTTTCGTAGTTTCAGCAGCCGCTTCCCTTTGGGCCGGCAAATACCTTGTTAATAAATGAAATGTTGAATTATCTAATAATCTCCACGACTTGTGTTGCGGTGTTCCTGCCTGACTGCAGGCGTACGAGGTACAGACCGGGGGCATTCTCCTTTCGGTATTTATCTGTAACTTTCCATATTTGCCGGTACACACCGGGTGGTTTAATTTCGTTGATAAGTGTAACAATATGCTTTCCTGCCATGTCAGTAACCGACATGTTTATATGTTGAAGTTCGTTGTTTTCGAATTCGATGGTAACATCGCCTTGTGATGGATTGGGGAAGATTTTTAATTCGGGTGTTCGCCTAATTTCATCTTTTATATTTGTAATAATATCATATTTTGAAATCCATAGATCACCCAGAAACACTTCATTACCTTTGTAATATGCTACATAAAGTTTGTTGTTTGAAATAATCAACTTTGGCGAATTGATTATTTGGAATGCCGAATCAATCTCATTAAAACTCCAATTCTTGTCGTGCTTATAATAATGCACAAGTTTAATATCAAGTATCGACGAATTATAATATTCGTATTCTACCACATGCACATTATTGTTTTGGTCGATGGCTATTTGCTGTCCTATTTGTTGTTTATCAGTACCTGAAACCAAATCAGGAGAACTCCAGTAAAACCCGTCTTTTTTCGTGTGCTTGGTAGCATCGGATCCATATATAGGATTAGTTTCCTTTTTACGGTAGGCTGTTTCAGGGTAACTGTTTTGATTAATAGCTATGTCAATATCAACGACTATTGTATCCTTGCTTATCATTTCAGGTTTTCCCCAATCATTTAAAACTGCATCGAATATAAAATACGCAGGTTTTTCAACCGAAGGTTTTTGATAAACCCCTGACCAATGCATTACATAATCTTCTATGGAATGCATTGCGGGCAGGTAGGCAACTGAAGAATCACAATAAGGACAATAAATATCACTCCAAACATTTTCAATAAGATAACGATAGTACATATCTATTTGTCCCATTTGAGAACCAATTAGCCAAAAAACATATGGCTTGTCGTTTTGATTAATTGCAATTGAACTATAATTCGAGCTTGGCATCTCTTTTGAAACAGTAAAGGGTTTGCTCCAGGTCTGCCCTTCACAGGTGAGCATTTTTATTAATCTGCCCTCGGGTGTCCAGCCATGGCCATCGTGGGTGTAGGTAACATAGAGCTTGTTTTTGCTATCGCAGGCTATGTGGGGCTGTAGCATCCAAAGGTCGGTATTTTGCAATAGGTCAATGGGTTCGCTCCAGGTATTTCCATCGTCTTCGGAGCAGCTGTACATAATTAGCCAGTGGGAGCTTGTAATCATGTTGTCCCACACCACATGTATTTTATTGGCATGATCTATATCCATATCGATATTCATGCTGTAGCCGCCAAGGTTGGAGATGTTTATAGGCTTGGTCCATTCTTGCCCGAAAAGTTGTTTTGAGCTTGATAGAATGAATAGGGGTATTAATATCAGAGTAATAAAAAATATATGTTTCATAATATTTATTATACTGAGTTTCGAATGTAGAAATTCTGAAATTAGGAGCGTGGAATTTTTAAATTTTGAAAAACATTTCATATTTCATTTTTTGTTTCTTTATATTTCTTTTTACTTCAATATTCGATATTCAATATTGGATATTCAATATTCAATATTCAATATTCAAAAAAACCTCGTGCGCCATATCATCCGCCCTGCTTGCGCCTTCCGTAGCACCGCAAGCGGTAATCACAATCGTACCATCTTCTTCCAGCACCGTTGCAAAGCCCCCCGATTTAGGAAAAGAAAGAAAAATCGTTTTTTTGTGTGCTGAAATACCATCTAACCAGGTGCTGAGCTGGCTGGCATAAATCTTCTGATTGTCATAACTGTAGAAATAGTAGCCTGTGGCATCGCTGCCACCGTGACCCATTATCCACACAAACAGGAAGTCATCTTCGGTAATGATAGGAGCTAGATCATCTTCAAACAAATCATCTATTGTTTGGTAATTAGCATTGTTGTCGCTTACCACTTCAAACTGATAACCATGTTTAATCCCTTTATAACGAATGTCTTGTCCATTAAATGTAAAATCGATCCCGTCATTGAATAATACATGTACGTTTTCATTGGTGTAAGATTTGTTAAAAACCAGCATTTCCCAGGCCAGATAGGCATCGTTCCATATCTCATCAAAGCCATACGGACCCGGATTATTTCCTCCGTTCCATTGTTCGGCAGCCGGAATGCTACTGCCGGGATTCATGTTTCCGCCAATAATTATGGCGTACTTTTCCTGGGCATGCAATGAGCCCATAGTGGCAAACAGTGCCACCAATAATAGCGTTGTAAAATTTACTTTTTTCATAATACGAATTTTTAGTTAAACATTAAATTAATTTATGCAGGATAAACCGCGTGCAGAGAAACCGGAAATCCTTTTTCCCTTTTAGCGGCTTAGTTCTGTATGCTGTTTTTTGTATGCACATTCTTGAATATGTTAAATTGAATATAGGCAAATATAATAATAAAATAGATGCAAAAAAAAAAAAATCATGAGATATTTTAACATAATTTAATAAATCTTGCGGGGAAATTCCTACTGTAAAGTCACTCCGTGAATCCTATTCAGGCAGCCTTCAACTTCAAGATTCGATATTCGATATCCCGAAAAATAGATCCCGAAATCTCGGGATTCAATTTATGTAATTTTTCGAGGATGCACGAAAAAATATGAAATCGGAGATTTCGGTTTTTTCGGCATTTTGCGGTTCAATATTCAAAAAATCTCATTTCAAGATTTGGTTTTAAACTCCAGGGTTGCTATCCCCACCTTGCCTCCCGCAAGAGCCATCGCAAAGGCGGGGCTGCGAACCCTTAAACCTGGGTTCGCAGCCCCGATAGATAAAGCCATTTGGCTTTATCGAAGGGGATTGCAACCCTAAAAAACGGTCACTTTAAGATTCAAAATTCGGCATTCAGCGGTTCAATATTTTTGTATTGATGGAAAGTCGCCCCGTGAATCCTCTCCTGGCAAACAGCATAATTCCAAACTTCGCACTTCTGCCGAAAGTAATTCACGGGGTGACTGAATCTGTACAAACATCTTTTTGGTTTTTAATAAAAGTGCTCATTCGTTTAATTCGGCCAGAAATATCCTCATTTTTCTTACAGCATCGTTGGCTCATTTTCAGATAATTTTACCTTTGCGCACTTTAATTTTAAAATATTCAAATCAACATTATTTAGCAGATGAACGAAATTAAAATGGTTGACCTCAAGGGTCAGTACGAAAAGATTAAGCCTGAGATCGACAAGGCCATTCACGAAGTAATCGATTCCGCCGCATTTATCAACGGTCCTGCTGTGCAGCAATTCCAGGCCAACATGGAAAAGTACCTCAACGTGGGCCACGTAATACCCTGCGCCAATGGTACCGATGCACTTCAGGTGGCCATGATGGGACTGGGAATGAAACCCGGCGATGAAGTCATCACCACTTCGTTCACTTTTATTGCTACCGCCGAGGTTATCGCTTTGCTGGGACTTACTCCGGTACTCGTTGATGTGGATCCTGACACCTTTAACATCGACCCGGAGGCCATCGTTAAAGCCATCACACCCAAAACCAAAGCTATCGTTCCGGTACATCTGTTTGGGCAAACCGCCGACATGGAAAAAATAATGCAGATTGCCAAAGAGCACCAACTCTTTGTAATCGAAGACACCTGCCAGGCCATTGGCTCGGATTATACTTTTAGCGATGGGACAGTAAGAAAAGCAGGAACCATCGGCGATGTGGCCGGGATGTCGTTTTTCCCATCCAAAAACCTGGGCTGCTACGGCGATGGTGGTGCTATTTTTACCAACAACGGTGAACTGGCGCAACAACTGCGCGTGGTTGTAAACCACGGCATGGTGGTTAGATATTACCACGATTACATCGGTGTTAACTCGCGCCTCGACAGCATACAAGCCGCTGTGCTAAAAATAAAACTCGAGCACCTGGACGAATATGCCAAGGCGCGCCAGGATGCCGCAGCATTTTATAACAAGGCTTTTGCGAACCATCCTAAACTAAAAACTCCGGTGGTGGCCAAAAACTCTACCCACGTTTTCCATCAATATACTTTAGTAACAAAAGACCTGGACAGGGATGCCATGCAGAAATTCCTGATGGATAAGAAAGTGCCGGCTATGATTTACTATCCCGTGCCCATGCACCTGCAGAAGGCTTACCAGGATCCGCGCTACAAAGAGGGCGATTTTCCGGTAACTGAGCACCTGTCAAAGCATGTGATTTCGCTGCCCATGCACACCGAGCTGGAACAAGACCAACTGGAATACATCACCGCTGCCGTTCTTGAATTTGCCAATAAATAAAATCCCCTTTATGGAAAAAGAATATTTTGCCCACGAAACGGCAGTCATCGATGAGGGCTGCACCATAGGAAAGGGCAGCAAAATCTGGCATTTTTCCCATTTAATGAAGCAATGTGTCCTGGGCGAAAATTGCAACATCGGGCAAAATGTAGTGATTTCGCCAGAGGTAGTGCTGGGCAAAAATGTGAAGGTGCAAAACAACGTGTCGATTTATACCGGCGTAATTTGCGAAGACGATGTTTTTCTGGGTCCCTCGATGGTGTTTACCAATATCACCAACCCGCGCAGCGCGGTAATACGCAAAGACCAGTATGAAAAAACACGCGTAAAGCGCGGTGCTTCTATTGGTGCCAATGCCACCATTGTTTGCGGCCACGACATTGGCGAGTTTGCCTTTATCGGTGCCGGCACAGTAATTACCAAACACGTACCCGCTTACGCGCTGGTGGTAGGTAATCCCGGCAGGCAAATTGGCTGGATGAGCGAGTTTGGCCACCGCTTACATTTCGATGAAGCAGGCTTAGCCCAATGCCCTGAAAGCAAGGAAACATACATCCTTAGCAAAGGAATAGTTAGTAAAAAATAATAAACTTTAACCAAATAATATTTTAACCCGAATGACACTTTACGACAAATTAATCGAGAAAAAAGACAAGGTATCACTCATTGGCCTCGGCTATGTAGGACTTCCCATCGCATTGGAATTTGCAAAAAAAGTTCCGGTAATTGGCTTCGACATCAAAGCCGAACGGGTGGAGATGATGAAAAACAATATCGACCCCAGCCAGGAGCTGGAAGCATCGGCTTTTGAAGGCTGCGACATTTTATTCACCTCCGACCCCGAGGATCTCAGGCAGGCCTCTTTTCATATCGTGGCCGTCCCCACTCCCATCGACGACAGCAATATGCCCGACCTCACCCCGCTGATTGCCGCAACACGCACTGTGGGCAAAATCCTGAAAAAAGGCGATTATGTGGTTTACGAATCTACGGTGTATCCCGGAGCTACCGAGGAAGACTGCATCCCGCTGCTCGAAGAAATTTCGGGACTTAAGCTGAACCAGGATTTCAAAGTGGGTTTCTCGCCCGAGCGCATCAATCCCGGTGATAAGGTTCATACCCTGGCCACCATCACTAAAGTGGTTTCAGGCTCGGATGAAGAATCGTTGGATGTGATTGCAAAAACCTACGAACTTGTTGTAAAGGCCGGCGTACACAAGGCTCCCACAATCAAAGTGGCCGAAGCTGCAAAGATTATCGAAAACACGCAGCGTGATGTGAACATTGCGCTGATGAACGAGCTTTCGATAATTTTTAACCGGATGGGCATTAATACCTTTGATGTGCTGGAAGCCGCAGGCACCAAATGGAATTTCCTTAATTTTTATCCCGGACTGGTTGGCGGGCATTGCATCGGCGTAGATCCTTACTATTTGGCCTACAAAGCCAAGAAATTTAAATATCATCCGCAAATTATTAATTCCGGAAGATTTGTTAACGACTCGATGGGTTTTTATGTAGCCAAACAGTTGGTAAAAAAACTGATTGCTGCCAAAAAATATATCTCCGAATCAAAGGTACTCATCATGGGTGTTACCTTTAAGGAAAATGTAAGCGACATCCGTAACTCGCGGGTACCCGATATTATTTGCGAACTCAAATCCTACGGTTTAGATCTTGATGTGGTCGATCCTTACGCCGAAGCCAAAGAAGTAAAAAAAGAATATGGCTTTGAAACCAGGGATGAAATTGCAGATAAGTACGATGCCGTAGTCGTTGCTGTTAGCCACGATGAATATGCAAATCTGAGCGAAGATTATTTCAAGGGGATTTTGAATGAAGGTGGAATTGTTTTCGATCTGAAAGGAATTTACCGGAATAAGATCAAGGATTTAGCCTACTGGAGTTTGTAAATCATAATTTTGTCGCAGACCTTTGGCCTGCTGATGATCGTTGGGATAGAATTCTACTTTGATGTTTCAGGCATTCAGCCTACCATTGATTACCGCGCTGGTGGTGTACTTTGATGTTACAGGCTTTCAGCCTGTTATTAAACCCCATCATACTTAAAGACCTTTATCCTGGCATCGTCAATCCAAAACGTAAGTTTCTTTTTGTTCCAGATATAAAAATTCAACTGGTGCGTGCCTTTAGGTACCTTTACAATCATTCGGTTAACCACGCGGTTGTCCCAGGCTTCCCAGATATTATTGAGCCATTCCAGGGGAAAATATTCATAAGCGATTTCTTGATTGTTGGCATCCAGCGAATTGGCTACCAGCCATGCCACAAAGGGCTGTTCGCGGCTAAGAATGGGCAGGTCGAATTCAATTTCCACAAAGGAATTTGCGATACTATCGGCATCGATAATGAAAAAGCGAAAATATTCGGCATCAATTACGCCCTGAGTTGAAATACCTGTTTTTTCGTAAACCAGGGTTTTGGGTGTCGGCGTTTTTCGCTTTAGCAAATACAGCGATGATGTGGGATGGTAGTCGAGGGTATCGTAGTATTTATCCCAATCAGGGAAATTAGCGGTGTCGGCAATTTGGTAATCCTCGATTGCCTTGGGATAATAACTGCTTTGCACCTTACCCAGCACGCCCTGGTTTTTGTAATTGATAAAAGCCCAACGAAATACGCGTCCTTTATATCCGCCAATAGTTGGTGGTGCCTCTCCGGGCTTATAATCCTCCATCATTTTTTGGTAAAAACGTTCCGGTATTTTTGTGTTTTCAAATGAATTGTGACTTAAATTCATATTAAAAACAAAGTGTAGCGGAATTACGATAAAGGGAATCACAAGCAGAAATATTTTTTTTGAAGGCTGACGTTGATACCAAAGATCAGCCAAAAAGAAAATGCCGCCAAAGAAGAAAACCAGAAAGTAAAGACCTGTCCGGTCTTCGGGATAGTTTACACCAAAAATAATACGCAATAAAACAACGGCCAAAACATTGCCCAGCAAGAGGAATAAAAAAACAAGATGGCTGTTGAAGAATTTTTGAATAGTAAATTTCTTACTTAAAAATAAGGTAGCAGCAAGCAGCATAAAAACAACATACGCCCCAACAAAAATCTCGATCATCGAGGATTGCGAGTCAAGCATGGTTTTGATAAGCGTGCGGACGGTAACCTGCCAAAATCCGGTGGTCATTCCATAGTACAGATCGCCAACTTCTTTTAGATAAAACAAATAATCGGCGTAAAAAGCCACAGGCATCAAGCCTAAAAAAATCAGGGCAAGCCAATGCTTCCAGCTTTGCGAAAATGGAATTTTTTTCGGGATGAGAAGGCGAAGACTCAAAATGCCTATGATAAGCAAAACCGTGTTGAGCAGGGTTAAATTAGCGGTTAATGCCAGCACTGCAAAAACCAGTGAAAGCACATAATGCCGCAAGGCAGGATAATCGAAGGCGCAGATAAGAAACCAAAGCGCGGCCAGAAGGAAAGCCATCGATTGGCCATAGCCCCGCGAGAGGGCGAAAAACTCGATCATATTGTGGCTAAGTGCCAGCACCACCACAAACGAAATTCGGAACACTTGCTGCCGGATAAGTGTAGCCAGTTTAAGTAGAAAATAGAAAAATACAGGGAACGAAAGCACATTGCCCAGCCTTAGCACCCAGGGATCGGAGCCGAGCAGCGAATAAAAAATCCACGACAGGAAGGAATTGAGCAGGTGATTGGTGGCTGAGGTATCGATGCTGTAAGGCAAAAAATCGCCCGTATTGACAAACCTGAAAAAGTTGGCGGTTTCGTCGTGGGTAAGCTGCGTAAAAATAGCACGCAGCCAGATGTAAATCCACAAGAGGCCAAAGAGCAAAAGATAAAATCGCAGTTCGGGCTTTGCCAAATTCCTGATACCGCCCTGTAAATTATCCTTTGTTGATGATTTGCTCATGGCTGCAAAAATATGCAGATATTGAATAACGCAGGCATTTTAAACAAAAACAATTCAGAAAATATAAAACAGGAAAGGTCTGCCTGCATATAAAAAAGATAGAGGACATCGATGCCGAAACCCTGGCGCAACTAATCAAATCCTCAGCAGAAAAGATGAGGGCAAGTTCAGCAACTTAGCCAGTTTCCCTTGGAGGCAAATGCAGGGCAATACTTCACAAAGCCGGGGATTTTATCCCGCTACTTAACTCTTGTCCAGTAGGTTGTTTTGCCAAGCAATGAAACGCCAATAAAACCCCTCACCTTTAGTTTGTCTTTGGTGTCATCAGTAAATTCCATGTAACAACTGTAGGTTTTGCCACTTTTCGGATCGTAAATTTCGCCATCTTCCCACTCATCATCGCCATCGAATACAAAATCAGCGAGTAATTGTAATCCCATCACAGGGCGTTTTTGCAATTCTGCATCAGGGTTTTCATCGTCCAGCTTGGGTAATCCGGTATCTTCTTCGTTGGGATTTTTAAGCCATACAATATCGCCAAAGTATTTGCCGCTGCGGTTTTCGATATTCACGTGGGCATCTCCGTCTTCGTTGAGCCACACGCCTACAATATCATCGGCCTTAAACTGTGCAGAGGCTGTGGGTGCCAAAAGTGCGAAAAAAAAGACAGCCATAAATACGGTACTGATTTTAGTAATGCTTGTCATGTTTAAAATTTTATTGGTGAATCAATTTTTAAATTAAAGGGCGTAAAAGTAGGGGAAAAATTTGTTAGTGGATATTTGTTATTCGTCCCGAAAAGTAGAAAATCTATGATTTTCGTAACTTTTCGAGGATGCACGCCCTTTGGGCGTGCATTATCCGCTATCCGTTAATTGTTATTCGTTAATCGTGATTCGTCCCAATAGACGAACTGTTTTCTGTCATTCAATCATTCTGTCATTCCACTACTACGTTATTGGGGGAGAAAATTCATGAATTTTCTTTACAACACTAACTGCTCCATCACTCCATTTCTGATTTCTTTATTTCATTATTCGATATTCTGGATTGGATATTCAATATTCAAAAATTCACCTTTGTGTAGTAATTCGATTTAGAAATCAGTTTTACTTAAGTTATGAAGAGATATAGGATTCTGCTCTTTTTCTGCCTCATGCTTTTTCTTAATAAAGTATCCGAAGCCAAGGAGAAAAATATGTCATCCAGGGAGCTTTCGTAAAATTTGATATTAGCCCGAATCATAAACTTGTACTTTTCCCAAGCGATTATTGCAAAGGTTATGAATTGGCTTTTTTCAGTTGAGATATTTAAAATCTTTACGCTGAAAGCTACCCCAGGAAAGCCAGACAACAAAGGAGTACCCTCTGGCGGAAATCGCTGTGCTACTTCTTAAAAAGCATATTGACGGCGATAAGGATAAGCGCGATAGCGAAAATGCGCCGCAGGGTGATGACGGGGATGTTGAGGGCAAATTTGGAACCGATGTAACCACCTATGATGAAGGCGGCAGCGATGATCATGGCATATTTTAGGTTGGCTTCGCCGGCCTTCCAGTAATTGTAGGCTGCCAAAATTCCGATGGGCGGCAGCATCACGGCAAGGCTGGTGCCCTGCGCCGAGTACTGCGACATGCCCAGAAAAAACATCAAGGCCGGAATCATAATCACGGCTCCGCCCAGGCCAATAAGCCCGCTGAAAACTCCGGCTACCAGCCCGATGAGGATAAGGATGATTATTGTATTCATATTCATAATTGTAAAAATTAAAAATCGAGACTCATCGATAAATAAAATATGGGTTTCTTTTTCACTTTCCCGTCTTCGATACCCCAGGCCAGATCGCCTTTTAGGAAATATCCGAGCACCTTGGCGCGAGCACCAAAGCCCAGGCCGCCAATGATGGGATCTTTTTGGTATTGAACCTTGATGCGCAGCGGGCCGCTTTCTTCGTAGCGCGTATAAAGCACATTATCCTCATCGTAGGGGTTCCAGCCCGACCAGGCCGTTCCAATATCGCCAAAGGCTACCACCTGAAAGGATTTCAAAAACTCCGATGACATGGGTTTGTTGAAAAGATATTTAAAAAGTGGCAAGCGAAATTCGCTGTTAAAAACCACAAAGTTATTTCCGTTACGCGCATTTTGATTGAAGCCCCGCATATTGGTGGCCAGGGCGCGATAGGTCCAGTTTTGGTCGGGGTCGATGCGCGTATCCTGGTCAAAGGAGGGCAGCATCCAGCTATCGGTGCCACCCATAAAATACAGCAGGCGTTCGCTGCCAAAGTTGGTGCTTGCGGCCAGACGGTTGGCCCAGATAAACTGGCGATGGATGCGTATATATTTTCTAATGTCGAAACCCACCACCATCAGGTTGCGATCGAGATACTCGACCCGCTGATTGTATTCGCCAAAAACCATAAATCGCATCCCTTCGTAAAGGTTCATGCCCAACTCTTTGGTGTCATCGTAAATGAGTTGCAGTTTGGCACCGCCCCAGTTTTGCACCTGAATGGGATATCTGATCGAAAATTCATCGGGGCCGGCAAAGATGTAGTTTTCGTTTCTAAACAAAAAAGTACCTCTAAGTCGCAAAACCCTGGTGAAAGGATAGGTAAGCACAAAAAAGCCTTCATTGATTTTTTGGCGTGTTACGTAGGCCGCAAAAAATGGTTGCTCAAGCGTGCGACGTTGGAAGATATATTCCTTGTCCATGCGCTTGCTCATGTTGGCAAAGTTGAAAAAGTATTCTTTGTTAACCAAATCCAGGCCTATGCGCAGTCCGCCCATCATGCGATAATTCTCCATCAGGTCGGTGATGCCCGCCATAAAAGTTGGGCTAAGGCCGGGGTCGGTATAATCGGGCGTAAGATCCAGCCCGGGAATGTCGCCGCCATCCTCCGACTGCACGGCTCCCGGCATGGATTGATACATTTGGCTTAGGTAGGAAAAATCGATCTGCGTTACCAGTTTATTGATGCTGTATTGGGTGTAATAAATGCGTTGCTTGGGAATTACAAATTCATCGTCCTCCTCCTCCACCGCCTGACCTGTGTCGGCCTGGGGTTTGCCGCCAATAGTGAGAGGGCCGTCTTGCGTGTCTATCTGATAATTATCGATATCGATGTTTCCGCTTTCGGCAGTTCCGTTTATTTCAGTTTCTGTTTTGTAGCTTTTGTCGCGTATCACATTTTTAAAACTTTTGCGCTTTTCGCTTAGCTTGGGTATTATAACCTCCTGTTCATTTTGGTCTGGACGCGATGGAGAAATGGCATCCGGGGCGCGTGCGCCGGCAATCAGGCTTTTCATGTAGCTGGTCTTATCCAGGTTTACCGGCTCCAAATCTTCGGGATAGGGCAAAGGCTCAAAGTAAAGCTGATCGTAAAGTTTATGGCTAATGATCCAGCTTTGATATTCAGATGCCGGGGAGATGTGCAGTTCATCGATGTTTGCCGGATAATTGGTAATTGGAAAGCTGTGCGTAAAATAGCGGTAATGGATGGCCGTATCCACATAAGCGATGGTGCTGTCGGGCTTGCCGAGGTACTGGTTATAAATCCCATTTTCGTCGCTCAGGTAGCTAAAATATCCATCCATGTAAGGCTGTGCCTGCTTTTCGTTGGCCAGGGGCGTTTGGGTAAGCCGCCGTAAAAATGGGCTTCGCTTGCCGTAATCGTAAAGAAACAAATCGTAGGTTGTTGGCAGGGTGCCGGTTTTGGCCATCTGCCCCCACACCAGGGTATCGCCGGGTCGGTTGCTGCTAAATATAATTTTGCCCGGTTCTAAAAATCGCGGGCTCATATCATCAAAAATATCGTTGGTGATTTGCTGGAAGCTGCCCGAGGAAATGGTGAACAGGAAGATGTCGTTTTGCCCCTTTTGCACCGCCGATAGCAAGAGCGACCGGCCATCGGGCGTGTAGGTCATATCCAGTATTTTATCATAACCAAAAAGATTTTGGCTGGTCAGGTTTTCATTTTCGATATCATAAAAATAAAGCCATATCAGGCCTTTCTTTTCCAGGATCATACTCAATATTTTCCCCGAGGGATGCCAGGTAAGGATGGGATAGGAGTAGTCGATTTTTTCGTTGAGTTTGTAGCCGCCGGTATAGATTTTTGTTAATTTGCTGTTGTTCAGATTATGGATCCAAACTTTATATTTTCCTATTTCATTGCTAACAAAGGCGGCAGAATTGCCTGTGGGGTCGATCTGCAATTCGCTGTACTTGCGTTTTAAATCGTTTCGTTTGAGCACCCGTTTTCCTTTCAGCCGCATATCATCCGGGGGCATTTCACGGTCGGCGATGCTTGCTTCGTAATCATGCTTATAAAAGTCGAGCCACTGCTTGTAAAGCACTTTCAAATCCAGGCCAAGCACATACATAAAACCCGTTTCTATGCTGCGGCTTACACGGGTCATGTTGATGATATTCACGATTTGTGACTGCCCGTATTCCTGAGCCAGAAAACGCCAGAATGAATGCCCGGCATCTTTTACAAGGTTTTCGTCCATCACCATGCGGTTAAACTTTTTGTAGCGACCCGAGCTAATGGCATCGCGTATGCGGTGGTCGATGTCGGTGTTCCAGTCTTCGGCCAGGTAGGCTATCAGCCCCAGGGTGTACCATTCGGGGAAATTCTGCAGGAAGGAGTTCATTACCTGTGTTCCGATATTGGTGCCAAAGATGGCGTTTTGCAACAAAACGTGGGCGATGCCCTGGCGTATCTGCCGCTCGAAATTAACCATGCTCCCATCAAAATAAAGAATCACCTTGTTGCCCAAAATATGTGAAATGCCGCCGGTATTGTATTCGGTGTTGGTGGTTAGCCCGATGTTGCTTTGCTTCAGATCGTTCAGGTTATTGAAAATGATAAACTGGATTTGCCCTTCGAGGTAGGTATCCAGTTCATCTTCCATTTCGGCAAGCTGCAGGTCGGCATATTTTGCGGTATGTACCGCCAGCTCTTTGCCGTTCAAATAAAAGTAGGTGTCGAAACGCTCGAAGCGATAGTACGACCACAGGAAGTCGTTGAACTGCACGCGGCTGCGGCCAAACTCCATTTGATAGCCATTGTAAAACTGGCCAATAGCAAGGGCGGGCATCAGCAAAATAATCATAAGCAGTGCCTTGAAAATAAAATTCGGTGTATGCCTTCGCCTGGATAGTATCGTCATTCCTTCAAATCAGGTTTTAACAGCCTCGCGTGTAAAAGTATAATAATTGCCTTTGTTTAAAGTTAATCAAATGCTGTTTTTTACAGATAAGCATAACTTAGCAGGCTTCAAATTATTTTAGCCTGACGTATTCATAAATATTAACTTTTGTAATAATTATGAATAGTACAGGCTTGATTAAATCAAATCACACATTAAATACGCGGTAAAAATATAAAATTGATAAACAATGATGCAAATCGAACGCCTTGTCTTCAATCCATTTCAGGAAAATACCTACATCGTTTACGATGAAAGCGGTGAAGCCCTTATTGTTGATCCGGGGTGCTATGGGCAAAATGAAGAGAAAAGACTGGAAACATTTTTGGCCGATAATCACCTGAAACCAAAATATCAAATCTTTACCCATACCCATGTAGATCATATTTTGGGGGCAAATTTTGTATCTCAAAAATATGGACTGAAGCCTGTGATTCATCGCGATGCACTTCCCTTTCTGGAGCAGGCGGCAAAGCAGGGGCAGATGTATGGTTTTGAGATTGGCGAGATAGTGCAGGGCGATACCTTTTTACAAGCGGGCGATACCATCGAATTTGGGCAAAGTAAATTGGAGGTTTTGCATACGCCCGGCCATGTTGACGGGCACTTGTGCTTTGTGAGTAAGGAGCAAAAGTTTGTCCTGGTGGGCGATGTGCTTTTTCGCGATAGCATCGGGCGCACCGATTTGCCTACCGGCGATTTTGATGTCCTGGCGCGTAATATCCGCACCCAGCTTTACACCCTGGGCGGCGACTACACCGTTTATCCCGGTCATGGCCCCGAAACCACCATTGGCCACGAGGTTTTCAATAATCCTTTTGTTAGCGGAAGGTAATCCGTGAAGCTCATTCTAAAATGTTTTATCCAACATCAGGCGATAGTGCAGGATTCACACAGATTATATACTCTTGATTTTGACAAGGCAAGATGATAATTTGAGCAAAATTATGTACCTTTGCGCGTTTTTAATAATAAAATGGCTATACAATGAATAAAGTTAAAGTACTGTACGTAATGCAGGAAATTACCCCCTACCTCAAGGAGAATCCCATCAGTCATATCGGACGACATCTTCCCCAGGGCATTCAGGAAAGAGGCAGGGAAATCCGTACATTTATGCCGCGATACGGCAGCATCAACGAGCGCAGAAATCAACTTCACGAAGTAATCCGCCTCTCAGGAATGAACCTTATTATCGATGATGCCGACCACCCGCTTATCATCAAAGTAGCCTCGATTCAGCAGGCACGCATGCAGGTTTATTTTATCGACAACGAAGATTATTTCCACCGCAAAGCCCTGTACCGCGACAAGAACGGGAAATTTTTTGAAGACAACGATGAGCGTATGATCTTTTTTGCCCGTGGCGTAATGGAAACCGTAAAAAAACTGGGCTGGCCCCCCGACATTATCCACTGCCACGGATGGTTTACCAGCCTGGTGCCCATGTATATCAAAACGGCGTTTAAGGATAATCCCCTGTTCTCGGATTCAAAAGTGATTTTCTCGGTTTATGGCGATTCCTTCGAGGAGACGGTAGATACAGGAATGATAAAAAAGCTGAAATATGATAAGATTAAGGATGCCGAAATGAAGGCTTTCAAAAATGCCGGTTATAATGGATTGATAAAAGGAGCCATGCAATATTCGGATGCCATTATTATGGCTGGCGAAAATATAGACCCCGAGCTGGAAAAATACGCTGAATCGCGCAAGGTGCCTATGCTTGGCAATCTGGATAAGGAAAGCTATATCGATACTTACGATGCGTTTTACAACGAGCTGATCAAAGACATGGAAGAGTAAACCCCGAAACACAATATAATTTATGCATATTAAACGCTTGCAGATCATCACCTGGCTGATGGTTTTTGCAATCATTGCCGGAGGCTGTGATAAAGACCCCGATGAAATTGGTATTGGAATACAACCCGAATCGGAGAAGCTGCCGGTACTCTTTACCGATACTATAAGTATTAACGCCCACTCAGTTTTTGTGGACTCGGTACGTACCGACGAAACTACCCGCACCATGTTGGGCAGTTATTTCGATCCGGTTTTTGGTTCTTCAACGGTTAGCATGGCTTTTCAACTGGCACTCTCGAGTGCTACCCTCGAGCTGGGCGAAGGAGCCTACATCGATTCGATGGTGATGCAACTTGAATATATTGCCACTGCCATTACCGGGCAAGACAAACTGGTGGCCTATGGAGACACCACCACCCAGCAAACTTTTGATCTGTACGAGCTTGACGAAACAATTTATGATACGGCCTCTTACTATTCAAATTATCAGCCAGCACTTAAAGGCGCAACCATTGCAAGCCATGTTTTTGCTCCCCGTCCCACCGATAGCATTAGTGTTGACAGTGCAAAGTATCAGGCACGGCTGAGCATTAAAATGGATGACAGCTTTGTGCAGAAATTCCGTGATGCTTCCAGTAGTGATTTCTCCTCGCTTGAGAATTTCCTCAATTTTTTGAAAGGTATTTACATCCAGCCCGAGGAAATGACCTATGGTGGGGCGATATTGTTTTTCAACACAGCCTCCCTCAACAGCGGCATGAGGCTTTATTACAGCAACAACAGTGAGGATTCGCTGGTACTTAAATTACCAATCGCCAGCAGCAGTGCCCGCTTTATGAACTTTGCACATAATTATAATATGGCTTCACCCGAATTTCAAAATCAGTTGAACGGCAATGTATCCTTAGGAGATCAACAATTTTATGTACAGTGCATGGCTGGGGTGGAGACCATTATCGAAATTCCTTACATCAGAGACCTAAACCCTACGATGGGACAGGTGGGAGTAGCACTTAACGAAGCTAAGCTCATTATTTCAAATAGCAGTCCGGAAAGCATGTTTACGCCCCCCGGCATCTTTGTGCTTTTCAGCCTTGACGAGGATGGCACCAAACAACTGGTGTTGGATCAGTTGGAAAGTGGCGATTACTTTGGTGGGACTTACGATGAATCTACCGGAAAAGTTATCTTCAGGTTAACGCAGCAGTTGCAGCGCAGCCTTTCGGTGGATACCATACCGCTGAGGTTTTCGCTGGGTATTTCCGGAGCATCAATTTTGCCCAATCGAATGGTTGGCAACGGTAATACTCCCATGGGTGGAGGCAGCCCCTTGAAAATGGATTTGATTTTTACGAAATTAAACAACAACTAATTATGTGTGGTATTGTAGGATATGTTGGCCCAAAAAAGGCTTATCCCATTCTGATAAAAGGATTGAAGCGCCTGGAGTATCGTGGCTACGACAGTGCGGGTGTTGCCATTATAAATGGTGGAATCAATCTTTATAAAACCAAGGGGAAAGTAGCTGATCTGGAGGAGTTTGTTAAAAATAAAAACATCGATGGCACCATAGGCATCGCACATACTCGCTGGGCTACGCACGGCGAACCCAATAACGTGAATGCACATCCCCATTTTTCGGAATCGGAAGAATTGGCTCTAATCCATAATGGCATTATCGAGAATTACAATGTGCTGAAAGGAGAATTGGAGAATAAGGGGATGAAGTTTAAAAGCCTTACTGATACCGAAGTTCTGGTTCAGCTTATCGAATACATACAACGAATAGAAAAAGTAGATCTGGTTACTGCTGTTCAATATGCCCTAAGCCAGGTTGTAGGAGCTTATGCGGTTGTGGTAGTATCCAAGCAAAATCCCGACATGCTCATTGCGGCTCGCAAAGGCAGTCCCCTGGTGGTGGGTATTGGCAAGGATGAGTTTTATCTGGCCTCTGATGCCTCGCCCATCGTTGAATATACCCGTGATGTAGTGTATGTGGAAGATGAAGAAATTGTCATACTGAAGCGAAATCACAAGATAGAAATCCGTACCATCAAAAACCAGATAAAAGCCCCCTTTGTGCAGCAACTGGAAATGAATTTGGAAGCCCTGGAAAAAGGGGGTTACAAGCATTTTATGCTCAAAGAGATTTATGAGCAGCCCCGCTCGATACGCGACAGTATTCGCGGTCGGGTAAATTTAGGTCTCGACACCATTTCGATGGCCGGTATTATCGATTACCAGGAGCGGATTCTGCAAGCCAAGCGCATTATTTTTCTTGCTGCCGGCACTTCCTGGCATGCCTCTATCGTGGGCGAGTACCTGATCGAAGAATTGGCACGTATCCCCGTGGAAGTGGAATATGCCAGCGAATTTCGCTACCGCAATCCTATCATCAACGAAAGTGACATGGTGATAGCCGTATCACAATCGGGTGAAACCGCCGATACCCTTGCCGCCATCAGGCTGGCCAAGCAAAAAGGAGCTTTGATATTTAGCGTGTGCAATGTAGTAGGCTCATCCATCGCACGCGAATCCGATGCCGGAGCTTACACCCATGCCGGCCCCGAAATTGGCGTAGCTTCTACCAAGGCCTTCACATCGCAGGTTACCGTGCTTGCTTTGATAGCCTTGTATCTGGCCAAGAAAAAGGGCACGATCTCTACCCCGCGCTTTCATGAATTGCTTACCGAGCTAAATAATATTCCCGAAAAGGTAGAAGAAACTTTGGAACTGAGCACGCAGATTGAGCGGATTTCCAAGATATTTACCTACACACGTAATTTCCTGTATCTGGGTCGGGGTTTCAATTTCCCGGTAGCGCTCGAAGGCGCACTTAAGCTCAAAGAGATTTCGTACATCCATGCCGAGGGCTATCCTGCGGCCGAAATGAAGCATGGCCCTATCGCCCTGATCGACAAAAAAATGCCGGTGGTGGTTATTTCGCCCACCTCAAAGATTTATGATAAGGTAGTGTCGAACGTTCAGGAAATAAAGGCACGCAAAGGAAAGGTGATTGCCGTTGTATCCAAAGGCGATACCACCGTTGCACAGCTTGCCGATTACGTGTTTGAGATTCCGGAAACCGAAGAGATATTTACCCCGCTGCTGGCCGTGATACCGCTTCAGCTTTTGTCGTATTATATTGCCGACATGCGCGATTGCGAAATCGATCAGCCCCGCAACCTGGCCAAATCAGTTACGGTGGAGTAAGAGGATGTAACTATTTCTTTTGAACACGGATGACACGGATTAGACTGATTTTCACAGATTGCTTGAACGCGATCAAGCATAACTCACAGGATTGTAAAAAAGACCCGAAAAACACCTCCAAAGGAAATCGAAAAAGCGATTAAAATGATGCAAAAGTATCAGACCTCCTGACTTGTGGTCAAACTAAATTGTCGCGATTTTATATATTAGCC
>CAZGAO010000094.1:0-19003 GCA_964523795.1 uncultured Lentimicrobiaceae bacterium
AGGGAACGGTATTAAAATTACTTCAATCTACACTAATTATCGAAGGGAATAGGCTGGAAAAATTAAGGGCAACAATTAAAAATTACACACCACAAAATGACTATCGAGATTTCATAATTAAGGATGAATCCTTGCTGAGAACGTCACAACACAAAAGAATCTGTATAAGCGGAACGAAGCTCTATATCCTAAATAAAACAAGGGTCAAGGGCGGAAATTATACAACAGTTGCGACTTGAATACAATAAATTAGTATTACCGCAATAACTAAAAAAATGCAAAAGAATTGAATAATAAAAAATGGTTTTATGACCTTCGCAGCAATAGATTTTGAAACAGCAACACGCCACCACATTTGTGCGGTTGGTATTGTTTCCGTTAAAAATGGGAAAATAATAGATGAGTATCATGCGCTTATTCAGCCCCCGAATAACGAGTACTTCTGGCGCAACATTCAAGTGCATGGTATCACAGAATTCGACACCAAAAATGCACCTGCCTTTGATAAAATCTATCCTGAAATTAAAAAACGATTGCAGGGTAAAATTGTAGTTGCTCATAATGAATCGTTCGACAGAAATGTGTTGAAAAAAACGATGGCAGAAAATGGCATCGATTATTCAGAACTCAAAATCCCGGCTCGATGGGAATGTACAATGAAATTATGCAGGGCAAATAAAAAATATCCATCGGGCAAACTGGATGAGTGTTGCGCGCTTGATAATATTGATTTGCAACATCACGAAGCACTTTCGGATGCTCGTGCCTGTGCCGAACTTTATTTAAGAAAATAGCTTATGTCAAAAAGAGAATCCATAGCACGCTACAGCCTGATAATAAAAAAGCTGAGAAGGCAGCCGGCAAGTTTTGCGCAAATTTCGGACTACCTGGCTTTAGAATCAGAAATACAATCGTATAACTTCAACGTTTCAAAACGAACTTTCCAAAGGGATTTAAATGATATTCGTTCGCTCTTCAATATTGATATTGTTTATGACCCATCCCAAAACGCTTATTTCATCGACTTTGATGAACAGGCCGATGTAAATGAGCGGATCCTGGAAGCCTTCGAAACCTTTAACGCCCTGAACCTTTCGGACAGATTATCCGACCATATCCACTTCGAGAAAAGAAAACCCCGGGGAACAGAAAACCTCTATGGCTTGCTTCATGCCATCAAAAATCAGGTGCATATTAAATTTGCGCACCAAAAATACTGGGAAGATGAGCGGACTAAACGGACGGTAAAACCTTATGCGCTAAAAGAGTTTAAAAACCGCTGGTACGTTTTGGCAAACGACTTGAAAGATAATCGGATAAAGAGTTTTGCCCTGGACCGCATCAGCGAATTGGAAATCACAAAATTGAAATTTGACTACCCGAATGATTTTAATGTAAACGAGCATTACAAATATTGCTTTGGAATAATCAGCCCCAACGGGCACACACCACAGGAAGTAATATTGTCGTTTGCCCCTGTTCAGGGCAAATACATTAAATCGCTTCCATTGCACGAAAAACAGGAGATGTTGATTGACAACAATGATGAGCTGCGCGTTAAATTAATCGTGTTTCTTACCCATGATTTTTTAATGGAATTACTCTCCTACGGGGAGCATTTAAGAGTAATACAACCTGTGGGTTTAATAAATGATTTGAAATCGGCTTTTAAAAACGCCCTGAAAAATTATGATTGAAACACTGCATATTTCGGACTAAACTGACCCCCTGCTAAAAACCAAATTAAAATCTACAAAACCGACACCCTGCGTGATTTTGTACAGACGCGATGCATCGCGTCTCCAAACCACGCAGCAGACACACGATGTTGTACAGACGCGCAATTTGCGCGTCTCAATATTAATCATCCCAGCCGCGTCTCAATATTAATCATCCCAGATGCCTCTCATTATTAATCATCCCAGCCGCGTCTCAATATTAATCATCCCAGCCGCGTCTCATTATTAATCATCCCAGCCGCGTCTAAATATTAATCATCCCAGATGCCTCTCAATATTAATCATCCCAGATGCCTCTCAATATTAATCATCCCAGATGCCTCTCATTATTAAATTCCATAGACGAATCTCATTATTAAATTCCACAGACGCGATGCATCGCGTCTCTACCAACAATACCAAACATCACCCTATTAAAAAATAAAAATGGAAAATAAGGTAAGCTAGATTTTTCTTGTGAGGAATTTTTTCTATGGAGCTTAGAAGAAATCAAAAAATGGTTTTTATGGATTTTGCTTTAGGCTTGCCATCCCCTCGCTGGAGCGGAGCAGGCAATAAAGGAGCTGTGAAAAACCTTGATTAAAAAAAGAAAAGCCGGGTCGTCTATGCCATAGACTTCCCGGCTTTTTCAAAAACTTCAAATTGAGAACTAAAATAAAGTCTTACCTCTCTGCTAAGAGGGTTTTATATAAAACTAACCTGTGTTTCTTAATATCCCGGATTTTGTACCATGTATTGGTTGTTGCGCATCTCATCCAAAGGAATGGGGTAAAGCTCGTGCTTGCCCGAAACAAAACCTTTGCTTCCCAATACTTCGGCAGCCATGCCCCAACGAATAAGGTCGAGGTAACGAACGGCCTCAAAAGAGAGTTCCAGTTGACGCTCGAGAACGATCTTAGCAAAATCGATGCTGGTATATTCTTCCATCTGGGCACGTGCTCTTACCTTGTTAAGTTCGATTAAGGCACCGCCAGCATCACCGGCTCTGAATTTTGCTTCGGCATTCATTAGCAATACATCTGCAAAACGCAATAAGCGCACGTTGGTACCATAGTTCAATTCAGGAACAGCATTAGCATTGGTTTCGCTAAGGCGGGTGGCATACTTAATACGCACACATCCGTCCCAGCCCCAGGCATTGGCACCGGCCTCGTCCCAGGCACCACCATTGGCTTCCAATTCGGCAGTACTCCATAGTGTTGCATTTCTGCGATAGCTATCTCCAGCATTCACATAAGTGTCGTATAAACTCATTTTTGGGTAATTAAATCCCCAGCCGCCAATCAAATTTAACACCGTATCCGAGGTTAAAAAGTCGCCACGGGGTCCCGTAAGCTGCCAGGTGATGTTGTTTTCCATGGCACGGTTTCCGCCCCACTGGAAGGTTCCCCAGTCATAGCCTTCGGTGGTAACATACATAACCTCAAAAATAGATTCGGCACCAAGCTCCTGCTCTTTATCAAACAGGGTGGTAAAATCGTCAGCCAATTGAAATTCGCCACTGGCAATCAAAGCATCGAAAGTGGTGGCAGCCTCTGACCATTTTTCCTGGTACAAATAGGCTTTTCCAAGCAGTGCCTGCGCGGCACCTTTGGAGGCTCTCATTTTATCATCGGCACTATACGCGCTCTTTTGGGGAAGGCCTGCAATGGCTTCCTGAAGATCGGTTTCGATTTGTGCCCAGATATCGGCAACAGGTGCCGGAGGTTGTTGGTACTCGCTCGGAGCCAGCTCAACCAAATTCAAAGGCACACTGCCATACATGCTTACCAGCTCGAAATAGAAATAAGCTCTGAGAAATTTAGCTTCAGCGATAACCTGCTTACGATAATCGGTTTCAGGAATCACATTATTAATTACCAAGTTGGCTCGATAAATACCAAAGTAATTGGATTGATAAACCCCGGTAATTGTGGGGTTACCCGCCGAAAAAGTAAAAATATCCAGTTCCTGATAAGGAGGCTGGTCGCCGGCATCACCACCACCAGCGTTCGATTCGTCCGAAGGGAGGGTTTTTACCATATACGCGCTATTCCAGTCGCGGGCATACATCCATTGCAGGATATCATAAGTTGCCATGACGGCCATGGTGGCATCCTCATCGGTTTTGTAAAAGGTGGATACCGCAGCTTTTCCAAGCGGATCTGTTTCTAAAAAGTCTTTCTTGCACGCCGTTACCGAAACCAGGATGGCAAGAACTGTTAATATCTTAAAAATTCTATTTAATTTCATATCTGTAGTTTTAATGATTTAAACTAAATTTATATATCCTCTAATTATAATGAAATCTGTAATCCCATCATAAACTTCTTAGGCATTGGATAAACACCGCGGTCGATACCCTGACTGTTGTTCTCGTTACTTCCGGCTTCAACATCCATACCCGGATATTTGGTGATGGTAAAATAATCATCCAAAGAAACATAGAAGCGTAAGTTATCAATTTTCATGGTGTTGAGAATTTTCTTAGGCAGGGTGTATCCAAGCTGGAGTTGCTTAATCCGTAGGTAACTTCCGTCAAATACCATCAAATCGCTATTGTAGGCATAAGGGTTTGAAGCATCGGCACGGAACCAATCGTTGGTCGAACCATCGCCGGTCCAGCGATCCTCGAAGAAAAACTCGGGACGGTTGTAGGTTGAGCGATCCATTCTGTTCCAGGCCAGCAAAATATCGTTGCCCACCGAACCTTGCAAGAAAAGATTAAGGTCGAAATTATGGTACATGAAATTAAAATTAGCACCAAACATAAAATCCGGATGGGGGTCGCCAATGTAGGTTTGGTCGTCTTCGTTAATCACATCATCACCATTGGTATTTTTCACAATGGGATCGCCGGGAACAGGAGCATATCCGCTAAGCCCGTTATCAGTAACATACTTATCGATCTGAGCCTGGTTTTGGAAAATGCCATCGGTTTCGTAACCTCTGAAATACCAAATAGGCTGTCCTTCTTCAAAATAAGTAGCGGTCCAACCGGTACCAATGCCTGCTCCTGAAACACGTTCGAGCAGCGGGTTGAGATAGGTAACTTCGTTGTTTAGCGTTGTAAAGTTCAAGCCAATATTATACTTGAATTCGTTTTCCATTTCACGCCATCCCAGCTCAAATTCAAAACCCTTGTTTACCACATCACCGGCATTAACAAAAGGAGCATAGTTGCCCACCGACAAAGGAGGTGAACCCGGGGTAAGCAGATCCATGGTTTTCTTGTTGAAGTAGTCAACCGAGAAGGTGAGTTTGCCTTCGAGTAAACGCATGTCAACGCCAAAGTCGATTTGCTCGGAAGTTTCCCAGGTTAACTCAGGATTGGCAAGCAATTCGGGTTCGGCACCGGTGTAATAACCGCCACCAGGTTTTGGATATTTGATACCTGCTGTGGTAATGAGCGAACGGAACTGGTCGGGGCCTAAGTTGGAAAGGCTTCCGTTTTGTCCCCAGGTAGCCCTAACTTTCAGGAAGTCGATGATGCCCGAATTGAAGAAATCTTCTTCGGTTACAATCCAGCCTGCGGCAACCGAAGGGAAATATCCCCACTTATTGTTGGCAGCAAATAACGATGAACCATCCGCACGCAGTGCTACATCAAGCATATACTTGCCGGAATAGTTGTACGATGCCCGGCCAAAATATGAATTCAGATTCTTTACTTCTTTGTTACCACTTACTTTTCCATCAATCTCAACATCGCCATGCTGTGCATAATTATCGTCTTCGATAAACATGGGGCCTGAAAGCGAATTAAGATAAGTATGATAGTACGACTGTGCCGAAGTACCGGCCAGTAATGAAATATTGTGCTTATCAAAATTCATGTCATAGGTGGCAAAATTTTCCCACAGCCAGGTATTCCAGGTATCTGTATTATGCCTGGTGTTTGGTGTCGTATTATTGCGTTCGCCCGAAAACCAATAGGTAGGATACCAGGTATCAAAATTTTGATTGGTGTAGTCGATGCCGGCCCGGGTAGTAATGCTCAAATTTTTGATGGGCTTAAGTTTGGCATAAATATTACCAAAGAGATTATTAGTTGTGGTTTGACCCTGCTCCAACTGGAGTTTAGCAAGCGGGTTGGCCACTTCACCTTGAACAATATCTGATAAACCATAATAATTGCCATTTGCATCCTGCAAAAGTGTAAAACCATTATTAAGTGCGTTTTGAGCAAATTCGGGAAGATTGCCGTTTGCGTAAGTTACAGGAGTAGAAGGATCCATAGCCAAAGCATCGACAATCATACCGCCAAATTCATCATCTTCAACTACCGCCTCACGCTTCACGTTGGCATAGGTAAAATTATTTCCTACCTCTAACCAATCTTTAACATCGTGGCTCGAATTAAAACGGAAAGTCAAACGCTCATAATTTGCATTGTCTTTACCCACAATACCATCCTGGTTGTAATAGGATCCCGAAACCAAATAACGGCTCTTATCATTACCCCCCGAAAACGACAGATAATGCTTCTGCATGGGAGCGGTACTTGTAATTTCGTCCATCCAGTTGGTGTTGTATTCTGGCGTTGCAGGAACCGAACCCGGATTAATTTCATTATTCCAGGTTGTCCACTGATTGGCATCCATAGCCTGGGTAAGTTTACCCGGCGACTGAATACCATATTGGAAGTTGTAGTTGATTTTGCCTTTTCCGGCCACACCTGATTTGGTGGTAATGATCACCACACCATTGGCCGCCTCGGCACCATAAATAGCTGCCGAAGCAGCATCCTTCAATATTTCAACAGAAGCAACGTCAGAAGGATCGATACGCGAAATATCTCCGGTACGCATTCCGTCAACAATGTACAAAGGATCGGAGTTGCCATTGGAACCAGCACCACGAATCCGCACTTTAAGTGACGAACCTGGCGAGCCTGAGTTGGGTAAAACACTAACTCCGGCAACACGACCCTGGATAGCCTGATCCACATTAGTGGCGGGCAGGCTCATCAACTCTTTGGCCTCAACTTTGGAAATCGCTCCGGTAACCAGGCTTTTCTTCTTGGTACCATAACCAATTACCATCACCTCCTGCAGGGCAACCACGTTTTCTTCCAATACCACCTTAATTGGCTCGCCGGCATTGGCCTGAACCTGTTTGGGCAGGAAACCTACAAACGAAAAGGTAAGCATGGTCTGGGCATTGTCCGATTGAAGTTTATACATCCCGTTAATGTCAGTAGTAGTACCATTGCTGGTACCTTCTTCATAAACGTTAACCCCGGGAAGAGTTTCTCCGTTAGCATCCGATACTGCACCGGTGTATGTGTATGCTTGCGCCATAACACTACCCGATGCGCCGATAAACATCGCGCAAAGCAAAAACAGCAGCCTCAGCCGCTGGCTTTGTGAACTGTGAAAAGTGTAAAAGTTTCTCATCATACTTCGATTATTTAGTTAATACTTTAAAATGTTGATTGTTGATGACTTTTCTGTTTTAAAAAATTAAAATGTTTCAGACAAAATGTAAAATGAACGTATTAATTTACTAATATTTATTATTAACTGTTTTTCAGCTTGTTAAAGAATGTGTATTTATTACACAGACAAAAGTAGAATTGTTTTTTTAATAAACAAGAAAAAATATAAAAATTAAAAAAATATTTATTACTTTTTGATACCATATTAATAAGGTGTGCTAAGTGCTTGTAATTTATTATATTGATAAAATGTGCAGATTGGTGATTTTTTCGCTTGCAAATTAAAATGTTTAATTAGTTTTGCATAGTGTAATAAATACACAGAAAATTATGGATAAGATAATTCCGAACATTTCTGTCGATTGCGTAGTTTTTGGATTCGATTCCAAGGCTTTAAACGTATTGTTAAAGGAACGAAAGCTGACCTGTCAGGAAAGTGGAGAATTCATCATCAACGATTTCACCCTAACCGGTTATCACGTTTTTGAAGGCGAAGACCTCGATTCAGCCGCCGCACGCACCCTGTATAATATTACCGGGCTTAAGAATATCTTCCTCGAGCAATTTTATGCCTTTGGAAGCACCCAGCGTTTGAGCAGCGAAAAAGAACAATGCTGGCTAAAGCATACCGAATTGGAGATCAACAAGCATGTAATTTCGGTAGGCTATTTTTCGCTGGTTGACAGCACCCGCATCACCCCCGATCAGGATCACGCCGATGTACACTGGATGCCGGTAGAAAACCTCCCTGAGCTGGGTTTCGACCATTACGAAATCATCCTCAAAGCCCTCGAAAGGCTCCGGCTCAAAGTACGCCAGGAACCCATCGCCTTTGAGTTGCTGCCCGACAAGTTTACCCTCCGTCAGTTGCAGGATTTGTACGAGTGCATTTTGGGCACCACCTTCGACCGCAGGAATTTCAGGAAAAAGGTAGGACAGATGAAATACGTAATCGCCCTGGCCGAAAAACAAACCGGGGTAGCGCATAAGCCTGCGCAAAAGTTTATTTTTAGCCGCGATGTTTACGATCGCACTAACACCGAGAAACTTGACTTTTCGATTTAATATATTTTTTGTTTCAGATGAGATGCGAACAACAAACCACATCTCATGACACTACACATCATCGACTTTTTAATTATTGCCGTCTATCTGGCAACAACCCTGTTTATCGGGGTTTACCTAAGGAAGCGTGCGCAGAAGAGCAAAAGCTCATACCTGCTTGGTGGCAACCAGCTACCCTGGTACATGCTCGGGCTGTCGAATGCTTCGGGCATGTTCGACATTTCGGGAACCATGTGGCTGGTAACCCTCGGCTTTGTTTATGGCCTCAAAAGCATTTGGATACCCTGGCTATGGCCGGTGTTCAATCAAATCTTCCTCATGGTTTTTCTCTCCATCTGGTTGCGCAGGTCTAATGTAACCACGGGAGCCGAATGGATTAAAACCCGCTTTGGAACCGGGCGGGGAGCTTCGCTGTCGCACAATATTGTAGTGGTGTATGCCCTCATCAGTTGCCTGGGTTTTTTGGCTTATGGTTTTATTGGGCTGGGCAAATTTATGCTTATCTTCATTCCCTGGCCATGGCTGTGCAATCTCACCGGCATCCCCGCCGACCTGATTGCACCCGAATACATCCCCCATTTGTATGGATTTGTTTTTACATTATTTGCAACTTTCTACGCTGTCTTGGGTGGGATGATGAGCATTGTTTGGACCGATGTTTTGCAATACCTGATAATGACCCTCGCCTCAGTAATCATCGGCATCATAGCCATGAATGCTTTGGCTGTAAACGATTTGATAGTTCCTCAGGGATGGTTCTCGCCGGGATTTGGCTGGCAGCTCGATTTGGACTGGTCCACAATTATCCCGGAGGTAAACCGGAAAATTGCCGAAGATGGTTTTTCTCTTTTTACCATATTTATGATGATGATGCTTTTTAAAGGTTTCCTGGTAAGTGCCGCCGGCCCTGCGCCCAACTATGATATGCAGAAAATCCTTTCGACAAAATCGCCCAAGGATGCCGCCAAAATGAGTGGTATGGTTTCGCTGGTTTTGAATCCCGTGCGCTACTTTATGATTACCGGCTTTGTGGTTCTGGCTATTCTTTATTACGACAAGCTAAACCTGATAATCGCCGGTACGATCGACTTTGAGCAAATCCTGCCCTCAGCCATCAAGGAATTTGTTCCCATTGGCCTTACGGGATTATTACTGGCCGGATTGCTTGCAGCATTTATGTCAACCTTTGCCGGAACACTCAACGCCGCCCAGGCATACATCGTCAACGACATTTACCTGAAGGTAAAGCCCGAAGCTAAAAACAAGCAGATTACACGCATGAATTATCTTGTTGGCATCCTGGTGGTCATCGTTAGCATTATTATTGGGCTTTACGCCAAAGATGTAAACAGCCTTTTGCAATGGATCGTTTCGGCACTTTGGGGAAGCTATGTTGCCTCCAACGTACTTAAATGGTACTGGTGGCGGTTCAATGGCCATGGCTACTTTTGGGGTATGCTGGCAGGATTGATTCCTGCGCTGGTCTTCCCGCTCATCTTCAACCAAACGCTCGAACTTTATTACTTCCCACTTTTACTTTTAATTGCCACCGCAGGATGTATTGCCGGAACCTACCTGAAGCCCGCAACCGATTCCAGCGTATTGGATGCCTTTTACAAAAATGTGCGCCCCTGGGGTTTTTGGAAACCCGTTAAAGAACGTGTTCTTGCCGCTAATCCAAATTTCATCGAGAACAGGAATTTCAAAAAAGATATGATGAATGTAATGATTGGCATCGTTTGGCAAACTTCGCTGGTAGCAACGCCGGTATTTGTTGTCCTTCGCCAATGGGCTCCGGCTGCCATCGCAGGCACCATCATCATCCTGACAACACTGACCCTGAAAAAAACCTGGTGGAATCATTTGCCTGAAAATTAAAATCAAAAACCTAACAAACGACTTTGCAATGAAATACGGATTTTTTGACGATACAAACCGCGAATATGTAATCACCAATCCAAAAACACCCTATCCCTGGATTAACTATCTGGGCAACCAGGATTTTTTTAGTTTGATTTCAAATACCGGAGGTGGTTACAGTTTTTATAAGGATGCGAAATTTCGCCGCCTGAACAGGTATCGCTACAACAACGTTCCCATTGATGATGGCGGCAAATATTTCTACATCAAAGATGAAGACACCATCTGGTCGCCGGGATGGAAGCCTGCAAAAACCCAACTCGACGATTATAAATGTCGTCATGGCATGGGCTACTCCATTATTTCGGGAAGCAAAAACAAGCTCACAGCGGAAGTTTTAAACTTTGTCCCCATGAATTTTAACGGCGAAGTTCAGCGGGTTCGGCTAAGCAATACAGGCGATACCACCAAAAATTTCAAACTCTACTCCTACCTCGAATGGTGCTTGTGGGATGCTTTGGCAGATATGACCAACTTCCAGCGTAATTTCTCTACTGGTGAAGTGGAGATTGAAGACCAGGTAATTTACCACAAAACTGAATACCGCGAACGCCGCAATCATTTTGCCTTCTACTCGGTAAATCAAGCTACGCAGGGTTTCGACACCGATCGCGATGCGTTTATCGGCTTATACAATGGCATGGATGCTCCCGAAAGAGTTAGCTCCGGAACTTTGGGGAATTCTGTGGCGCATGGCTGGTCGCCAGTTGCATCGCATCAATTGGAAATAGAACTTATGCCCGGCGAGCAAAAAGATATAATCTTCGTTTTGGGCTACACCGAAAACGAGCAGGATAAAAAGTTTACTGCCCTCAATGTAATCAACAAGGCGGGTGCAAAACAAATGATTGCCCGATTTGAAAACACCGAACAGGTAGATAAAGCGGTGGCAGAACTCAAAAGCTACTGGGACGAATTATTGAGCCGGTTCAGCATCCAAACCTCCGAAAACAATTTCGGGCGGATGATGAATACCTGGAACCAATACCAGTGCATGATTACCTATTTGTTTTCGCGGAGTGCCTCCTATTTCGAGTCAGGCATTGGCCGGGGCATGGGTTTTCGTGATTCAAACCAGGATTTGATTGGCGTAATGCACATGATACCCCAACGCGCCAGGGAACGTATTTTCGACCTGGCATCCACGCAATTTGAGGACGGCTCGGCCTATCATCAATATCAACCGCTGACCAAAAAAGGGAATTCGGAAGTGGGCGGTAATTTTAACGACGACCCCCTCTGGCTCATCCTTTCGGTTTCATCCTACATTAAAGAAACCGGCGACTGGAATATTCTTGATGAGATGGCTCCTTTTAATAATGATGAAAATAATAAGGCCTCTATTTTCGAACATCTCAATCGGTCGTTCAAGCACGTTATTAATAATTTAGGGCCTCACAAATTACCACTTATTGGCCGCGCCGACTGGAACGACTGCCTCAACCTGAATTGTTTTTCGGAAGAACCCGACGAGCCTTTTCAAACCACCGGAAACAAAAGCGGGGGCGAAGCCGAATCGCTGATGATTGCAGGCATGTTTGTTTTGTATGGAAAAGTGTATGCCGAAATCTGCGAGCTGACCGGAAAAACTGATTTAGCTAAAACGGCCATTCAGGAAGTTGAAAATATGAAGGCAGCCATTGATAAAGATGGCTGGGATGGTGAGTGGTTTCTGAGGGCTTATGATTATTATGGCGAAAAAGTGGGCAGCAAGGAAAACGAAGAAGGTAAAATATTTATCGAATCGCAGGGCTTTTGCGTAATGTCGGGCATGGGTCATAAAGATGGACGCGCGCAAACAGCGCTCGACTCTGTAGAAAAGTATCTGGCTTGCGATTATGGCATCGTACTCAACAATCCCCCCTACTCAAAATATTACATCAACCTGGGCGAAATCACAACTTACCCACCGGGCTATAAGGAAAACGCAGGCGTATTCTGCCACAACAACCCGTGGATAATCATTGCGGAAACCATGCTCAAAAACAACGAAAGAGCCTGGGATTATTACAAACGAATTACGCCGGCCTACCTCGAAGACATCAGCGAGATTCACAAAACCGAGCCTTATGTATATTCGCAAATGATTGCCGGCAAGGATGCTTTTAAGCCCGGCGAAGCCAAAAATTCATGGCTCTCGGGAACAGCCGCCTGGAACTTTTATGCCGCATCCCAATATATTTTGGGAATACGCCCGGATTGGAAGGGGCTTATGATCGACCCCAGGCTGCCCGCAGCATTGAGTAATATCAAAATTCGCCGTCATTTTAGGGGAGCTGTTTATCATATCAATATCACCAATAAGGGGGGCGAACGTATCCGCCTGATTTTGGATGGCAAGGTCATCGATGGAAAAATTCTACCTTCGCCCATCCAGGGACAAGAGCATCATGTTGAAGTATTAATATTTTAATAAAACACAGATTATGAAACACGTTTTGGATTTGACAATAAAAAGTAAAATGAACTTCGTGTGGCTTTTGGTTTTGACAATGGCCACCGCTTCGTTTTTTACAGCCTGCAACAACAACAAAACCACCGGCGGAGAAAATGGCAAATATTCGCAAAAAGTGGATAGCATCCTTTCGGGGATGACATTGGAGGAGAAAGTAGGACAAATGACGCAGGTAACCCTCGATATACTGATGAAGGGCGAAAACCGCGCCAGCAGTTACGAACCCATCGAGCTGGACATGGATTCGGTGATGCAGGCTTTTGGGAAATACAAAACAGGGTCGGTGCTCAACACCGCCAACAACCGGGCACGAACGCCCGAAAAATGGAACGAAATCGTTGCCACCCTCCAAGAAGTGTGTTTGGCCGAAACCGGAATTCCGCTGCTTTATGGTATCGATGCCATCCACGGAGCTACTTACACCGCAGGAGCCACACTCTTCCCGCAACAGATCGGACAGGCAGCGACCTTCAACCCACCATTGGTTGAAAAAGCCAGCGAAATTACCGCTTACGAAACCCGCGCCAGCAGCATCCCCTGGACTTTCTCGCCGGTGATGGACATGGGTCGCGACCCCCGCTGGGCACGGATGTGGGAAACCTACGGCGAATCGCAATACCTGAATGCGGTGATGGGAATTGCTGCGGTAGAAGGTTATCAAGGCACGGGTGAGGATATCGACAAAAACCATATCGCCGCCTGCCTGAAACATTTCCTGGCTTATGCCTCCAACTCGGGCAAAGACCGCACGCCCATAAATATTGCCTCGCGGCAGCTCCACGAAATCTATGTACCCTCCTTCGCAGCGGCCATCACCGCTGGAGCAAAAACAGTGATGGGAAACTCGGGCATCATCAATGGCATCCCTGCCCACGCCAGCCACGATGTGATGACCACACTGCTACGCGATGAACTTGGCTTTGAAGGCGTTTTGGTAACTGATTGGTCCGACATCAACAACTTATACACCCGCGACCATTTTGCCAGCTCAAAAAAGGACGCCGTAAAACTCGCCATCAATGCAGGCATCGACATGGCCATGGTGCCTTACGAATATGATTTCTGTACCGATCTTGTGGAATTGGTCAACGAGGGAGCAGTGCCATTATCCAGAATTGATGAGGCGGTAAGGCGGATTTTAACCCTGAAATATGAGCTGGGATTGTTTGACCATCCTGTAACGCTGCTTAGCGATTATCCTGATTTTGGCTGCGATGCTTTCGAAAATGCTGCTTTGGAAACAGCCATCGAATCGATAAGCTTGCTCAAAAATGAAAAAAGTATTTTGCCCCTCGAAAAAAATAAGCGCGTGCTGGTGTGCGGCCCAAATGCCAACTCGATGCGCACACTAAACGGCGGCTGGAGCTATTCGTGGCAGGGCGAAAAAGTGGAAGAATTTGCCCAGGATTATCACACCATTCTCGAATCGATCCAAGATAAAATTGGAGAGGCCAATATGATTTTCAGCGAAGGCGTAAGTTACAACATGGCGGGAAATTTCTATCTGGAAAATACACCCGATATCGGCGCTGCGGTAAAAGCTGCTGCCGGCGTGGATCACATTATCCTTTGCCTGGGCGAAAATTCGTATTGCGAAAAACCCGGCGACCTGCACGACCTCTACCTTTCGGATAATCAAACGCAACTGGCTCTGGAATTGGCAAAAACCGGGAAGCCCCTTATTTTGATCCTCAACGAAGGCCGCCCGCGCATTATCTCAAAAATCGAATACCTGATGGATGCTGTGGTGCAAATCTATTTGCCGGGGAATTTTGGCGGAGAAGCCCTGGCCGAAGTGCTTTACGGCGATGCCAATCCTTCGGGAAAACTGCCCTACACCTACCCGATGTTTCCCAACTCGCTGATTACCTACGATTACAAGCTGGCCGAATTGCAGCAGGCTCCCGAGGGCATGTACAACTATGCCTCGGATATGGCCGTGCAATATGAGTTTGGACATGGCTTGAGTTACACCACTTTTGAATACAGCGATTTTGAAGTAAGCAAAGCTGATTTCGATCCCGATGATACCCTGAGCATTTCTATCAAAATAAAAAATACCGGAAAGATTTCTGGTAAGGAAGTAGTAATGTTGTACAGTTCGGATGAGTATGCTTCCATCGCCCCGGATAACAAAAAGTTGATCAGGTTCAAAAAAATTGAACTTCAGGCGGGTGAAAGTAAAACGGTAAGTTTTGACCTTTCAGCGAGCGATTTGGCTTTTTATAATTCAGATAATCTGCGCATTGCCGAAAAGGGCGATTTTATTTTGCGGATAAGTAATTTTGAGAAAAAAATCACGCTCAGCGAAAACATTACTTTTGGTGAACCGAGTAGTTTAAGATTGTAAACTAAGGTTTATAATTATTCATAAAACACATTGATAAATGAAGAAAATATTAACTGTATTAATACTAATGGCCTTTGGCTATTTGGCGAACGCACAAACCATGAACAAGGAAGAAATTAAAACAAAGGTCGATCAGTTGGTTTCGCAGCTTACGCTCGAAGAAAAAGCATCGCTTTGCTCCGGTCGTGATGATTGGAGTACAAAGCCCGTGGATCGCCTGGACATTCCCTGGATCTGGGTTTCGGATGGCCCTCACGGACTGCGCCGCGCACCAAAAACCAATGTGCCCGGCTACGGCGATCAACTGCCTGCAACTTGTTTCCCAACAGCTTCGGCACTGGCCGCCACCTGGGATTTGGATTTGATAAATAAGGTAGGACAGGCTTTGGGCGAAGAATGCCAGGCTCTGGATGTGAATGTTTTGCTGGGGCCCGGTGTAAATATTAAACGATCAGTTTTGGGCGGAAGAAATTTTGAATTCTTCTCCGAAGATCCAATATTATCCGGCGAATTAGGTGCGGCCTTTATCAATGGCGTGCAAAGCCAGGGCGTGGGCACCTCGCTCAAGCATTATGTGGCCAACAATGTGGAAACCATGCGCATGTGGATGAACTCCGATGTGGATACCCGCACCCTCCACGAGATCTATCTTAGGCCTTTTGAAATTGCCGTAAAAAAATCGCAGCCCTGGACGGTGATGGCCTGCTACAACCGCGTGCAGGGAATTTATGGAAGCCAATCGCCCTACTTGCTCACCGACATCCTGAAAAAGGACTGGGGCTTCGACGGCATTGTAATCTCTGATTGGTTTGCTGTTGTGGATCGGGTAGAAGGCGTAAAAGCCGGCATGCACATCGAGATGCCCGGCGTGAGCCTGGTTAACGATTCGCTGATAGTAGAAGCGGTGAAAAACGGAACGCTTGACGAAGCCGTTTTGGATAATCTTGTAAAGGAAATTCTGACCATCGTGCTAAAAGCAAAATCATTGGAGAAAGAAGGCGTGGATCAAAACATTGACACACATCACAAACTGGCACGCCAGGTAGCTGCCGAATCGGCAACACTCCTAAAAAATGAAGATGAGGTTTTGCCCTTATCAAAAGAAAAATACAAAAAGATAGCCATCATCGGCGAATTTGCGGCTAATCCGCGATTTCAGGGAAATGGCAGTTCGGAAGTAAAACCCACACAGCTTGATAACGTGCTTGACATGCTAGAAAAAGAGCAGGGCAAGAATTTTAAAATCAGCTATGCTCAGGGCTATGATTTAGCCAACGACAACAATTTTTTGATGATTGAAGAAGCAAGGGAAGCTGCAGAAAAAGCAGATATCGCTTTGGTTTTTGCCGGCTTGCCCTTGCATTACGAATCCGAGGGAATCGACCGCACCCACATCAACATGCCGCCCTCGCACAACAAGTTAATATCGGAAATAGCTGCAGTGCAAAAAAATACGGTGGTGGTGCTCACCAACGGCAGCGCAATTACCATGCCCTGGGTAGATGAAGTCCCGGCAATTTTGGAAACCTGGCTGGGTGGCCAGGCCGGTGCCGGCGCAACTTTGGATGTGCTGTTTGGCAAAGTGAATCCTTCGGGCAAGCTGGCCGAAACCTTCCCGGTAAAACTCGAAGACACCCCATCCTTTTTCAATTTTCCCGGCGAACAGGGAGAAGTGCTTTATGGCGAGCGCATGTTTGTGGGTTATCGCTATTACGACGAGAAAAACATCGAGCCGCTTTTCCCCTTTGGCTTTGGATTATCATACACCAATTTTGAATATGCTGATATAAAAGTTTCGGCAGATAATTTTACCGATAACGAAGGCCTCACAGTTTCGGTAAAAATAAAAAATACGGGCAAGGTAAAAGGAAAAGAAGTGGTTCAACTGTATGTTTCGGACAAGGAAAGTACGTTGATACGCCCCGAAAAAGAATTGAAAAAATTTGCCAAAATAGCACTCGAACCCGGCGAAAGCGCAAGCCTGGATTTCAAACTCGATGCCCGCGACTTTTCCTACTACGATGCGAGGCGCAAAATGTGGATTGCCGAGAGTGGCGCGTTCACCATCAATCTTGGATCCTCTTCGCGCGACCTCAGGCAAAGTGCCGAAGTAAACCTTCAATCTACACAAAAAGTGCCGCTGGCTTTCGACGAATATACCTTTTTCAGAGCCTACTGGGATAATCTGCAAACTCGTGAATTCCTTAAAGAATTACTGCCAAAATGGATCGCAAATTTTGTCCCGCAAGGAAAAGCTTTGGATGAAGCTCAATTCAATGACTTTATGATCGATCATCCCATGATTAAATTCCCATACATCAGCAATGGCGAAATTTCGGCCGCACAGATTAAAGAATTGGCGGAGAGGTGCAAGGAATTGACTTTTACACCTTAAAACCACAACGCAAATTAAAACTATGAAGTTTAAAACCCTTTTATCGATACGACTTTTTTCTATCTTGTTTTTCACAACATTTATCCTCTCCTGCGAAAAGGAGAAACCATCGGAACAGCCACCAACGCCTGCTCCAAGCCTTAATTCGTTTTGGTTTAAGAGCAAACACAATGCGGGTCTGGATGCTATTGCAAACTTTGAAATTGTGGATAAGGACATTTCGGGCAGGCTCCCCTTCGCTGCCGATATCACCAAACTGGTAGCCAGCTTCGACCTCGACAACGGCACCTTCGCCGTGAACGGAGTAACGCAAATTAGCGGGCAAAGCGTCAACGACTTTTCGCAACCCCTCACCTACACCCTCTATGGCCGCGATGGCACCGTTGAGGAATATGTGGTGGATGCCACCGATTTTACCGGACTTCCGCTTTTTTACATCAATACCGATGGGGGCGTGGAAATCGACTCCAAGGATTATTATTTCCCCGGATCAGCCGAAATAAAGGGCGGGAAGAATTTTGATGATGCTTCGGGAACGATGCAAATCCGGGGGCGCGGGCACTCTACCTGGTGGGTGCATCCTAAAAAACCCTACCAGTTTAAGTTTGATGATAAGACCGCAATACTGGGGATGCCCGCCGATAAAAAGTGGATTTTGCTGGCCGAATATTCCGACAAAACCATGATTCGCAATAAGCTGGCTTTTGAGATGGGAAACAAGAGTAATTTGGAATGGACTCCGCAAAGCGAATATGCCGATGTATTTGTAAACAACAATTATCGTGGCACCTACAATATTACCCAAAAAGTAGAGGAAAGCAGCAATCGGCTGCCCCTGGGCGATAATGGTTTTTTGTGCGAGATTGACACCCCCGACCATCTGGAGGAGGGCGATGTGTCGTTTACCAGCAATCATTTTACGATTCAAATTAAAGAACCTGACCTCCAAACCGGAAGCACGCAATACGAATACATCAAAAACTTTGTTAGCGAATTTGAAACCGTTTTGTACAGCGACAATTTTAATGATCCCTTAAACGGCTACCGCAAATATGTGGATGTGGCGAGCTTTGTAGAATGGTACCTGGTTAACGAAATGGCAAAGAACCAGGATGCGCGAAGTTACTCGAGCATGTACTTCACACTTATCCCCGGCCAAAAAATCAAGATGGGGCCGCTCTGGGATTTCGACCTGGGCTTTGGCAACGTAGATTATTCGGAGTGTGAATACAACGATGGCTTTTGGGTGAAGTATCACGCCTGGATTTCGCGCATGTTCGACGATCCCGCCTTTGCCACAGCCGTAAAAGAACGCTTTCAGTTTTTCAAAAGCAACGAAGGCTACTTCCTGGATTTTATCGACAGCCAGGCCAAGAAACTATATTATTCACAAAAGGAAAATGATAAGAAGTGGAATTTAATTGGCCGCTATGTTTGGCCAAACCCGTTGGTTTACAACACCTACCAGGAAGAAGTGGATCACCTCAAGGATTGGTTTTCCGGGCGCATGGACTGGCTCGATGAGGCTTATCAGGATTTAAATTAAGGATAGGGGTTTTTGAATATTGAACCGCTGAATAGTTAATATTGAAACTTAAATTCAAATTGCATTTTATAACCACCTGGTATTCAGCACTAAATTTGTAATACGCTGATTATC
>CAZGAO010000095.1:0-18777 GCA_964523795.1 uncultured Lentimicrobiaceae bacterium
GTTACTGATGGAACCGATCCACTAATAGGCATTGGTAATAATGTGGCATTTTGCTATGGTGATATGCAATGGACTACCGGGGATGCCTCCGGTGGTACTAATGGCTTTGGAGGAACCCCCGCAACTGTGGGTATTAATAAAGGAAATGGTATAAACTACGCCTTGATTGGAAGGTTCGATCATGAAGGAACCGATTACGATGGTGCCGCCGGAAACAATGATGGGGTGAGCTATCTGGATGATAAGTGCTTTTTCTTCAATACTGGTGTCAGTTTTAACAACATTCCACCCGTAGTGCAGGGTACACCAGCAGTACAACCTATTGTGATAAATGTTGGCGACAGCTACGATCTTACCATGACTTTCCTTTCCCCTGAGGCTGAACAAACTACCAACGCTGTGCTAACAGTTCCGGCGGGATTCACTGATTTTGATTATGTAGTTACCTCCGGCAATGTGTGTACTGTTGAGATAGATGTAATGGCCACGATGGATAATCTTGGCTTGCATCAAATACAAATTGTTGCTACCGATGACGGTGTCCCTCCTGAATCGGTGACAGTATCTTTAAATTTCCAAATAATCCTCCAAGTTCATGATACGCTAAACCTTTGCATGGAGCCCGGCTGGCAATTGATTTCATCGTATAATGAACCTGAGGAAGCTCCCTTGGAACTTGTGATGGCTCCGCTTACCAACGTGGATGCGCTTGTAGTTATGTTGAATAAGCATGGCATTTACTGGCCCGCCTATAATTTTAATCAAATTGGGGATTGGAATTCGCATGATGCCTACAAAGTTAAATTAGCCGCTGATGGATGTATAGTATTTGCCGGCGATGAGGTGATGGATAAAACAGTGGAACTGGGCTTGGGAACTAATTATTTGCCCATGCTTTCGGGGACAGACGTTTGGGCTGAGGATATCTTCGACCAAATATCCGGTAAATTGCTGTATGCCTTCGATATCAAAGATCAACTTGTGTACTGGCCCGAAGGTGGACTTTACACGCTGAATACCCTCGAACCCGGCAAAGGATATCTGGTAAATATGATCGAAGAAGGTGTGGTTGATTATGCCGGTGCTAAAAAATCTTCCGGCGAAAATCAAGCGATTATAATTAAGGATGCCCCATGGACGGTTGATAATACCGGAACGCAGCATATTATTTCGATTGCTTCGGCAGCTTTAAATCAGCTTGAACCGGGTGATATTATTGGCGTATTTGATAATGATGGAATTTGCACAGGAATGTCGCAGTACCAAAAAGCAGGGACTAATCTTGCCTTGGTAGTTTGGGGCGATGACAACACCACTGATGCCATCGACGGTATGCTGGATGGCGAGGCTATACGCCTGGTTCAGTATCGTCCTGCCACCGGCGAAATGCTAGATCTGAATCCCCAATGGGATGCTGCTATGTCGCACGCTGGCAACTATGCCGAGTATGGCCTTTCGGCGATCGTTAGCTTCAAAGGTGCTACTGCGGTGGGTGATGGAGTGCTTAATAGCGTCGCCATTTATCCAAATCCTACCACAGGTTTATTCCATATTGATGGGATTAATGGTGCAACCAATATCGAAGTACTCAATTCGACCGGACGGATGGTGAGCAAATTTACCAGCAATCAGTCCATCGAAATCGACCTGTCCAACATGGCCAGCGGTATTTACTATCTGCGCCTGGTTTCGGATAAAGATATCAGAATCGAAAAAATTATAGTAGAGTAGTTTAAGTTTTTCATGATTGTCATTTTTTGGAAAGTGCCCCACACGTGGGGCACTTTTTTTATGTGTCCAAAAATAATTCACCTTTGCAGGGGTTTATAGTTTTTAATAGCTGATAATGAAAGTACGATGAAATATTTACTCAGTGTTTTTATGCTTGCTTTATGGATGGTGCCACTTTTTTCGCAAAACGAAGACGACCCGGTGCGGGTTGAATTTTCGGCACGGGCTGAGGTATTCGAGCTAATTCCCTGTGGCGAGCAGGGCGTGCTTACCTTTTATCAAAGCATAAAAAATGTGGATGAATCATTGGTGGCCTGGGTTTTTATTTTTTATGATAAGAACCTGAATCCTCTCTGGTCGAAAGAAATACCCGTTAACAAAGAATTTGCCTACCAGGATTTTTACCTTCAGGATGAGGCCATCTGGCTCGCTTTTCACAAAACAGGCAAGGTGCGCCGCGATGAATATAACTTCTCGCTGCTAAAGCTGGATATCCTTACCGGTGATTGGAAAAATGAAAATCTGTTTCTCCCTCCGGAAGCAAGCCTGGTGGACTTTCAGATTAGGGATGAAATATTTGCCGGCGGCTTCAATTACGAAAAAGACAAGGCTCTTTTGCTCATCCGCGATTTGAACACCAAAACGGATACTCCCGTACTTTTCACCGGTACGCCAAGCTATATCCAAACCCTTGCCTTCGACAAGTATAGTGGCGATATCAAGGTAGCACTTACGCTCTACGCTTCGCGAAAAACAAGTACGCTTTATGTTAACGGCTACAACATGCGCGGGCAGTTGCAATCATCGGTTCAACTGACACCTCCCCATCCCACACAAAAACTACTTAACGCCAACCTTTCGTTTGTTTCGCGCAGCAAAACCTTTGTTTTGGGAAGTTACAATACCATGAATGGAAATTATGCACACGCCGAAGAATCCTCGATGGGCAAGGAAGCCGTAGGTTTTTATATCGCCTCCATCGAAGTAGACGAACAGAAATTTATCCGTTTTCATAATCTACTCAACTTAAAAAATATTACCGACATCATCAATAATGAAGAGCTTGCCGAACTTAGGCAGGCACTCGAAAAGGAAAAGAAAAAGGGAAAAAAGCAAAGCCTGCAATATCCTTTCCTGATGCACGATTTAATACAACAGGGTGGTAATTACACCCTCCTTGCCGAGGCTTATTATCCCGAATATCACCAGGTATCCACCATGAGTTACGATTTTTACGGTCGCCCCATGCCTTATTACTACAGCGTTTTCGATGGCTACCGCTACTTCAATGCTTTTGTGGTAAACTTTGACGAAAGCGGAAATTTAAACTGGAGCAATGGCATTAAGATTTGGGATAAACGTTCGATGCGTCTGCAACAAAGCGTGGAGGCATGGCACGACACCAGCTCATTGGTAATTTTTTACAATCACGAGGGAAGCATCATTTCCAAAGTTATCGAGGGCTACCGTCAGGTAGGCAATATCGAAAAAACCCGGCTCTCGACCATCCATGGTGGCGATGTGCAGATGGCTTCGAGCAATGGGCAGGTGCGGCATTGGTATGACGATTATTTTTTGGCGTATGGATACCAAACCCTGCGCAACAACGGCTTGGGCGGCAACAGCAAACGCCAGGTTTTCTATTTTAACAAGCTGGTGTTTAACTAAGTCATAGTATGGCTCCAAGCCATGCTATGACTACTTCCGGCATTGGCTCTAAGCCATGCTATGACTTGATCCTAAAGATTTGGAAAGTCAGGATTTCACTTCTCGTGAAGCCCTGGACAGAAAATAGTTGAATATCGAACCTCCGAATATTGAATATCGAAATTTACCTGGCCAGTCAGGCTTTTCATCACCAAAACCCTTGGTAAGAAAGTGAATTTTAAATACCGCTGGTGTCAAACCGAATAATCCTGCGTATGTCGAGGATTTCCCCGAAAAACCGAGGCAGACTGCTTCGCTCAACAGATATCGATTAACAATTTTCAATTTACGATTAACGAATAACCCTCCTCCCCTCTCCCTCCTCTTGTCCAATTACGAACAGCCACATTTTAAAAACCGTACACTTTTGATTTCTGTCATTAATTTTGTCTTTTTAAGTGCTTGGTATTTAGGATGATTTTGCTTTTGGCATAGTTAGTGAAAACAATAATCATCACACGATTAAAATTTTAATCCGAAAAAAATCATACTTCGGGGGTAACTAAATCCAAAGACAAGCGTCAAACTCAAACATAAAATTTATGACAGATACAATGATAAGAACCGCAGACTTAAGCAAAATATTCCGCACCGATGAGGTGGAAACCACCGCACTGAAAGAAGTTTCGTTCGAGGTAAAAGCAGGTGAGTTTGTTGCCATCATGGGGCCTTCGGGCTGCGGCAAGTCAACCCTGCTCAACATCCTGGGGCTGCTCGACAATCCCAGTGCCGGGGAATATTATTTTTTGGAAAGGGAAGTATCCAGACATTCCGAAAAGCAACGCGCCTCGCTGCGCAAATATAACATCGGCTTTGTGTTTCAAAATTTTAACCTGATTGACGAGTTGAATGTTTTTGAAAATGTGGAGCTGCCGCTGATTTATCTGGGCTACAAGTCGGCCGAACGCAAGGAAAAGGTGGATGCTGCGCTGGAGCAGATGCAGATTATCCATCGCAAGAAGCACTTTCCGCAACAGCTCTCGGGCGGGCAGCAGCAACGTGTGGCCGTGGCGCGCGCCGTAGTGGCCAACCCTAAGCTCATCCTTGCCGACGAGCCTACCGGAAATCTGGACTCGGCGCATGGCGAAGAGGTGATGAACCTGCTGGAGCAACTCAACAAAACCGGAACTACCATTGTGATGGTAACCCACTCGCAGCGCGATGCCCAATACAGCCACCGCATCGTAAAACTCTTCGACGGACAGGTAGTTACCGAAAACATAAAAGAACAATTTGCGCTCTAGGATAAAGTCGGCTGATTTGCCGGAATATTTCACCATCACATCATAAATAAAATAAGGCCATGCTGCGAAACTATATCAACACCGCGTTGCGGGGAATTAGCAAAAGTAAGTTTTACGCCATCTTGAATGTGCTGGGGCTGGCGGTTGGTTTTGCTGCATTCATCTTTATTTACATGTATGTAAGCAACGAATTGGCCTACGACAAATACCACGAAAAAGCCGCACGCATCTATCGCATCGAATCCGATTTTAACATTTCGGGCAAGCACGACCAGTTTGCCATTGTCCCCGTCCCCATGGCTCCCGCTATGAGGCTGGAATTTCCGGAAATCGAAAACTTTTGCCGTTTCGACAATCTTGGCAACACCCTTTTTCGCTATAATGAGAAAGAGTTTTACGAAGAAGATTTCTATTTTGCCGATTCCACACTCTTCGATATTTTTAGTTTTAATCTTATTCGGGGCAACCCCAAAACCTGCCTTGTCGAACCATTCTCGATGGTGATAAGCCAAACGATAGCCAAAAAATACTTTGGCGAAAGCAACCCGATGGGCGAGATTCTGGAATCGGGCAGTGGCCGCAAATACAAGATAAGCGGCGTAATGGAAGATGTGCCCGCCAACTCGCACCTGTGGTTCAATGCAGCACTTTCAACCAGTTCACTCGTCAACATTGTGGGCGAGGAACGCTACAACAGCATGGAACCGGGTGCATTTTGGAACATCGGAGTCTTTGCCTACGTTCTTCTAAAACCCAACACCAGCATCGAAAGTATTCATGCCAAGTTTGGGAGCTTATACGATAAATATATGAAACCGGTTGGCGACTCATTCAATGCCACTTTTGATCTGATGTCCACGCCGCTAACACAAACCCATTTTGCCGGCAATATATCCAGCGATCTACCCACGGGCAATATGACCTACATTTATATTTTTGGTGCCATCGCCCTGTTTATCCTGCTCATCGCCGCCATCAATTATATGAACATGGCCACAGCCCGCTCGGTAAAACGCGCCCGCGAGGTGGGCATACGCAAGGTGGCCGGAGCCGTGCGTAGCCAGCTCATCGGCCAGTTTCTTACCGAATCGCTACTTTTAGCTTTGGTCGGGGTGCTGATTGCCGTTGGCATCGTGGCTTTATTGTTACCCGATTTTAACACCCTTTCGGGAAAAAGTTTAGACCTCAGCATTTTTATCGATCCGACATTTTTAATTACCCTTATCGGAACTACCCTTCTCATCGGTTTGATTTCGGGAAGCTATCCTGCCTTTTATCTTTCTTCGTTCAAACCAGTTACCATTATCAAAGGATCGAGTTTGGGCAAGGGCAAAAGCGGCGGCGTGCTCAGGCGCGTCCTGGTGGTGTTCCAGTTTGCCATAGCCATAGCCATGATTATCGCCACCCTGGTGGTTTCGAGCCAGCTTAGTTTTCTTAAAAATAAAGACATGGGCTTCCAAAAAGAGAATATGGTAATTCTCGAATTGCAGGACACAACTTTTAGATCAAAGGCCGAGACCTTTAAAAAAGAGTTATTACAAAATTCAAATATCCAGGCCGTGAGCAATTCGACGGGCATTCCCGGCAACAATGGCTGGATACAGGTGGTGCGCATGGAAAAAGATACGGCGATGATTGACGAAACCATGATTATTACCGTGGTGGATTACGATTACATCGACACCTATCGCCTGGATTTAATTGCCGGGCGCAACTTTGATATAGCGATGGGCACCGATGCCGCCGAAGCGGTAATTGTAAACCAGGCCACCATCGATCGCTACGGCTGGGGCGACAATCCAATCGGCAAAAAAATTCACTGGGGCTTTGATTTGGATGGCACCGGAGGTCGCGTGTTAAAAGTAGTAGGCGTAGTCAGGGATTTTCATTTCAATTCGCTGCACAACAAGGTAGAGCCTATTATGATGTTTCTGGCCGATTTCAACAAACGCTTTCTCACCCTGCGCATCAATCCCGAAAATTACGCCTCCACGCTGCAATACATCGAAGATACATGGAACAAAAACGGAGCTAAACGCCCCTTCGACTACCAGTTGCTCGAAGATACCTGGGGCGAGAAATATGAGGCCGAACAAAAGCTCGGGCTTATCTTTACCATCGCCACCCTGCTCACTATTTTTATCGCGCTGCTGGGGCTGCTGGGCTTGTCGTCGTTTGTATCCGAACAGCGCACCCGCGAAATTGGCATCCGCAAGGTACTGGGCGCATCGGTGGCCAGTATCCTCACCTTGCTCAACCGCGAATTTGTGCTGCTCATTCTCATCGCCTTTATCATCGCCATCCCTATTGCGCTGTGGCAGCTTAGCAACTGGCTCGAAAGCAACTTTGTATATCACATCACCATTTCCATCGGCATGGTAAGCCTGGCCGGAGCCATCGCCCTGCTCATAAGCTTGCTTACCATCAGCTTTCATTCGCTAAAAGCGGCCACAAACAATCCGGTGGAAGCCATCAAATACGAGTAAAAAACCTATTCACCATAAGCATCAAAGCGATGGCCACAGCATTTTTTTGCTATGGCCTTTTTTTGAAGTGATCGCAAAGGAAAAATTTTTAGTTTTGTCCAAAATTTGACAGAATAAAAAATAAAACTTTAAAATAATGGAGTTTAACGAAAAATTGGCAAGTGATATTTGTGCCAAATTCGGTGTTTCTCGCAAATTAATTAACAATTGGCGCGTCCGTGGGGGTATTCCCGATAAATACAAAGCATCACCGGAAAAGTTAGCAAAGAAGAAAGCACTAAGAGCAGGTAAAGCTGCCCTTAATGAAATGTTTTATTCCAAAGAAATAAATCAAGCAGCAATTTGTGAGCTGGCCGAATTTTCTGCCAAACGCATAAGACAAATTGAAAAGCGTAAAGCTGCGCTTAATCATGACGAAGTAACCAGACTGAACAAAGAATTGTCGTTGATTAAGTTACAAATTGAAAGTTGCTTTTCCGATTTTTCAGAAACAGAACTTCGGATTCTTCTCAGATTAGATACTATCAATCACTTTCAAATCATTACTGACAAAACCCTTATGGATAGGATTGATAAAATACGCAACCGTAACGAGCGACCCCATAGAAAGGACTATGATGCGCTGCATGACGATTATCAAAATTTTCAACAGAAAATCATTACACCCAAAATCCCCTCCGACATTTATTGAGAAGTGGTATAAATTCCCAGGATTTTCGAAAAAATGGATGTCCCGGACAAAACTGCCCCCTACTAAAAACCGAATAAAAATTCTAAAAAACAGAAACACAGCACGATTTTGTACAGACGCGACGCATCGCGTCTCCATGCCACGCAACAGACGCGCGATATTGTACAGACGCGCAATTTGCGCGTCTCAATATTTAGCATCGCAGACGCGTCTCAATATTCAGCATCACAGATGCGGCTCAATATTAAACATCACAGACGCGTCTCATTATTAAATATCGCAATCACCTCCCATCATTAAAACCCACAGACGCGATGCATCGCGTCTCTACCAACAATGCCAAACATCACCATATTATAAAACGAAAATCCACCCCGATAAAATGGATTACATATTTTTGCGGTTTTTTAAAATTAGCAAAAGATTTTTGAATGCCTTGGATTACCATTGCCACCTGGCTGGAATCCTGGAAAATTAATAGTAGAACATTAAGCAATTTGTATTGTTTGGTTGGTAAATTCATATAAAAAATAGATCGAATATGAGAAACAGGGGTATTATTACCTTCGCAGTTATTGTTTTGTTTTTGGGCGGTGCCGGCCTGCTGGCGTGGTGGCTGATATCGATGAAGCCCGCACCCGAAGCACCGGTGGCCAATACCGTTACGCGCCTGGTGCAAACCCGCATGGTAGCTTATCAGGATTTGGAATCAGCCATCGAAGTACCCGGACGACTGGCCTCGGGCAGAGTGGTTGACGTGGTTTCGGAAGTAGCGGGCGAAATCCTTCGCGGCGATATCCCGCTGAAAACCGGACAGGATTTTAAGGAGGGTCAACTACTATGCAAAATCTACGATAGCCAGCGTATCCTCGACATCAAGGCAAGCAAGAGCCAGTTTATGAACAGCGTAGCCAATACCCTCGCCGATATTAAATTTGATTACCCCGACCAGTACGATAATGTGCTCGCATTTTTCGAAGATATTCAAATGGACGATCCCCTGCCCGATTTGCCCGAGATCAGCGATAAATCCTTGCGTATCTTTTTGGCCAGCCGCAATATCCTCAATCAATATTATGGCATAAAAAGCCAGGAAGAGATGCTTGCCAAGCATTATATCAGGGCACCTTTCAACGGATCGATTATGGAAGTTTTTATCGAGGTGGACGGCATCGCAAATATGGGAACCCGCATAGCCCGGATCATCAAAACCGATGTGCTCGAGCTGGAGGTTCCCGTTGAAGTGGATAATCTGCAATGGATTCATGCCGGCGATGAGGTAGAGGTTTTGGATGAAGCAGGAAGCCATTCATGGAAGGGAAAAGTAGTGCGCATAAGCCGCTTTGTTGATCCCTCAACCCAGGCAGCCAACGTATTTGTAGAAATTAATAATGATGACAAAAACCCGATTTATGCGGGCATGTATCTGCGGGCACGCTTCGACGAGAAAACCATAGCCCACGCCATGGAAATACCGCGCCAGGCGGTGTTTAACCAAAACGAAGTGTTTGTGGTAGAAGATGGCCTGCTGGAAAAACGAAATATTAGCATTAAAAAAGTAAACGAAAGTTCGATTATATTTAATGGCCTCGAAGCCGGCGAAGAATTGGTGATAGAAGCATTGGTAAATGCAAAAGAAGGTACCAGGGTAAAAACCAATCAACGCTAAGTATTTAGAATTATTCGCCAAAATTTGTATTGAATGAAAAAAGCTGTCGCGCTGTTTATCCGCTATCCATTTTATGCCAACATCATCATCGCATTGTTGGTTCTCGGAGGCCTGTTCTCATTTTTAAATCTTGATAAATCTTTTTTTCCTGAGCGTGCCGAGCGTTTCATAAATATCTCGGTGTTTTATCCCGGAGCCTCGCCCAAGGAAATGGAAGAAGGCATTACCGCCCGTATCGAAGAATCGGTGCGTGGCCTGGTGGGCATCAAACGCATCACCTCCACCTCGCGCGAAAACTCGTCGATGGTAACCATCGAAACCACCGGACAATACGACATCGACGAAATACTGGCCGATGTAAAAAACTCGGTTGACGGCATCAGTGCCTTTCCGGTGGATGCCGAACGCCCCATAGTTTCCAAGCAACGCTCCAAAACCATGGCGGCCTTTATGGGTTTGGTTGGCGATGTGGACTTGCTAACGCTAAAAAGCCTAGCCCAGGAAATTGAAGACGACATGCTCACCTCGGGCATCGTTTCGCAGTTAACCATCAGCGGATTTCCTGCTACGGAGATTTCGGTAGAGATTTCGGAAGAAGACCTGCTGCGCTACCAGCTCACCTTCGATGACCTGGTGCGTGCCATCAGCATGAACAACCGCGACATCTCCGCCGGCCTCATCCGTTCGGATGAAGAGGAGATACTTATCCGCTCGCGCCACCGTGCTACCGATCCCACCAAAATGGGCGACATCGTTATCCGCGCCAAGCCCGATGGCAGTATGATTTACCTGCGCGATGTTGCCAGCGTAAAACTTCAGTTTGCCGAAGATCCTTTCAAGAGCTGGATGAACGACCGGGAGCAAATTTCGTTTAATGTTGAGAAACTCCCCGAGGAAGACCTCGAAGAAATTTCCAATTACCTCGACGACTATGTGAGCGAGTTCAACCGGCAGCACAGCAACGTTGAACTGGTGGTTACCTACAGTTTTTTGGACAATCTCAACAGCCGGCTCGACCTGCTTTACAGCAATGGCGGCGTTGGACTTTTACTGGTGCTGATAGCACTTGGACTATTTCTCAGCCTGCGCCTGTCGGCCTGGGTAGCCTTTGGTATTCCGGCCTCCTTTTTTGGGATGTTTATTTTGGGTATGATGACCGGGCTTACCATTAATATGATTTCCCTTTTCGGGATGATCCTCGTTATTGGTATTTTGGTGGATGATGGCATTGTGATAGCCGAAAACATTTACTCCCACTTCGAGCAGGGCAAAAGCCCGAAGAAGGCCGCCCTCGATGGAACTATGGAGGTATTGCCTGCGGTGTTTACCTCGGTTTCCACTACCATTATTGCCTTTTCACCCCTCTTGTTTATCACGGGCAACATCGAGTTTATGTACGATGTAGGCTGGGTAGTTATCGTTAGTTTGGCGGTATCGCTGGTAGAAGCCTTTTTTGTTTTGCCCGCCCACCTTTCGAGCCGGCATGTGCTGCGGGTGCAAGATCGCGAAGGCGGTGCCAGCCCGATACGAAAACGACTGGATCGCATCATTGCCTACATGCGCGATAAGATTTATGGCAGCATCATGCGCTTTATCATCCGCTGGAAATGGATAATGCTGGTATCGCCCATCGCGCTTATTGCCATCACCGTGGGTTTGTTTGGTGGCAATTTTATCAAAGCTACCTTTTTCCCCTCCATTCCTTTCGATCAGTTTAATGTAAATCTGGCTTTTACGCCTGGTACCGGCGAGGTTAAAACCACCAAATACCTGAAACGCTTCGAGGATGCGATATGGGAAGTAAACAACGAGCTGGTGGAGCAATACAACGACACCGCCAACTACGTTAGTTATACTTTTTTAACCCTGGGCAATTCCTTCGATGGCCGTGAGAACGGTGCCCACGCCGGAAACATTTTTGTTACCCTGCGCGATATGGAAGGTGCGCCTATTTCGAGCTTTGAAATTGTAAACCGTGTGCGCGAAAAGATTGGCCCGGTGGATGAGGCTGAAAAGTTTACCGTTGGCGGACGCAATACCTTTGGCACGCCCGTATCGGTGAGCTTGCTGGGCAAAGACCTCGACCAGCTCGAAAAAGCCAAGGAGATGATGATAGCGCAAATGTCAACCTTCCCCGAGCTGCGCGATGTGGTGGACAACAATGCCATCGGCAAGCGCGAGATACAACTCGACCTGAAAGCCAAGGCCTACTTTTTGGGACTTACCCAGGCCGACATCGCCACAGAGGTGCGCAATGGCTTTTTTGGCGGACAGGCACAAAGGCTGCAAGTAGGCAAGGACGAGGTGCGTGTGTATGTGCGATATCCGCGCGAAGACCGCCTCAATATCGGGCAACTCGAAAATATGAAGATTAAAACAGCCCTCGGCGAATTTCCGCTCAACGAGCTGGCTGATTATAAAATCGACCGCGGCCCGGTGAATATTAACCGCTACAACGGGAAAAAAGAAATTCGCATCGATGCCGAGCTGGTCGATCCTTACGAACCGGTGCCGCCTATTCTCGAACGCATCCGCAGCGAAATTGTACCCGAGCTCAAAGCGCAATATCCCGGAACAACGGTGGATTTCCAGGGTCAGAGCCGCGACAGTATGGAATCGATGGACGACCTTATCCGCGCCTACATCATCGCCTTTATCCTGATAGTTGCCATACTTATGATTCATTTCCGTTCGGTAATGCAGGGCATCATTATTTTGCTAATGATTCCTCTGGCTTGGATAGGAGCAATTTGGGGGCATGGCATCGAGGGCATCCCCATTTCGATGTTGAGCGTTTGGGGCATGGTTGCCCTTTCGGGCGTTATCATCAACGATGCTATTGTTTTCCTGGCCAAATACAATCAGAATCTTATCGAAGGCATGTCGGTGCCCAACGCCTCTTACCAGGCCGGGCTTAGCCGTTTCCGCCCCATCCTGCTCACCACACTTACCACCACCGTTGGCCTTTATCCCATCATCCTCGAAGGCAGTTTTCAGGCACAGTTTCTAAAACCTATGGCCGTAACGCTGGCCTACGGCGTACTTTTTGGCACCGGTTTTATCCTTTTGTTTTTCCCGGTACTTATCATCGTGCTCAACAAGGCCCGGGTGGCCTTTGCTAACGCGTGGCGATTTATCATGGCATGGAACAAGGGAACATGGCCTCGTCACAAGGTTACTAAGGTGAAACCCGAAGAAGTTGAACCTGCCGTACGCCAGATGAAAATCAATTTTTAAAATGATTTTATTAAAATAATGAATAAAAAATGCACCGTATAATGCATCATTTAAAAGGAAAATCGAATTATTTAATTCCTGCTTTGTTTACCATCCTTATGTTTTTTGGAAACAGCTATCCTGCCCTGGCGCAGGATACGCTGCGCCTTACGCTTTCGGATGCCATCCAAATTTCGCTGGAGCAAAACTACCGCATCAGGATTAATGAGAAGCAGCTCAACATTGCACGCAACAACAACACCCAGGGAGCCGCCGGCAGATATCCTTCGCTTAACTTCAACCTTTCGCAAGGCAATCGCTACAACAACTCCGAAATTTTTTTCCAGGAAGCCTTTCGCAACGAAAGCAGATCCAATGCGCTTACCCCTTCCCTTGCGCTCAACTGGACTTTGTTCGATGGTTTTAGGGTGAATATTACCAAAGAAAACCTGAGCAAACTTGAGGAACTTTCGGAGGGCAATGTAGCGCTTGTGGTGGAGAGCACCATCCAGAGCATCATCCTGGCTTATTACAACGTTTTGCTGCAAAGCGAAAAACTGGATGTGCTGGACGAGGTTAAAGTGCTCTCGCGCGACCGCTACCGGTATATGGAAACGAAAAAACAATTCGGCACAGCGGTTAGCTTCGATGTGCTGCAGGCCAACGATGCCTATCTGAGCGATTCGGTGAATTATCTGTTGCAGGAACTGAACCTGCAAAATGCAAATCTGCTACTAAAACTACTGATGGCTCTGGACGAACAAACAGACTTTGCCCTGACCGACAAGTTTGAAGTAGAAATGCAGGACTTTGCGCTCGACACCTTGAAGAGCCGCATGTTGCGCGACAATCAAAATATTAGCAATCAGTTTATCAATCAAAAGATATTGGAAAATTCGACTGCGCTGGCTAAGGCCGAAATCTATCCCAACCTGATGCTGGGTGCCGGAGCCGATTACTCAACGCAGTATGTTAAAAACAACGACACCGACCCGCGCAACACTTACTCTTATGGCTATTATGTAAATTTTACCTTGGGGTTTAATATTTACAACGGCGGTGCTACCCGGCGGGCTATACAAAATGCTTTGATTAACGAAGACATTGGCGTGATCACGATTTCGGAACTGCAAAAAACGCTCACCAACCAGTTGCGCAACCAGTTCGATTTGTATCAGATTCGCAAAAAATTGCTGGCTGTGGCCGATGCCGCCCGGGAAAGTACAGGACTCAATTTAAGCATCGCCGAAGAAAAGTTTAAATCGGGAGCCATCAACTCGTTCAACTTTCGCGATATCCAACTCAGCTATATCAATTCATCTATCCGCCGCCTCGAATCGGTTTACAATCTTATCGACACCCAAACCGAATTGCTCCGGCTAACCGGAGGTATCGTTTCGGAGCCGTGATAAGGATAGTCAATACTTCGATATAGAGGTTCTGGAAAAGCCCCTCAAAAAGCATAGTGATAATCCCTATCCTCGTCATTTATGGCCGGGACAAAAGGTTTTCTCACGAACTGCGGGCGAAGGGCGTTAACGCCCTTTTTTTTATTACGGCCATTCCTATTTATCCCGGAGCTAAAGCACCGGGCTACGGATTTAGTCACCCCGCGAATTTGCCCCGGCAGCAATGCCAATCATCGAATTATGCCTTGTGCGCGGAGAGGTTTTACGGGAGGATTTACACTTGAAAAATATTTAGGCTAAAAACCTTTGTAATTTTTGTGCTTATTAGCACTGAGGTTTTATCCAGCATCTGCGTGATAATTATTACAAAATAATAATTTACAAAAATACTCTGCACATTTGCAAAAGTGCAATTTCCCGAAGTTTTTTTTCTATTTTTGAAACTTTTAACGATAGTGCAGAATGATAATTAAAGAAGAAGCATATAAGAAAGTATCTGAACTCGTTGAACGGTTTGAGGAACAATTTACCTCATATAAAAAAGCTGACTACAACGAAACCCTGACAAGGCGCGATTTCATTGACCCGTTTTTTAAAGCATTTGGATGGGATATTGACAATTCAGAGGGTTATGCAGAAGCTTACAGAGAAGTAATTCACGAAGACAAAGTTAAAGTTGGCGGAGCTACAAAAGCACCTGACTATTCTTTTCGTTTGGTTGGTGGAAAACGGCTGTTTTTTGTTGAAGCAAAAAAGCCAAGTGTCGATGTAAAAAATGATATTCCGCCAGCATATCAAATTCGGAGATATGGATGGAGTGCTAAACTTCCTATTAGCATCATCACCGACTTTGAAGAATTTGCAATTTACGATTGTACCAAAAAACCAAACCCAACCGACAAAGCATCTGTTGCAAGAATAAAGTATCTTACTTTTAAGGACTACCTCAAAGAGTTTGATTTTCTTTGGGAGACTTTCAGCAAAGAGAGTGTACTTAAAGGAAGTTTTGACAAATTTATTGAAGGCAAGGCAAACAAAAGAGGAACTGCCACCGTTGACAAGGAATTTTTGCAGTCGCTTGACAGTTGGCGCAAATACCTTGCAACAAGTATAAGTTGGAATAATAAAGAACTTGATGAAGACGAAATAAATTTTGTCGTTCAGCAAACTATTGACAGAATTATTTTCCTGCGCATTGCCGAAGACAGAGGAGTTGAAATTTATGGTAATTTACAAATCGCATTAAAACAAGGCGACTATTATCAAAATCTTTTCAACACTTTCAGAGAGGCAGACGAAAAATACAATTCAGGTATTTTTGATTTCAAGAAAGACAAAATCAGCAAGGGAATAAAGATAGACAACAAGGTAATTAAAAACATAATCAACGAATTGTATTATCCTGAAAGCCCTTATGAGTTTTCTGTTTTATCTGTTGAAATTTTAGGAAGCGCTTACGAGCAGTTTCTCGGAAAAGTGATTCGCATTACGCCTGCACATCATGCAAAGATTGAGGAAAAACCCGAAGTAAGAAAAGCGGGAGGCGTTTATTATACACCACAATATGTTGTTGAATACATTGTAAAAAACACAGTCGGAAAACTTATTGAAGGCAAAACACCGAAAGAAGTAAGCAAAATAAAAATAGTTGACCCAGCCTGTGGCAGCGGCAGCTTTTTAATTGGCGCTTATCAATATTTGCTGGATTGGCACAAGAACCACTACCACGTAAATGGAAAAATATCTAAAGGAAAAAAAGATAATCCGCTTACACCCGAAGGGAATTTGACCACATCAGAGAAGAAAAGAATTTTGCTCAACAACATTTTCGGAGTTGACATTGATGTAAATGCAGTTGAAGTAACCAAGTTGAGTTTGCTTTTAAAGTGTATGGAAGGTGAAACTTCCGCCTCTATTGCTTATCAATTATCCATGTTTCACGAAAGAGTTTTGCCGACACTTGACAGTAATATCAAAGACGGAAATAGTTTAGTTGATACAGATTATTACGATGGGCAGATTGATTTTGGTGATGAGAAAAAAATTAAACCGTTTAATTGGAAAAGAGCATTTCCTGAAGTGTTTAAAATTAAAAAACCCGAACTACAACAAGAATATAAACTGCAATACAAAAAGGTTAAAAATCTTGCGGACGAAACAGACGAGTTAATTAAAAATAAATTGCAAGAACCACAAGTAGAATACGGCCTTAATGCTGGTTTTGATGTAGTAATTGGAAATCCGCCCTGGGTAGATTTAAAAGGACATCTACCTGAACTCACGAAGTATTATTTTGATAAATACAAAACAACAGAGAACCGAATTAATCTTTACGCAATATTTATTGAAAGAGGACTTCAACTTTTAAACTCAAGAGGCAAATTTGGTTTTATTATTCCTAATTCAATTTTATATCAGAGTTCCTATGAGAGATTAAGAAAACTGATAATTGAAAATTTCTGGATTGAGAAAATTTTGCGTATGCCAGACAATACATTTCATGGTGTAAAGGCCGAAACAGTAATCATTACAATTGGAACTGAGACAAAAAAAACAGAATGTACTATTTATGACAGGAAAGATACAATCACCGAAATAACTTTAGATAATGCCAAAGAAGTTAATTATTTGAATACAAAGAAGTGCCTGAAGAATGAATTTGCCTCGCTTGATATTTTTACAAATGATGAAAAAAAAACATTGCTGAAAAAAATTGAAAAGGGTAAAACGGACTTGCAAAATTTATGCGACTTTACACTGGGAGTAACTCCATACGATAAATATCAAGGACATAGCCAGAAACAAATAACAGAACGGGCATTTCATTCACCAACAAAAAAAGATAAAACATTTAAGCCAGTTTTAGAAGGTGCTGATGTTTCACGTTATTTTGTAAAATGGGGAGAGAAAGAATATTTAAGTTACGGAGATTGGCTTGGAGCACCAAGACAAGAAAAATTCTTCACAGAGCCGAGAATATTAGTCCGACAAATTGTAAGCGGAAATCCTTTACGGATTTATGCGGGTTATTCAGAAGATGAATTATACAATACACAATCAATTTTCAATATTATATCGAAGAACAACAAGATAAATATAAAATATTTGCTTGCTATCCTTAATTCCAACTTGATGAATTTTTATCACGGCAATAAATATCTTGACTTATCCAAAAATCTTTTTCAGAAGATATTAATTCAGAACTGCAAAAAATTTCCAATCAAAATAATTAACGAAAAGAATAAGGAAGAAAAAACTTCGCACGATGAAATAATAAAACTTGTTGAGCAATTACTAAAAGTGAATGAAGAAATAAGAGAACAAAAGTTGGAAACGAAAATAAATCAGACTCAATCAAAGATTGATTATTGCGAAAGCAGAATAAATGAAATTGTTTATCAACTGTACGAGTTGACAGACGAAGAAATAAAAGTTGTTGAAGAGAAATAATTATGACATCATAGTATTGAGAAATTTAAAAATGACATTCAGAAACTAAACACGGCAGGCGAAGCCACTTATAAGAAAATGAAAGACGAAAAAAATCTTGTCCAACTAAGATAAGATTATGAAATGTGGTATTCAGAAGATTTTGCAGTAAATAAAATAATACTGTATGATAGGATTTCAGCTACATCATCGCAGCTAGTAACAAGTGTTTCGGTTTGCCGGAATTTATATCCTATCGCTTATCAGCTTCACAACCTCAAAAATTTTCCACCGCAGCAGACGGAAGTTTTCTTCAAAATCAGGATGGGGAATTTCTTCGGCAAGGGATTCAAGCCAATCTAAGCGCATGGAAAGTAAGGCAACTAATGCGGCCACTTCTTCCTGCTGTGTTGTTGTGCTTGCTAAAAGCTCTGGAATCATGGCTGAAGTTTTGTCCAGCATTTGTTTTAATTCTTTTGTCTCGAACATGTTTTTGAGTTTTTTTTTGTTTGAATCCCCATTGCTTAATGGAAACTTTAAATTTTTTAAAAGAACGATAAGATAAATTATGTTTTATTTATTAAATATAATCTCCCAGTAGCCAGTTTTTCTTGAACCTTTACGGGTTATTACTTCATCACTTTTTAGTCTGGCCAACAATTTTTCTATGGTACTGCTGCTGTGGCTTGTTAATTCTGATAATTTAGGGATAGTAAGATTAGGATTTTCGTGTAAAGCCAATAGCAAATCTAAAACCTTTATCCCGTATTTATCACGTAAATATCTCTCATTTAACCCGTAAACATCTCGTAAAAAGCTTTCTTTGATGAGTTTTAATGTTTCCTGGGTAGTTTCTTGGGTAGTTTCTTGGGTAGTTTCCTGATCACTATTTTTAATAAAGCTTTTGTTGATAAAATCAGGGTGAACAGGGAAAGTAACCAGGAAAGTTATTCTTTCTTCATCCGTATAAAAGATGGGCTCGGGGCTTCCATTCCTTTTCATCTCATTTCTGATTAACGGAAAACCAGTTGCCTTTCCTTCAGTTAAGTTCAAGTCTTTCAAGAAATCTCCAATTCTACGGTTGCGATAATTACGTGCGACAACCTGCCGCTTTTTTAAATCCAAATTTGTTATGGGTGGCCATAAGTGTCCGGAAGTTTAAAGTACAAAAAAAGCCCGAAGATTCCTAATTTTG
>CAZGAO010000096.1:0-18491 GCA_964523795.1 uncultured Lentimicrobiaceae bacterium
GACATTGTTTAAAATTTTCAACAAATGTACTGTTTATTTATGAACTAACACTAAGTAGTAACAGCCCATAAAGGCGTTGCTTTTGGCTAGCCCCGGGAAAAATGAATTAAAGATCCTTGGCACTGTCTCAAAAGTCTCTTTGCGTCCTCTGTGTATTCTCTGTTTAATCTGTTGTAAAAATTAATTACTTATATCACAGAGAAAACAGAGAAAGAAAAATTCACGAGCATAGAAGTCGTAAAATCATTACTTTTCATTTATGGATATATACGGGAATTTGGTATTTGAAATCCGCAAGCCCAAAACGAGCATTAGTGTTTCCCAAATTCCACAGGGATTTTATCAGGTTCAAATTATACTTAATTATGGCAGCGTACAAAACGAAAAATGGGTGAAGGCCAAAAGGTAATGACCGTGAATTAAAAAATATTCGATTCTTTTCACAAAAAAAAACCTGCCCACAATGTGTGGACAGGTTTTTTTGTTGTGCCAATAAAGGCTTAGATTGTGATATCAAGATTTATTGCTTGATAACTTTTACAAGTTTAACGCCCTGCTCACCTACAAGCCTGATGTAGTAAAGGCCAGCAGGCTGCGAAGTGAGGTCGAGCTGATAGCTGTCGGCAATGCTTTGCTTCATAATAAGCTGACCCTGGGCGTTGCTTACCATCATTTCGAGTGCCATCTCCACACCATCAATGGTAAACAAACCATCGGATGGGTTGGGATATACCGAAATGCTGCTGACGGGATTGTCGATCAGGCCGGTTGCCCCGACTTTCAGGCTATTGATCACCGAGAGACCATTGTTTACAAATACACCATCATAATTTGGCATATTACGGTCGTAAGCTACTTCTGCCGCAAACTCTTCATTATTGCGATAAATGCGGAAGTTGAGGCCTTCGCCGGAAACCATGCCATTGAGTTGGGGCGTGGTGTTGTCGTTGGCAAATACGGGAATGGCTAAAGTTTTATCCATACCATCATAATAAGTCATACCGGTGCATAAACCATCGGCATTGAACGCGCCAACAAAGTCGCCGGCTTCGAGCTGGCTTACAGCCTCGGCGTTGACACCCACCATGTGGAAATCTCCGGTTTTATAAACCTCGTTCCAGCTTGTAGCATTGGCAAAGTCGGGAGGTGTATTGGGGGTCGGGTCGGCCTTGGGCAGAGCAACATCAAAGTCGAGGGTAGCGTCATCGCTAAAGCGAACCAGGTAACCATAACCCGGATACAGGGTTTCGAGTGTGGTAATACCACCGGCAGGCCAGTAGATAGTTCCATCGAGGCCAAAGGCAAAATCGACAGGCTGACCATCGAAGATCGTTTCGGCGAGTACAGGAACATTACTCAAAACCGGAATAATAAATGTTCCGGCAGGGAAGCTTACGGTTTGGTCTTCCACCATATCGCCGAGGAAAGCCAGAGTGCCCACTTCATTCATCTTCATCTTATAGCCTTCGTAGGTATTGTATTCGCCCAGGGTATTGATTTCCATACCTGGCCAGAAAATACCGGTTTTACCAACCAAAATTTCCATTTCGTCCAGCACATCAGCGAAAGCCTCATACATAGTCATCTTGGCATTCATGTCGATGAAGGTAGAAATATAGCCCCACTGACCCGGAGCAGGGATCATGATTTTTTGTCCGTTTTCGTCCAGCACTTCCAGTTCCAGGGCAAGCTCGGCGGTGTATGTGCCGGCATCTCCCGAAATCAGGATTACATCGCTAAACATACCTGTACCGGCAATAGTAGCGTCAAAAGTTACTTCGACTGTTTGGGCATCTCCTGCTGCCAAGGTACCGTCGGCCAAATCAATGCTAACCCATGCGGGCAGAGCCAATTCATCAATCTCCCAATCGATGGGCATACTACCGATATTAACAATATCAAAACTGTTTACCGAAACTTCGGCAGGGAATAAGATATCTGCTACTTTATCAGGATTTACTTCCAATAATGAAGAAGCTACCGTGATATTATCGATATACCAGCCATCGATGTTCAAACTATATTCGCCCTGAGCCAGGAAGCCAATCTTAATTTGATTTCCTGCGGCAAGGGTCGAAACATCGTAGGTAAAGGTAGTCCATTCAATGTTACCAGCATCCAGTATCTGATTGTCGAAAGCAGCCACATCATTCCATTGTGTACCATCATAAACCTGAAGGATCATTTCTTCGAGGGTATTAATGCTATAATTATCCAGGTACAGATCGAATTGGACAAAGACATCGGCTTCGTTACGAGCATCCAAATAGTAGCTTTCAAGCATTATCTGATAGTCGAGTGTTGATGGAGTCCAGTTGAAAAATGCTGTCGGTGCAGGGTTGCCCTCTTCAGCATCAACACTCCAGTTGCTTGCCCCGGCTGTCCATTTTTGTGCGGTAAGGTTTTCGCTGTCCCACTTTTCGACAAAGGGCAGTGCATAAGGCGTAACAGGCTCAAGGCTTACATTGGCCGGAGTTACTACGCTGGGCAGCACCTCGAAGTTACCAACGAAGAAATCTTCGTAGCCATATTTGGCATAGCTTATCGCGTACATGCCGCCTTCCAAACCTTCAGCCCAGTCCAGATTCCAGCTACCATCGGCAGCAGAGGCCAGACTCCAGGTATTGCCTGCGTTGGGGCTAAGCTCTTCAACTTCGATCATCACACCATCGAGGGGGAGATTGCTAAGCGCGTCCACAATCATACCATCGATAGTACCTTTGAGGGATGTATTAAAAAACATCGGCAGACAGTTATCGTTGATACCCGTAATGTTGTAGGGTTGCAACTGCACGCCATAATAAGTGCTCCACTCCAGATCCATGGTGTATTCGGTAACATTGCCAAGGTTTTTCTCCTGCTCTACCCACACATTACGACTAAAGTCGTAGAGCGAAAACTTATATCCGTCAACAGGAACGATACCACCAGATTCCCAGCTAAAGGTAACAGCATTGGGCATAATATCCATTGCATTTTCAGCGGGATAAATCAAAGAGGCACATTCAGGTACAGGAAGAATTAGCATTTCAACGTCCAGAATTGTATTTTCTTCCGAAACGATATTAACGCTATCAACTAATACTTCAAAATACTCAGGATGATAGAAGCTAAGATCATACATACCTCCGTAAATATCCATTTCGTATTCGCCCAAAGCATTGGTAAAGGTGGCAAAACCACCCGGTTCTGCAACAACATCCACTCCGCCAATGGGATCGCCGGTACCAAGATCAGTAACAAGACCGGAAATTGTTCCGGGAATCAGCACCTCGATATGCAAGTCGAACTCGGGAATACAATTAGGCGCTGGCCATGTATCGATCATCAGATAATAAGTACCGGCACCCAGCAATAGATTGTCAATGCGCAAGGTATCAGCTCCGCTTATTGTTGTACTTTCCATGCAACTTCCAACATCAGGGCAGCCGTCAAAGATTGCCATCCCGGTATAGGTTGTAGTTTTGGGATCCATTATGATGTTAACGGCCACGGTTTCATCAACGACAAGTTCGTAAATAATATCATCGCCACCATCGTAATTACCCAGGCAGGTTGTACTGTAATTATTACCCAAACCACAGTTGGTTTGTCCTAAATCCTGATAGGGAAGGGCATCGATTAGAATTGGATTGGCGCAAGTAGAACCCAACAAGGGTGCAAGACCAAAGTTGAGTGTTGTGGTTGTATTGGCATTTATTGTTACGAGAACATCCATGGGTACACCAGGAGCGTATCCCCCGGCAGCGGCTGTTACATCATACTCGCCTGTAACCAGTATCATTTCGTAAGCACCCCCCTCATCGGTTTCTGTGGTGTAATCTACAATTCCATCGTTGGCTGTTATCAAAGCACCTTCGATGGGCAGGCCGCTCATCTCATCGATGATAAGTCCGGCAAGGGTTCCGGTTTCGGCTGCACAATCGCCGGTAATCTGGCCATCAACAGGGGTACCACTCACTCCCGATGCAAAGACTTCCATACCGTTGGCATCATAAGCATAATACGAATTTTCGCTGCCAAAACCGCCTACGGTATAATCAAAATCGACAACAGAGCCGGTGAAAACGGTAAAAAAGAATTCTTCCGGCCCAAAGCCACTAACGATAGTGAGACCGCTAAGTACAGGCATTCCATCAACGATTACATCCAAAGTGCCACCGTTCCAGCCATCACCATAGGAATCTTCGAGTACCACCGAATACTGGCAGTCACCACAATCGGCAAGTATGGTTCCACCTGTTGGATAGGGACCATCTTCGAATACCAATTCATCGTTGGCATCGTAAACATAAAAACTGTTCTCCCCATAAGTATCAGTACCTAAAATGAATTCAATCACATCATCGGTTTCTGCATAGAATTCAAAAATAGCAGGACCATAACCACTATCAAGGGTTACTTCGTTTAAAACAATATTTCCATTTACATTTACCGTTAAGGCATTGCCATCCCAGCCATCACCATAGCTATCGTATAGCTCTACGGTGTATCTGCATCCCAGGATAGGTGCAATGTATTCTTCTATCATCAGGTCAAATTCAGGAATACAATCCGGGGAAGCGTAAGTATCGATCATAATATAATAAGTACCTGCTACAAGCTCCAAACTCTGGATAGTGCGAATACTTGTACCACTGTTTGATACACTGGCAATACATCCGGTAGCCGGAGGAGGGCACTGATCCAAAACAGCGATACCGGTATAGGTGGTTGTGTAAGGATCGAGAGTAATATTAAGTACGGTAGTTTCAGCTAGCGTAAAGGAATAGAAAATATCCTCACCACTATCATAATAGTCCAGACAGGTAGCATCGTAAACATCACCCATGCCGCAGTTGGTCTGCCCCAGGTCTTCGTAGGGGAAGGCATCGATAAGGATGGGATTTGTACAATCGGCACCAATGATAGGTGCCAGTGAAAAGTTGAGCGTAGCTGGTTGCCCAGGGAGTATAGTAATCGAGAAATCAGCAAGTCCGCCAGTTTCGTAGCCACCAGCCTCGCAAATTACATCGTAGTCGCCGGGAGCCAGCTCCATTTCGTAATAGCCCAGCTCATCGGTTTCTGCTTCGCCATATCCGGCATCGCCTTCGGCTGTAACCGTAGCTCCTATGATGGGCAATCCGCTATCCGAATCGGTAACGGTGCCCGAAAGCATACCAGGTTCTTCGCGGGTGGTAAAACTCCATACTTCACAGCCTTCGGCAGAGCCATTGACATTATATGCTACAACTTGCCAGTAATAGGTAGTGCCAAATTCGAGCGCAGTAGGTGCGTAGGTGATTACATCACCAAGGTCACTTCCATTCTCAATATTCGTTGGAGGATTATCTGTACCAAAGGAGAGATAATAACCTGCGGGAGCACCACCACCCGATAGCCAATTAAGACTTGCTGTTTCGAGCACCTCGGCAGCTTCGTTTGCCGGTGAACCGATAAGCGCACAATTGGGTACAGAAGATATATTTAGTGCCGGACCTGCAAAATCATCCAAATAAAGATAGTAAGCATAATTGCTGTAATAATGAATGGCAACATACTTTGTTCCTTCGGGTAAATCTGTTTTAACAAATTGCTGCCAGGTGTCCGAAGCATTGGTAACAGGATCACTCCAAGTAAAATCAGTAGTCACATCAGTACCCGTTGATGACCAACCTACCGCAAAAGTCTCGGATCCTGAAGGGTTCTTGCGATACCAAAATGACAAAGTCTGATCACCGGTGGTAACGTTCAATTCCGGAGTAATCATGTACTGATTGTAACCATTAGTGCATGAGCTAAAGGATGACATGCGGGCTGAATAAGAGCCGCTATGGACATAACTCCCCGATTGTATGATGTCGTTAGTAGGAGAACATGGCCCCTGAACAATAGTCCACTCTGCTGGCGGCCAGGTCTCGAATCCCTCTGTGAGATTCTGGCTAATAAGCTGCACTGACATTAGCAGTGCAAACACTAAATTTAATGTAATCGTAAATTTTTTCATAAACATGAGGTTAAAATTAATAATTAATAAATTTTCTGTTAAAAAGTCGTGATTAGACGTAACTCACGACGAATTGAGAAATGAAATTAAAACTTTAGTGATTTAATCTACCATAGGCACACGCATTTTTTAAGGTTAATAACTATTTGATCTGTTCATTATTAAATGTTTTATAGCGTATTAACAAAGTTTGCTATCAGGCAGTTTTAAAATCGAAAGCAAAAATAGTGATGCTAGTGCAGAGAAAAAACAGTAAAAATCAGAACCCGTTTGCAAGCCTTTATTCGTAAAACTTTCAGCAGACAAGTATAGCAAAAATTATAATAACAGCGCATATTAAGTTGTTTTTTTTTGCTTTTTGGGATTTTTTTTTGCTTTTTGGGATTTTTTTTCAGGATTTTAATTTTATTTTCTATGTGAACTAAATTTGAAATTGCAGGTTAATTGGATGAATTTAAAATATTACAAAAACACTAGCGATGAATACACGGATTACTGTAGCCAAAGGAGACGGCATTGGACCGGAAATTATGGATGCCACCCTGCGCATACTCGATGCAGCAGGAGCTGAACTGGAATATGATTTTATTGATGTAGGCGAGAAGGTTTATCAAACGGGTCAGAAATCGGGCATCAGCCCCGAATCGTGGGACACACTGCGCAAAAACAAGATTTTCCTTAAAGCACCCATCACCACTCCCCAGGGCGGTGGCTACAAAAGCCTAAACGTTACCATACGCAAATCGCTGGGTTTGTTCTCCAATGTGCGGCCTTGCCGGGCTTACACGCCTTATGTAAAATCCAACTTCCCGGCCATGGATCTGGTAATCGTTCGCGAAAACGAAGAAGACCTTTACGCCGGCATCGAGCATCAGCAAACTGCAGAAGTAATTCAATGCCTGAAACTGGTTTCCAAGCCCGGCAGCGAACGCATCATCCGTTATGCCTTTGAATATGCCCGAACCAACAATCGCAAAAAGGTAACTTGCATGAGCAAAGACAATATTATGAAGCATACCGATGGGATGTTTCACAACATGTTTGACGAAATTGCCAAAGAATATCCCGGAATAGAAAGCGAGCACCGGATTATCGATATTGGTGCCGCGCTGCTTGCCGAACGCCCCGAAACCTTCGATGTTATCGTTACCCTGAATTTGTATGGCGACATTATTTCGGATATTGCTGCACAGGTGGCCGGAAGTGTAGGCCTTGGCGGCTCGGCAAACATCGGTACCGACTTTGGCATGTTCGAGGCCATTCACGGCTCGGCTCCCGATATTGCGGGTAAGGATATGGCCAATCCCTCGGGCTTGATCAACGGTGCCGTGATGATGCTGGTGCATATCGGCGATACAAAAACTGCCGAACGCATTGCCAACGCATGGCTCAAAACCCTGGAAGACGGCTACCATACCGGTGAGATATTTCGCAAAGACCTTAGCTACAAAAAAGTAGGAACCCGCGAATTTGCCGATGAAATTATCAAACGCCTCGGCCAGCTGCCACTCGACCTGGAGCCGGTAAAATTTAAGGATGGCGACCACCGCATCCATATCAAAACTACCCCTACACCTGCTGTTAGGAAAGAGCTAACCGGCGTTGATGTTTTTATCGATTGGAGCAAATCCGGCCGCAAGCCCGAGGTATTGGCAAAAAAACTCGAAGCGTGTACCCGCTCGTGGCTGCGCCTGAAAATGATTACCAACCGGGGCGTTAAAGTATATCCCGATGGTATTCCCGAGACTTTTTGTACCGATCATTGGCGGTGCCGTTTTGTTTCGGGTAACGCCATCAAGAACCGTCCAAAAAAAGATGAAATTTCGCACCAGGATATTTTGGTGCTCTTAGATGAAATTGCCAATGCAGGGCTTGATTTTATCAAAATCGAAAACCTCTACAATATCGATGGAGTAAGGGCATATTCGCTGGGACAGGGGGAGTAGGATTTTATTAGCATTTAAAGAGTTTCCATTTCTAAAGAATTGAGAAAATTATTTGGCTTAATTTATCGAATCCACATCCGGATACATCAAACACAGATTATTTAATTATATTTGCACGTATAAAAGTTAAATAATTATGGACACAAAATTGACACTAAAGCTTGACAAATGTGTGATTGACAAAGCAAAGGAATATGCTTCGTCTCAGAAAAGAAGTCTATCTCGCTTAATCGAATCATACTTAAAATCGCTAATTGATACGGACAATTTTCAATCACAAAACAATATTGAAATTTCTCCTTTTGTAAAAAGCATGCGAACAGGAGTCAAGTTACCTGCCGATTTGGACTACAAAAAAGTTTATGGAGACTATCTAACTGAAAAACACAGATGAAAGATAAACTTTTTCTTGATACAAATATCGTAATTGATCTATTAGGCGAGCGTGAACCATATTATGAATCTGCAGCGAAAATTACAACACTTGCTGATAAAGGAAAAGCACAAATATTTATCTCTGCTTTAACTTATGCCACAACTTTTTATCTTCTTAGAAGATATGAAAGCAATGAAATTGTGAAGGAAAAAATGAGAAAATTTAAAGTAATCGCTGAAACTTCTGATTTAACAGACAAGATTATTGACAAAGGACTTGTCTCCAAATTTTCAGACTTTGAGGATTCATTACAGTATTATTGTGCTCTAAAAGCAGAGTGCAATTTGATAATTACAAGAAACGGAAAAGATTTTAAGGAATCTGAAATACCAGTATTGACACCAAATGAATATTTGAGTAGTAGAAATTATATGTAAAATCCAGATTGGCAAATCCAATACTCCCCTCTCACCCTTAAAAAAAAGTCGAGTCTTTTCTTTAGCTGATTCCAGACAAGGATTTTGTTTTATGTATTACCCCATCACTCCACGACTACATCATTTTCCCGCAAAATTGGGATTTACCCGAAGGGTCGGGCTGTTGAACTTGCAGGACTTCGCTCCACATTTCAATCATTCAATCATTCAGTCATTCAATCATTCAATCATTCAATCATTCAATCATTCAATCATCCTACCCCAAAATAGCTCCGATAATAGTAGCCGAAAGCAGTGAGGCCAGCGTACCACCCAATAATGCTTTCATGCCGTATTTGGAGAGGAACCATTTTTTGTTGGGAGCCAGGCCGCCAATACCGCCAATTTGAATACCGATGGAGGCAAAGTTGGCAAAACCACAAAGCATATAGGTAGCCATGATCACCGATTTTTGCTGGGCAAAGACCCCGGCAGTTTTCATCCCGGCCAGGCTGGTGTAACCCACAAATTCGCTGGCGATGAGTTTTTCGCCCAACAGCTGGCCAACGAGGGTAATGTCCTGGCTTCCCACACCGATAACCCACATCAGCGGGGCAAAGGTGTATCCCAAAATAAACTCCATCGACAAGCTGTTGTACTGCCCGTTGGTAAGTTCAAAAACACTTTGATTGAGGGTGGTCCAGGCACCCACCTTCATCAATATAAAGTTCATCATGGCAATGAAGGCAAAAAACACCAGCAGCATGGCACCCACGTTGGCAGCCAATTTTAAACCTTCGGTGGTTCCGTTGGAAAGGGCATCCAAAAAGTTCTTCCCAATTTTCTCCTGTTTCACTTCCACTTTGGTGCTGATGGTATCGGTTTGTGGTATCAGTATTTTACTAATAACGATTGCTCCCGGAGCCGCCATCACCGAAGCGGTAAGCAGATGCTTGGCAAAGATAAGTCGCTGTACCGGGTCATCGCCACCCAAAAAACTGATGTAGGCTGCCAAAACGCCGCCAGCCACAGTAGCCATGCCTCCGATCATTACCAGCAGCATTTCCGAATCGCTCATCTTTGAAAGATAGGCCTTGATCATCAACGGCGATTCGGTTTGACCCAAAAATATATTACCAGCCACCGACAAGCTCTCGGCTCCCGAAATACGGAGTGCCTTAGTCATCAACCAGGCCATCACCCACACTACCTTTTGTATTATGCCCAGGTAAAACAAAACGCTGGTAAGTGCTGAAAAGAAAATAATGGTGGGCAAAATTTGCAGGGCAAAAATATATCCCGAGCTGGGAATGTCCATCAAATCGTTGAAGAGAAAGGTACTTCCTATTTTGGTAAAATCGAGGATGACCACAAAGATGCTTCCTACGATACCGAAGAAATCTTCGATAATAGGGACAAACAAAATGCCGAGGGCTATCCCCAACTGGATAAGCAAACCAATAAAAACTACACGCCAGGGAACCGCCCTACGGTTGGAGCTAAAAATCCAGGCAATGATAATGAGCACAACAATTCCTAAAAGCCCTCGCAACAAACTTATCAATGAAAAACCCTCGCCGCGGTTTACAAACGAGCCTCCTTTGCTTAGGTGCTGAGGCACGGCATCCGAAATATCATCGGCTGACTGTGGAAATTCGGCATCCAGGGAAGCATCAGCAATTTGAGATGCAGAGGCAGTAATTTGGCCTTGACTTAGAAGATTGCTGAAAAAAGGATTTTGAAATTCGGCTTTGGAACTGACTGGTGAAGCCAGCAAAATGAGCACTGCGAGGTAAAGTAATTTTTTCATAAGAGTTAAATCAATGATACATACAGAATGAAAGAATCTGCAAATATCAAAAATTTAACTAATCACGGCGCTTTATTTCGTCACGAATATCGGAGGCTCTCTCATAATCTTCGCTGTCGATGGATTTTTGTAATAAGTCATTCAGTTCATTAAGCGTATTTTTTTTGTAGGGATTATCCGATTTATCTTTGGATTGTAGCCACTCGGCTTCTTCGTTTTTTTGCTCTTTTTCGTCTTTCACGATAATTCCGGCCTCGGTCATAATTTTCTCGGTAGTATAAATCGGGCACTTAAAACGGATGGCCATGGCCACAGCATCCGAGGTACGGGAATCGATTTCGATTTGCTTGTTACCATTATTGCAGAGCAAACGGGCATAAAAAACACCTTCGTGAAACTTATTGATAATTACTTCGGTAATTTGGATATCGAAGGCCAGGGCAACACTTTTTAGCAAGTCGTGGGTGAGCGGCCTGGCAGGTTTCATTTTTTCGAGTTCGATAGCAATCGCCTGCGCTTCAAATCCTCCGATGATGATAGGTAACCTTCGTTCGCCGGGCTTCTCACCCAATATCAGCGCATAAGCTCCGCTTTGCGACTGGCTGTACGACATCCCTAAAATCTCTAATTGTATCTTTTCCATTATTAAAAAACTTTCTTTATCAAATCACGAAAATATAAAAACTTTCACCTATCAGACTAATGTTTATTATCATGTCAAACTCTGTTTTTCGATAATTTGTTCATTAATTATTAAAATTCAAACTTTTTATCCTTCCCACCCAATTCTGAATGTGCTTGTTAAAAAAATTAAAAGCGCTTATTTAGATAGAGTTAAAATAAACATCTCCTTGATGTCCGATGTCCGATGTCCGATGTCCGATGTAAGATGTAAGATGTAAGATCTTAGATTTAGGACAAACATCCCTTTGATGTCAGATGTCCGATGTCCGATGTAAGATGTAAGATGTAAGATGTAAGATCTTAGATTTAGGACAAACATCATACCCCGATGGTCGGGGCAGGCTATCGGACATCGGATATCATACCTTGCAAATCACAGCAGTGGCCTCAATCTCGACAAGCAAATCCGGGTTTACCAAAGCACTATCTTCCACCATTGTGGAGGCTGGTTTGATTGCTCTGAAGAACTCACCATGCGCCCGGCCAATGGCTTCCCATTGGGTAATGTCAGTAACATAAATCCGGGTTCGTACTACATCTTCCAATCTTGCTCCGGCATCCTTTAAGGCCACTTCAATTTTTTGAATGATAAAGCGCGTTTGCTCATAATCAATGAATATTTGGATTTAAAAATGCGCTTTAAACGAGATGATAAAATTCCTACCTGGCCCTGACAGTCCCGAACTGTAAGGCCGATAACGTTGATCGGTGATATTTTCCAATCCCGCTGCAATCGTAAGTAAATCGGTAAGTTCGTACATACCTTTAAAATTGAGCGTGTACCACGCAGGAGCGTAGGTATTGCCATTATTATCCAGGGCATAAATTTCGGTTTTACCCTGCTCCTCTTCCGCCAAGTCCTCATGACTGCGTTTGCCCTGGTAATTTGCATAAAACTCCAGGCTTAGGCGGCTGTTGCCATAGCTAAGCCTTGTTGCGCCAAACACAGGTGCTGCATGGCGCGAAGGACTTCGACTTCCATCGTCCAGCTCCTCCTCTCCTATCTGATAATTAAAATCAGAGGACAGCGCAAAGCCTGAGGATAAATCGAATACCAAACCTGCCTGAAGGCCATAAACATTGGCCTGCGCCGCATTTTGAATGGCCTGCACCTTGCTCATCTCTCCATCATACATAATGCTGTCCATGCCATTCAAGGTATAATCGCGCCGCACCATGGCATTATCGAGAAGGGTGTAGTAGGCGGAAAGATCAATTTTGAGAAAGTCGTCAAACTTTTTGGCAATACTCAAATCGGCGTTGTAGGCGTATTCAGCTTTAAGGTCGGGATTAGGGACTACCACGATTCCCGGTTCCGAATCGAACATCTTACCCATATCATCCACATTGGGCGAGCGGAAAGCAGTGGCCAGGTTGGCACTGAGCACCCAGTCGGAGGCCGGACGATACACAGCTCCCAGGCTGCCGGTAAGTGCTCCGCTATTAATATTTGCGGTAGTAAAAGGAAAGGGATAAAAGGTGGTATCAAAATCTGCATCCAAAATAAACTGATTGTAGCGAAGCCCTGCCTGCATCAGAAAACGCTCGGAAAATTTATACTGATCGCTGACATAAGCGGCAATGGATTGCCAGGAGGATTGCGGATAACGCGAAGGGCCTGTTTCACTGATGCCCGTGCTGATGTCCTCGTCGATCCCGGAGGAATTTACATCGTTAAGCACATACTCAAAACCATAGAACACCTTATTATGGGCACCCGTAACTTTTACCAGGTCAAGGTTTACCGAATAAGCCTCTACTTCTTCCATACGAATAGCCCGCAAGTCTTTGTTAAACGACCGGTCGATACGGCTTTCCCCGAAGGATTGCTGCGCAACTCTAAGCGTCATTTGATTGTACAAACCTATGTTAGCATTATGCTCCACGGTAAGATTGTTCATCATCCATTTTTGCGGGCCATAGTACCACTCGGCATACCGGGGCAAACCATCCCGCATCCGGTTATGGCGGTCGTAGCGTCCATAAGGCGAGGTTTCGGAATAATGAAAGCCGTATTGCACATCCCAATAATTGTTGGGTTTAAAGCGTACTTTTTGCATCATGTTGATTTGCGAATAGGCCGAGGGAATTTGCAAAAGCGGATCGTCCTGGCTAATCACTACATCCATGCTATCCTGCCGCTGCACATACCAGGGCTTTATATAATCGTCCGGGCCGCGACTTCCCTGGCGCAGGTTGCCATAATCATAAGAGCTGATGCTACTTACAAAGGCCCATTTTTTCCAGCCTACATTCACATCAAAGTGACCGGTTTTTTCGCCATTGGCCGAAGAGTAGCGTGCAATAGCTTTGCCGGTTACCATGGGCTTGTCATCCACCGATAGTTGCGGTACAAGCGTTCGGAAGCTCATCACGCCGCCAATAGCATCGCTACCATAAATCACCGATCCTGCACCAAAAAGAATTTCGGTATTTTCGATAGCGAAAGGATCGAGCGAAATCACATTCTGCAAATTTCCACCCCTAAAAATAGCCGTGTTCATCCTAACGCCATCGATGGTGTAAAGCAAACGATTGGTGGCAAAGCCACGAATCATCGGGCTACCGCCACCCTGCTGGCTTTTTTGTATAAACACCTCGCCCGAAACACCCAGGAGGTCAGCGGCAGTTTGTGGATTTTGCAGGCTCACCTCTTTGGCCGGGATGCTGGTAATTTTGGCTGGGATGTCGTTGGAGTTTTGGCTACTCCGGCTCGCAGAGATCACCACTGCATCCAGGTTGAGATTCGTAACTTCGAGACTGATTTCAAAACCTACCAACTTAAGGGCTGCATAGCTCAGGATTTGGGTTTTGTATCCCAGCATTCGTATTTCGATAATTTCGGCACCCGCAAAAGCCGTAATATCCGCCCGCCCCTGAGCGTTGGTGGTGGCGTAAGCTCTGGGGTTTTCGCTGATAAGTGTGGCCAGTTCAAGCGGACGATCGCTTTCCTGGTCGGTTAAATGTATGGTTTGTGAAAAGCTAAGACTGCTCAATGCAAATAATAGCAAAAGCAGAAGCATTGTATTTTTCATGCGATGAGATTTAAAAGTAAAATGATTGATGTTTATTTTAATTCCCTAATCATACCCAGACTTAAAATTAAGCGGGTTTGAATAATATCGGTTTTATTTAACCGAATTAATCAAATCGTTTTCATATTAAAAATGTAGGCCACAAAGATCAATTATCAAAAAAATTGAAATCGACAAAAATGCGGATACATTATATAAAATCAAAAATACAAGTATCAGGGAATCATTGTTATTTATCGAATTACGACAACCAGGGGGGCGGGGAGTTGTGGATGGCAAGTACGGAGGAATATAAATTAAGATAGGGGGGCGGGATATTCTTTATGGATGCGGGCATCAAAGGATTAAAACTGATGGCAGGAGTGCAATAGAGGTTTTTGACAAAAGAGATCAGTCGATCTTTGTTCTTTTTCTGCAGCGGATCGCCTGCCCAGGCTTGAGTGACCAGCTTTTCTAAATGTTGGTTGAGCCTTGTTTCCTTATGATCCCACCAGACCCAGTACCAATTAGTATCGCCATCTTTTTCAACTGCCACCACATCGTACATCTCACCCAGGTATTCAAATTCCCGATCATGCTCCCAGCGCAAAGTTTCAAGTTCGGTCAGGCTAAAGCCAAATAATACCAAATCCGCCTTATCCATACCCGAAATCAAATCCCATTTTACCTGTTTTTTGATCTGCGCCTTTTGATGCTGAAGCCAAAGATAGCTTCCTGCAAAAGGTGCAGCCAGAGAAAACAAAAACAATAAGACGTAAATTCTGCGTTTCAAATCTGTAAGAGGAATAAATTAGCGGGCAAAGATAAATGAAGTTTACTAACCTGAAGTTGATGCTCTCATAAAACAAGAAATCAAAGCTAACAATGACATGCTTTTGCTAACATCAGTCCATTAGGAGATTTCTCACTCCAAAACTTTCAACGCTGCGTTTTTCCATTACTAAAGCTAAATTTTTTATTTTTCTTTAGAAAAATTCTTTGCGTCCTTTGTGTTTTTTGCAGTTAATAAAACCACCGCCAAGGCCGCAAAGATCGCTAAGAAAAAGGAAATATGAATATTTCCTTTTGAAAACGGAATTGCTTAACCTATACTGTCATCACACTTTGAGGCCACTTTTTCGGGGGTTTAGAACTACCAATGACACCGCCAGCGCGTGCAAAGGGGGAGGGGAATTGGTAGCAAAATACAAAGCGAAGTCCCACACATGCGGGATCCCGACCATCGGGGCAGTATTAACAGGAGAAACCCCCTACTGTAAATAACAACTTTGCATCCGCATTTACGACAGAGCTTCCGCACCTGCGGCAGGAGAAACCTCTTTTTAATAGCTTGAAGTCGTATTTATGTCATGGGCAAACATCGTAAGGAATCTTATTTCAAATAATGTTGATTTTTCATTTTAGTCGGACACGATGCCTTTTTTTCTCCCTTGTTAACCTCCTGTTAGAGTTTGTGAAGGGTTAAAACCCATATATCTAAACTTACTAAATACCTTTGCCGCCAAATAAACGAATAATCAACAACATTTAAAAAAGAAATTATGAAATCAGAGAATGCCGGATTTTTTACCAGGCAGGTTCATGCCGGAGAATTTGAAGACCCGCTGGGCAGCGCAACCGTGCCTATTTATCAAACTTCTACTTTCAAATTTAAAAGTGCCGACCATGGTGCTGCCTGTTTTTCGGGCGAGAGCGATGGCTACATCTACACCCGGCTGGGCAACCCTACCATCGAAGCACTCGAAAATGCCGTAGCCAATCTTGAAGGCGGTGTAGCTGGTATTGCCACTTCGTCAGGCATGGCCGCTATTACTACGGTTTACCTGGCCTTTTTGGGCGCAGGCAAACACATCGTTAGCCACAACGCACTTTATGGCCCGGCACGCGGAGTGATGGAAACCGTTTTTTCGCGCTTTGGCGTTGAATATTCCTACGTTGACACCACCGATCTTGAGCAGGTAAAAAAGGCCATTCGCCCCAACACCACCATGATCTACACCGAAACACCGGCCAATCCTACCATTGGCATCACCAATCTGAAAGCCCTGGCCGCCATTGCCCACGAACATAATATCCCTTTGGTTGTGGACAATACTTTTTGCAGCCCCTACCTGCAAAGACCTATCGAGCATGGTGCCGATGTGGTGGTACACTCGATGACCAAATTCCTGAATGGCCACGCCGACATTGTTGCCGGCATGATTGTTTCGGCTAAGGAAGAACACCATAAATTGATGAAACCGGTGATGAACAATATGGGACCCAATATGGATCCTCACCAGGCATACATGGTTCATCGTGGCTTGAAAACCCTGGGCTTACGCATCGATAAAGCACAAGCTTCGGCCATGATAATTGCCGAATACTTAGAAAATCATCCAAAGGTAGCCTGGGTAAAATATCCCGGTCTTAAATCGCATCCGCAATACGAATTGGCCAAACAACAAATGGACGGGCCCGGAAGCATGATTTCGTTTGAGCTGAAAGGCGGCCTGGCTGCCGGCAAACGCATGATGGACAACGTTGAACTGATTTTGTTGGCGGTATCGCTGGGCGGCGTGGAGTCGTTGATACAACATCCGGCCTCGATGACCCACTCAAAGATTTCGCACGAAAAGAAAATAGAAGCCAAAATAACCGATGGGCTGGTAAGAATTTCTATAGGCATCGAAAATGTGGAAGACATCCTTGCCGATATCGAGCAGGCACTCGACAAGGCGTAAGCCGAAAGTGGAGTGATGGAGTGGTAGAGTGTTAGAATGATGGAGTAGTGGAGTAGTGGAGTAGTGGAGTGATGTTGAGCGAAGCTGCCTGCCCCGACCATCGGGGAAATTTCGCCTCTTTTGATTTGAGATTGTAGATTAATGATTGTAGATTTTAGATTGTGCTGAATATCACCAACATCTAAAATCTTCAATCTCAAATCGTATATTTTTTTAACTGTTACTTTAAAGACAAGCACTAATTGTGCAGGCAGCGCACCGAATACCCGGCTGTCTTGTCATAGTCCGTGCTTCCAATATTATCGAAGTCGAAAGCCATGTAGCGGTGCCAACAATTAAACTCCATAAATTCGCTCGAACTGGCCCAATATCCGCGATAGACCAAACCGTTAAATACTCCTCCTGTCAATAGAATACCTCCAGGTAAGGCCTTGAAACCAAAGCGATCGATCCCGTTAATGTTGTTGTTCCATCCGGCATTCGATTTTAGATTTTTTCCTGTATCAAAACCACGATAATAAGGGGTATTCCATATCGAATCGCCAATGCTATATTGACTATCGGAAGCCCCTTCCAATATCATCCATTCCTCATCGGTGGGTACATGCCAGTCGCCAATTGGCGGACAAATTCCCCGGCTACCCGACTCGCTGGCATATTGCATCAGCTCACCCCATTGATACAAGCCGCCATATATTTCGCAGTTAGAAGGATCGTTTTTATAGCAATATTTCTCCATAAGCGCATTGTTGGTCATGGGCTGGCCGCTTGGAATCATTTCGCCCACATCCAGATTTTCTTTCAACCAGCATTGATTAAAAATTTGAACGGTGTTGTATTCTTTTCCTTGATAATTTATCACAGGCATCCCCGGACAAGGAATATTGTAGGCAAACTGAAAGGTATAAGTTTCGATCGCTTCCGGGTAAGCGAACATGCCCGATTCCAGCGTGTCGTAGCAGGCCGTTAACAACAATTTATCGCCTGGAGCGAAGGCAAAGCCACTGGTGTTTTTGTTTTTAAATTCCCTTTCGGGTATTTGATGACTTGCATAACCGTGATAGTTTATTTTACAGGATTTTTTTGTAACTGAAGTATTGGATATTTTAATGCTGCTTTTTGCATCTCCGCTATTTGCCGTGAAAAAATAAAGCGAACTATTACCGGGGGTAAACACAAAATCGTGGCATCCCTCATTCAAAAACCAGGTTTTAATTATTTCGGTTTTCCCGGAAATATCGCTTACACGAATTTCGATATTTTCATCGGCAGGCGAATAAATGGAAACGGTGGTCTGATGGCTGACAGGATTGGGGTGATTTTGGAATACGGTAAGTGCTCCATCGGCATTTTTCAAATCAGCTATTCCCACATAAACAAAGTTAAGCACCGTATCAGGCCAATAAAGCATGGTGTCGCAGGCCTGTGTCAGGTTCTTAATTTTTATACTGTCAAGGGGGTAATGCCATTAAGTTAAGCATTTAAGAGAATCGCATTTTACTTGTCAGTGTCGGA
>CAZGAO010000097.1:0-18398 GCA_964523795.1 uncultured Lentimicrobiaceae bacterium
AATTAAAAGCACCTTAAAAAGTTTTTTTTTGGTCTAAAGAATGGGTAGTACAATACAAACCCTCCCCCACTCCACGGCTCAAGCTCCCAAAATTATTACTTTTGACCCCGAAAAAGCAGAAGCTAATTTCTGAACTGGATCAAAACAAACTATGCCGGAAATAATTAGTACGAAGAAAAAACCAGCGGCACTCAAGCCCCGCAAGCAGCCCGTAAAGCGCAATTACCGCGACTACCTCGTCAGGTTGCGCCGACATCTCATTCGCATGACGGTGGTTGCGCTTCTTCTGGCGGTGCTGGCTTTTATGAATCGCGACCTAATTTTTGATAAGATATTACTCGCACCCAAGTCCGAAGATTTTATTACCAACCGAGTCTTGTGCTGGATAGGGAAAACCTACAATATTGACAACTTGTGCTTTAATGCCGAATCGCTAAAAATTATCAATGTAAACATGGCGGGGCAGTTTTTGACCCACCTCTACGTTTCGCTTATCGCAGGCATCATCCTGGCCTTTCCCTACATTTTGCTGGAAATTTGGTCGTTTCTGGCCTTTGTATTAAAAATAAAAAATCGCAAGACCACCATCGCTACCCTCGCCTTTGGCACCTTGCTTTTTGTTACCGGGCTTTTGTTCAGTTATTTCCTGATCGTCCCGCTGACGGTGAACTTTTTGGGAACCTATTTCGTGAGCGATGAAGTGGCCAACCATGTCATGTTAGGTTCATATATTGGCACCATTGCTTCGCTAATATTGGGTGTAGCAGTATTTTTCGAGTTACCGGTCTTTATTTATTTTTTGGCCAAATATGGCATCGTCAGTCCGGCCTGGCTCAAAAAAATGCGCCGCGTGATGATAGTGGTCATCCTTATTTTATCGGCTATCATCACACCACCCGACATCATCAGCCAGATTATGGTTGGCATTCCGCTGCTGGTACTTTACGAAATAAGTATATGGATTTCCGGCAAGGTTTACCCTAAGGCTGAGGCATAAAATTTGAATAATTCAAGCTAAATAAAAATCTAAGATTCCTATTTCTCTCCAAGTTTTAAGTCCTATTTTTGCCTGATAAAAATCGACACTAAAAATCTGGCAGCTTACTACTCCAAAACTCCATTCTTCACTTCTTACCTTCCTCTTCATGGCAGCTCTGCCGGCGAAACGGTGATTTCCTCTAGTTTACCACTGCGCACAATTTTCATGGGGAAGGTTTTTCCAATGGTTTCATCGGTCAGGCACTTGTGCAGGTCGTCGATGGAAGCCAGCATTTTGCTGTTGAGTTCAACTATCAGGTCGCCTTTTTGCAGTTGGGTATTATCCACATTCTCGGCTGTGCTGATATCGGCAACATATACTCCGCTAGTATTCTTGAGTGAAAGTTGGTTTTTGGTCTGAGGTGGGATACTTACGGTTTGGCCAACAATGCCGAGGTAGGCTCTTTTAACTTTCCCGTTTTTAATCAATATTTTAGCAATGTGCGCTGCCAGGCTCGACGAAACAGCGAAGCATATTCCCTGCGCTTGTTTTATGATGGCGGTATTAACACCAATCACTTTTGCCTGTGAATTCATCAGCGGGCCGCCCGAGCTTCCCGGATTCAGGGCTGCATCGGTTTGGATAATATCATCGATCATACGACCTGATTGCGAGCGCAGGGTGCGTCCCAGGGCACTCACCACGCCTGCGGTTACGGTATGCTGAAAGCCCAGCGGGTTACCAATGGCGATAGCGATTTGCCCAGGCTGCAAGTGGTCGGAATCAGCAAACTCGAGTGCGGTCATTTCGCTGTTATCTATTTTGAGAATAGCAATGTCGGTGGCCGGGTCGCTGCCCAAAATTTGGGGTGTGTAGGTCTGCCCTGAGGGAAGGGTTACCGTTATTTGTTTGGCCTGATTAATCACATGATAGTTGGTTAGGATAAGGCCATCGCTGTGGATGACGAAACCTGAACCGGTTCCAAAGGGCTGGCCAGGCTGTTGCGCCTGGCCTTTATTCCCTTGTTTTACAACTTTAATATTCACCACCGATGCCGAGGCCACTTTGGCAACGTCAACTACGGTTCTCGAATAACTATCCAGGATTTGCGCATCGCTGGCTGGTTTGTTTTCTTTCATTTTATTTTTCAAATTTTAAGTGCCTATAGTTGTAAGTTCTAAGTGCCTAAAGTTTTAAGTTTTAAGTGCCTAAAGTTTTAAGTTTTAAGTGCCTAAAGTTGTTGATAGTAACTTTTAACTTTTAACTTTTAACTTGCAACTTTTAACTTCCAACTTTCAACTTTCATAACTCCTGACCCAGCGTAAACCTAATGCCGTGAAGCATAAATCTTACATGAAGTTTTTCCAATGATGTTCAACCCACCTTGGTTCAAATCCTACCATAAGAAAAATAAGGTAATAAGGTTGGGGCTTATGGTAAACATTAGGGCTACTAAGGTAAAGAATCAGGGAATAAGGTTTTTATTTCTTGATTTCAAATAGCAAGTTCTTAAAAAACCTTATCTTTTTCCCAACCTTAGTACAAGGACCCTATCCTAAGTATTTCTCATACCTTATTACCTTCTAACGCGACATGAATGATTACGATGAATTTGAACTAAGTCGCTGAAAGATAAATATCTGTTCATGAGTTCGGGACTTCCAACTTTCAACTTTTCAACTTTTAATGCCGGGCAAAGCCCGAGAATCCTCGAAAAATCACGAAAATCATAGATTTTCTATTTTTCGGGACTTGAAACTTTCAACTCTAAACTTTTAACTTGCAACTTTTAACTTGCAACTTTTAACTTTCAACTTTTAACTTTCAACTTTTAACTTTCAACTTTTAACTTGCAACTTTTAACTTGCAACTTTTAACTTGCAACTTCCAACTTTTAACTTTTAACTTTTAACTTCCTTCCACCTTATGCAAGCCAAAATCGAGGGGACGGTTTTTGTCGCCAGCCACATATACCGTTTGTGTGGGGAAGGCAAAGTCGATTCCGGCTTTGTTAAATTGTTTGATAATCTCGAAGTTTACTTTTTGCGAAAAATCCATGTATTCCCAATATTCGGGTGGATGATACCAGTAGATGGCCAATATATTGAGCGAGTCGCTGTTGAATCCGCTAAAATAAACTTTGGGAGGCAAATCAGCATTATTGCCTTCGTGCTTATCGAGTATTTTTTTGATGATGTCGATGGCTTCCTGTATTTTTTCGGGTGGGGTATCGTAGGTGATGGTAATATTCATCAAACGACGGATGAAGGGTCGTTTGCCAATGTTTTGTATAGTGCGGTTGGCCAGTTCGCCGTTGGGGATGGTTACCTGATGTCCGTCAAGGGTGCGGATAACCGTGCTGCGAAGGCCGATAGATTCCACCGGGCCATCGTGGCCGTCCACCACCACGCGCTCACCGATTTCGAAGGGGCGGTCGCCGGCAATCACGAAGGAGCCAAAAAAGTGTTTCAGGGTATCCTGCGCTGCAAGAGCTATAGCCAAACTGCCCAGGCCAAGTCCGGCAATGATGGCAGTAATTGGTTTATCCGAAATAATCTGGATAATTTGGATGATGGCAAGAATGATTACCATTAGGCGGATGGTCTTTTTTATCACCGGCACAAACATCCGGTTTACGCTGTGCTTTTGCTTTTCCACTAGTTTTTCAAACCAGATGCTGGGCACTTCGGCCAGTTGGTAAATAAAAAAGCCAATACCCATCACCATGATAATTTCTTTGGTGGTAATGGCCATCGCTACAAAACGTTCCGGGACTTGCAGGATGCTCAAACCAACAGCCACGCCGAGGGTAACCAGCAACACGGTTATCGAGCTGGCCAATGCTTGCATAAATGCCGCCGAAATGTCGTTGTTGGCTATCAGGTGTTGTTTGGATATTTTGCCTAAAATTTTCCGGACAATCCTACCCAGAATCATCAGCACGAGAATTACCAAACCCAGCGCAATTAGTCGCTCGGTAAAAGTTTCTAAAGTGAGCCAATAAAATAAGCCTTTCCAGTTTCCCATACTAAAAACAATTTATGCCTAATAACGATTATCACAGTGTTTGGTTCGATTTTATAATAATATTTCGTGCTTGGCAATAAAGTAAGTATTTTTCTGATTTTGCACGCCTCGTTGATCGTGCGGTGGCTGGTTCTCCCCTATAGGCGAGTTAGAGGGGTGTGTGGCGGATTTTGAATTTATTACAAACACTGTTTACCCTTCCGAAATCTTCATGTCAATTTCTTTTCTGATGCCCTCTAGTTCCAGCACCAGGGGTTTTAGGTTCCAAACAAAAGTGGAGTTTTTCCAATACTGGTCGATATTTGTCTCCAGATCACTTTCGCTGGAATGGATACTTTTAAAATCCTGCCGCAGGACATCAAATTCTTTTTGTAAATCCGGGAAATCTTTTACCGCATCACGATTTTTCAATGCCTGAATCAGGGCATCGAAGGCCGAATCAACCTTAATTGAAAAATTGGAAAGCCGGAAATTAATTATATCTTTTTCAGGATTGATAAGGCATTGCTGTGAGGCGGCATCCAGCGATTGCAGTGTGTTGATAAGTCGCATGATGTAAGCGCGAATATTCAATCCGTGTGCGATTACTTTTTGTTGCATGACCTCGTTTTTTGTGGCATCAATCACCTCGTTCAAGGCCTGGATGCTGTCTCTGAAATTTTGCCGCTCGTGTATATCAAAATATTTCTTTTCGGAAGTAATCAGTGTATCAAGGATGACATTGAAATACTTTTGCTCGATAGCAAGGGCATTGGCCAGGGCACCGGCAAATCGCGCCCGGGCTTTTTCGGGCCAGAGAAAAAATGAAGCTACTATCACCAGCATTACAATGGAAAAGGTGTAAAAAATGCGCAGCCAAATCAGGTTGCTGCTTTGCGGATAGAGCAAGTAAAACAAACAGACAATCATAAAGGTAAGTGCAGTAACCATCGGTATCATGCGATTGAGATTGATAAACCACAACATTGCAAAAAGGCTTAGGAACAGAAAGACGAAATAAACCGGGTTGGACATCGGCACCACAAAAACGAAAGCCAGGGCAAGTAAACTGCCGGCAATGGTTCCAAGCAGTCGCTCTTTTCCGGCTTTGATAGAGATGCCAAGGTTAGGACGGATAAGTAAAACGGCAAACAGCACCAGCCAATAACCAAACTCGGGTTCCAGAAAACGAGCATAAGCCATCGTGGAGCCGATGATTAATGCAGAACGGATGCCCAGCCTGAAAGCAAAATTGCTGATTTGCAGTGTAGGCAAGGCGGTTTTAACTTTTGCAAAAAACGACCTTAGCTTAGCCGATGGCGAAAAATCCTGTATCTCAAAATGTTTGATTTCATCGGTGTTTTGCAAGTCTTTGGCCAGCGTTTCCAGGACTTTCAAGGTGTTAATTATTGCAATCTGGTCGCCTTGATTTTTCGTAAAGCTATCTGTTTTAATTTGCTTTAGATAATCCTGGTTGAGGGTATTAATTTCGCTAATGATATTTTGAAGTTCCACATCGCCGGGCTTGATAAGGTTTGGATGATGACGACTCAGGAGCTGGTCAACAATCCGGCTGATTGTTGTATTTTGGATAATTTGCTGATGGTAGCTTTCCGAATTCCAGGCACCTGCCCTGAATTGCCAACACAGGAGCAGGAACTCATGAATCTTTTCCAGACCGCGATATTTTTCCAGATAACGCATTTCGATGCCTTTGTTTTCGAGCGGGCTTATTCTGAAAAGCTGCCACAGCCGTCTGAAATCGCCAATGGATTTTCGTAAGCGGTCGCTGTTTTCCTGGGTTATGGTCATGCCCGTTTCGGCATTGGGATAGGCTTGGAGGATGCTGTTTTTATAGCTTTCAGCATTTTTAAGGATGATGTCGATTTGCGCTTTCAGGCGTTTTTGTGGGCGCGTGGGCCAGATTGCAAAATGAAGAACATACACCAATGCCGTGGTCATCAAAAATAATCCACCAAAGCGAAGCCCCGATTCAAGGGTATGCGAAAAAGCCATTTCGACCACGCAAAGTGCCAAAATGGATATGGCCGGAAAATCGGGTACTATGCGGCTTGCGATAAGAAAAAATGTGAGCAGCGAGGCCACGACTACAAAACCCAAGGCCAGGAAATTGTTTTGCGAAAGCAAGGAAACCGGCACCGACAGCACCACCATCGTCAGGCCGGTGGCAAGCATGGTAAAGCGGCGTTCGGCCATGGTAAAACCCGCCTGCGAGCGGCTGAAGAGCATCGACGAGATGGCGGCAAACATAGCCATGCCTGGCGTAGACCAAAATGCAAAAAGCGAAATAAGGATGGCGATAAAAGTTTTGGTGCTGCGCTTCAACGCCAGAAAACCCGGATCGGTGCTAGAAATTATTTGTATGATTTGCCTGGTGATATTCTGCATTTAAATTATTGTATAAAAATGCAAATGTAGTTCAAAGCTTTTTTAAGAGCTGCCTATAAAAATTTGGACAATAAGTAGGGGCTGTCTTTTAAGTAAGGTTATCGAATTATCAATAGCCCTCCCGCAAAAGCGGGACAAGTTGTCCGTTAGGGCAGGGATTGAATTGAAGGGATAAAACCCCCCGCGATTTCGCAACGCCTGCGGCGTTGCGAAATCGCGGGGGGCATCTCCAAATTCAATATTCCCCGGGTTAAAACCCGGGGCTAGTGAAAAATGCCGACTTTTTTTGATTTAAGATCGCTGATTACCGATCGGAGATTTTAGATTGGCTTGAATATCACCAACATCTTAAATCTAAATTCGACAATCTTAAATCTTATATTTTTCTAACTGTTACATAAAAGACAGACACTAAATAGCAATGTTGTCGTAGCTGGGCTTAATTAAAAGCCCGGAAAGATTACTTTCGCCAACAGATTAGCGAATAACAAATATGAAGTCAAAACTCCTTAGCCAGCTTGGGCAACCCTTTGTTTATTTTCCCAAATATTCTGCGGGCATCTTTTCCCTTGTTTTCGCCCTTGTTGCTATTATTTACAATTATCACGAAATTCTCTTTCTCCCGCCCCAAAGCATTCATCTGTGGCGGCAATGCGATTGCCTGTCGCAGGCCATGAATTACTTTCAGGATGGAAATTCTTTTTTAATGCCGGCATTGCACAATTTGGGAGATGACGGCACAGGCCGCGCGGTGAGTGATTTTCCGCTTATTTATTACCTCACAGCAAAAATATGGCAGATCACCGGCCCGAGTGAAAGTGTATTGCGCATCCTCAACCTATCGATTTTTACTAGCGCACTTTTCATGCTTTTCAAAACCATCGAACGAATGCTGCGCGATTCCTACCTTGCCCTCTTTATTGTTTTTCTGCTATTTTCATCGCCCTTTCTGGCCTATTACGCCAATAATTTTTTGATGGATGTCCCGGCCTTTTCGCTGGCTTTGATTGGAATGTGTTTTTTCGAGCGGTTTTATTTCACCTCTAAGCAAAAACATCTTTACCTGTTTGCCTTGTTTTTTGCCCTGGCCGGCTTACTCAAAATATCTGCCCTGCTCGGTTTTTTTGCTGTTTTGGCATTTTTTGCCTTAGAGGTGCTTGGTGTAAAAATCCGGCTCAATTCAAAAATCTTTAGCAAGCCGCTTAGGCAATTTATTCCCTTTGCCTTGGTTGTGGCAGTGCAGCTTATTTGGTACACCTACGTCAGGCATTACAACGCTACTTATAACTCAGGGCTTTTTCTAACGCAGGTCATCCCGATCTGGACTTTGAGCAGCGAAGCCATTCAATTCGTCATGCATCATTTAAGCGATCAATTTCGCTGGAATTATTTCCGCCCCGAAATTTTTTATCTCATCCTTATATTTTGGATGCTGTATATCTTTTTTGCACCGCGTGCTACCCGGGTTTTATTATTTCTAAATCTGCTACTACCAGCCGGAATTGTGGCTTTTGGCTTATTGTTTTTCGCCCTACTCGCCGAGCACGATTATTATCTGATTAATGCGCTTATCATAATTCCAATCATCGGATTGTCATTTGCATTGATGCTAAAAAAACGATTGCCTGTCTTTTATCGATCCATTGTTTTCAGGATACTTTTGGTAATAATTCTTGTCCACAGCATCGACTTTGCCCGGCGGCGAATCCACCAGCGATATGCTGCTGATTCATGGCAAAACAAAACTTACGTTAACGAAAAGCAAGTATTTCGCCAGCTCCCCGATTATTTTACAGATATTGGTGTTAAACCTGACGACCGGGTGATTTCGCTCCCCGATCCCAGCGTTGATGTTTCGCTGTATATGATGAACCGTAAGGGCTGGACGAATTATAATATCCAAAATAACAGCGACAAAATCCGTGAAAAAATAGCGATGGGTGCGGAGTATTTAATTATTTCTGATTCCACCCTCCTGGAAATGCCACAGATGCAGCCCTTTCTTCATAATAAGATCGGGCAAGTGAAGCACATCCATATTTTTAAACTTTAAACAAAAATTCCCCCAGGTTAAAACCCAGGGGAATTCAGAATCTTCGATTTTGTTATTAGCCGTTTATCACGCCACCTTCAACTTCGTGAAGCTGTTTTTCTGCAGCTTTTCGACGGCGTAGGGTCGGGTAACTTTAAACTCTTTTATCTCGCTGTTGTCGGGCAGCTCAAACATGGCTTCGGTAAGTATAGCTTCCATTATCGAACGCAGACCCCGTGCTCCCAATTTGAACTCGATCGATTTTTCGACGATGAAATTCAAGGCCTGGTCGGTAAAGCTCAACTCGATGCCATCGAGTTCAAACAGGCGGGTAAACTGTTTTATCAGCGCATTTTTGGGTTCGGATAAGATGCGTTTCAGGGCAACCTTATCCAAGGGGTTAAGATGCGATACCACAGGTAAACGCCCCACGATTTCGGGGATGAGTCCAAATTTTTTAAGATCGGGCGGAGCAACGTATTGTATCATATTTTCTTTGTCCACCGCGTCTTTCAGCGAGTCTTTTTTATATCCAATAACATTGGTGCGCAGGCGCGAGGCAATGATGCGCTCTAGTCCGTCGAAGGCACCACCGGCGATAAAGAGGATATTTTCGGTATTCACCTGTATCATCTTTTGCTCGGGGTGCTTGCGTCCGCCTTGCGGGGGCACGTTAACAATCGAACCTTCGAGCAGTTTTAACAATGCCTGTTGCACGCCTTCGCCCGACACATCACGCGTGATGGAGGGGTTGTCGCTTTTTCGGGCTATCTTATCAATCTCATCAATAAACACCACGCCATGCTCGGCGGCCTTTACATCGTAATCGGAGGCCTGCAGGAGGCGCGAGAGGATGCTTTCGACATCTTCGCCCACATAGCCGGCCTCGGTGATGACCGTGGCATCGGCAATGGCAAAGGGCACCTGCAACATGCGGGCAATCGAGCGTGCCAGCAGCGTTTTTCCGGTTCCGGTTTCGCCTACGATAATGATGTTCGACTTCTCGATTTCTACATCATCGTCTTTGCTGCGTTTCTTGTTTTTTGGCGAAATGCGCTTGTAGTGGTTGTAAACAGCCACCGACAACACGCGCTTGGCTTCTTCCTGTCCAATTACATATTGGTCGAGGAAGTGTTTTATTTCGTTGGGCTTTAAGAGCTTAAAAGTGTGGTCGGGTTTTTTGGCTGCAATGGCGTGCTCCTCCTTCAGGATTTGCTCGGCCTGTTCTACGCAGTCGTTGCAAATATTGCCCTCCATGCCGGCAATGAGTAGCCTCACTTCGTCTCGCTTGCGGCCACAAAAGGAGCAAGTATCTGTTGATTGTTTTGCCATATCACTTTCCTCGTTTCGGATTATTTTTTACCGGCAACTAAAACTTCGTCTATCATGCCATATTCTTTGGCCTCTTCTGCGGTCATCCAGTAGTCGCGGTCTGAGTCTTTCCAAATCCGCTCGTAGTCTTGCCCCGAGTGCTTTGCAATAATTTCGTACAATTCTTTTTTCAGTTTCTGAATTTCGCGTGCGGTAATCTCGATGTCCGAGGCCTGACCCTGTGCACCGCCCATAGGCTGGTGTATCAGGATGCGTGAGTGCTTTAGTGCCGTACGTTTCTTTTCCTGTCCGGCGCACAGCAGCACGGCACCCATCGAAGCGGCCATGCCGGTGCAAATAGTAGCCACGTCCGACGAAATGTACTGCATGGTGTCGTAAATTCCCAGTCCGGCATATACACTGCCCCCGGGGGTGTTCAGGTAAATCTGGATGTCCTTGGACGAGTCAGCCGATTCCAGAAAAAGCAACTGTGCCTGGATAATATTGGCCACATAATCGTCAACGGGAACGCCCAGAAAAATAATCCGATCCATCATCAGTCGCGAAAAAACATCCATTTGCGCCACGTTCAACTGACGCTCCTCGATAATGGTTGGCGAGATGTAATTCTTTGCGATCGAAGTATATTTGTGCAATGAAGTGCTGCTGATTCCTCGGTGGTGGACAGCATATTTATAAAATTCATCCTGTGGTATCATATTCATGAAATCCTATTTTTTGATAAATAAAATATTTGGATAAGCTAAACGGCGGCAAAAACCGATTGTTCATTATTGCTTATCGCTATCTTGTTCTGCGTCTTTTTCAGTCTTGCCTTCATGCGCATGGTCATGGTCGTGATCATGATCGTGATCGTGATCGTGATTGTGCTGAGTGATTTTTTCGATCTCACCTACAAAATCCTGATACGAAACTTCCTTTTCGTTGATTTTCATTTCGTTTTTCAGATAAGCAGCCAGCCTGCGGCTAAAGAGTTCATCGTGGATACGATTGGTTTCCTCCTTGTTTTTCTGCAAATAATTTTCGGCTATCTGATCCAGTTGCTGGGTCATGGCGGGGTCTTCTTCGGCCTGCGTATCCTGGCCGGGAAGAAAGTAACCCTTGAAATAATTTTTTATCTCGGCCTTCAAATCGGCTTCGCTTACCCTGAGGCTTTCGTTTTTCTTGGTGAGATTATTTTCGATAAGTTCCATCTTCATGGCTTTTTGGTAGCCTTCGTAGTTATTCTCTATTTCATCCATCGGTGCCTTGCCTTCGTTGGACACAAAGAGCCATCTTTTCATAAATTCATCAGGGAGGTCAACGGTGGTATCGGCAAAAAGTTTGTCCATGGCAAAGCGCGAAAACAGCCTATCAGATTCCATATCGTAGGCTTTTTCCATCTCTTGTTTTACCCGGTTGTTAAACTCCTCCTCGCTGTTTATATCTTCCTTAGGAAAAGATGTTTTGTATAATTCTTCACCCATTTCGGCGGCTTCCTGGCGTTCGATTTTTGTAATTTCGAAACGGAATTGTTGCGTGATGTTAGCGGCTCTGTCTTTATCAATATTCAACATCGAGGCAGTTTCGGCTTCGCTTTCGGTGGCTTCCAGCGGATTAAAATCCACATGCTCGCCTACTTTCAGTCCGATTACCTGATTCTGAATTTCCTGTTTTTTAAGATAAGAAACCAAAATCATGGTTGAGTTGGTGATGCCGTCTTCCAAAATTTCACCCTTCTCATCCAGCTCTTTTATCGACACATGAACCATAGTGCCCTTGCCCACTTCTTCCTGCTCAACGAGTTTTCCGTTCTTTGTTTTAATATCTTCAATCTGATGATTCAGTTTTTCATCGTCCACTTTTATTTTCAAATAGTCAATAGGCTCGTATTCGTCCAGCTTTAAATCTATCGCAGGAGCGAAGCCCAAGTCGAAATAAAAACTAAAATCCTTTTGCCGCTCGAAGTCCTGGGGTTCCTTATCGAAATTGGCCAGGGGGTAACCAAGGATGTTCAGTTTTTCCGATTTGATATAATTATTCAGTTCGTCCGAAACCAGCTTATTTATTTCCTCCATAAGTACAGCATGACCATATTTTTTTTGGATGATTCCCATAGGCACTTTGCCAGGGCGAAAGCCGGGCAGGGTGGCCTTGCGGCGATAATCCCTAAGTTCTTTTTGATATTTTTCAGCATAATCCGCTTCGGCTAATTCCATCTTCAAAGTGGCGGTTAAGTCGCCTGTTTTCTCTACGGTAATATTCATTCAATTTTAAATTTAAAATTTGGGCTGCAAAAGTACTATAAAATCTTAATGTATAGCACGGTGATTGGGGGCGTGCATTTTACGATTTCTATCAGTCTGCTTCATGATTTTTTGCCGATTAATAGAGTTACCAGAGACGCGCAAGTTGCGCGTCTGTACAAATTCATGTAGTGCGCAGCAGTCTGTCCCGATTCTTCGAGAAAGTTCTCACATTTGCAGGATACCGAAAAGCAAAGAATTTAATTATTGGTATGGATGTTGATAACTGAGGCGATTCCCAAAATTGTAATCCTTTTAAAAGTATTGATAAAAAGGAGTTTGCTTTTGAATCTATGAAATTTACTTTCAGATATTCTCATTTTGATATTATTAATTTGTGAAGCCCTTTAATCACCTCATTTTATTAATTGATATAAATTGAGGTACTACAAGCAGATTGTTTTTATCAATAATGATATATGCCAGATATTCATAATCATCTTTTTAACTAAAAAATAATACTTACACAGCTTTCGCCAGCTTTGGTGGTTTGCCCGATAAATACGTTTTCCTGATATTGGAAAAGCGAAATTCCTTGCACCTTAATTGCCTCTCCCGCTACATTTGCCTCATCCACCCCGGATAATAACACAGCAGCAAAATTGAAAATTTAAACTTAGCGAAAATGAAAACAAATATTTATACATCAGCCACCCTCACCGCACTTTTGGTAATCTTTTTTCAAACCAATGTTTTCGCTTCTGGAAAAATTAAAGAGGTGTATGCCAATCAAAACTTTCAAATTGAAGAACGCAACGAGATAATTCACGTTGCCATCGACAAAAATCCCTGGGAGTCGTTTACCTTTGCACTCGATAATTTTGAGATAATCAATAATCCGATAGTAAATTTGCAAATAAGCACCAACAAAGCCATAACGCTACGCGCCGACCTTACCGATGGTAATTTTATGAGTAGCGAAATTCAAATCGTTAGCCACCAGGTTGCAGCATCGCAGTCGTTCACGCAGCTTTCCTTCGATTTTTCGGGCATCATCAGCAGCATCGACCTTAGCGATGTGGTTTATCTTGTTTTTTACGTAAACCCCGGCAGCGAGTTCACAGGCGAGATAGCCATTCAAAACTTCAACCTTACAGCCGAAGCCGAACAGCAATCGATGCTTTCGCAGATTTCGGGTTTTAAAATGTATCCTTCACCAGCTACCAGTTTTACCAACATCGAAATTCCCGAAGGCGGATTTAACCGTTTGCAAGTGATGGATATGAGTGGGAAAATTGTTAGCAACTACGACATTTCCGGTTACGATGGCATGAGCTACAGGCTGGAGCTTGGACATCTTAATCCTTCTTATTACACGGTTCAGATTTCTAATGGAGATGTTCGTCTTAGCGAAAAACTAATCATCAATTAAGAAAAAATCAAACCCGATCCTATTGATTCAAGAAACATACACTCATCTATAATCCGGCAATTCACATGAAAAACAAAATACATTTCACCAAAATCACTTCCACAACAATTTTTCTTACCATCCTCCTGCTTTCGCTGCCAGCAGTGGCGCAGGAGGAGGTTTTTACAGGGGTGGAAAAAGTTAAGATTATGGCAACAATGGTCGTTAACGAAAGCGGTGATGGCGATGCCACGATGATGGTGGACGAGCAGGAAATGGCCGGCGACCCATTGAACGGAAATTACGACACACCTTCTACATCATGGACAACAGCCTACAATAGCTCTTATCCTCTTGCAGCATACATCGACCTGGGAAATAGGAGAGAATTGAAGCATGTGTTTATTTTTGATGTCAACGGCGTTGGTGATGTTATGGTGGAATATGGCGAACCTGGCAACTGGACCCACTTATTTACCGAACCGCTCAACCGTTATAAACGGTGGAAACGGCACGATGTGGAAGTAACGAGCCGTTACCTGCGCATTGTAAAAACCAAGGCAAATCCCAAATTTAGCGAGGTTTTGATTTACGCTACTGCTGTTCCCGACTATCCGCAGGCCATTACCAACCTTGCTGCCCAAGAAGTATCATCTGAAGAAATTGAACTTACGTGGACAGATATTATCCCCAACGCATCTCCAGGCACTGGCTACGATCTAAGATACAATACCCTCCCGATTGATGAGGAAAACTTTGAAAGCTGCTCTCAATATCCCATAAGTCTGGTTCCCTTACCTGGCGCAGGCAGAAGTTTAGAGGTAGCCGGACTGGATGCTGGTACTACTTATTATTTTGCCATAAAAACCGCAATCGCCCAAGGCACCACCCCCATCTCCAATATTGCCTCGGCTGCTACTGAAGTTTTGCCTGCGGGACTTGAAGAAAAAATGCTGCTATCCCCCGAAATGATTACTAATGAATCGGGCAGGGGAGATGCCACACTGATGGTGGATGAACAGGAGATGTCGGGCGATCCCTTGTCGGGAAATGGAGGCACTCCCACTACCGCATGGCTGCCCAGTTATAATCATAGCGATTATCCGGCCTCGGCCTATATCGACTTAGGCGCGGTGGAGCAAATAAGCCGTATCTTTTTCAGGGATGTAAATTCGAGTGGCGATGTGGTGGTAGAAACCGGTTCGCCGGGCAACTGGACTTATGTGCTTACCGAAGATTGCAATAAGTATATGCAATGGAAACAACACAATGTAAGCCTCGAAACCCGCTACCTCCGTATTACTAAAATGCATCGCGAATCCTATTTTTCTGAGATAGTGTTCTACCGTCAAAGTCCGATTCCGCTTGAGGAAAAAATATTTATCGAGCCTGCGATGGTTTCCAATCCCTCGGGCTATGGCGAGGCATGGAAGTTGGCGGATGAACAGGAAATCGCCGGAGATCCGGCCAACAGCACTGGAGGAAATCCGGTCGAGACCTGGCAAACCGGCTGGCAAAGCAGCATCCCTTATCCCCTGTATGCAATTTTGGATTTGGGTAAAAATATTGAGGTAACTAAAATTTTCCTCCGGGATACTTATGATCATGCTGAGTTTACAATTTGGACAGGCTCGGAAAACGATTGGCAGTTGGCCGCCGTAGATAACCTGACCGGATTTTTAAGTTGGAACCAGCATGAGATCAACACCCAAACACGTTTTCTGCGCTTTGGCAAAACCTCGCCACGCACCAATGTTGCTGAGCTGGTGGTGTATGGCATCGACCACAATCCCGGCGTGGGCGATACCATAGCTCCGGCAGCCATTAGCGATTTGGCGGCTAGTCCCGGCAGCGATAGCGTGAATGCCGTAAGCCTGAGCTGGACTGCCCCCGGCGATGATAATCTGGAAGGGCTGTGCCAGGGCTACGACATCCGCTACAGCACCAGCCCAATCACTTCCGAAAACTTTTTTGAAGCTGCAGGCTGGAGCTTCCCTCCCGAGCCTGAAACCGCCGGAACAGTCCAGGAGCAGGAGATAACAGGGTTGAACCCTGCCACCACTTATTATTTTGCCATCAAAGCCTTTGACGAGAATTACAACTTCTCGGATTTGTCAAATGATGCAAGCATCACCACCGATTTTGAAATTGGCGGTGCGCCTTTTAGAATTACTTTGATCCCTGATATGATTTTGAATGAAAACGTGTTCGGCGATGTCGGCCTACTCGTTGATGAGCAAATCATAGCTGGCGATCCCCTGTTTGAAAATGGAGGTCAGCCCGAAACGCGCTGGAATCCTGGGAGTACATCGTGGGCTTATCCCTGTTATGCCATGATCGACCTGCAAGGGTCTTGCTTTATCACCGATGTATTTTTGTATGATGCCGATGGTAATGCGCCGGTGAGCGTGTTTACCGGAACACCCTTCGTGTGGAATCTGGCTTTTGTGGACAGCCTCGAAAATACCGATATATGGAATCATCACGAGCTAAATCAGGAATCGAGATACCTGCGGCTGAAAATTGAATCATCCGATACAAAAATTAATGAAATTGTAATTTATGCTTCACGGCTCGAAGAAATGGAAGAAGTTCCTGAGCCTGCAAGTGCGGAATTGATGCCCATGGATCAGTTAATCGGCATCAACACCTTTGTAAACGATCCGCTGGGGCGGATGATGGCTGCGGGTTTTGTGCGCGAATATCACAACTGGTCGTGGTGCGAGGGCAACAACGATCCGGAATATCCGGGTTACCCCAACAACGAGAATCGCTTTAATACCCTGGGCTGGAATTTTGATTATTATTATCAAAACCTGAAAAGTGCAGGCATCACCGCCTGTCCCGACATTCAAAACGGCGCTAGGTGGATCAATCAAAATCTTTTGGTAAAACCGCTTTCGGCCAACGAAGATGCCGCCGATCCCTTTTCTTACGCCGAACATGCCGACCATCTTTTTCAGTATGCTGCCCGCTATGGCAGTCAGGCCGTTGATGAGAGTTTGCTAAAACTTGCTGAAGGCCAGGCGGTGGTTTCGGGTAGTGATTTGTTAAACTATTACGAAGACTGGAATGAGCAGGATAAATGGTGGGAAGGCGGCGATGCCTACTTTACGCCTTACGAATATGCAGCCATGGCCAGTGCCGATTACGATGGCCACCTGGGAGCTATGGGCAACACCCTCGGTGTGAAAAATGCCGACCCCAACGCCCGGCTTGTGATGGGCGGCATCGCTAAGCACGACCTGAATTATGTGAAAGCCATCAAGCTGTGGGCTGATTATTATCGCAATGGCAGCTTTCCCCTCGATGTTATCAACATCCATTACTATTGCAACAATGGCGATGGGCTGAGTTCGGGAACGGCAGGTATCAGCCCCGAGGCGGACGATTTGAAAGGCCTGCTTGAAGGCTTTGTGGATTACCGTAATCGCTATCTTCCGGGCAAAGAAGTGTGGATAACTGAGTTTGGCTACGACACCCATCCGCAATCGGTGCAGCGTGCGCCAGAAATAGGAACTTTTTCGCAGCAGGAGGTACAAGGCCAATGGATGGTGCGTTCGTACCTGGCACTGGCAGCCGCCGGTGTGGACAGGGCAGCGATGTACATGCTCCGCGATGTAAACGAGAATAGCTCGACCAAATATTCTACCTCCGGCCTGGTTCGCAGCAAGGACAACGACTGGGAACCCAAGATTTCCTGGTTCTACACTTATACCTTGAAGAACCGTCTGGCCGGGATGCAATTCGATGGCGAAATAGCCTCGGGCAACCCCAACGTGTGGATTTACAAATTTATAAACATCGAAAACAATACTGCAGCTTATGCGGTATGGTGTCCTACCAGCGACCAGACTACGGTGGATGCTTACGAACTGCAGTTGGATGCTGCCGGGGTAAAAGCTCTGCTGGTGGAATTGCAGGTCGGCAGCATTGGTGGCCAGGCCAGCGATTTGGCAATCGAACAGGGAAAAATACTTATTGATGTTAGCGAACGTCCGGTTTTCGTTTTGACAGCTCCGACAGCCGAATTTCAGTTTCCGGAGTTTAGTCCGGTGGTGAAGTTTAATCTGGATGCTTCGATGGTGCATAACGAATCGGGCTACGGCAATCCTGCGTTGATGGTTGATGAGCAGGAATTGGCTGGCGACCCGCACTTTGCCCCGGGCGGTTCAACTTCAACGGCGTGGTCGGCAGGTTACAGTGTTTCGTATCCCTTGAGTGCCTACCTCGATTTGGGCGAAACCCACCACCTTGAGGCTATTTATCTGCGCGATGCCAATGGCTCGGGGAAAGTTACTTTTTCGATTGGCGAGCCTGGCAACTGGATCGAAGTGGCCGAGGACGACCTGAAGCGATACAATACATGGAGCAAGCATCTTGTTGGCCAAAGCTCGCAGTATTTGCGTGTAACGCTACATCATGCCTCTGCAAATTTTTCAGAGATTCTCATATACGTTAGTAATTAATTTTGTTTTTCATTTCACTCCCGATTCTACGGGAATTCTTTTTTGCTGGAACCCTCAGCCGCGCCCGCGGTGAGGGTTTTTTTCTGCCTTTATGGCTGGTAGTCAGGGTTTGACTTTTAGTCAAGCCTTGACTTTTCTAGTGTTTTTGTGGTTTTCCACTTAGCCTTTTCCTTTGTGGCTTTGGACTTTCACCGTGCTTTCTTTGACCGCAAAGTACGCTGAGGGCGCAAAGAATTTTTCTAAAGAAAAATTGTGTTTCGGCCATTAAGGTAATCGACTTACATTTTACTCAAATTATTTAGTATCTATCTTTTAAGTGATTGAATTTGAGATTTCTCCTTTCAAAACTTCCCCGAAAGGACGGGCAGGTAGCTTCGTTTTTCCAGTACCAATAATGTGTTTTTGCAAAAGCCTGTTTTTCAGGAGATTTCTTCTGCCGCGTTGCGGCATCGAAATGACACCGTTGGTGCGGGTAGAGGGTAATGCCATTAAGTTAAGAAAACACCATTTAATAAACGGATAATCAATGTTGTAA
>CAZGAO010000098.1:0-18247 GCA_964523795.1 uncultured Lentimicrobiaceae bacterium
TATTCTGTACCTACCACAACCCTATATGAATGGGGAAGGTCAGATGCAAGTACGATTGAAAAGTGGGTGAAAATTTCAAATGTGGAGATTGCCAATTTCCCGACCTCTGAAGGAACCCTGAAAAACACCCTTTCTGCTTCAGAAGTTACTACCTACATCTGGGACGGATCGGAGAGCTCGGACTGGGCTACCCTTAAGAACTGGACACCCGTTGGTTCACCTTCGGATGTTTCAAATGTAAATATCCCCGATGTAGCCAATAACAATGACCCTGAAATTGGCTTTACAGGAATAGCAAGCTGCAACGATCTTACACTGGTTGGAGATGCGACACTGACTGTAAAGAGCGATGCAACCGGCACCGGGTCTCTTATTGTTGAAGGAACAGCAACGAGAGATGTTACGGTTGAACGTTATTTAACTAAAGGTAAATGGCATTATATATCTGAACCTGTAAACGACACCAGGGTTTTTAATGAATTTTTGGGTTTAACAGCCGGTACAGATGCCGATATCGATCAATTTTACTGGTGGGATGAAGATGGAATTGATGGTGGTTATACCGGAATTTGGTTTGATATTCTGAATAACCCCACGGATATTTCTTATACTGTTAATAGTTTTGTGGAATCACAAGGATATGCCATGAGCTATAGTGGTTCCGGTGATAAAACGATTAGTTTTATTGGAGTACCATATACCTCAAACCAGAGTATAAATATTACCAAAACATTGGCAAGTACCAATCAAGGGTCTAACCTTATAGGAAACCCATTTACTTCTACAATAGCATTAAATGATGATGCAGATAGTGATAATAATTTTATAGCGGATAATAGTAGCTTATTTGATGCTGTTTATGGTGGTGTGTATTTATGGAATGAAAAAGCAGATTATGAGGGTGATAGAGATGATTATTATACTGTAAGTAATGCCTCTGGTGCTGAATTTGCCGCACCCGGACAGGGGTTTATGATTGTAAAAAAAGCTGTTGGTACTTCAACAGTTAATTTTAATACGGATATACGTAAACATGGCACAGCACCTTTTTTCAAAAACAGCAATGATGATAATACGCCACGTTTTAAATTATTTGTTAAAGATGCTGAAAATAGAGCAAACACAACTACCATTGCATTTTTGCCAAACATGACTTTAGGTCTAGATCCATCATACGATGCTGGTAAATTAAAGGGCAATCCAAACATTGCACTTTATACGCGTCTTGTAGAGGATATTGGAGTTGATTTTGCTATACAGGCATTACCTGATAATGATATTGAAAGTATCATTGTCCCAGTTGGTATAGATGTAGCGGAAAGCACACTGTGTGAGTTTAGCATAAACGCAGATGTAATGGAAGGCTACCCAATTTATTTGCAAGATATCAGGGGAAATAATGTAACAAATCTAAAGGAAGACAGCTATACTACTTTAGTAACTGAAAGTGGTACAGGGCGATTTTTCCTTCATTTTAAAGAGGTAACTAGCATTGGTGAAAACGCCATAAACAATCTACGGGTTTGGTCATCAAACAAAATCATTAATATTTACAATGACGATAATCAGGTAGGAGATATTAGGGTAGTAAATATTTATGGACAATCTGTTCACAAATCAGCGCTTAATAAAAACACAAATCAACAAATAGACTTAAATGTGCCTGCCGGATACTATATCGTAAGTATTGTTACAAGAAATGGATTATTGAATAAAAAAGTTTTTTTGTTGTAATAGTCTTGATCCATTAGGCTGAACAAAGCCAACACTAAAAGTGAAATCTGGTTTGCAGATTAACCATAGAAAGAGGGAGAAGTTGAGATCTTGCTCGAATTATTGCGATAAGTGAGCGCAGAGCAAAACTCGTTTTTGCTTTGCAGGAACTTACCAAAAATCCGGTATTTACCTTTACTGCCGAATCAAATGACAACCCAAACCGATTTGTACTACATTTTAATACATCAATCGGAATAGGTGAAGCTGGGCTAGAACCCCAGAGTATTTTCAGTAACGAGAAAGAAATCCGAATCCTTACTTCGGATGCAACAGCTCAAAATAAATTGGTCAATCGAAGCTCGTTTGGATTTGATTTATATTCGACCAAGTGATTTTAATTATCATGATTTGGGATTGCAGAAGAGATCCGGAAGATAAGATTATAGATAAAAGGATCAGTCTCAGGCAACAATTTTGACCTGTCCATTTTTTCCTTGTGTTTCTTGGTGCCTTGGTGTCTTCGTGGCATTTTATAAGAAATAGCCACGAAGACACCAAGACACGAAGGTTCACCAAGTTTATGCGACACAACAACTACGACAAGTCAGGGTTTATGAATTCAGATAATATTCAGGGTTGAAAGTTAAAAAGCAGTCTTATTTATCAATTCGATCGCCAACAATTATCTCTTTTTCCAAAATGCACCAAACAAAAATAACCCTGAAGGCATTACACCATCAGGGTTTTAATATTTTCAATCTTGAAATAAAATGTATTTATTGCTTGTCAATAGAGTTGACAAGTTTTTAATTTAAGATTAATCCCACACATGCTGGGATCTGAGATTTTGTTGATTATCACCAAGATCTTAAATCTGAAATCGTTAATCTGAAATCGTATATTTTTCTAAAAGCAAATTTAAACATAATCCCTACTTAAACGCCTTCTCCAGCAGCCCGTCACCTTTCAGCGTAAGCCTGTCGAAATATGCAGGCACAGGTTTCCCAACCAACTTATCCACGTACATTTTGGCCAGATACTGACCCAGCATAAAGCCCTGTCCGCGCAAGCCAATAAACAAACCTGCATCAGGATCGAGGATCATGCGGGGTTCCACATAATATCCCGCCCACACAGCCTGGAATCCTACCGAAGATAGTTCGGGAAGCCAGTCAACGAATATTTCGGAAACAATCTCAAGGAAGTCCTTGGAATTAATTTTTAGATTTTTATCGGTTTCCAGGGGTTCTATTTGTGGTGAGGCACAACCGATAACCTGGCCTGTTTCGGCCAACTGCTGTCCATATACTGCTACAAATCCTTTATATTTTCGGCGATCGATAAGCATAGGCAAGGGGATGTTGTCTTTCCCTAAAAATGGAAGCCTGCGGGTAATAAAAGCCTGATGCTTCACGGGATAGATACCCGTTTCGATGCCCAGCTTTTTGGCAAATTTATCGCCTTGCGGTCCCAGTGCGTTGATGAAATATTCGGTTTCATATTCGATATACGTTTTATCATGGGTTTTTACCAATACAATATATTTCCCGTTTTCTTTGCGTACATCTATCAGCTCGCAATCTTCTTCAATTTTTCCACCACTGTTTATGCCCAGTTGCCTGATAAGGTCAACTACTTTTCCGGGCGTTGCCTGCCAGCAGTTGTGGGTTATCAATGCCGCCTGGTATGTTTTCAGGTTTTGGTTGAAGAAGGGAGAAATCCGGTTTTTGAAATCTTTGGGTGCTATCATTTCCGCATCCGACCAGGCCATGGAAGCTTCGAGGGCTTTATACATTTGTTCGTCATGGGCAAAAGTTACATAGTCGATGGGACGGAAGTCGATGTTGTGTATATTATCCAGTTGTTTGAAAATATCGAGATTTTTCTCTGCTATTTCCGAAAGTTCTGGTAAACTGAAGTTTGGACGACCACCGGCAATATTGCGCCATGAGGCACCACGCCCAAAGTTTATCAGCACGGGTTTCATACCTTCCTCGGCGAGGTAGCGGAACAAAGCGCTGCCGCCAATTCCACCACCGGCAACCAGCGATTTTACTGCGATGCGTTTGGGCTGGCCATCGTTGATGTGGGTGATAATCTTTTCGGGTCTGGACTTGGGATAAAGCTCGCCCAGCGAAACCTGGTTCGATAGCGGCCCGCGTGGTGTGGGTTCGCCAACCACCGAAATACCGGTTCCGGCCAGGGCTTGTCTAAGCCTTTTTATACAGCGTTTCCCACGGCAGGCACCCATCCCCAGGCGTGTAGTGTGTTTCACTTCATCCACCGAAATAAACTTGCGGTCGCCAATCACATCCATAATCTCATCCAGCTTCACATCGTCGCAATGACAAATATACGTTTCAGCAATCACCTCTTCTGGATTAGCTTTAAGCACTACCTTTTCGGGATAGTTTTCTTTAACGATGAAACCACGGACACTGGTCAAATCTTCACCATGCACATCCAGCGATTTCACACGGGCAACATTCGTTTTGTTGGGCTTCATCAATATTTTCTCAATCACACCCTCGCCCAATTTCTTCCCGTTGTTATCCACCAGGAAAACCTCTGCCTTTTCGGCTGCTTCATATTCGATGGGCAGAAACAGCCAGTCTTTTTTAAGGTTATATCCAAAAATAGCCAGACCGGGACATTGATAAACGCATTGCATACATCCGATACATTTGTCGAAGTCGAGGTGGGGAACGGTGCTGGTTGAGGTTTTGGTGATGGCACCATGAGGGCACGAAAACTCGCAGGGGTTGCAGGCAAAACCATAAAGGCAATCGATAATTACGAAAGGTTTCTCCATAATACGTTCGGGAGTGGGTTCGAAAGGTTTTTCGATAACGCGCACCGGGTGTTGCTGCGAGTCGATATATTCTTTTGAAACGGCGAGGTAGGCATCATAATCGTAGCGGGCACCCACATCTTCCAATATTTCAAAAGCCACCTGTTTGCCGCGAAGTACCGCGCTGGTTCCCTCGCCAATGCGGATGGCATCGCCGGCACCATAAACATTGCGGCCAAATATTTCTTTTCCTTTTATTAGTAACTGATCGTCCTGAACCAGACCGGTGCAAATATTTATGGCATCAATGCCATCAATTACTTGTTCCGTTCCCGGGATGGCTTTAAAGTTTTCGCAATCGGCAATCACGGCACCCACAATGCCCGTGTTGTCATCGTTGGGGATGGCCTTCAACAATATTTTGGAGGTCATTACGGGGATGCCGAGCCTACGCACGCGGTTGGCCTGCACCGGGAAACCGCCTTCGTGGGGCAGTGCTTCAACAATGGCCTTAACATTAGCTCCCGCCTGCATTAATTGGTAAGAAGTGAGATAGCCGATATTTCCTGCGCCAACCGTGAGTATATTTTTACCGAGAAGGGTAAACTCGCTGTTCATCATTTTCTGTACAACGGCGGCGGTGAATACTCCGGGCAAATCGTCGTTTTCGAATGCCGGCAAAAAGGGAACTGCCCCCGTGGCAACCACCAGGAAATCGGCATCGATGTAATAAATTTCTTCGGTGCTAATGTTTTTTACCGCCAGGCGTTTGCCTTCCAGAATATCCCACACGGTCGAATCCAGGAAAATACCGCTATGATCATCCCCGGCAAGGGTTTCGGCAATATCGAAGCCACGCATACCGCCAAATTTTTTCTCTTTCTCGAAAAAGAAAAACTGGTGGGTCTGCATCAAAAACTGACCGCCAATTTTATCGTTGTTATCCACCACGATATTATGTATCCCGTTTTTGTTAAGCTCTTCGCGACAAGCCAAACCGGCTGGTCCGGCACCCACAATTACTACCTGGGTTTTGTAAACTTTCACGGCTTCGTTTTCGTCCACTGCTTCGCGCCGGGGCGTGTAGTCCTTGGGTATTTCGCGCACCTCCTTAATGTCGTCCACCTTGGTGATGCAAATCCTTTTTATGCGTCCGTCCACGAGCATCTCGCAGGCACCGCATTTCCCGATGCCGCATTCCAGCGAGCGGTTGCGGTTGCGCAAACTGTGGCTGTGCACCGGAAACCCCGCCTGGTGCAGGGCGGCAGCGATGGTGAAGCCTTTTTCGCCTTCTATTGTGTTTCCGTTGTAGGTAAAAGTTATTTTCTCAACCTGGGGTACTTCCAAAATGGGATGTTTACTTATCTTGTGCATTATTAGCTGTTTATGTAGTGATTTTGTTTTTGTTTACTAACAAACATTGTTAAAATGATAACAGCAAAATTATAGGTTTTACCATAGCCGTTGCACTTGTGTTAAAATTTATAAAGAGTATAAATTCAGGCTGTTAGAAATCGTAAGCCAGGGTGGGCTATGTCAGGATTCCTAATGGGTTTTTAACTGCGCTTTTAAAGCCTCAATTATTAATAAAGAATTTATGCGTTTTTCCCCGCTATCACAGGCTTTCCATTTATAGGCAATAATAAATTGGAGTTTCTGTATAATGATAGGATCGTGTGAGAGAAAAACTGGAGAAGGCAAACAAAAAACGCCCAATTAAGGGCGTGATTTTTTAAAGGGCAATCGGTGGTCAATACGTTTATTCGGCCAATGCTTTTTCGAGGTTGGTAAGCACCTTCTTGTTGATTTTCCGAGGGTTTTTCTTTTTGTAGGCTGATAGCTCAGTCAGTGCTTTTGCGCCATACTCGTAAAGGCCTTCAGGATTTTTGTCGAAGTCGTAACTGCCGATACAGAAGTCCAGTTTTTCTTTCACGTCAGCAAACTTAGGATCGTCCAGTTTCTCGATCGATTCCGAAGCTGCTGCACATGCTTCTCTCAATTTGTCGTTGCTCATAATTTTCTCGATTTAAAGTTAAATATTTTTGCGGCAAAATTAGCACTATTTCCAATTATAGCCTTACTATTTTGTTAAGATAAGTTTAAATTTTAGATACTTAGCTAATTATGATTCGTACGGCCTAATTCTGATATTCGCCTTTCTACGGGTCTATATCTAAAATCATACTGCTTTATTCGGGGCTTAACATTGGCTTAACTACGATTTCTCGAAAGGATAAACCAGTCCCCAATCCTGACGCATGTTGTCCATAACTTGCATAATGGCGATGGTTTCATCCAGGCGGATTATTTTACTTTCCAAAGCTCCGCTCTTGATGCAATGCGCAACTTCGGCAAGCTGATATTCAAAACCGTGGTAAGGTCTGTTTTCGTTAAAAACGGTTTCATCACTAATCGTATTCGTACCTTCGTGTTTATAGGTCGTAAAACCTTGGCCTGCTGCAAACTCAGGAAAAACGATATAGCCTTCTGCGCCATAGATGATGGCCTCGTTGGTCATTTTCAAATTAAAACTGGTACTTATCGAAACCAGGCAGCCCGAGGGAAAGCGAAACATATAACTGGCCAACTCGTCCACGCCGCCGGCACTCATTTGCGCCATCGAACGAATTTCAACAGGCAGCTCGCCCAGCAAATAGCAGGCAAACGAAATGGGATAAATGCCCATATCGAGGGTAACGCCGCCAGCAAGGGCAGGGTTGGTGAGCCGTTCTTTGTACTCGGGACTTACAAAACCCCCAAACGAAATCGTCATTTGTCGCACCTGGCCAATCTCGCCATCAGCGATGTTTCTTTTCAGCATTTTCATAACAGGCAAAAACCGTGTCCAGATGGCTTCCATCAGAAATAATTTACGGGCACGTGCCAGCTCTACGAGTTTTTGTGCCTCGTCAGCATTTACCGTAAAAGGCTTTTCGACCAACACATGCTTGCCATGCTCCAGCGCCAGTCGCGCATTTTGGTAGTGAAAGTTGTGCGTAGTGGCCACATAAACCACATCCACCTCCGTGCTGTCGAGCAAGTGCTGATAATCGTATGCGTGGGGCACGCCGTGCTTAGCAGCAAAGGTCTGCGCCCGGGCAGTCGTTTTGGATGCCACCGCCACCAAACGATTTCCGGGTGTATTTTTGAGGGCATCAGCCATGGTGTGGGCAATAATTCCCGCGCCCAAAATTCCCCAGTTTAATTCTTTTTTAGTGTTCAAGATTCTTGTTTTTTGGTTGAGAAAATTCATGAATTTTCTTTACTTGTTTTTTTAACCACGTCTGCCGAACCATCCTGGCAGGTGAGCTTGCCGAACCTACCGAACCTGCCGAACCTAAACCAAGGAAATCTGTGACTGGCGGTGGTAATCTTCTCTTTTGTAAAAGCGCAAGAGGAAGTCCAGATTATTCTTCAGGATTGCATCCTCGTGATCGTTGCTAAATATTTGAAACAGAATTTTATAGTTTTCAATGAGGTAGATGATGAAATCTTTGGACACCGAAGTATCGAAAATCATCTCGGCAGTAATTTTTGGGTCGGCATCAGGATTATAGCAAGGGTTGTTTTTGTCAGGTACATATTCGGCATAAGACATAATTTCGATGCCCTTGTCTTTATTGAAAAACAAGATTGTATGGCCAGGGGATATTGTATCTGTTTCGCCCAGCATTTTACCATCGCTATCGATTTCCATATTTGGCGGTTTTGTCCCGTTTTCTATATCAATTTTTTCATTGTGAAAACTTATAAACCTCTCCATAAAACGATTTAAATCCTTCGGGTCGCTGGCAAACCAAACGGGCTTATGCTTATTAAATTCAAGGAAAGATTCGTATTGTTCGTTCAGGAATTCATGCTGAATATTCTTATCAGCAAAAAGTGCGGCATAATAGGGGTTGGCCGTTTCTTCAAGCAGCAATTTGTCATCCATCTCATTTTGAATATAAATCCCCGAATACCACCATTCATCTTTCCACAGCACCAAAGCGGTATTGAGCACTGTTTTACCGGGAACAAAGTTGTTATTGTCCATCGATTTTTTCGTTACGTCCAAAATTTTGCCCGAGGCGATGTGTTTAAAGCGAAGCGATTTTTTATCCTCACCCTCAAAAAGGTATCGCCCCTCTTTTTTATCACTCATTTCGAGCAAGGGTTTGTGTAGGGGATGCGCAGTGCCCAATGTCCAGGCAAGCCACTCTTTGCCTTTCATAGCCATGAGATGTGTTATGGTTTGATGAACCTTGTCATCGTGCATCCTAAACAGAATGTGATCGATGTTTTCGTTCGGAAAATCCTTATCATTATGAAGATTTCTTGCTATCACGAGCTTGGTTTCCTCATTTTCCCGGCCAATATATTTAAACAGATAGGAGTTGAGTACAAGCCAGTCGATAGCAAACCGGACGGCATAAAAATCAGCATCACCTGAAATATTGAAAAAGGATTTCATTTGCTCGTTTGCCGGCGCATCATCCCAGGCATTATCGAGTAACACAAAGATTAATTCCGATACAATACTTAAGAGTTCGGAATCAGACGAAATAGTAGTGTCATTAATATTAATCATGTTTAAATAATACCAGAGCAAAAAATTGATGTCCTGGGGATTGATCTCGCCATCAAAATACTCGGCTTCATCATTGAGGTAAAATGGCAGATACTTGTCATACAGACGATAATGATTTTGGGTGAACGCATTCCATATTCCAAGCTCAGAAACAAGGTCTTCAAACCAACAGGTAAGCAGCAACGAAAGTTCTTTTCGATCCTCTTCGGGTTGCTGCAGGAACAACATATTTTCTAATCCGCTTAAAACATCATTTATCTCATTACAAATTTTAAGATAGTAAAAATCGGTTTTTACAGGCTTATCGTAGGGATGATAATCAAACCAGTCCTTAATGTAAATTTTATCTTTTGCCATGTCAATGATAAATTTATTTTCGATTGCAAATGTATCAAAGAAGGTGATGCGTACTGAAGTTTTAGTGCATTTTTGGTATTTATTGCCTTGATTTGAATTATTACCCACCTGATACAAAAAAAGATAAGGTAAAACAAAAACCCTATCCCCGCAAGGTTGAAGAGGCTGTGGAAGATAATTACATGCGTAGCGTAATTAGCAAAGAGGAATACGCATCGGAGCAAAGTAAGTTAAAGGAAGAGGATGAAATTAATGACCAAACCAAACTTGATGACCTGACTGAAGTAAAGCATTCGCTAAGATCGTGTAATAATCCCGACACTCCGCTTGCCGATGCCGAAAAGCCGCAGCGATATTAAGCACTTAGGTTTTAGTCAAAAAGAGAGTATATAAACCGGCTAATAATACGACATGAGGGCGCGGGCGATTAATACAATCCCAAAAAAGAAAAGTAAGACCCCTACTATCTGATTCAGCCTTTTTAAGTTCGATTCTTTTAAGATGCCTTTGATTTTTTTGGCTACAAAGGCTTTCAAAATATCGGTAAGCAAAACCATAAACAAGGCACCCGAAAAAAAGAGGATGGTCGAGCGGGTGTTGTCGCCATAATCGGAAGTAACGCCAACGGTTACCGTCATCCAGAAAAGCCATACGTAAGGATTGGCCACATTGAGGAAGTAGCCTTTGAGAATAAATGTGTACCAGGCGGGTTTTGGGCTGCCGTTACCTTTGCCATTGCCATTGCCCAATTTTACATGGCGTACAAAAGTCACCACACCATATATTATGAGTATCGAACCCGCAATAATGCCAAAAATCAAACGGTTTTGACCGCTCGAAATAATTTGTAGGGCACCGATGAAGCACAAAAATACCAGCGTGATGTCGCTAAAGAAAATACCTACTGCAAGAAACACACCCGAGCGGAAACCACGATGAATACTTGTTTGTACCAGTGCAAACAAAGCCGGCCCTAAGAGCACCGCCAAAGTTGAACCTAATATTGCGCCTTCGATTAATGGATTCATAAAGCGCAGCTATGCGTGCTGTTTTTTAAATTGTCCAACATAAGCCTCCCATTCGTCCAATTGGCGGGCTTTTATTACCCGGGGGAATTTATTTTGAGCACCCTCCTTGCCATGGTCGCGCATCCATTGATAAAATACCCTGGAAGGCAGCACTTCCACAATCACATCTTTGATGGCAGCAATGCGCTCGACACGATAATCATCGTTGAGCTGCTTCAGATTATCATCGATTATATTCCTGGCTTCTTCGGCATCGATCGTATCATCGGTACCCAAAAACCACTTGTGGGCAAACATAGAGCCGTGTTTGATGCCGGCAACGGTAAACTCGCGGATGTCGATGTTCAGATCATTACTCGCCATTTCGATGGCGCGGTTCATATTTTCCTGCGAAAGATGCTCACCGCACAGGCTTAGGAAATGTTTGGTGCGTCCGGTGATTCGTATCTCGTAGAGCTTTTTGGATGTAAATTTTATAGTGTCCCCAATCAGGTAGCGCCAGGCACCGGCGTTACTGCTAATGAGCAGGGCATATTCTTTTTCTTCTTCCACATCGCTAAGGGTAAGTACCTCGGGATTTTCGTTTATGTTTCCTTCGTCATCGAAATTGGTATCGTTGAAGGGGATAAACTCAAAAAACAAACCCGTATCCAAGGATATCTGCATCGAGTCCACGCCCGGACGTTTTTGGTAGGCAATAAAACCTTCGGAGGCAAGGTAAGTTTCCATATAGGTGAGCGGATGACCCAAAAGCCGCTCGAAGCCTTTGATGTAGGGAGCAAACGACACGCCGCCATGAACATAGATGGAGAGGTTGGGCCATATTTCGTGGATATTATTCAGGTTATATTGTTTGATGATGCGTTCGAGCAAAATCTGCAGCCAGGCCGGAACGCCAACGATAACACCAATGTCCCAGTTTGGGGCATTTTTTACAATTTCGTCCAGCTTGGTACTCCAGTCTCTTTCTTTGGAGATGCGTTTTCCGGGCTTATAAAAAACCTGAAACCAAAAGGGGATGTTTCCGGTGGTGATGCCTGAGAGGTCGCCGGCATAATAGGTGCCGTTGTATTGCAGGTGCGTGCTGCCGCCCAGCATGAGTATGCCCTTTCCTTTCTCAAAAAATTCGGGTGGAAAATTGTATTGAGCCAGCGAGAGCAACTGACGCACGCTGGTTTTTTGTATCGAGCGAAGCATGTCGCCGGTTACGGGGATATACTTGCTCGATGCCTCGGAGGTACCCGAGCTTAGCGCAAAGTGCTTGACCTTTCCCGGCCAGGTAACGAAGGCTTCACCATTGAGCGAACGATACCACCACTTACGGAAAATAGCATTGTAGTCGTGTACCGGAACCAGTTTCTGAAAATCCCTGACCAAATCTTTGGAACGCAGTAGCTCCGAAAAATTATGGGCTTCACCAAAATGGGTGTACTGGGCTTTGCGCAAGAGTTTTTTGAGCACGACTTGTTGGGCTTTACAAGCATCAAATCGCTTTTGATTTTCCTTGTTGCTTAAGCTCCGTAGCTCAATAGCGCGCTTTATGATCGATCCAATAATAGCCAAGGTAGCTTACGTTTAGTTAGTAATATCTAAATTGTTTTGGCAAAAATAAGAAAATCTATCTTTGCGAAAAATTAATCAAATGGTCTTACAATTTATCGAATGGAGTGTTAATCCCGAGATTTTTCCAGGCTCTTGGCTAACAGTGCGTTGGTACGGTTTACTTTTTGCCGCTGCTTTCTTTTTTGGTTACCTCGTGCTCACACGCGTTTTCAAAAACGAATTTAAAGATCCGCAGGTGGCCATCAAAATGCTCGACAAGCTGGCCATGTACATGTTTGTGGCAACCATTATCGGGGCGCGTCTGGGGCATATTCTTTTTTATGAGGCTGATTATTATTTTTCCAACCCCCTCGAAATCCTTAAAATTTGGAATGGCGGGCTGGCCTCGCATGGTGCAGCCCTGGGTATTTTGGTGGGGCTGTGGCTCTTCTCCAAAAACACCGGCAAAACGTATTTCTGGACGCTCGACCGGGTGGTGATTGTGGTTGCGCTGGGGGGCATGTTAATCCGCCTGGGCAATTTGATGAACTCCGAAATATTTGGCCGTCCCACCGATTTGCCCTGGGGCTTTATCTTCACCTCCTACGATGACGTACCCCGCCATCCTACCCAAATCTACGAAGCCCTGAGCTACCTATTTATCTTTTTGCTCCTGCACCGAATTTATTGGAAAAACAAGGGAAAACCCAAGCCCGGCTTTATCTTCGGTCTGTTTTTAATCTTGCTTTTTAGTGCACGTTTTCTGATCGAATTTTTGAAAGTGCCCCAGGTAGCCTTCGAGAACACCATGACGCTGAATATGGGGCAATGGCTAAGCCTTCCCTTTATCCTCATTGGATTTGTGATTGTTTTTTATGCTGAAAAATCCCGGCAAGCAACGGGAAAAAGTAGAGGGGTTAATCGTTAATGGTGTAATTGTTAATGGTGTAATCGTTAGCACAGTGTAGAGACGCGATGCATCGCGTCTCTACGTCTCAACCCATCGCGTCTCTACGTCTCAACCCATCGCGTCTTTACATCCCGATTATTATTTTATTGGAACACGAGACCCCGAGCAGACGGATTTTTTACGAACAGATACAATCCGTGTTTATCCGTGCAATCCTTGTCTCTTGTGCTGTGCTTTGGCAGGTGAGCACAGTCGAACTTTGTCGAAGCATCTGTGTCCTTAAATCAAACATCGGACATCAGACATCAGACATCGGACATCTTACATCGGACATCTTACATCTTACATCTTACATTGGACATCGGACATCGGACATCGGACAGAGACCCATTCTCCAAATTAGATAACTATATGCCGAAGAAATTTGCCGTCCAACCTGTCGCAGACATACGGCCTGCAAGTGTTCGGGTGGCATCTTTTTGCTGTGATGTTTCAGGCTTTCAGCCTGTGAAATGCTGGTAATAAAGTTGAGATCATTGGATAAATAGAAAAAAGATTTCTCCCGGCAACACTTCGCTTCGCGCCCGATTCACCTCCCCCTCTACCCTAATGTCATTAAGTTAAGCCTCAAAAAAAAATCTAAGCGACATTTATGAAAAAACATTTCACACTCAAATCAGGATTTATGCTTGTTATATGCTTAAGGTGATGAGTTTTTTAGCTTTACATAAATTGATAATCATTTTTCGGCTATTCACTTTTCTTTATTTATTTTTTATGTTTGTCCCTGGGGAACTTCCGTCCTTTGCGAACAGCTTCAGTATTGACCCTGAATGATCCTTGTATTGATTCTATTATCGATTTGGTCTTTTCAAGACCTCTGAGAAAGGGCAAAACAGTCCTGCGTTTTACATCTCCTATTGCTGCTGCCCAATTTACGATTTCATCTTTTCTAAAAACTGTGGTGTGAAATTTTTTTAACTCTGTTTTGAGGGAGGATTTTAACAGTTGTAGAATTAAAAGGGTTACGGTTTTGAAAGACAGTATCCTTTCTCGGGAAAAGGCCTTATCTTTTGTAGAGTATTCTTCAATGAAAGCCCTATCTTCCAGTAATTTAGATAGCTTCTTAAATAGTTTGGCATGATATTTTTTCAGATCCCGTGCCAAACATTACCATTTTTTCAAAAAAATTAACTTTTTTCATACGCAATTATTTGTTTTTTTGTACAAAGCAAAGATAATACAAATAACCCATATAGCATTGGTTGTCTGCAAATTATGTGACCGTTTTCTTAACTTAATGACATTAGGGGGGAGGCGGGCGCACTTGCCGGAGAGATTGGCTTAATTAAACGGAAAGTAAAGACGCTATGCATCGCGTCTCTACCAACCATCACAAAACAACAATAATATCATGAAAACATCAATCGCAGCACTAATCACCATTACACTTTTAACTTTAAACTTCTCAACCTCCTCAACCCTTTCCGCCCAAATCCCGCCTCCTCCCAACGGTAACGGCGGAGCACCTTCGGGCACCAACACTCCCGTTGGCGGCGGTGCACCCATTGGTGGCGGACTGCTGATTTTGGTAGCACTGGGTGGAGCTTATGGCGCGAAGAAAGTTTATGATTTTAGGAAACGGGAACTGGCGAAATAAAAGGTTATCGTTTTCCAAAAAAAACTATATTTGCCGCCGATTATGATAAAATTTGCTGCAACATATTATTGGTCTTATTATTATTTCTTTAGCAGGAAATAGCGGGGACTACTATGTTTGCATAAAAAATAAATTGTTTAACACAAGAAAGCCTCGCGGACAGCGGGGCTTTTTTTTTATGCCGGAAAATATGAAAACAAATAACGACACTGCCTAATCACTATAAATGACACGATGCAAATGACTTTTTGCCTATTAACAAATAACAATTAATGCCGCCCTTTGGGCGAGCATCCTCGAAAAACTATGAAATCGTAGATTTCTGGTTTTTCGGGACACTTAACGATTAACCACTACTTTCATGATAATAGAAAAAGCACACAGGCTCAGCAGCACCGAAGAATACTATTTTGCCACCAAGCTGCGCGAAATAGCAAAGCGAATGGCTGCCGGCGAGAACATCATCAACCTGGGCATTGGCAGCCCCGATTTGTTGCCTCCCGATGATGGTGTTGATGAACTAATAAAACATAGCAGAAATACGGAATCTCACGGCTATCAAAGCTACACCGGTATTCCACAGCTCCGCCAGGCTTTTGCTACATGGTACGAACAGTATTTTGATGTAAGGCTCAAGCCCGAATCAGAAATCCTGCCTCTAATGGGATCAAAGGAGGGGATTATGCATATTTCGCTGGCATTTCTCAACCCCGGCGATAAAGTGCTGGTTCCCGATCCGGGCTATCCCGCCTACAATGCCGTGGCCAAAATTGTGGGGGCCGAAGTTGTAAAATATAACCTTCGTGAAGAAAACAACTGGCTGCCGGATTTTGATGAACTGGAAAAGCTGGCAGCGGAAAAAGTTAAAATTCTGTGGCTAAACTACCCGCACATGCCCACCGGAACAAAAGCTACCACAGTAATGTTTGAGGAACTTATCGGTTTTGCAAGAAAACATAAAATCCTGGTGGTAAACGACAATCCCTACAGTTTTATATTAAATGAAGAACCCAGGAGCCTCCTCTCGATTCCCGGAGCAAAAGAAGTAGCCATCGAACTTAATTCGTTAAGTAAATCGCACAATATGGCTGGGTGGCGCATTGGATGCGTGGCCGGAAATAGTGAATACCTTAAGTGTATTCTGGCTATAAAAAGCAATATGGATTCGGGGATGTTTAAACCCATGCAAATGGCGGCAGTTAAGGCTTTGGCCAAAGATCGCAAGTGGTACAAAGCCATCAATGACGAATATGCTGTGCGCCAGTTGATGGCCATGGATATTTTTGATAAGCTGAAGGTAAAGTATGATAAGGCACAATCGGGAATGTTTGTGTGGGGAAAAGTGCCCCCGGAGTTTAAGGATTCTTATGATTTTTCCGATCACTATCTCAACAGCAAATCAGTGTTTATTACACCCGGGGCGATATTTGGTAAAAATGGAGAAAGGTATGGGAGGATATCGCTTTGTAGCGCACAGGGAGTTTTTAAGGAAGTGCTAAAGAGGTTAGAAAGTACGTGTTGATTTTATGTAGAGGAGCTACTTTTATTGTCTAAAAAATAATCGATTTTAAAACAAATTGAAAATATGAATATTGCAATTATAGGTCTTGGATTGATGGGTGGTTCAGCAGCCATCGATCTGAAAAAAAGGGGCTTTGCCGGAAAAATAATTGGGGTTGACAACAACAAGCTCCACGCTGAAACGGCTTTGCATGTTGGCATTGTTGACGAAATTGCAACGCTGGATGAGGCCATCAGGCAAAGCGACCTGATAATGGTAGCTGTGCCGGTGGATAGTGCCCTGAAACTAATACCCAAAATCCTGGATCGTATCAAGGGGCAGGCCATAACAGATATGTGCTCGACCAAGGAGATGATTTGTCGCCTGGTAAAATACCACCCTAAACGCAAAAATTATGTGGCTGCGCACCCCATGGCCGGAACAGAGTTTTCGGGACCCTGGGCGGCAATGTCGGGTTTGTTTGATGGAAAAGCGGTAATTTTTTGCGATGCCGAAGAATCTGATATTCGAGCTTTGGCCACCGTTCGCCGGATGTACGAAACCTTGAACATGCGGATAACATTCATGGATTCCACAAACCACGATCGCCATGTAGCTTATGTGTCGCATATTTCGCACATCAGCTCCTTTGCCCTTGCGCTTACGGTGCTCGATCAGGAACGAAGCCAAAAGCACATTTTCGATTTAGCCAGCGGCGGTTTCGATTCAACTGTGCGCCTTGCAAAGAGTTCGGCTGAAATGTGGTCGCCAATATTTGAGCAAAATGCCGAAAACGTTGTTCAAGTCTTAGAGACATATATCAACAAATTGAAAAATTTTAAAGATGCCATCAGTGAAGGCGACAGAGCACGAATGGATGACTTAATTAATAAGTCGAATAAGATTAAAAAAATACTGAAATGATGATAAGGACAATAAAAATACTCGAACAATGGGGTTTGGGAAATGGGGTGAGACCATTGATTATCTCTGGGCCGTGCAGTGCCGAAACCTCACAGCAGGTTTTGGCAACAGCTCATGAAATAAAAGATTTAGGCATCGGAATTTTTCGCGCCGGAATATGGAAGCCTCGCACCAGGCCAGGATCTTTTGAAGGCGTTGGCTCAAAAGGCTTGCGCTGGTTGCAGCAAGTTAAAAGTGAAACCGGAATGAAGGTTTCCACGGAGGTGGCCAACGTAAGGCACGTAGAGGCTGCCCTAAAATCAGAAGCAGACATTTTGTGGATTGGTGCCCGCAGCTCGGCAAACCCTTTTGCCATGCAGGAAATTGCTGATGCGCTGCGTGGCGTGGACATTCCCATTTTTGTAAAAAACCCCATTAACCCGGATATCGAGCTGTGGACGGGTGCGATAGAGCGGCTTCAAAAAGTAGGGGTAAGTAGAATCGGAGCTATCCACCGGGGATTTTCAGCCTACGAAAACAGCATTTACCGCAACCCGCCCATGTGGCAGGTTCCCATCGAGCTTAAACGCAGGATGCCTGACTTGCCCCTGCTTTGCGATCCCAGTCATATTTCCGGAAACCGGGAGCTTTTGCAAAGCATTGCGCAAAAAGCCATGGATCTTAACTATGATGGCCTGATGATAGAATCGCACTGCAAGCCCGACGAGGCCTGGAGCGATAAGCAGCAGCAGCTCACTCCCGCCGCCCTGAAAATACTGCTCGACAGCCTTGTCATCCGGCAAGTAGCACCCGAGGGAGCCTCCGCAGAAACCCTGGAAGAATTGCGCAGCCAGATCAGTTTTTTGGATGATGAAATGCTCGACATCATGCAAAAACGCATGGAAGTAGCCAAGGCCATTGGCCGTTTCAAAAAGGAAAACAACATGACTATCCTGCAACCCAAACGCTGGGAAGACATTATTTTGAGCAGCCTTAAAAAAGGTGAAGAGCGCGACCTGAGCCACCGCTTTATCGACAAACTCTTAAAAGCCATCCATGAGGAATCCATCAGCAAACAAACCGATATTATGAATACCGGAGAATAGAGCCCTGGGCAGTTATTGGTTTCGATAAAGTATTTGCTTGTATGAAAAGAAAATGACGATTTGTTTTTCTGGTAAGGATGATTTAAAGCTGGCATTATCACAAGCCATAATTTCAGACCTCCTGACCTGTGCTTGATTTCCAGATAGTTTAGGAGCCTTTGCT
>CAZGAO010000099.1:0-18141 GCA_964523795.1 uncultured Lentimicrobiaceae bacterium
GACATCCATATACATGTCAACACCTGCTGTATTATTTATCGTAAGATTTTCAAAGCTTGCTCCACTTGCACCATACATATTTTGAACCTGTGCGCCATTAAGTGTAATGGTTTTCCCGGAGCTTGGAGTGAACGTTCCTGCATTATCGAAGTGTCCGCCCACTGTATGGTTAAATGCCCCCGTAGTAAAGCTTGCCCCCACTTGAATTTCCAGTTCACCACCGATAGTTAATGCTGATGCCGCAGTGGCAGATGCTGTTCCAGTTAAAATGAAATCGTTCAAGATGTTTAGTGCTGTGGTGGGCATCGTTTTGGTTCCGCTTCCACTAAGAATTAAATTATAGTACCCACTATTGCCCCCAATCCCTGTCGGATTAACTATGTCTTGATCTGCCCCATTCCATTCAACTGTATTATCGATGGCTGAAAAATCGACAAGACTGGTCGCGCTTGCAGAGCCTGTGTGTGCAATTCGCAAAACACTTCCATGGGCAGGTTGAAAAGTTGTATTTGCACCTACTGAAATATCATAGAAATTAGTTGTCCCGGCTATTGTCACAATATCGTCGGAAACCCCATGATCAAAAAGCACTTTTCCTGTTCCGGGATAAAATGTTCCCTGGTTTATCCATGCCCCTCCCGCACCCGAAACAGTTATGCTGTATGAATTGGCAGTAATGGAAGCACCAGTCTCAATTTCAATGCTTTTTGCCACAGCATTTGCTGTTAACGATGGGTAATTTGGTGATTCTCCTGATAATAAAGGTATTAAAACATCATCTTCATCATCAGGGACAGTTCCTGCAGACCAGTTGTTTCCATTGCTCCAATCTGTATTAGTTCCCCCAAACCATGTATTTTTTGTGAGCACTGAATAAGCCATTGTAACTTGTGAATCGTCTAAGACGTCTGTTACTGCAGCACCAAAAGTAAGCCCTGTAACTCCAATGGAATGATTCACAAAATCCTGGTTAGACTTTCCATGTTCATGGGGTGAACCAGTTGTAAATTTATGCCAGAAAATAAGTTTTGATTCGTCATCATAAGTAGCATCCAGTTCAGATAGCAGGTAACGCATATTGATATTGGTTTGTGCAGTAGAAGAGTTATCTGAGCAGGAAAGTTTGTAGAGTCTTTTTATTTTCCCATCTGGTGATGGTGTCCATGGTGTCCATCCCGCGACAGCACCTATACTTATTTCTACACTTATCCAGGTTGGCTTTGTGTTGCCGTCTATAAAAGTAAATGTTGTATATTGGCTTCCAAATGTATATTCGGTATTTGTGTCAAATATATGTTCCCTCTTAACAATTCCGGTTACGTCACCAACTCCGATAGTTGTTGCAGCACTTCCCATATTCAAAGTAAAAGCAGCCATATCTACACTTCCTTTGATATCCGATGGATTTGCACTTTCTAAATTCAAAATCCCATCGATAGTTAAATCGCTACTTGCAGTAAGTCCTGCACCATTTATCATCAGCTTATTTATGTTTCCGGTAAACAGTGATGCAACCAATGTAATTGCTGATGAATTGGTAAATTCTAATGTTGCCGATGCATTGCTGGCATCAATATTTCCACTTGCGCGTGTTGGCGAATTACCAGAAATGGTTAATGTATTTGCTCCCAGCGTCAATGTTCCATCAGTTAGGGCCAATGTTCCGGCAACACTAAGCGCTCCGCTCAAGGTAATTCCACTAGCCCGGTTTACCGTCAGGTTATTAAGCGAAATACCCGGCAATGTAGTACTGGCTCCACTGCTACCTATAACGATATTGGAAGAGTTTCCTCCGGTTAATGTTCCGGAAGTGATATCCACCGAACCATTAATAGTGAGTGTATTGGCTCCTATTGCGTATTCACCATTTGAAAACGTCATTGATGTTTGCACCGTTATAGCCCCATTTTGGGTCAATCCGGTGCTGTTGTTCAGTGTTAATGCATCCAAAGTGTTGTTCACAAAAACTCCGGAAGGAATATTTTGTGCAGCTGTTCCGGCAAAAATGATTTCCGATGATGCGGCTGAAGCATCTATTTGATTGGCTATTGCCGAAATTATATCTCCGGTTAAAGTGAGTTGATTTCCATTGAGATTTATTTTTTTAGCACTTGTGTTGGTAATATTATTTAGTGTTCTGTTTTGATCAAAATAACAATCATTGGTAGGAGTTGCCGCAAACGAAATATCTGAACCATTGGGTGGCACAGCATTTATTCCCCAGTTGCTTGCCGTGCCAAAATTGGTACTGGTAGTTCCGTTCCAAACATAAACAAGCGCTGCCTCCAGGGCACCCATTTTAGGTGGATTGGCGCGCGCAACTCCATCATAATCTGTAGTTATACCTGTTCCAAAAACAGCAGGCAGTGTTGCTGATGTTTCATAATTTGAAGAATTGATTCCGCCGGCTGAAGTAAAACCTGGGTCGGTATTTAAGCTACTTGCGTCTTGCCCGGTGGCCGATTGCCATGCAGCAAGATCGGTTTTATCTTGCCATGAAAATTGTCCAAGAACACCCCCAGTGCCCGACACATAATAATCGTTATAATTGATAGTTACGCTGGTTAAACCAGCTATGCGAATGGCATAATGATGTCCTGAAGTTCCGCCCGATCTGGCATTTACAAGAATATTATTTCGATAGTTGCGAGGATTATTATTTGAATTGTTCCACAATCCAGCCGTATTGTATGTTTCACCAGTTGAAACAGAACCCCCAATATAAACAGTATTAAAATAGCATTCGCTTAAACCAATCTCATCCCAGATACCAATTGTACGATAGCCCAAAGTTGAGGCGTTGCCGATATTTACAATATTGTTTGAGAGCGTAAAATTCCCACCATACAACCTAAATCCCATCATAGCCGAGAGGTAATTGGCAGATGCGATGCTGATGCTGTGAACAAAATTTCCATCTATATTATTGGTGCCTGATGTAGGTCCCGAAAAATATATCCCATATAAATCTACCTTGACATCTCCGGTATTAAGGTTTGATAAGTTATACACCTCGTTTCCGGAAAGCGTTTGACCGGGCGTGCTGCTTGTTTGCGAAATGCCAATAAGTGATGAGCCCGCACCGCTTGATGATTGACCACTTGAGGCTTTAATATCCCGCACGATATTATTCAGGATGGTATTTTGACCTGAAGTCGCTTGAATACCCCTGCATCTTGACCCTGAATTAATGCCCGCATACGCATTGGTAAGGTTGGCAATTGTATTACCAGATATAACAGTAGTGCCATTACTTGCACTGTAAATACCATAAAGATCCTGTTTCATAAGTGAGTAAATTGCAGTGGAGCTAACATGAATACTATTGGACGTGGTTAAACTTCCTATTAAATTATTGCTAAAAGTAGTAGTAGAAGATACCCCCCTGAGATACACCGTCTCAAAACCATGGGTATAGAAATCAGATCCAACAGTAGTAATTGAACCAATGGTATTTCCGGTAATATTCACGATGTCGCTGCTACTCTGTATTATTGCATGTGTAGTAGAATAGTTGTTGGATTGATCGTCGAAAACCACCCTTGGGGTTGAGGTGTATCCGGCACCTCCCGAGATTATGGAAAGCCCAGTTACTACACCACCGCTCATAGTGGCTGATGCTGTGGCAGATGTAGAACTTCCTGCCGATGAAAATGAAACAGTTGGAGTAGTCGTGTACCCTGAACCACCATAAAGAACCGCAAGTTCTGTAACCGCACCACCACTTACGGTAGCTGCTGCAACAGCAATCGGTATAGTAACTTTAATTGAATTGTTTCCGTCACCTGAACCAATAGTGTTGCCAGTCACATCAACATTACCAGAGTTGATATAAATTCCATCCCAGGGGTTATCTTCAGAACATGTACAATCTAAATTGCTAATTACATTGTTTTGTATATACCCGGCAGTACCTCCATTCATAAAGATTGCGCAGAAATAATAAGGGATCATTGCATTAATAGTAAACGGTGTTGTTCCCCCGCATTCTGGGGCACTTCCTCCTATATAATTACCGCTTACAATATGGTTGTCACCTGTATTAACATGAATTGGATAGTACTTGTATGCCCCTGCAGGACTAAAAGAGGTAGTTTCATAAAAGCTATTCCCTGTTATGGTCCAGTCTGTTGTTTCGTAGGATAGATGTATCCCGTAAGATGTTGAAATCGGGCTAAAAAAGTTGTAGATATTATTGTACTGAATAATATTGTCACTGTTCGCGCGACCTGAACTGCCCGAAGAGAATATTGCCTCGATAGGACGGTTACCTGCGTTTGTAATGTTACAATATTCGATGGTGTTGTTGTCGTTTCCGTTGCCATCATTAGAGGAGGCAAACATAATCATACCTCTGCCAATGGAAGCACAGGATGATTGTATGTTGCAATATCTTACAAGATTGTTTTCTGCAGATGTCATGAACTTAATAGCAGCGGCATATTTATGTATATTACTATTCGAAATTGTTAGACTTGCCGTGGATCCACCCAAATTCACACTACCGTCAATTGTAACATTATCTGCGCCACGCAGCTCAATGGTTGCAGCCTCTAAATTACCGGAAACTGACAATCCGCTTGCTGTAGGATAAATTGTAAGCGATGTGAAATTAGCATCTCCATAGCCACTTGCATTCAAATAGGCGGTGGATATTTCCGTTGTATTACGAATAATTTGTAGAGTAATGTCCCCTTGCAGAAGTCCGTTATTGATAGCATCAAAAGCCGACTTAAGTGTTTCATAATCAGCAGCAGGAGTCCCACTTCCCCCTACGGTTTTGGTAGTTTGTGCATTTATCAGCATTAAGCTGAACAAGCTAAAAATAAGAATGAATAATTTTTTCATAAATTACATTTTTTAATCTGAAAAGAATTTTGCTAAGATAAGATTTCATCTTCGATTTTATTAAAAGAAATGAAGATTTCATTGAGGAATGAAAAAACATATTCTGGACTGCTTTTATAAAGGTTGTTTTAATTTCTGGATTAGTGTAGTTCATTATGTATCAAGTATTTTTATAAATCCTGTTGGATTCGATCCTTACTCCGAATGGGAGACTGCTTATCAAAGGGTCGGTAAAAAGTACAATTTTCCAGATAAACTTTCAATTATTCGCTTATTAAATTATAAACGAAAATACTCATTTTTTAAATATGGTCATCCAAACTGGTTATTAAGTCGAGCCTCGCATGATCCTCAATTCGGAGGCAGGTTTGTTTATTGGTTTGCGGTCGAATTGATGAATATGATTGCTTTTATACTTTCAACCCTGGTTATTGTCTGAATTAATGAACCCTGACTTGTCGTAGTTGTTGTGTCGTATAAACATGGTGAACCTTCGTGTCTTGGTGTCTTCGTGGCTATTTCTTATAAAATGCCACGAAGACACCAAGGCACCAAGAAACACAAGGAAAAAATGGACAGGTCAAAATTGTTGCCTGAGACTGATCCTTTTATCTATAATCTTATCTTCCGGATCTCTTCTGCAATCCCAGATCATGATAATTAAAATCAATTGGTCGAACAATTCATATAAGATTTGATAATCACCCGTAACAATTACTCTTACTGTGTTATAACTCGTTGGGGTACCTAAAAATGGATATTTAGTCAATAGTTTTACGTTGCCATTGATTTTAGCATTTAGTTTTATGGAATAGCTATTGGATCTGTTCCGTTTATTGTAATAATCCAAAATATCAATCAAATCCAAACGAGCCTCAACAGACCAATTTATTTTGAACTTAACCATTGCTCAATTTCTTTTTGCAAATCATCGTTAGCAATGGTTTGATTAGCTTCTATCTGTTGCCTCCCCAACTCAATTCGTTCTTTTTGGAAATCGCTTAATTCATAAACTGTATCAGAAGCTTTTGAGGTTATTATTGTTTGCAAAGCATTTAAAAATGAAATGTCATCAATAAATGCCAAAGATTCAATAATCGAATTCCTTATTTCAACTGTGCTCATATAATGTTGAGTTTTTAATTGTATTACAGCAAAAGTATAAATAAAAAAGTATTTTGAAAAAAATTATCATTCAAAAAGAACTAAATTCGCCGGAGCAAATACGCATTTAAAAAACATAAAATGAAAGCAATAAAGTTAATCCGCCTCACGCCAACAATTAATGTTTTGGCGATTCCCTTCTTCTTTTTTATTTTCGTTGCCATGTCGTTTCCGGGCGATGAGGATTCGATAGTTAACAATCGCAGCACCGCTTTGCCAGAGGGTTACAACGATTTGTTTGCAGGGTCGGGTGAATGTCTTTTGTGTCATAACGCCATGGTGGATGCAAGTGGGACACCTATTGGGATTTTGGACGACTGGCGTTCGACCATGCTGGCCAACGCGGGCAAAGACCCCTTGTGGCAGGCCAAAGTGAGCCACGAAGGCCTCGTAAATCCTGAGCATAAAGCGGTGCTCGAAGATGTGTGTACCCGATGCCACATGCCGGTGGGTAATCATAATGCGCATCATAATATGCAAGCCCTGTATTCCCTTGCCGAAGGTCAGGCCGATTCGCTGGCACTCGATGGGATTCAATGTACGGTGTGCCACCAAATTACCCAGGAAACTTTGGGGACTTATACCGGAAACATTATCATTGGAACCAACAAACAAATATGGGGGCAATACACCAGTCCGTTTGCAAACCCGATGATTAACTTCACGGGGTACACTCCAGCCTACGGGCAGCATATAGAAGATGCCCGTTTGTGCGGCTCGTGCCATACTTTAATTACCAATTCAGTCGATTTAAATGGTCTACCCACCGGCGAAGCCTTCGTTGAGCAGGCACTGTATCACGAATGGGAAAATTCGGATTTCCCCGAAGATGGAATTAGCTGCCAGGTTTGTCATGTGCCTTCCATTGATGATCTCGTAAATATTAGCTCCCGCCCATGGTGGCTGGATGCACGCTCACCCTTTGGTAAGCATCATTTTGCCGGAGCCAATGTTTTTATGACTAAATTGCTGCGCGATTTTGCTGATGAAATCGGCGTTACAGCCACCACCGTTCAATTTGACTCCACGCTGAGCCGCTCCGAAAAAATGTTGAAACATACCCTCCAACTCACCCTCGATGAAACAGGACGAACACCCGACACCCTCAGTGTTCGGCTGAAACTTCAAAACCTGGCCGGACATAAGTTCCCATCCGGTTTCCCCAGCCGCAGAGCATTTGTACAGCTTGTGGCAATAGCTCAAAATGGCGATACATTATTTATCAGTGGTAAAACCGATGGTGATTTTAACCTTATCCATGAAAATGAAACCTACGAAAACCACCAGCAAGTAATCAATAATGAAGAGCTGGTGCAGATTTATGAAATGGTGATGGGCGATGTAAATGGCAATGTTACCACGGTGCTCGAAAGAGCTTATGCTCCGCTCAAGGATAACCGGCTGCCTCCAATGGGTTTTTCTTCTATTCATCCAAATTACGACACCGTAAAAATTGTTGGGCTTGCTCAGGATGATCCCGATTTTAATAAAGTTGGTTCTTTGGAGGGAACTGGTGCAGATGAGATTTATTTCAATATTTCTACTTCTGGTTATGCCGGTGAAATTATAATAAATGCCGCTGTAAAATACCAAACCGTTTCGGCCAAATGGCTCGAGGAAACTTTCGCCTTTAGTTCGGATGAGATAGATAGCTTTAAGTCTTATTTTGAGGGTGCCGACAAAACGCCTTTTACCGTTGCTGAAGCTTCAATCAGCAGTAGTCCGCGTGTTTATGCCTATCTGGATGTCGGCTGGAATAGCCTTTCGAGTTATATTATGCCGCCCAATACTGATATGGAAGTGGTGCTGGCTTCGGTTTTTAATGCTGTGGAAATTGTATCGGGTAGCGAGGGCGTATTTTATCCCTCTGGCGGCATTTATACATTGAACGATTTTAATCCGTATAGCGGATATTCCATAAAAATGAATAATGCCGAATTGCTTGAAATTGTTGGTGAGTATTCGCCGGAACAAGTTTTGCAACTAAATGAAGGCTGGAATATTTTGCCGGTAATAAGCCCTTGCGCAACAGAATTCAGTGCTTTGGGTGGTGATTTTGCCGAAAACCTGGAGGCAATAGTTGAGCTTGCCGGATGGAGGGTTTACTGGCCTGAAAAAGAAGTTTTCACACTTAACGAATTAAGTCCCGGAAAGGCCTATCTGATAAAATTGACAGCACCTTTTGAAATGGTGTTTCCTGCGTGCCAGTAAGGTTGGAGGAATTAAAGCAAAGGTTTTGGAGGTAGAAAAACCAGGCCGGGAATACAGCATGTAAAAATTGAATACTGGCGTAAAAACAGAAAACCGAACAACATCAGCAACGCACAAAAAAACCCGCTGCTAACATCTTGTTTAACAGTGGGTTTATGTTTTGAGTTGTAGCCTCACCAGGACTCGAACCTGGATCTAGAGTTTAGGAAACTCCCATTCTATCCCTTGAACTATGAGGCCGTTTCTAATTGTCAGATAAAAATCCCAAAATTGGAAAAGATGACCGGATTTAGATTTTAAGCTAAAGGCTTATCGGATGCAAAAATCTCACTTTTTTGCGGATTCACAAAGATTATAAACGGATTTGTGCCAAAAAGTAATAAATTATCCCTTATTTCGCGGCCATCTCTACAAACCGAGGATTAATGCACCATTTTTGTTAGTCTGGTTTTTTATAAAATAAACTTGATACAATGAGGGATTATACCCCCAAAATATTACTAATCGATGATCGCAAGGAAAACCTCATCACGCTTGAGATAAATTTGCGTGTCCTAAAAGCGGATATCATTTCGGTGCAAAGTGGCGCGGAGGCACTTGTCCAGGTTAAGCAACATAATTTTGCACTGATGATCATCGACATTCAAATGCCTGGAATGAATGGCTTTGAAGTAGTCGAAAAAATCCGATCGGGTCGCCGCAATCGCCATACGCCCATCGTTTTCCTTACGGCTGTTTATCATGACCAAAATAGCGTTTACCAGGGTTATCAATCCGGTGCCGTCGATTATATCACCAAGCCTTTTAACAGGGAGATACTGCTGAGCAAGACCCGGGTTTTTTTGGATCTCGACCGGGTAAAACAGGAACTTAGCGATTCGCGGCAGATGTTTCAAAGCATTGTGCAGGATCAAACCGACCTGATTTGTCGTACCGACAGGGATCTTGATATTGTTTTTGCTAACCGCGCACTGCTGGTCTCTTTTGCCCAAACCTTCGAGCGGCTTAATGGAAAACACTTTGTGGATTGGATAGATGCCGATGATTTGCAACATTTCAGAGATGTGATAAATATCCTTACCCCTACCAACGCGCTGGTTAAGCTCAACCATCAATTGAACCTTTCCACCTCACGGCAAATCATCGTAACTTCCATTATCCGGGCTTTGTACGACACTAACTTCGAGCTGATGGGTTATCAGTTGGTGATGCGTGATATGACCAACGAGGTGAACTCGAGCCGACACCTGGCCGAAGCCCGGCAGCAGGTGCGCGATGCCTCGCAGGCACGCTCGCAGTTTGTTGCCAACATGAGCCACGAAATCCGTACGCCCATGAACTCGATCATCGGTTTGCTGGAAGTTTTAACAGAAAACCCGCTTTCCGAAGAGCAAGCCGAAATTCTTGATTTAGTGCAGCATTCGGCCGGCAATCTGATGAATCTGCTCAATGATATTATCGATTTGTCGAAAATAGATTCAGGCAACGTTCATTTTCAATCGGAGTGGTTAAAGCTCGAAGATGAAGTGAACCGCACGGTAAAACTGCTTGAGCACAAAGCCCGTGAAAATAAAAACGAACTTCGCCTGGTATTCGATAATACTATTCCTGATAAAATTAAGGGCGACCCCTTGCGCATTGGCCAAATATTGATCAACCTTATCAATAACGCCATCAAGTTTACTAACGATGGGGTGATCGAGCTAAGGCTTGATCTGGTATTTAAAGATCATGACAGGGCTAAGATAAAATTTACCATTGCCGATACGGGCATGGGCATCGAAGAAGAAGCACTGCGTAATATTTTCCGCATCTACGATCAGGGCAACCCTGAAATAAGTCGGCAGTTTGGCGGCAGCGGACTTGGGCTGGCGATAAGCAATGCGCTGTGCAAGAAAATGGGCAGTGAAATACATGTGAAAAGCACACCTGGCGAAGGAACCACTTTTTGGTTTGAACTGAATTTTGATCTTACCAATCAGCTTGCCCGTAAAAACCGTAGTAATATTCGCATCCTGATTGCCGAAGATAATGCCCTGAATCAAAAGGTGGTAGGCACTACCCTGAAGCGGAATGGCTTTACCTTTGAACTGGCCGAAAATGGCAAGGAGGCATTGGATAAATTTAAAAACAATAATTTTAATGTTGTTTTGATGGACATACAAATGCCGGTGATGGATGGCTATGAAGCCACACAGGAAATCAGAGCCTTTGAAAAAGCCAATCCTTCGCGTAAAAAATCCAGGATTATTGCGCTTACGGCCAATGCCACCAACGATGATCGCAGAAAATGCAACGAAATAGGTATGGACGATTATATGACCAAGCCTTTTCGCTTTCACGAACTGAAAGACATCATTTATAAAATATCTGAATAAAAAAAGGCTGCCTCAAATCGGGGCAGCCTTTTCTTATTTCACCCCTTCTAATCTTTTTCCAAATCCCAGCTCTCGTTGCCCCCCATCAGTGTTTTCATCTTAAAATTGTTGATGTAGGCAAATATCAGGATTATTACCAGAGCTGCGATGGTATAATAAACAAAAGTAGGTATGGGCACCGGGTCGCCGGCGGCATAGGAGTGCAAGCCCGACAAATAGTAATTCACACCAAAGTAGGTCATAAGCACCGAGCTAAAACCCACCACTGACAGCGCATTAAAAAGGTACCTGCCCATAAGTCCGGGGATAAAATTGAGATGAATGACTACGGCATATACCAAAATAGTGATTAAAGCCCAGGTTTCTTTGGGATCCCAACCCCAATAACGTCCCCACGATTCGTTGGCCCAAACGCCTCCCAAAAATGTGCCTATCGTAAGCATGTAAAGGCCTATGGTAAGCGTGGCTTCGGCGGTAAAGGATATCTCGCGTATGGTGAGATTAAAAGTTTTTAGGTTGTTTTTGTTTTGGAAAATCATCAAAAATAAGTTGAACAAGCCCAGTATCATCCCCATGCCCAAAAAGCCATAACTCGAGGTGATAACAGCCACGTGGATAGTAAGCCATACCGATTTGAGCACCGGAACCAGATTGGTAACTTCAGGGTTCATCCAGTTGAGATGAGCAACGAATAACGTGAGCGATGCCAACACCGTGGTTGCAGCCAGGGCAATGGTAGATCGGCGCGAAAGCAGAAAGCCCCCGAACATGGTTGCCCAGGCAATAAATATCATCGACTCGAAGCCGTTGCTCAGCGGGGCATGGCCCGAAATATACCAGCGGGCGGCAATACCCAAAGTTTGAAACACAAAAAGCACGGTGATAATTCCAATCAAAATTTTTCGCGCCCAGCCAATTTTAAATTTTGGATTAACCAAATTTCCAAAAATCAATATCAAAAATAAAAGGCCAAGCAGACCGTAGTATTTAAATAGCTTCTCGAATATCTCCAATTTGTTATATAGGATTTCGATATTTTGCCTGCTCTCGGCGGGCAAAATATCGGCGGCGTACTTTTGCTGGTAGAGATGGATGGCGCGCACCAATTCATCGGCGGCGGCGTAATCGCCGGTATTGCTGGCCTCGCGCAGGGTTTCGACATACATGCTAATAACATTCTTCACAAAATTGCTATCCGCCTCGGGCATGCCGTCCACTTTGTCGGCGGGGGCAAACCACGATCCGGACGGATCGCTGGTTTTGGGAAAAAACTGCAGGTAGCTGTGGGTATAAATCAGATAAAAAACATTCACCTTTTCATCGGCCTTTATCAGTTCTTTGTCATACTTGCTTTGATCCATGCTCTTTTTTTGATGGGCTTGTTTTACCGCATCGCTAATCAAATAGCTGTTTTGCCGGCTGAAATCAAAGAAGTCGGTAAAGGAAGCAAACTTCCCCTTCACGTTGAGTTGCTCCTGTAGGGTGGTGTTTCCAATCTTTAGCATGGGCACGGTTTGCCAGGTGTTTGGGTCAGAAAGTATACCCAAAACCACCTGATCTGAGTTAAGTCCTTCGAGGCTGCTTTTGCCGGTAAACTTGCGCAGAAATTTACCGGTGAGGGTATTCATCGGTTCCAAACGATTGTTGGGCCCCAGCACGATCAATTCGCCAAATTTGGCGGCATGATCTTCATCGATCACATTTATGTTTACCCCGTGTATCATTTTTTTATCCTGTGCTGCGATTTGCTTTAGCGGCAGCAAGGCAAGCATAAGCAGGATTACCGTAAGCAATTTCATCTTTTCCTTTCGGGTTTCGCTAATTTTTTTCAGGATATGTCTGAATCGTGTTTTCTTTGAGATCAGCGCGTAAAGCATCCCGAGTATCATCAGGGCGTAGCCAAAATAACTCACTGTGGTTCCCAGGCCATCGTGATTTACCGAAAGTACGGTGCCCTTTTCATCGGTGTCGTACGAGGATTGGTAAAAGCGGTAGCCGCGATAGTTGAGGATATGATTCATAAAAATCCGGTAGTCGAATTCTTCTGCTCTGTCTTTGTCGATAAGGCTAACTTCGCTGGCATACGATGAGGGGCTGTTGGAACCCGGGTAGCGGTCGAGGATAAATTTGTTGAGTTTGATTGCAAATGGAATCTGGATAGGCATGGCTCCGTAGCTAAAGCTCAGATTTTTGCCATTGAATTCGATTTGATGAGGGTCGCCAATTAAGCCCCTTGTGCCTAAGGCATACGATTCGATGCTTGAATTACCATCAGAAATCTCAAGGATTACAGCATCCATACCGCTGCCCTGTTGCATTTGCCCGTTTGCTGATACGGGTCGCATGGCACCGCTGGTTTCGAAATTCTGCAAAACGATACCATTTTCGCCTATGCGGTAGAGCTGCATCGACTGAAAGGGAGCTTTAAGTCCCGGCTCGATGTAGGCTTTTACCTCCTGACCCATGGTGGTCATAAACATGGTGTCGAGGGCTGAAATATATAGCGTGTCGTTTTGGATGCTCAGATTAACGATGTTTTGCCCGGGAGCATCATCATTAAATCCAACGCTGAAATCGCCTATTGTTTTGCTTTCCCCGTTATTGAGCACCGTTGTTTGGCGTGCAGTATTCGTCATTGTAAATAGCGAAACGATGGGTTTGCCTCCTTCCACAGGGCTTATTGCCAGGCTGGCATTGGGGATGAATCCGATGGTTTCGATATGAATCGTTCCATCGGGGGTTTTTAATTTTAGATAGGGAGCCTGCATCGCGTAAGCGGACAGCAGCACTTTTTGGCGGTCGCTATAGGTGGCAATTCCATCCTTGTATTGGGCAGTGATGTAATTGTTGGACGAAACAATTTCGCTTTCACTTTGTCCCTGGCGGATGTGCATCATGCCCTCGAAGCTATAATAGCGGGTAATGCCGGCACCAATCAACAGGATAATAAAGGAAATATGAAAAAGAAAGAGCGCGTATTTTTTGCGTTTCCAAAGTTTATTTACAAACAAACTCCCCGCGAGGTTTACGCCTAACAGCACGAGCAAGGCCTCGAACCAGGTAGCTTCGTAAATGGCAGCCTTTGCGGCAATCGTTCCGTAGTCGTTTTCGATAAAAGTAGCCAGGGCTGCCGACAGGGCAAACATGAGCAAAAGTACTACGGCCAGTTGCATCGAAAAAAGTGATTCAAATATTTTCTTCATAAATGTTCGCATGTTAATAAATATTGATATAGTAAAAATATGAGCGGCCAAAGATACAAATCAAAGGCTGAAAACGGAGCTTTTGATAATTAATTTACGCACTTCATTACTTAAATGAGGGCTGATTTAAAAAAAAGAGATTTCTCCTGAAATATTGGTTTTTACAAAAAAATGTAATGGGTAGCGGAACAAAACAAAAAGGCTGACCAATTAGGTCAGCCTTTTATTATTTTGAAAATTAATACTCTTCTATCTTGCTACCACAATTTTCTCAAAACTGCTGGTGGTGTTGCCTTGTATCCTAAGGTAGTAAACGCCTTCGGCAAGTGCATTAAGATCGATGCTCATGGTTTTTTGACCCTTGATAGTCAGATTATCTAAACTATAAACTATCTCGCCTATGGTATTCATCACCATAACATTTACCACATCATTAGCGATAAGTTCAAGGGTAAATTCTCCGGTAGTAGGATTGGGGAAAAGCGAAGCCACAGCATCATTATTCAACTCATCAATACCAACGCAGGTATTTACGATAATCGAAAACTCGCTTGACCAGCCTCCATCGCCACATTCGTTGCCACCACAAACTTTAAGGCTTGCAGCACCTTCGTAATCGCTGCTTATGGCAATGGTAACCATATTATCAACCACCATCATTTCGCCGGCTTCGGCAGGTTCGAGTACCCAGGTATATTCATCGGCATAGCCGATAAGATCCACAGCATAAATTTCTTCCCAGCCCTGGCAAACCTCTTCGCTTCCGGTAATTTCGCCAGCCGTTTCGGGCATGTACATCGTGGTAATGAAATCGCTTTGCATCATCGTGTTGCTGCCTTCTAAGCCGGTAACGGTTAGTTCAACATCCCAGTTTCCGCCTTCCATGTACATAACCACGGGATTTTGTTCGGTAGAGGTAGCTGGTTCGCCGCCTTCAAATACCCAACTCCACGAAGTTACATCGCCACTGGAGTTATCCGTAAAAGCAATCTCATTGCCTTCGCATACTTCGGTAAGATCTGCATTAAAGCTTGCGGTCATACCTTGATCAATAAGTATAGTATAGTCTTCTATTTCGCCATAGGATGAGCTGCCACATGGGGCGGGGGTGGAACTATAAGTCATCCTTATCCGCATCCGGTATTGTCCGCCTTGCTGATTGGCCGGAGGAGTAATATCGCCGGTAAAGGTTTGTCCTGAGCCACCCACATTGGTTAAAACAAAAGTCTCATTAGGATCGCTTCCCAGTTCCTTGTCCATATTCCAATCGATCCATACGGTAACCTGATCGCTTGCCCAGGCAGTTCCATTTTCAATGGTGATGCCTTCGGCAACGCCCGGCTGAAGTGTTGTGGTGAGGTCGGTATAATTAGCAACGCCGCCTTGCCAGTCACTCGGATTATCTATATCACCTATTGCAACGTTAGCAATGTACTCGTCTTCGGTGCTTGTTGATGCCTCGCAATAATCGGTAAATGGGATGAGAACCACATCTTCCTGTTCGATATTAAAATCGGCACTAAGCAGCAAGTCCAGCTCTCCCATATATCCAGGAACAATACTCTCATCAGCAGATACGGTAAAAACAACATCACCATTGGCATCCGGTACTAAATCTCCGATTTCCTGTGGATCACTTGTAATAATACTGAACAAAGGATCGGAGCTAGTAAGGGCTGCAATAACTGTATAAGCATCGGCAGAACCATTGTTAATCACGTTCACGGTCATTTCTACAGTCTCGCCCGGATCCAGAAAACCATTGTTGTTTCCCGAAGCATCATCCACCGAATATCCGTTGAAAGCAAGCGCGGGGGCATGGCCGCTGATAACAAGGGTAGAAGCCCAGCCATCAGTACCATCGCTGGCCATAACATCAAAAATTACTGCATGACCATCAGGAATGTTCTCGGCAACGTCAAGTGCAAAACCATCTTCGATAGTAACTACTTCATCAGGATCAACATTACCATAGTTTTCTTCACCATCAGTAATAGTAACATATTCATCTTCTGTTGAAATTGTAACTACCACGTTTTCTGCCATTACGATACCAACATTCTTTACAGATAAAGAAATCAAAATAGATTCGGCATAATCCATCATACCGTTTCCATTTCCAGCGGCATCATTTACAACAAAACTATCCTTAACTACATAAGCACCTTCCTGAGGAATTACAGGAATTTCGGCTTGATAAGGAACGTAGTTATGACCGGTAACTGTAACCATTACATTACCCGGATCCTGAACGGCTGCGCCAAAATCAATGGTTGCCAGGCCGGAGCCATCAGCATAAGCTACACCATAAATGGAGCGGTCGGCGTTGGAAACACAAACCATAGCTCCTTCGGTGGAACCATTGCTGCCTGAAACGGTAACGCTAAATTCGGACATGCCCAGAAATAGTTGCTGATCGTGCGAAACGGCAAGCTCGGTGGGCTGCATGGTCCAGGGTTCGATTGAGGCATCGCCCAGCCAGAGGTAGGTTCTTACATTGGATTTGCCTATTTCACCATGAACATTAAGTACGGTGAGGTTGGCATAGTTGGTGATATAACCAATATTGGTAATATTTTCTTCAAAAAGAGCCTTGTACATTTCCTTGTCGTAATCGTGATTAGGAATAGTATAGGATGGGATAATGGCACCATTAACAGCTACAGAGCCTGTTTCGTGTTTCATAAACGATTCGCAGAGGCAGTCGTTGGCATGAGCCACAATATCCATGTTGTCGCAGCACACATCAAAAAACACAAAAAGTTTATCCACATTATTAAGTTGGGATACTTCGGCTGCCGTAAAATGCGAAGGGCCTGAGTTAGTCCAGTCCCAAAGTTGGGTAGCACTTCCATGACCACGGTAGTTAAAAATGCCTACGCCTGTTGAGTTCACAAACTCAACCACTTGCGCGTTGGTGTAGTTTTCGCCACCATAAGCTTTTTCAAAAATCGGGGTTTGTATCGAATAATCGAAAGTGGTAATTTCGTTGCAGCACTGGGTGTATTTACCCGGATATTGTTCTTTGTGTGCGACAAGAATTGTGTTTTCAGCCCAGTTGTCCGACATGTCGGGAGTTAGGTAATGGGTCATGGTTTTACCGATTTGCAATTCCAATTCATCCAGCGAGTTGGCATCATACACAAAACGTCCGATAGCCAGATCGGCAAAGTGGTCGCTGGGACCATCCAGGCAGGTGTACCAGCTATCTGAATAAGAAGCATCGCCACCGGGATTCCAGTAATACATGGGGACAATGTTGTCGCCACCGCCTGATCCACCATTGGGATAGGCATCGCCAACCATCAGCACATACTCCAGTCCGTCTTCCTGGTACAATTCGGTAATGTAAGTTTTGAAATCCTGAGGATCTTCAAATCCGGCTTCCAGGGTTCTTACCTCGGTGGTATGGCCCATCTGATTTTTCCAATCTACCAGCGGCTGAATAGCATCCAGAGCTTCTTCGTTAGTAATCACCAAATATTTGATGCCTGGCTCTTCGCGGTATGTAAGCGTGTATCCGAGATCATCAAAATTAGGGATGGCAGCCTCGTACATAGAATAAAACTTAGGGCTAAGTTCCATTTTTGGATTAAAGTTCATCGAAGCATCCTCGCCTTCAAAGTTCACTTCTACGCGCATGTGGGTGATGGCGGTGAGTTCCTTTGTGGCAGGATTATAGGTGAAGGGCGTAATGTGGAGACCGGTAAGTTTTACATCGCGCCAGATTTGTGGCTGGTCAAGATTTAAGTTTTCGGCAGGATAATTTACATCGCGGCTGTAGAAGGCCTGATCCATCACAAAGGCTTTATCGTGTCCACCGGGGTTGTCGGTGGTTGGCGTTTGGAAGGGATAAATCTGATATCCGCTCAGCGTGGTGGTTTCCATCTCGATGATGTTAAACGAAACCTTTTGGTTTCCTGGAATACCGATTACCTGATGCAGCATGGGTAGCTCAGGGAGACCCACCAATTCGGTGCTGTGTCCATCGTTGAGGCTGATATGCTGAAAAGTCATATCGTTGGCCTGAAGTTCCTGAAGGTAAAGTCCCGGCACGTTAACTACGAGGGTTAAACTGGCACGGTTGGATTGTTCGATAGAAATGGAGGCCTCTTCGGGCTGTTGGCCAGCCTTTAGTGGGAGCCAGCTTTTTTGCGAAAAAGCGGCTGCAAAAGTCATTAATAGAGCAAGTAGTAGTGTAAATCTTTTCATGTTGAATTGAGGTATAAGATTAAATAATTTTGAAAATTAAAAAAGCTAAAAATAGAAAAAGCGAAATATCCTAAGTGTTAGTTCATAAATAAACAGTACATTTGTTGAAAATTTTAAACAATGTC
>CAZGAO010000100.1:0-17449 GCA_964523795.1 uncultured Lentimicrobiaceae bacterium
CTATACCGAATCGCTAAATACTTTTCATAGCACTCCAAAAAAAGAATTAGCCGTTTACGCTTGAAGCACCCGAGGCCGTTTACCTGGAGCTTTACGATTTGTTGGGTCATCAATGTTTGGAAAAGGAGCTTGGATGGTTTCAGTCTGGCCTCCAATCTTATCAACTTTCTTTAAACGGAAGTTTGAAATCGGGTACCTATATTTCGCGTTTGCTCACTTCTTCGCACGAATGCCGACAAACCCTGGTGGTAAATCGCTAATCTAATAGATTGTAAAACTCATTTTCTTTAGCCACAAAGGCACCAAGGCACCAAGGCATTAAGAAACACAAAGAAAAGATGGATATTTACACGATACTTTTAGCAACCCTCAAAACAGTGCCATAGTGCATCCTATCATCTCATTCGTGCATTCGTGGCATTTGGTATTTCAAAAAAACACTCGGGGTATTTACTTTTTACTTTGTGTTTGATGCCATTTGAGTAATTATTATCTTATTTTTGAGCAAAATTAAATGGGCTAAAAATCTTTGGAAAATAGCAACAACAAAAAACAGCAAAATCCGGTTTCGGAGCAGCCGAAGGCCGACAAGGCAAGGGCGAAAAAAAAGCGGCACAGGAAAATTATTATTTACACCCTGTCGGCACTCGCTTTTTTGTTTTTGGTTGTGTTTCCTGTTTTGCTCAATATTTTTGCCGACCGCATTATTGGTTCCACTCTTAGCGAGATTGTACGCCGCGAAAGCAACCAGCGGTATAGCCTTGCATTTAGCAGTGTCAGCCTCAACGTTTTTAGCAACAACATTACCCTGGACAGCGTAAGTCTGGTGCCCGACTCGGCCATAGTTTTTAGCGACCAGGTACCGCCACCTGCCTACGCAAAGATTTTGATACCTAAGATTTACCTTCAGGAAACAAGCTGGATTAGTGCTATCATTAATCGCGAGTTGATTATCCAGGATTTAGTTATCGACCAGGCCGATATTTATCTTTCGCTCAATAAGGGCTACGAATTACAGGCTGCTGATTCCACAAGCACGGATTCAATAAGCTCTGATAATCCTGCCTTTGCGCATAAGCATTTGTACGAGTTTATTGCGCCTTATCTCGATTTTTTTATTTTGGAACATTTTCATTTTCGTAAAGCCGGGCTAAAAGTAGCTATTCACAAACCGGATAAAACGGATACCCTGATTTTGCAAAATTTTTCGATGGCGATAAACAACTTCCAGCTCGATTCGCTGGCACACACCCGGAGCCATCGGTTTTTCTTCTCGGATAGCCTGGGGATGAATTTCAAGGACGGTTTTTTTCGTTATCACTCATCCGGCTTTGAAGTTTCCATCGGGAATATGGACTTATCGTCTGCCGATGGTAAGCTGCGATTGAAGCAGTTGAATATGGTAAAATTTGCCGATACCAGCAGCGATAAATCCCAGCAGGACTTTAATGCAGATATAGGCAAACTACGGATGTCAGGTTTGGATTTTGTCGAAATCCTTGAAAGTGGAAATCTGAGGATGGATGCCCTGGAGATAGAAGTTCCTGCCTTGACTTTTTATGAAGAAACCCAGAAGAAAACTGACAGCCTCGATCTCAATAAATTGAGCCGGCAACTCTTGCAGGTCTTTGCACCTCAGCTTAAATTGCTGGATATTGATACCGTAAAAATCACACAGGGAAGTCTTCGTTGGCCTGAAAAAACCACTGCCGGGATTATCGACCTGGCCATTCCCAACTTCGATCTTACACTCACCCGTTTGTTTATCGATTCGGCGAGCCTGCTTCAGCGCAGCCGTTTCTTTTTTGTGGATGACTTTCACTTTAAAAGCTATCATCAGTTTTTGGATATGCCCGCTTCGGGTTTGCTAATTGCCTACGATACGCTGTCGCTAAATACCGCCACAAACAGTTTGCGCATTGCCGCACTTGACCTTAGGCAAAAAGATAGCGCAGCCACAAAGGATATCCATATTTTTATACCGGGTCTTGCCGTTTTGAGTGTGGATTTTAAAGCGGACTATCTTAGCAAATCTTTAAACTTAAAGGAAGTTGAAATTGCGGATGCTAAAATACGTGTCTGGTCGAAAAGTAAAAAGAATCAAAAACAGAAAATTGATATTTACAATCTTTATCCCTTGATTTCAGAAAACCTGAAATGGATCGAAATTGACCACCTTAATGTATATAGAGCAAACATCGACCTGGTGCATAAATCAGGCCGACAGCTTCCCTGGGTCGTGGATGGTAGCCTCGATATTGAGCTTGCCGGCTTTAAGCTCAACGAAAACAGCAAGGGCAAACGGCGCATATTTTATTCGGATAGTGTAAAATGGAATTTGCAAAATGTGATGGCCGATCTGCCTTCGATGGGATATACCTTGTGTGCAGATGCCGTGGACATCAACACCGGCAAAGCAAGTTTGCAGATTCAAAATATGCATGTGGATACCAGCCTCCCAAAACCTGCGCGAGCTGCTGAAAGGATTAATCTGGGATCCCTCCACCTGTCCCGCATCGCTGCTTTTGATTTTGATTATAAATCACTTTACTTTGGTGGGAATGTGTTTGTAGGGGAGCTTGTTTTGGATCGGCCTGTTTTGGATTTGATTGTTGATAATAAAATGCGTAAGGCGGATACCCTGCCCCAAGAACCAGCAAAATTTGATTATCGCCTGGGAGAGCTGAAAATTAACGATGGTCAGCTTAGCTTGCGCGATAAAATGCTGGAGCTTTCGCTGTTTACCCTTGGGCATGCCGATGTCGAAATTTTAAATCTTTCTCCTTCCCAACGTCCGGGTGGGCAAAGTGTGGATGCCTCGGATATTGAAGCCCGATTGAGCGGCATTGTTTATCGGTTGCCCGACAATCTTCAGATTTTTAAAATGGATCAGCTTAAACTTTCGTCAGCGGACTCACTGGTGGAATTTAAAAATATAGACTTTAAACTCAATTCAAAGGCTGATAATGAAGCCTTGAACCGGATGAATATTAATGTGCCCCAACTTACAATCCAGGGGCTTCCTTTATTCGATCTTTACCATGATAATATTTTGCAGGCAGGCTTAGTCAGCATCAACGATCCTCAAATTCAATATCTAAAATCCAATCAAGCCAAGCCCCCGGCATCGTTTCACAACTTCGATGCGGAGATTATTAAAACCCTGGTCTTAAAATCATTCGATAAAATAAACCTGGACAGCATTGCCATAACGGATGCAGATTTTAATGTTGGCGAGCGAGGTCGGTCTGGCCAGGCTTGGGTGAATGCAGCAGGCGTGGATTTTGCGATACAGGATTTTGATTTGGATAAAGATTCAAAAATGGAGTCCGGAAATTTGTTTTATGCCTCCAATATTCGTTTCGAAACCGACAGCTTGCATTTTATCCCTGCAAGCGGAAAAGAGCAGATTATTGCCCGGGATATTAGCATTTCAACAGCAGGTCAATTTTTTAATATGGCCAGTTTGGATATGAATGCCAAAACAGGAAGCGCCAAAGCTACCGCAACAAAGCTGCACATCGGGAATATCTCCATCCAGAGACTGGACTATTTTAAGTTGATTGATGAAAAGAAACTGGAATTTGCCTTACTCGAAATGGATAAGCCTAATTTGGTGCTATCTCCTGGTAAGCCCAACTCGCAGGCAAAGTTGGATTCGATCCATCATTTTAATGCCTACGAATTGATCAAGGAACATCTGTACTCGATAAGTGCTGGCGAACTTAGGGTGGATGAGGCGCGGCTTAAAATTCCGCGCAACAATGCCAAACATAAAAACTCCTATCTGTTTGAGGACATCGACTTCGATCTTAAAAACATAGAGATCGATTCCTCCAATCACCTGTTTGAAAATAAGTTTTTGTATTCCGATGACTTTTGTTTCCGGCTTCATCATTTCACCGAAAATTCTTATGACAGCCTGTATCGCTTTGGAGCCAAAGAAATTGCTTTTTCAAGTAAGGCAGCTTCGCTCATCGTAGATGATGGCTACTTTAAACCCAACTATCCCGATTCGATTTTCTTTGCTAAAGTGGGGGTGCAAACCGATATTCTGGATTTGAATTTTGAAAAAGCCAAACTTAATAAGCTCAGGCTTTTTGACTTAATTGTGGATAATACCTTGTGGATGGATAAGCTGGAGATAGATAGTTTGGAGGGCAGCGACTTTCGCAGCAAAGAATATCCCCGTCCCAAAAATCACAAACCCACAATGCCGGCCACCGCGCTGCAATCGCTCGGTTTTACCCTTCGTGTGGATACCCTCAATGTAAATAATTCCCATTTTATGTATCGCGAGTTTTTGCCTCCGGCCATACAGCCTGGCGAAATATGGTTTTCTAATATTCAGCTTGAGGCATTTAATATTACCAACAGCGAGGAGGTAATTACCAATACTCCTACAATGGTAGTCGATGCCTCGGCAGTGATGATGGATGAAGGCTTACTTGGTCTGAATCTGAAGTTTGATATAAAAAATACAAATGATTATTGGACGGGCAAAGGTGAGATAAGCCAATTCGATCTTACCCGCCTCAATCCCATCCTTGAGCATGTGGCCTTTGTTAAGGTTACTAAAGGAATCAACGAAAAATTAACCTTTGATGTCAAGGCCGATATAGAACGTGCAACGGGCGAGATGAAGTTTCGTTATGAAAAGCTGCACATTCGTTTGATCGACAAAAAAACATTGCGAACTGAAGGCTTTGGCGAATCTATAGCCTCGTTTATTGCCAATACTTTTGTGGTGCGCCGTAGCAATCCCAAATTTCCCTTTGGCCTACGCGAAGGCGATATTTACTTTAGCCGCGACACCACCCGTTCGTTTTTCAACTATCTCACCAAATCTGCGCTAAGCGGCGTATCATCTACCATTAGAGGCACTAACGAGGAGCGCAAAGAAAAACGCCAGAAACGCAATATGGAGCGCGAGCTGCGAAAAACGGGGCGGCTTGATGAGAAGAATAAACAGAAGATGCAGAAAGCCGGGGAGCCGGAGTGATAAGCGGTGAGGAGTGAGTGATGAGTAGTCCACAGTTCGCAGTCGGCAGTTTTTAGTCGGCAGTCTTCAGTGCCGAAAAACCATTCCGATACTTCGGGATCCGATTTCATAGTTTTTCGAGCATCCTCGAAAAATCACGAAAATGAAACATTTTCTATTTTTCGGGATAGGCAGGCTTTAGTCTTCAGTCATCAGTAGGCAGTTCACAATTTACAGTCGGCAGTTCATATTAAGCGTGGCTGGTGAGCTTCTGTCAGTGAGCCTGTCGCGGTCAGTGAGCCTGTCGCGGTCAGTGAGCCTGTCGAACTGAGGCATCCATGCGCGCGGCCGGAAATGGCTTGATCAGACTTTGCAGTTCTTCCATATTTCTTGAATTCAGCCAGGTTTGCTCATCCGCCTTATCCAGGATCAGCGGCATACGATTATGGATTTCTGCCATCATGGCATTGGGCGCCACCGTAACGATAGTAAAAGAGCGGATCACCAATCCCTGCTCATCCTTCCATTCCTCCCACAAGCCAGCCATCGAAAATACTGCTTGTCCCGGGAGAAATATTCGAAAAGGCGTTTTCGTCTTGCTGCCCGTTTGTTTTTTCCATTCGTAAAAAGCATCGGCGGGCACCAGGCATCTGCGTTGTTTAAAGGCATTGCGGAAAGCCGGTTTTTCGCTAAGCGTTTCGCCCCGCGCATTAATCATTTTATAGCCGATGCGTTTGTCTTTAGCCCAAAAGGGGATAAGCCCCCAATGATAAAAGCTAAGCTCCTGGGGCTTGTCGCCGCTGATGACCGGCAGGCTTTGGCTGGGAGCGCAATTATAATTGGGATTTATCTTTCCATCGTCAACGCTGATGTTGTAATGTTCATTAACGACTTTCAATTCAGGGGCAAACGAATATCTTCCACACATGATAATTGATTATTTAATTTTTAACCTGTCCGGTTTACTCCCAATAACAAGGTGCAAACATTAGAGAAAACGCAAGTACTTTTGACCGAAGAAAACCGGACAGGTTTACTCCGAACGACCGGCTTGTAAACCTACCAGGTTTTCATCTGCTGAAACGCCTGCAAATTTAATAAAAGTCAAAAAATCTGACCGGGAGTAAACCTGGTAGGTTAAGGTAGATAACCTGACGGGTTTACCGATGAAGAAAAACTCACCCCGTGAATCCTGCCTAAGCAGAAGCGCAACATTAAAAAACTTGCAACATCGGCGAAACGAATTCACAGGGTGACTGCTAAGTTTGCCAACCCGCCAGGTTTTCCTCTGTTCAAACTCATACCAGTTTTACAATGACCCAACACTTCTTGGGGGGCAAACCTGGCGGGTTAAGGGAGTAAACCTGGCGGGTTAAGGGAATAAACCTGACAGCTTGTTAACCTGGCGGCTTAAAAAAACTTGTATTTCCCTGCGATCAATATTATCTTTATCGCCAAATTTTGTTTTTGTCAAATCTCAAAATTGAAATATTATGAAAAAAATGAACTTTTTGCTCTCGTTTTTAATGGTGCTTGCAATGTTGCCATTGTTTTCACAAACCTCGCTTTCATCAAACACCGATTCCAAAAGTTTCGATTCCAGAATAGTTAGGTATGGTGATAACACTTATTGTGATGCCAGCACAGGCACCCGCGATGAATATATTGCCAATGTACTTTTCGGCAGTATCAACAAAAGTAGTTATTGGCAAAGTGGCGTTGCTAATTACATCCAAAGTACAAACTATATTTTATCAGATCATTCCGACACCATTACCATCACTAATGGTGATCCTATGGCTGCTGACAGTGTAAAATGCTGGGTAGATTGGAATATGAATTCCGAATTTGATTTGGATCCGGCATTGCATGAGGTGTTCCCAATAGAAAATGTGGGGGGTATTGGCGAAACCTTTGTTGGGCTTATAACAGTACCCGAAAATACGCCTGATGGATTTTATCGCTTGCGTGTGAGGATGACATACAATACGCAGCCATACCCTTGCGGTGAATCATCTTATGGGGAGGTGGAAGATTATACCATCAGGGTGGGCGATAGCCTGGCCAATGATGTAGGCCTTGTGTCCTTTGATATGGGCGCATTTTACCAGCCAGGAATAATAACTCCTAAGGCTACGGTTAAAAACTTCGGTTTGTCAACACAAGACTTCGATGTAGTTTTAAATATTGGAAGTTATAGTGCTACAAAAACCGTTTCAGCTTTGGCTACAGGCAATGTTGAGCAAATAACTTTCGATAACTGGTCTGCCTCTCCGGGTTCTTATGCAGCCGAAGTTTGTACCCAATTATCTGGTGATGAATATGCAGTAAATGACTGTCAGGCTAAAGAGATTAATATTGCCTCGGGAAATTATGCCTTCGGTTTCAATTATGCTGATGGTCGTGATAGCATCGTTAGATTTGACATCAGCAACCCGGCAAGCCTGTTTAACTTCGCCCCCATCGAGAGTTCCGATCTTATTGCAGCAGCTTGTTTGGTGGATTATTCATTGTATGCTTTGGCTAGAGATGGGTCGTTGTACTCGGTGGATTATGAAACCGGAGTGATGACCTTTATAGCTAATACATCGGCAAGTCAAGGACTTGCTTACGATGGCAACAGGGTATACGGCTGCTCCTATACGCAGCTTTTCGAAATTGATCCCGAAACCGGGCAGGAGGTTTTAATTGGCGATTTGGGAATTAATGACCTGATGGTTGGGATTGCCTGCGATATGTATGGAACATTGTATGGAGTAGGTGGTTATATTGCAAGCATATATTCGATTAGCAAAATTGCCGGAACCGCTACCCTTATTGAAAATTTAAGTATTGATTTTTCCGGTTTATTAAATCTTTCGTTTGACAAGGAAAACAATATTTGCTATGTTTCATCAAACAAACCAGATATTGAAGAAGGTTTGTACACCGTGGATGTGTTTACCGGTGCAACCGCACATTATTACAGTTATCCCAACAATATCAGAATTTATGGAGTTGCTATTCCATACACCACTTCCCCGCCCGCCGGCCCGGCTCCCGAGGGTTTTATGGCCAACTACGATGAAGACGCGGGCGTGCAATGCGCCTGGGGAAATCCGCCACCCGAGCAATGGATTGGATACGATAGCGGAGAGAACAACGATGGGCTTGGGTCGGATGGGGGAGGAACCTTTTGGGGAGCTATCCGTTTTGAGCCGGAGGATTTGATAGCTTACGACAATTCGATGATAACGAAAGTCGCGTTCTTCCCGCGTAAGTTTGCCACTGCTTCCGAAATGACGCTGATGATTTGGGAAGGCTCGGAGGCCGCTAATCTGATATACGAGCAAACAATGACCGGCCTCGTATGGAACGAATGGAATGAAGTTGAATTGAATTTGGGCTATTATATCGATGCCACCACCGAACTGTGGATTGGTTTCAAAGTAGTGCATCCGGCCAACGAATATCCCCTGGGCTATGATTTTGGTCCTGCCGTGGCAGGCTATGGCGATTTGGTTTCCTTTGATGGGATGAGCTGGGAATCCCTGTCCTTCTATGGCCTGGATTTTAATTATAATCTAAAGGCTTTAGTGGTGGAAAATGAAAAGGTATCTTTATTGCAAAAATCAGCTATACAAAAAATCCCCCTAAGCAATCCAGGCGGCAAAATGATAGCCGGGAATCTAAAGCCTTCAGCGGTTCCCGCTTTTGTTAATCCATCTAAATCTCTTTTGGGTATTAATGTTTACAGAGATAATGTGAAAGTGAATCCTGATTTAATTCCGCTTACTACTCAGGAATATCTCGATGATTTTCACACGCCCGGCACTTATACTTATACCGCCAAAGCTGTTTATGAAGATGGCCTTTCCGACCACAGCAACCCGGCAACAGTAACAATTCCGGGTGCTAATATTGCAGTTGAGCCGGAGAGTATAGAAGAAACTCACGATAACCCTCCGCAAATTACCACGCGCACGCTTACTATCTCCAACATTGGAGATATCCCGCTGGATTGGGCGATAACATATTTTAAAAATTCTGATCAGTTGAGCCTGGCTAATGATGTTGGAGTCAGCATAATCAATGCACCTGCGTCCAGCATGATTTATACCGATGCAGAACCTGTAATTTTCACCATTAAAAATTTTGGCGATGCAAGTCAAACCAATATCCCCTGGGAATTATCGTGGGAAGGCCCTGCTGATGGTGAAATTATTTCAGGAATATTTACCGGTAATTTATCGAGTGGTGAAATAGTGGAGATTGTTGCAGATACCATCGACATGACAAGCGCAGGTGATTACCTCTTTGAAGCCTGCACGCAGCTTGACGGGGATGAACTTACGGACAACGATTGCAAAACAAAGATGATTTTTGGCCCGATGGTTTATTGCGATGCCAGTACCACTAACGAAGACGAATATATTGCCCATGTGTCGTGTGGAAATATTGATAATGCAAGTGGCTGGCAGGGTGGCGTTGCCGATTACACAGCTATTTCAACTTATATAGACCCCGGTGATTCAGAAGAAATTATTGTTAGCAATGGTAATCCCTGGGCTTCTGACCGTGTTACGGTATGGGTGGATTGGAATAGAGATTTAATTTTTGATTTGGGCGGCGATGAAGAATTTGTTTTAACAAGTGATGGCATCGGAGAAATCTTTACAGGCGAAATTACTGTTCCTTCCGACACTCCATGGGGCGATTACAGGATGCGCATTAGAATGACATATTCCGTTAATCCGGATCCCTGCGGAAGTTCCTCTTATGGCGAAGTTGAAGATTATACAATAAAGTGTGATTTTGCGACTAACGAATGGTTGTCTTTCGATCCAACGATTGGTTCAGTCCCTGCCGGCGAAACCACGGAAGTGGAACTTAGCTTCGATTCGGATGGCTTGTCCGGTGGTACGTATTACACGGATATTCTTATTGAAAGCAATTCAACGGAGTTTCCGGTTTTGGAAGTGCCTGTTACTTTTGATGTAATAATTGCACCTCCAATTATCAATGTCGATCCTAACGAGTTTGAATTTTATCTTGATTATTTTGAAGTGGAAACCCAGGAAATGGATATTTCCAATGAGGGTGTTGATGATTTAATGCTTGATATAAGTATTACTTATTACCCGGATGCCTTTGGTTCTGCTACAAGACAGCTTATCGAATATGAAAATGTAATATCCCCCGATCAGCTTGGCCTGGCCAATACCGGCAATCCAACACCATCGCCCAATATTACGTATGATGAAGTAATTCGCTACGATGATGGCATAAACCAGGATGCGATTGGTTTAAGTGCCGGTGGCACTTTCCAGGTTTCTGCCTACTGGCCTGCTTCCGTCATGGGGCAGTATGCCGGCATGGAGCTCACCTCCATCGAAATTTATATCAACGATGTACCCACTTCTTGTGTTATGAAGATTTGCGGTCAAGGCTCGGCTACAGTACCCGGAGCCTTGTTGCACCTACAAACAATGACTGTTAGCGCACAAGCGTGGAATACCATCGAATTATCCAGCCCGGTTGTTATCACCGGCAATGATATTTGGATTGGTTACGAAATAACGCAATTACAAGGTATATACACTCCTGGTTGTGACTTCGGGCCTGCCGTTGCAGGATATGGGGATATGATTTCGCTTGATGGTATTACATACGAGCCTATGTCGTACTTAGGTCTCGATTACAACTGGAACATCGCGGCTACATTAAGTGGCGAAACTCAGGTGGAGTGGCTGAGCGTTAGTCCGATGAGTGCTTCCATTGATGGGGGAGCTATGGTAACATTTGATGTTACCGCCGATGCTGCTGTATTTGGTGGCCCCCTGGAAGATTTGTACTACGCTACCATCTGGATCGCAAGTAACGATCCTTTTACTCCGGTGGTTCAGGTTCCTGTTGTGATAATTCCTGATCCCGATGGTATAAATGATGTTAATGATGATGCTTACCTTTTAATATTCCCTAATCCGGTAGGCAATAGGGTGAATATTTCTTCCAACTATTCAATGAGCAATTATAAATTACTCAACCATCAAGGGCAGATGGTTATGAAGGGAGATGTAAATGGCAAGAAGCTGAGTATTGATACAAGCCAGCTCGAAGCGGGTATTTACTTTGTAGCGATTTACTCCGAAGCCGGTGAATCCACACATAAGCTAATTGTTGAATGATAGATATTATCTTTATCGCCAAATTTTGTTTTTTTTTTGAAAAATTTTAAAATTCTGATGCTATGAGAAAAATGAACTTTTTACTCACGTTTTTAATGGTATTTGCAATGCTGCCATTGTTTTCACAAACCAAAGTTTCTCCGGCAATCGATTCCCAAAGTTTCGATTTCGGGTTGATTAAGCACTTTGATATTGCTTATTGTGATGCCAGTACCGAAATTCATAGCGAATATATTGCAAAAGTACTTTTGGGCGGTATCAATAATAGTAGCTTATGGCAAGGTGGTGTTGCCGACTACACAAGCAACATAGCCTATATTATGCCGGCACAGTCCAAGACCATTAATGTTTTCATTGGAGATCCCTACTTTACTGACAGGGTAAGTTGTTGGGTGGACTGGAATATGGATTACGTTTTTGACAGCCTGCCCCAACTGCATGAGGAGTTCGTTTTAGAAAATCATAATGGTACGGGTGAACTCTTTTTTGGTGCAATAACTGTACCTGCCATTACTCCCGATGGCTATTACCGTATGCGTGTACGATTGAACTTTAGCACATTGCCAATTCCTTGCGGTGTTTCTTCTTACGGCGAAGTGGAAGATTATACCATCAGGGTGGGCGATACGCTGACTAATGATGTGTGTGTGGTGTCCCTCGACATGGACACGCTTTACCCAACGGGTTTTGTGCTTCCCAAAGCAAGGGTTAAAAACTTGGGTGTGTTAACGCAAGATTTTGATGTTGTGCTGAACATTGGTAGTTATAGTTCAACAAAAACTGTGGCAGGTTTGGCCACAGGCCATATCGAGCAAATAACTTTCGATAACTGGTTTGCCACAGCGGGTGCATACACCGCAGAAGTTTGTACTGAACTGGCGGATGATGAATATGCGATGAATGATTGTAAGACCAATGATATTGTTATTGCCGGCGGAAATTATGCTATTGGGTTTAATTATGGGAGTGCTGAGGATAGTATTGTGAAATTTAGTCTCAATAACCCTGCAGACGTTTTTAACTATGCGCCCATCGAGAGTTCCGAACTAATTTCGGCTGCCGGTTGGGTGGATTATTCCTTGTGTGCTTTGGCTACAGATGGAGCTTTGTACGCTGTGGATAATCAAACCGGAGCGATGACCTTTGTTGCTTATACCTCGGCCACAAGAGGAATTGCTTACGATGGAAATAGATTTTATGGCTGCTCTGATACGCAACTTTTCGAAATTGACCCCGAAACCGGGCAGGAGGTTTTGATAGGTGATATGGAGATTAGTGGATCGATGGATGGAATTGCCTGTGATTTGTATGGAACTTTGTATGGCGTAGGTTCTGATATCTCCAGCTTATTTTCGATTAATAAAATTACCGGAACCGCTACCGTCATTGGGAATTTGGGTTTTTCTTTTTCCGAAGCTATCGATATTTCTTTCGACAAGGAAAACAATATTTGTTATCTCTCATCCAATGATCCAAATTATGAGGAAGGTCTGTACATGGTTGATGTATTTACTGGTGTAGCCACGCATTATTATAGCTATCCTGACAATATCCGTATTTATGGATTTGCTATTCCATACACTAATTTCCCTCCTGCCGGCCCGGCTCCCGAAGGTTTTATGGCGAACTATGAGGATGGCATGGGCGTGCAATGCGCCTGGGGATATCCGCCACCCGAGCAATGGATTGGCTACGATGATGGTGTGAACAACGATGGATTAGGCTCGGATGGGGGTGGAACCTATTGGGGAGCCATCCGTTTCGAACCGGAGGATTTGTTCCAATATGACAATTCGATGATAACGAAAGTCGCTTTTTTCCCACGTAAGTTTGCCACTGCTTCCGAAATGACGTTGATGATTTGGGTAGGCCCGGAGGCCGCAAACCTTATTTACGAGCAAACGATGAGCGGGCTTAACTGGAACGCCTGGAACGAAGTAGAATTGAATTTGGGCTATTATATCGATGCAAGTACCGAATTGTGGATCGGTTTTAAAGTAGTGCATCTGGCCAACGAATATCCCCTGGGTTATGATTTTGGCCCAGCCGTGGCGGGCTATGGCGATTTGGTTTCCTTTGATGGAATAAGCTGGGAAACCTTATCGGGCTATGGCCTGGATTTTAATTTCAATCTAAAGGCCTTTGTAGTAGAAAATGAGGAGGTATCGGTGATGGGAAAAACGATTATACAAACACTACCCATAAGCAATCCAGGCGGAAAATTGATAGCCGGAAATTTAAATCCAGCAATGAATTCAAGTTTTGCACCTGCCGACAAAAATCTTTTGGGATATAATGTTTACCGGGATAATGCGCAGATTAATACCGGGATAATTCCACCCACTTCGCAGGAATATCTCGATGACTTTCATATACCCGGCAATTATTTCTATTCGGTCAGGTCAGTTTACGAGGCAGGGCTTTCAGACCACAGCAATCCGGCAACGGTTACAATCTCCGGTGCTACCATCGAAGTTGAGCCGGATTCGATAGTAGAAATCCACAACAATCCACCACAAATTACTACCCAAACACTTACGATCTCGAACAATGGGAATGAGACTTTGATTTGGGAGATTCCCGAATGGACAAATTTCAGGGAGTTGAACTATGCAAATAATGTTGGAGTTACCCTGATTAATTCTCCAACTTCAGGTCTTAGTCATACGAATGCAGAACCTGTAATTTTCACTATTAAAAACCTTGGCGATGCCACTCTATCCCGAATCCCCTGGGAAATATTTTGGGATGGGCCAACAGGTTCTGATACGCTTGCAGGAATTTATATTCCAGAGCTTGTTTCCAACGCAGAAGTAGAAATAGAAGCCGGAACTGCCAACATTTCCATGTTTGGGTCTTATTCTTTTGTGGCCTGCACTCAACTGCCTGAAGATGAATTTCCGGATGATGATTGCAAAACAAAATGGATCTTTGGGCCTTCATATTGTGATGCCTCAACGCAAACAGAAGATGAATGGATTGCTAATGTATTTTTTGATGATTTTTTTAAGAGCAGCGGTTGGCAAGGTGGTGTGGCGGATTACACCGATTTATTTACCAGTATTCCATCTGGCTCATCCAAAAAAATTAAAGTTACCAATGGAAATGCCTGGGCAAGTGATTTTGTTGTCTGTTGGGTTGACTGGAATAATGACTTTGAATGGGATGTGAGTGCAGGCACCAACGAAATGCATGTTTTAGAAAATATTGATGGGATGGGCGAATATTTTATTGGAGATATAACGCCTCCCTTGGGAACACCTCCCGGTATGTGCAGGATGCGGGTGAGGATGACCTATAGCGGGATTGCTCACCCATGTGCTTCTTCGAGTTATGGCGAGGTTGAAGATTATAATATTTTGGTTACAGCGCCTGTTCCAAATACATGGCTTGACTTTGATATGCTATCCGGTTCAATTCCTGCGGGTCAGTCTATGGATATTCAACTCTATTTCAACTCCGAAAACCTGGCCAATTATACTTATAGCGATGAAATTCAAATTATGAGCAATGATATAAATTCCCCTTTAGTAACAGTAGCTGTTTCACTCATTGTAACTCCTCCTATACTCAATGCACCAGTAAACCTGGCCGCTGAAATGCAAAATGCAAACGATGTTTTGTTAAGCTGGGAAGCACCGGAAGGCATTAAATATGCTACTGATAATAAGGCAGGTACTAAGAATAATTTGCCCAGCTACAATATTTATAGGGAAAATGAAATGATTGCAATCGGTATTTTTGATACAATTTATCTGGATGAAGAGCTTCCCTGGGGATGGTATCATTATTATCTTACAGCAGTAATAGATGGATGGGAATCAGAACCTTCGAATAGTGTATTGATACGTGTAATGGACGTGATTCCCGATCCTCCGCAGAATTTGCAGTATGAGATCATGGGTGATTCTGTTTATTTGAGTTGGCAGCCACCTCCTTCGGGGGATTTCGATTATTATTGGATCTATCGCAATGGGGTTCAAATAGGGCTTTCGGAGGATGAGGAACACTATGATCCGCTACCTCCCGCTTTCCCGGTTGAATATTATGTTACCGCCTTTTGTTACAATAGTGGCGAGTCCGATTCGTCCAATCATGTTATCGTAGTTGCTCCGGGCATAAGCGAACAAGAAGCCATGATCCGGCTTTTTCCTAATCCTGCCAATGAATCCTTGATTATTCAATCCGACCAGGATTTGATCTCCATCGAAATATACAACGCCCATGGCGAAAGTGTTTTGCGGCGATTGCTATTCGGCAAAAAGCAACAAATTAACACTTCCGCCTTTAAGCCGGGCATTTATACTATCCGGCTCGAAATCGGTAAGGGGATTGTTGTGAGGAAGTTAATTGTACGATAACTTATTTTAATTAAACACTGACAGCCCCGGATGTGCGGGACTGTCAGTGTTCGTGAACGACAAGTTTTGACAAACTTCAGTTACCCCGTGAATCCTGCCTAAACCAAAGCACAGCAATAAAAAACTTGTAACACTTTCAAAAAAGAATTCACGGGGTGACTCTCAGTTTTCCTGGCGGATTTTTATCCCTTACATTGATGAACAAGTATTGTTTGCCTTTGTTAGGAAAGCAATATTTGGCTACTTTTGCAGCCGTTTTTTTAAATCTTAAATATTTTACCCAATTTAATACGATGGAGAATTTAGTAATAGACGCAAACCTGAAGTACAAAGTACGAGATCTTTCGCTGGCCGAATGGGGTCGGAAAGAAATTGAAATTGCTGAAAGAGAAATGCCCGGCCTGATGGCCATCAGAGCAAAGCATTCGGCTGAAAAGCCCCTGAAGGATGTGCGCATAAGTGGTTCGCTGCACATGACTGTGCAAACGGCTGTTTTGATAGAAACCCTCGTTGAGCTTGGCGCAGATGTTCGCTGGGCCAGCTGCAATATTTTTTCTACACAGGATCATGCCGCTGCGGCTATTGCCGAGCGTGGCATCCCCGTTTTTGCCTGGAAGGGCGAAACCCTGGATGAATACTGGTGGTGTACCAGCCAGGCACTCACCTTCCCCGAAGGAAAAGGCCCGCAGCTAATCGTGGACGATGGTGGCGATGCTACCCTGATGATTCACAAAGGCAAGGCCATGGAAGATAAGCCCGAGCTTTTGCAAGCTACCGTTACCAGTGGTGAAGAAAAAGCACTGATGAAACTCCTCCAGCAAGTTTATGTTGAAGACCCCCAAAAATGGACACGTGCAGCCAAAGACTGGCGCGGCGTTTCCGAAGAAACAACTACCGGGGTGCATCGCCTGTATCAGATGAAAGATCGCGGCGAACTCTTGGTTCCTGCTATTAATGTTAACGATTCGGTTACCAAATCCAAATTTGATAACCTTTATGGCTGTCGCGAATCGCTGGCCGATGGCATCAAGCGTGCTACCGATGTGATGATTGCCGGCAAAGTAGTAGTTGTTTTGGGTTATGGTGATGTGGGCAAAGGCTCGGCCAAGTCGATGAAAGCTTATGGTGCCCGCGTTATCGTTACCGAGATAGATCCTATTTGTGCCCTGCAGGCTGCAATGGAAGGTTTTGAAGTAAGCACTATTGAGGATGCCCTGAGCGAAGGTCAGATTTTTGTAACCACCACGGGCAACAAAGATGTGATTACCGTAGAGCATATCAAGCAAATGAAAGATGAAGCCATCGTTTGCAACATTGGCCATTTTGATAATGAAATCCAGGTTGAAAAACTGGATGCTGATCCCGAGATTATCAAAGAAAATATTAAGCCACAGGTGGATCGCTATCGCATGAAAAACGGTAATTCCATTTATCTGCTTGCCGAAGGCCGCCTGGTTAATCTGGGTTGTGCAACGGGGCACCCTTCGTTTGTGATGAGCAACTCGTTTACCAACCAAACCCTGGCGCAAATCGACCTTTGGAACAACCGCGATAATTACGACATTGGTGTTTATCGTTTGTCCAAGGCTCTCGACGAAGAAGTTGCCCGCCTGCATTTGGCGCAACTCGGCGTAAAACTTACCAAGATGACAAAAGAGCAATCCGAGTATCTCGGTGTACCCGTGGATGGTCCTTACAAGCCCGATCATTATCGCTATTAATATTCTCATGATTAAGTTGCGCACCAGCGTAATTCATCATTCAATATTCAGTATTCGATATTCAATATTTAAAAATCGATGTTGGAAAATCAAAATTCAAACCTCGAATAAAAATCATTTCATAAAAAAAGACGGATTCAAAATTTTGAATCCGTCTTTTTTTATTAACCCAACTTGCATTTTATAACAACCTGACATTCAGCACTAAAATTGTAATGT
>CAZGAO010000101.1:0-17367 GCA_964523795.1 uncultured Lentimicrobiaceae bacterium
TAGATTTCCCAAGCTTGTGATCTTGCAGCCTTTTTTGCAGGTTTTGTGTTTGGCCGTAATAAAATCGGCCATGTCTTTCGGATTGAAGGATGTAGGTGAAATACTCCATCTGGTGTTTTTGAAAACAAAAAAAAGGGTAGCTACTTTAGTAACCACCTCCTTTAGCTTGTGGAGCATATCGGACTTGAACCGATCACCTCCTGACTGCCAGTCAGACGCTCTAGCCAGATGAGCTAATGCCCCGGAATTATTTTAAGAACTGGGTGGGTCAGACGCTCTAGTCCCGAAAAGTAGAAAATTTTCAATTTTCGCAACTTTTCGAGGATGCTCGAAAAACTATGAAATCAAAGATTTCTGGTTTTTCGGCACCAGATGAGCTAATGCCCCAAGATTATTTTAAGAACTTGGTGGGTCAGACACTCTAGTCCCGAAAAGTAGAAAATCTTCAATTTATATTACTTTTCGTGGATGCTCGAAAAATCACGAAACCACAGGTCTCTATTTTTCGGCATCCCGAAAAGTAGAAAATTTTCAATTTTCGCAACTTTTCGAGGATGCTCGAAAAACTATGAAATCAAAGATTTCTGGTTTTTCGGCACCAGATGAGCTAATGCCCCAAGATTATTTTAAGAACTTGCAATACCAAAAAGGATTTGCGGGTGCAAAAATAATATTTTTTCTTTTTAAGCCTAATTTTTTAATCTGCTAAGCAAAAATCAGTAAAGGTGTAACATTTTGCAAGCCGTCTGCTTGTTAATTAAATTTTTGCTGACTACTTTTGCCGCTATTAGTTCGGGCTTGGCCATTTTATAGTACAGCCCTATTATTCAATATCTTGATCTAAAATTAAATGACAAAAACATCTTTCCTCCCTATCAGGCAGATCGTAGTTTTACTCCTGCTTGTTTTTTTAATTCCTTTCTCAATCCATGCTCAAGAAGCCAAATACGTTTTCTTTTTTATTGGAGATGGCATGGGCTTATCCCACGTTACCGCCGCCGATGCTTATCTTAAAGCATCCAAAAGTGCAAATGATACTTCGGGCTTGTGCTTCACCAAATTCCCCGTTGCGGGCTTTAGTACTACTTACGCGGGCAATCGTTTTATCACGGGTTCGGCGGCTGCCGGCACCGCCCTGGCCTGCGGCCAAAAAACCAGCATTGGCACTATTGGCATGGACATGACCAAAATGCAGGCAATGCCTTCGCTTGCCGAGATGGCAAAAAAACAAGGTTATAAAGTTGGCATCATTTCCAGCGTTAGCATCGACCATGCCACGCCTGCCAGCTTTTATGCCCACCAGCCCGAGCGAAACAATTATTATGAAATCGCCTGCAGTTTGCCTGCCAGCAACTTCGACTTTTTTGGTGGTGGCAGCTTCAAAAAACACAAACTGAAGGATGAACAGATTTCGGCCTACGACCTGGCACGGCAGCAGGGATATACTATTACTAACACCAGAGAAGATTTTGATAAGTTAAAAAAAGGCGATAAAAAAGTATTTGCCAGCGGAAGTATTACCGAAGGTTCGGGTGCTTTGCGCTATGCCATCGACCAAACGGATGCGGATATTCCGCTCGAAGATTTTGTGGCTAAGGCCATCGAGTTACTCGATAATAAGAAAGGCTTCTTCATTATGTGCGAAGAGGGGAAAATAGACTGGGCTGCTCACGCAAATGATGGAGCCACGATGGTAAAAAATGTAGTTTCCTTGTCGGAAGCCGTTAAGAAAGCCCTCGACTTTTACGAAAAACATCCCGATGAAACCCTGATTGTGATTACTGCCGACCACGAAACCGGCGGTTTTGCGCTGGGGAGTGCTACGATGAAGTATGATAGTGATTTTGCACTCTTAGACCATCAGGATATTTCGGCACAGGCTTTTACAAGTATCGCCGATTCTCTCTTCGCTATTCCGGCTAATCTTAACGTGGGCTACGCCATGCAACTGGTGGAAGATTATTTTGGCATGGGCGATGATGCGGCCATTCAGCTTAGCCCGTATGAAAAATCACAACTGGAAGAAGCCTTCTTCGTTATGGCTGGAAAGATAAGTCCCGATAACGAGGCCGCCTATATCGATTATGGGGGCGATAACCCCTTGACGGTAACGGCCACCGAAATTCTTAACAACAAGGCTGGTATAGCGTGGACTACTTGGTCACATACCGGAGTTCCCGTCCCCGTTTATGCTATCGGTGCCGGAGCCGAGTCGTTTAAAGGCTTTTATGATAATACCGACATTCCAAAAAAAATTGCCCGCTTGATGAACATCGATTTTAACGAATAAACATTATATCTAATACGAAAACACACAAGCAGATGAAAACAAGAATTGAACACGACACCATGGGAACCATCGAAGTTCCTGCCGAAAAGTACTGGGGTGCGCAAACACAACGCTCGAAAGAAAATTTTAAAATCGGCGATCCGGGCTCTATGCCCAAGGAGATCATCCGTGCCTTTGGTATTTTGAAAAAAGCCGCAGCACTGGCAAATTATGAGCTTGGCGTACTAACCGAAGAAAAGTGCAAACTGATTGTGCAGGCTTGCGATGAGGTGATCGAAGGTAAGCTGGATGATAACTTCCCGCTGGTGATTTGGCAAACCGGCTCGGGTACCCAATCGAATATGAACATGAACGAGGTGGTGGCCAACCGTGCCCACGTGATCAACGGTGGATCGCTGGATGATGCAAAGAAATTTATTCATCCCAACGACGATGTTAATAAATCGCAATCGTCCAACGATACTTTCCCGACGGCCATGAGCATTGCGGGATATAAAATGATGGTTGAGACGACCATTCCGGGCGTTGAACTTTTGAGGGATACGCTGGCGGCAAAGGTGCAGGAATTTAAAAATGTAGTAAAAACCGGGCGCACCCACCTGATGGATGCCACGCCGCTGACTTTGGCCAACGAGTTTTCGGGCTACGTTTCGCAATTAAATCATGGGCTTAGAGCTTTGAAAGCCACGCTGCCCCACCTTGCCGAGCTGGCTCTGGGCGGCACCGCCGTGGGAACAGGATTAAACACGCCCAAGGGTTATGCTGAACTGGTGGCAAAAAAGATTGCCGAAATTGGCAAACAGCCCTTTGTTACCGCTGAAAACAAATTTGAAGCACTTTCGGCACACGATGCGATGGTGGAGAGCTCGGGTGCTTTGAAAACCCTGGCCGTAAGCCTGATGCACATTGCCAACAATACCCGCCTGCTGGCGTCGGGTCCGCGCTGCGGCTACTGCGAAATTGTGCTTCCCGCCAACGAACCGGGTTCTTCGATTATGCCGGGCAAGGTTAATCCCACGCAAAACGAAGCCCTTACGATGGTATGCGCCCAGGTTATTGGCAACGATATGACCATTGCAGTGGCCGGCACCCACGGACAATTTCAGCTTAATGTTTTTAAACCGGTGATGGTTGCCAACCTTTTGCAGTCGGCACGTCTGCTTGGTGATGCCTGTGTTTCGTTTAACGATAAATGTGCAGTAGGTATCGAGCCTCAGCACGAAAACATAAAGAAAAACCTTGAAAACTCGCTGATGCTGGTAACTGCGCTCAATACGCACATTGGCTACGAAAATGCGGCTAAGATTGCCAAAAAAGCCCATACCGAAGGTCTAACACTTCGCGAATCAGCACTCGGACTGGGACTGGTAAGCGAAGCGCAATTTGATGAGTGGGTTGACCCGGCCAAGATGCTGGGGCATTTGTAAAATAGGGATTTGTCCAATTTCGTAGCCCGGTGCTTCAGCTCTGGGATAATTTGAAATCTGCAGCAAGAAAAGCTGCAAAGGGCGTTAACGCCCTTCCCCCATGTAATAGGAGCAAATCATAAACCCAGCCATGAATGACCGGGCTACGAATTGCAGTTCGACAAGCTCATTTGCATCTGCTAATTACCCACTTCGGTATTCGATATTTGGGGCTTGACCATTCTATTTATGATAAGAAGTCACCCCGTGAATCCAGTTTAGGCGTGGGACATAATTTTAAGATAGGCACTACTGCCGGAAGTAATTCATGGGGTGACTAATTCCAGAATCTAAGCAAGAGCGGGCTTCGTTTGAAATTTTAAACTTTTTTGCAGTAAAGCCAAATCCTCAAAAAATTGCGGGTACGATTTGGAGACGCATTCGGCATTTTGGATAGTTACGCAATCGTTGGCCACAAGCCCGGCAATAGCGGCGGCCATAGCGATGCGGTGGTCGTGGTGCGAAAATACGGTGCCGCCTTTTATAGGTTCTCCTTCGATAAGCATTACATTGCCATCCAGGCGGATATTCACACCCAGCTTTCCCAACTCTTGGTGTAACACTAAGCCACGGTCACTTTCTTTTTGTTTCAAGCGGTCAACGCCATCTATCCGGCTCGTACCTTTGGCATTTGCGGCAAGTATTGCCAGGGCAGGAAAAAGGTCAGGACAATGGGTGGCATCAAATTCAAAACATTTTAGCGGAGACTTTTTGATGAGGATGCTATTTTCCTTTATACAAAGTTTTGCTCCGACACTGCGCAAGGCCTCCAAAATTTTTATATCGGCCTGCTTTGAGTTTAGATTAAGATTGGTAACCGAAACATCGCCTGCAATTGCTCCTGCCACAAGCAAAAAAGCGGCTCCACTCCAGTCGCCCTCAATTTGCATTGCGGCTGGAATATATTTTTGATTTCCCGGAATAGTGAAATTTTGATAATTCTGATGATTGATTGTAATTCCAAATTGGCGGAGCACTTCCAGGGTCATATCTATGTAAGGCTTGCTTTTTAAATCAGAAACTTCCAGCGTGCTGTCGTTTGCAACTAAGGGCAGTGCCATCAGCAGGCCGGAAACAAATTGGGAACCCGCCGATCCATCCACCATTATCTGCCCACCACGCAAAGGGCCTTTTACCCGAAAGGGTAATTTACCATCCGTGCTTTGACAGTCTGCGCCCAGCATTTTTAGTGGCTCTGCAATATTTTCGAGTTTTCGATTTAAGAGCGTACCCTTTCCGGTGATATTAACCACTTGATCGCTTAGCGCAGCAAGGGCAATCATCAGCCGGGCAGCCAAACCCGATTCACCGCAATCGATCAAACTTGCCTTTAGATTTATCCCACCCAAAATATGATATGCATTTTCCCGCTCTTCGATTTTAGCTCCCAGCTTGCGGGCAATATCAAGCATGGCCAGGGCATCATCGCAGGCAGAAGGATGAGAAATCTGTGAAGCTCCCCGGGCGAGCATAGCTGCAGCAAGAGCGCGGATGGTTTGGCTTTTGGATGCCGGCGCAAGTAGCGAGCCTGCGATGGATGAAGGGGAAATTGTTTTGTCCATGGTTTTAAAACAGTTGTTTATCCAGGTCTCCGACAGCAATTTTTTCGATCACTGCTTTGCCAATATCATCGAGTAATACGAAATAGATAAAATCCTGCTCTCGTTTTTTATCTTTAAGCAAAGCCGCTAGTACATCGGCTTTATTGCCAGTGAAATGTATGGGTAAGTTGAGTTTTAAAAATACATTGCGAATACGTTCGTAATTATAGCTTTTCAAATATCCCCGCTCCATCGACATGCGGGCGGCAATTACCGAGCCTATGGCTACTGCTTTGCCATGGCTTAGTCCGCTCACTTTTTCGATGGCGTGTCCAAAGGTATGGCCAAAGTTGAGTTTGCGGCGTTCGCCTTTTTCGTGTTCATCGCGGTTTACGAGGTCTGTTTTTATCCCGATGCTGCCCTGCACCAGCCGGTTTATCACAGCCAAATCCAAATTTAGCATTTTGTCGGTATTTTCTTCGATAAAATTAAACAAGGACTCATCGGCAATCAGGGCATGTTTCACAGTTTCAGCAAAACCATTCGAGCGTTCGTCAGGGGGTAGCGTTTGCAATACGTGCCCATCGTTGAGTACAAACTCGGGCTGGCGAAATGTACCAATCAAATTTTTATAGCCATGAAAATTAACGCCGTTTTTTCCACCGATGGCAGCATCCACCTGCGCCAGAAGTGTTGTTGGGACGAAGGCATGGCGAAGGCCGCGCAGGTAAGTGGCTGCTACAAAACCAGCCATATCGCAAACAATGCCGCCGCCGATTCCCAGAATAAAAACGGAGCGGTCAACGCCTTTATCCAGAAGTTGTTGGTAAACGTTTTCCACCGTTGCGAGGGTCTTGTTACTTTCGCCGGTGCCAATAATTATTGATGGATAGCTTTCCCAGTAATGGCTATAAAGCTGTGCTACATTTCCATCAGTGATGATAATAGTATTTTCAGGCACCCATTTGGTAAAATCGCTTAGTGGGACACCAAGCAATATATTGGATTCACCGCCGGGAGTTTTAATTGTAAATGTTTTCATGGCGTAGGTTTAAATCAAAATATGTAATCTTAATTAGCCATCAAAGTTCTAAGACAAAAATTTAAAAGAAGCAAAAATGAAATAAGAATAGCCAATTAGTCCCAATTCCTATTCGCAGATTACCATAAAATATTTCTTCTTGCCGCGCTGCGCCAGAATGTATTTGCCAAAGAGCAGACTTTGCTTATCAACTACAAAATTGCCATTTACCTTCGCTTTGTTTATCCAGATGGCATTGTTTTTTACAAACTCACGGGCTTCACGCTTTGAACCGGCTATGCCGTTCTCTTCCACAAAATCCACAATAGGCACACCTGCATCGATTCGTTCACGGCTCATGGTAGTCAAGGGCAGGGTTTGCGCTATGCCGCCCAGCATTCTTTCGCCTAAGGATTCCAGATCCTCAGCGGTAGCATTGCCAAACAATATTTCGGAAGCCTTCAACGCATCTTCATAATCTTCTTTGGAATGAATCATGGTCGTAACTTCGCGTGCCAGCACTTTTTGCAATTGGCGCAGATGCGGTGCCTGTTTATGTTCAGCTATCAGTGCCTCCATTTCATCCTGGCTCAGAAGCGTAAATATTTTGATGTATTTCTCGGCATCCTCGTCCGAAGTATTAATCCAAAACTGATAAAAAGAGTAGGGTGATGTTTTTTCGGGATCCAGCCACACGTTTCCACTTTCGGTTTTACCAAACTTGGTACCATCGGCTTTGGTAATAAGCGGGCAGGTAAGGGCATAAGCATTTTCCTGGTGTCCCAGCTTGCGCCGGATAAGCTCGGTACCTGTTACAATATTTCCCCATTGGTCGCTACCACCCATCTGCAATTTGCAGTTGTGGGTGCGATAGAGCGTTAGAAAATCGGTGCCTTGCACGAGTTGGTAAGAAAATTCGGTGTACGACATACCCTCTTTTGCCTCGGCACCCAGGCGTGTTTTCACCGAATCTTTGGCCATCATATAATTTACGGTAAGATGCTTGCCGATATCACGGATGAAATCCAGAAAGCTATAGTCTTTCATCCAGTCGTAATTGTTCACCATCATGGCACCGTTGGGCGTGTTCTCATCAAAATCCAGAAACCTGGACAGTTGTGCTTTTATGGAGTTTTGATTATGCCGCAGGGTTTTTTCATCCAGCAGGTTACGTTCCTTGCTCTTGCCCGAGGGGTCTCCAATCATGCCGGTAGCGCCGCCAATCAAAACGATGGGCTTGTGGCCATAAACCTGAAAATGTTTAAGCATCATCACCGATACCAGGTGACCGATGTGTAGCGAATCCGCCGTAGGGTCGATGCCCACATAAGCGGTGGTCATCTCCTTGTCGAGTTGTTTGTCCAGTTCGGGGGTCATATCATGCACCATGCCCCGCCATTGCATGTCTTCAATAAATGTCATAAGCTGAAAAAATTTCGGCAAATATACATTACTTTTGCCCAATGATATTAGTTACCGGAGCAACGGGTTTGGTAGGTTCGCATTTGCTGCTGGCACTGCTGGGACAGGTGCAGGACGAGCGTGTGCGTGTGCTCGTACGCAAGCAAAAGAGTATCGAAAAAATAAAACGAACATTCACGTGGTATGGATACGATTACGCCACTTTGGAGCATCGTATCGAATGGGTGGAAGGAGATATTATGGACTTGTATTCCATCGAAAACAATCTGAACGATGTGGATTACATTTATCATTGTGCCGGCAAGGTGTCCTTCGACAAGCGCGATATGCGTTCTTTGTTGCAGGTCAATCAAACGGGTACGGCCAATGTAGTGAATGCCGCCCTTCAGGCCGGAGTAAAAAAAATATGCCACATCAGTTCTGTCTCCGCATTGGGCAAAACCCAGCAGGGAGAAACCATTACCGAAAATCATTTTTGGAAGACCTCTCGGCAGAACTCCATCTATGCCATTAGTAAATATGCTGCCGAGCGCGAGATATGGCGTGGCCACGAAGAAGGCCTCGATGCGGTGGTGGTTAATCCTTCCATCATTCTGGGGCCCGGCAATTGGGATGGCGGAAGCAGCAGGCTTTTTTCGACAATATGGAAGGGCGTGCCTGCCTACACCAATGGCATTGGCGGCTATGTGGACGTGAGGGATGTTGCCGCAGTGATGATCCGCCTGATGCAGTCGCAAATATCCGGCGAACGTTTTATTGTATCCTCCGAAAACTGGACCTTTGAAAAGGTGATAAAAACCATTGCCACAGCCCTCAACAAAAAGCCACCTGTAATACGCCTTTACCCCTGGATGGGCGAGGCCGGCTGGATGGCCGAGCACGTACTCCGTGTTTTTGGCCGCGCTCCCACACTCACCAAAGAAATTGCCCGCTCGGCCTTTCATCGTTTTTATTACGATAACAGCAAAATTTGCGAGGCACTCAATTACGATTTTATCCCCATCGAAAAATCAATCCAGGAAACCGCAGCGATTTTCCTGAAATCTTATCCGAAAAAGAAAATATAAAAAGTATTGTATTTTTGCTAAAACACTAAATGTATGAAAAGTAAAGAATACATATTATCAGAGATAAAGCAAGCCAAAAAGGACTTGCAAAATCATGGAGTAATAAAGGTAGGACTTTTTGGATCCTATGTAAGAGGGGAGCAATCTGTAAAGAGTGATATTGATATTTTTGTTGAATTCGAACCTGCGAAAGAAAACTTTGATAACCTCATGTTTGCTTATGATATTCTCGAAAACTTATTTAAAAACGAAAAAATTGAAATCGTAACAAAGAACGGCCTAAGCCCATACATTGGTCCTAAAATTTTAAATGAAGTAATTTATGCATAAAGAACCCATTGAATACTTAAAGCATATTTTAGACGAATGTAATTATCTTTTTCAGTAATAAGCCCTGACCTTGAAAAAAGTGAGTTCCTGAAAAATGAGACCTTAAAAAGAGCTGTTATAAGAAGTCTTGAAATAATTGGAGAGGCGACAAAGAAGGTTCCCGCTGACTTCAAATATCAATGGGATTCGATATCCTGGAAAAATATGGCTGGAATGCGAGATCGATTAATCCATGATTATATGGGAGTAAATTATTCTATTGTTTGGGACGTGGTTAAAAATAAAATCCCTGAATTAAACCAGCAGCTTAAAAAAGTATTGGAAGAAGAATCAAAAAACTAAAACTTCATTCGTGCATTTCCGCCAAAAAAGGGCGGACAGGCGTGGCAAGTACTAAGATTTTATTCGTGCATTCGTGATATCTTTTTTAAATATTCGTGTCATTTCCCAATTTAAACTTTGTATTTTTGCATTCGATTGGATTTTAAATCAAACAGTGATTACTATTAATATAAAATAACTATGAAAAAAACCGGATTGTTCTACTGGCCCAAACAGGGTAACGTTGAAACCTGTGCTAACAAAATCAAAGATGCCTTTGGCGAAGACAAAATCGAGGTGATGCCCATCGATGAGGTGGAAAAGTGCGATATGAGCGAGTACGACCTGATCATTATTGGCGGCTCTACCGCTGGTGCCGACCACTGGGAAAAGGCCAGCGACAATAACCTTTGGTTTAATCTCTTTGCCAAATTCAATCCTGCGATTATGAAAAATAAGGCCGTAGCTATTTATGGCCTGGGCGATCAAATTCTTTATCCCGACCATTTTGTAGATGGGATGAAAATTATTAAAGATGAAATTGATAACTGCGAAGCCAGGCTGGTTGGCCGGTGGCCTGTGGATGGCTACGATTTTACCGGATCGGATTCTATCGAAGACGGGAAGTTTTTAGGACTTGCCCTCGACCAAGACCACCAGGATGAACTCACCGATGAGCGTATCCAAAAATGGCTTGAGCAAATCAAGAAAGAGGCTTTACAATAAAGTTTTTGTTTTCATAAAATCTCCATCTTATTTTCCCGCTGTCGTAAAAAAGCAGCGGGATTTTTTTATTCCACCTCACACAAGAGCTTATTCAGCATCAAGGCGAGCTTGCCGATGTCGGTTTATTACACTGCGGCCAGTTTTATCAGCAGGTCGGCAAGCTTGTCAAGCCCGGCGACATGATCTACGCGGGTAGCTTTGAGTGCTGCTTCGGGCATAGCTGGCACTTCGGCGGTGGCGGGATCCTGCACAATGGCCAGGCCGCCGCAGTCTTTTATTTTTTTCAAACCCCGGCTCCCATCATTGTTGGCTCCGGTTAAAATTACACCTATTAAGCTGCTGCAATAAGCATCGAGGGCACTCTCGAAAAGCACATCGATGGAGGGGCGCGAAAAATTAACCCTGGCCTCGGTTGATAAGCTAAAGGTGCGATTTTCTTCGATGAGCAAGTGGTAGTTGGGTGGCGCAAAATAAACCATGCCTGCGCGTATGGCTTCTTTCTCGTCGGCTTCCTTTACCTTGAGCTGCGACATTTTATCAAAATGCCGGATCATGTAGTTGTCCGACTGCGGGCTTACATGCTGCACAACAATCACCGGAAGGGGGAAATCGGCCGGAAGCGCAGGGAGTATTTTCCCTAAGGCTCCCATGCCTCCCGCCGAAACGCCTATGACTATTGCTTTGTATCTCATCGAGGAATCAGGATTTTGTTGATTTAAAAATCTAAACCACTATTCGGATTCTTTTGTTCGCTTTGCTGTTAACAAAAGTAACAATTCGATACAAATAGCAGGCGTGTTTTTAAAAACGATTAATTTAGCCACTCGATATTATTAATACATCAAATCCAAATAAAATGAGATTTTTATCTGCCTTACTCACAACAACACTCAAACTCAGCCTGATTTTTGTTTTAAGCCTTTCATCGCAAGCCCAGGGATGGCGCAAGGGTGAAATGGAGATCAAAGTTTTTTTGAATGATAAACAGGATGCCAAAACCCTGCATAATTTGGGTATTAATGGTGATATTTATCGCGACCATGCCCTGATGTATGTGATTTCTGAAGAATTGGATGCACTGAAAAATACCGGCCTGAACTACCAAATTACCAAGGCCGACCTGAATGCATATTCCGAAAACTTTTGGCAAAACCGCGATGCCTACCACACGTCCGATGAAATTATTGCCATCATGGATAGCCTTGTAGATGCATTACCTCAGCTTGTATCCAAAACGGTTTATGGTACCTCGGTGGGTGGTCGCGAACTTTCGGCACTCAAGATTAGCGATAATGTGAGCGTGGATGAAAATGAGGCAGAGATTGGTTTTGACGGGAATATCCACGGCGACGAAATTGGCGGTGGCGAAAATATGATACGCCTGGCGCGATGGCTTTGCCAGCAATACCAGGCAGGCAACCCACAAATTAACGACCTGGTGAATAATCGCGAAATATGGATTTATACCCTGGCAAATCCCGATGGCCGCGAAAACCTGACGCGCTACAACAACAACGGTATCGACCTTAACCGCGACTGGGGTTTCAACTGGAACGGTGAGGGCAGCAGCCCGGGACCATACTCCCAGCCCGAATCCAAATCGCTGCGCCAAATGATGCTCGACAATCAGTTTGCCATACACATGACCCTGCACAGCGGCATCGAAATGTATCTGCACCCCTGGTATTTTTACGAAGTGCCCTGCCCCGACATAGCCGAAGAAATAGTGCTGGCCGACATGTACGCCTCCACCTCGGGATACGGAAACCTGACCACCGGCCCTGGCACCTCGCTTTATCCAACTACCGGATCCACCGCCGAATCCTATTATGGAGTTAAAGGCTCGCACGGCATCGTGATGGAGCTTTCGAGCAACAAGCAACCACCATCTTCGCAAATTGGCTATTATTTCGATATTAATTTACAGCCCTCCATCAACCTTATCCAATATGCCGGCTATGGCTTGCAAGGCTTGATAACGGACGCACAAAGCGGCGATCCGGTGGCAGCCGTGATTTATGTGGGCGATAAAATGACTTGCTATTCCGACCCTGTGGTAGGCGACTATCACAAATTTGTAACGGCCGGAACCTACACCGTAAAGGTAAAAGCCAATGGTTATCAAACGCAGATTATCAGCAATGTGAGCGTGGAAAATCTGGCCACAACCACGCTGGACATTCAGATGGAAGCTACGGAAGAACAAAGCATCTATCAGGTGTGTGCCTCACAGCGGCCTTCGGCAAGTTCCTCGCACGAGCAGGCATCGTGGGATGTGATCGGCCCGCCGGATAATTTGTACTATTCCTTGGGTAAAAATGGCTGGATGGTTTTTGATATGCAGTACCTTGTGCTGGATGGCGCAGGCAGCGACATTATCGTTTTTGAAGGCGATGCCGGCGATGAAGGTTTCGAGCTTTTTGCCGGCGCAAGCATCGATGGCCCCTGGTCGTCGCTGGGGACGGGCAATGGCATCTCCGAATTCGACCTGTCAAACTCCACGATAAGCGAAGCCCGCTATTTCAAGATTTTGGATGATGGCGATGGTGGCAACGAGGCCGATGCCGGTTTCGACCTGGATGCGGTGCAGAGCATGAGCTCGATTGCCGGGCCTTACATCCTGCTTGATGAATATACCATCAACGATGAAAACGGAAATAACAACGGCCAGCTTGACCCGGGCGAAACGGCCGTGCTTACGGTAACACTCAAAAATATTGGCACCCAGGATGCCACAAACCTGTTTAGCAACTTAACCAGCGATGATCTTTATCTGAGCGTGCTTACCGGCGAAGTCCAGCCCATGGGCGATTTGCAGATCGGCATGACAGCCCAGGCCAGTTTCGACATTGCCGCTGACGGAAATACACCCGCCGGTCATACCGCTACCTTAAACCTGGATTATTACGGCGATGACGGACTTTCGGGAAGCAAATTTATCGACCTCACCTTTCCCGATTATTGCTATCCCTCGGCCAACTGCTCGTATGGCGATGGCTTTACCGACTTTGCCCTCGAAGCCATCAGCAACCTCAACAACGATTGCAGCAACGATAATGGCTTAGATGGCTATGGCAATTTTACGGATATGATTGCCAACCTTAGCCCCGGCGAAAGTTATACCCTACAATGGGAAACCGGATACAGCGACCAGTATGCCAGCCTTTGGATCGATTTTAACGATGATAAAGAATTTGATAATGATGAAATGCTAATTGATAATTTCCATTTGTCCAATGACGGGCAGCTTTACAATACCGATTTTGAAATTCCGGAAATGGTACCAGCGGGTGAGCATCGTTTGCGCATCCGGGCGCACTGGCAAGAACCGGCTTCGGATCCTTGCAGCAGTTATAGCTATGGCGAAACCGAAGATTACACTGTAGTGATCGAGCAGGGCAATACCATTCTTCCGGAGTTTGAAGCCGACATCAACGAATTTTGCGGAGCGGGCACGGTGCAGTTTACCGATCTCTCGCAGGGAAATGTGAGCGAGTGGCTATGGCAATTCCCCGGAGGTCAGCCCGAAAGCTCCAGCGAGCAAAACCCGCAGGTTTTATATGAGAGTGCAGGAAGCTTCGATGTTACGCTTAGCGTATCCAATGCCACTTTTACCGAAAGCCTGACCATGGACAATTATATCGCAATACACGAATTGCCGGAGGTAAGCCTGGAACCTTTCACGATTTTTTGCCTGCAATGGCCGCCGTATCAGCTTGTCGAGGGCTTGCCCGAAGGTGGAATATATTCCGGTCCTGGCGTGATCGATGGATGGTTTCATCCCGAAATTGCCGACCTTGGCGAGCATGAAATTAGCTATACTTATACCGATGAAAACGGCTGCACAAACTTCGCCAGCCAAATGCTGGTAGTAGATGCCTGCACCGGCCTGGCTGAATCCGCGCTTAGTTTTTCGATATTCCCCAACCCTTCACACGGCATTTTTACGCTCGTAAGTCCTTTTTCTGATTCCGATGTCCGGATATTGGTGAAGGATGATTTGGGCAATACTGTTTACCAAAAGCAGGGGGCTACCATCGTTGCCGGGCAGGGATTAATTATCCGTTTAGATAAGCCGGTTCCGGGCTTATATTTCATCATCATCGAGGCATCGCACCGGATGGTGAAAAAAGTGATGGTGGAATAGAAAAGATTTCTTCTGCCGCAGGTGAGGCAGAAGAAATGACAGAGATCTGTCGAGTTTTGGGGTGATGTTTTGAATTGCCCCGGGTTTTAACCCGGGGGTAAATGCATTACTAAAAAGACAAGCACTATTTAAGCTCGAAAGCACTTTCCCCAATTTTTTCGTTATCCATGTAAAGGTGTACGTGGTAGGTGCCTTCCATGGCCTCATCGTCTTTGTTACCCTTGTTCCAAAAAGCGCATACATCCACCGGTTCTCCTGTGTAATTTATCTCGCGCTTTATCGAATACTGAAGCTTGGTGCCCTGGTAATCGAAGGCATATTTATCCGATTCATCAAGAATCAAAACCACATCATCGGGACGCGAAATGCGAATGTATATGTTTTTCATTCCGTGCGCTACCAGCATGTTTTCGCCCAGGGTAAAGCAAACCCTAACACGGTCGGTGCGGCGTGCCTTATCGGTTTCTTTTTGGCTGGAGCCACGTTGGCGGATGCCTGCTGCCTGGATATTGTAGGCGCGCAAGGTAGAAGCGTTTTCTACGATGATTTCCAGTTCTTTTTTCTCCGTTTTAAGCTCAGAATTTTTCATCTGCTCGCTCCTGAAATTCTCTCTTATGCGTGCATTCTCCTCGGTCAGTTCCTGGTTAACTGTATAGAGCGAGTCCATCTGTCGCACGTACGTCTGAGCCGTTACCCGCAAGCGATCCAGCTTTTTCTTAATCTGATAATATTCCCATTTGTAATTGAGCAGGCCTTTTATTTCTTTGGCGTTGGCCTGTATCAGGCTGTCGCGACTGGCCAGGGTATCCGACAGGTAGCCGTATTCCGTCTTTATCTCGTTGTGTTCCTCCATCAGCTCGTCCAGCTCGTTTTGCAAGTCGCTGCGGATTTGCTCTTTCTCAGCTACCAGATTTTTTACCTCGTCCGATTTTTGAAAATACAAATAGCCTGCGATGCCTGCCACAATCAGTGCTATAATTAGAAGAATGATGTAAATCAGTGATTTCGATTTTTTTTGTTCTGTTTCCGACATTTGAAATATCTTGTTTTAATAATTTGTAATCTTAATATTTTGATAACTAAAAAATTAGGATGCTGCTGCATCCGATCCAATAACGATGATTTCTAAAATTTAATATGGGAGGTGCTCTTGTTTTTTATCCGTATTCCACTGCGGCAATTTGTGCTTATCGCGATTCAGGGTATTGATTTGATCTATCCAATCATCGGGGTAAGGGGCTTCTTCTATCTTGCCCTTTTCATCTTTTACATAGCCATCGTTATATTTTGTAATTAAATGATAACCCAAATCCTGCCAGCGATGATGAACCGTTTCGCCCCAGGAATTAGAAAATGCGGTGAGCGTTTCAATTCGTTCGGTTTCGGACAGCTTCATCACAGCATTTGTAATCGAATCGACCTGCCTTATCATTTCGCTTTCCAGCTCCTGCTGCACGGTCTGGATATCTTTAATCATGTGCGAATATTTAAGGTTGGCGAAGTTGGAAACAAAATTAAAAGTCCACCACATCGACTCCTGCGAAAAATGATTGATGTCGCCTTTTGTGAATGCTTCGGGCACCAAGGTGTTTCCCACAAACAGGGGCACATAGCAGGTGAAGTAGGTATCGTCCACGCCAAACCAGCAGATGCCGCCCACATCATCGGGCAGCCACGCGCGCATTTGTCCGATAAACGAAAAGCAGGTATTGTAGGTCGAAATGGGGCGTTCCCACGAATAACTGTCGCCATCTTCGTTGTCCCAGGTAAGCGGTCGCCACCGGTTGGGGCTGCCAAAGGGGCCGGCTTCCAGGCCTTGGGTCATGTCGTAGTCGGTGCCTTCGTAGTGGTCGCGCACCAGAGCCATTACATCTTCGAGGCTGAGTTTCGCATCCGGCGCAATCCACAGCGGATATCTTTCGGCTCTCTGCACACCGCGATGATAATCGGGCGAAAACTCCTGAGTTGGGGCGGCTCTGCGAAACAAGCTCCACACCCGCGATTCGCAATATTTTAATCGGTCGGGAGAGGAGGGATTGTAAACTTCGTTAAAAAGAAATGATTCTCCTGATTTGGGATTGTAATACCCTTTTTCCACAGCAAAGCTGATTACGTTTTTGGAATAAACACAATTTTCGGGATCATCCAAGGGGAACTCACCAATGCGTGCCATGTTGGCATGGGCGGAGATCATCCCATCCGGAATTTTGCGGGCAACCCACACGGCTCCTTCGCCACCATCGCCGGTGCCAATCATTTCCAAAATCCAGGCTTCGTTGGGATCGACCAGCGAAAAAGATTCACCTTCGCTGCCGTAACCATATTGCTCAACGATAGCTGTTATAACCTCTACCCCTTCGCGGGCGGTTTTGGCGCGTTCCAGAGCCAAGCGCATCAAGTGCCAGTATTGGAGGTATTTGCTGTGATTCCACAATTCTCCCCTTCCGGTAAAAGTAGTTTCGCCTACGGCCAACTGATGCTCGTTCATCTGGAAACCAATTACGGCATAAGTATGCGACACCTGGTGGATTTTCCCCTCAACTTGGTTGCGGCCACTTTTGTAGGATATCGAATCTCCGGGCTGATGGTCGGCGGCAGGCTGATTGCCGAGCTGGTAGAGCCATTCACCATCGTTGGTGTAAACCAAAAATGCAGAACCATCCGCTGAAGCTCCCTTGGTAACGATAAGATTGGTGCAGGGGAAGGCAGCGATGGAAAGTAATGCGAAGATTAGTGTGGACAAGAGTTGTTTCATTAGAAATGAAGTTGCTTTAAGTTTTACCAATTCGGTAAGATTTGGTTTTTTTCAAATATGTTGATTTGTAAATTTAGGCAATTCTCCCTGAACAAAAAATATAGATTTTGAGCGTAGCGAAGAATCTAAAAATAATCTTTAGTTTTCACGGGCATCAATGGATTTTAGAATAGAGTGCGCCTGCTCCATTTTTACGGTGGGGAAGTCTTCAAGAAAAGCAGCAATGGATTCTCCTTCTTCCAGATAATCGAACAAATTTTTGACGGGCACCCGTGTTCCTA
>CAZGAO010000102.1:0-17080 GCA_964523795.1 uncultured Lentimicrobiaceae bacterium
GCGAAAGCAATAAAGCAGGGCTCGTAAAAATGGAGCGGAATGTTTTCATTATTTGTAAATGAATTTTTAAAAGCATCAATATCATAGGTGTTTGTATTTTTAATTCCCGAAAAAACCTGATTGGAGGAAATATTAAAATCGATAAGCTGACGCTCGTTCAGTAAAGCCGAATCGGCAAGCAAAACAGAATTGCACCCGGAAATACATTCGATGCCCGAATGATTTCTAAGCTGATAAACCACCATCTGGCTTTGCTGTAGATTTATGGATTTGTGCCATAGCAAACTTCCCATAATCAATACCAGCGTGCTGAGAAGGGCAAGATACAGTCGCGGTGCCTTGCTAAATATAGCCCGGCTTAAAAACAAAATGGCCGCATAAATCAAAACTACTTCGAGCAAGGATAGAACCAGCCCATGCACGGTGGCTCCCGGCAGGCTATGAATAAAACCGACCGCCCCATTCAAACTCGCCAGCAAGATAAACAGGACTTTAGCCAGCCAGGCAGCCAGCAACGAAGAAACTGCCGATAGCAACAGAACTGCAATGCCGGTATTTAAGATTAGCCACACCAGCGGGATAACGATGATATTGGTTAGGAAAAAGTAAACCGGGAATTGATGAAAATAAAAAATAGCAAAGGGAAAGGTTCCTATCTGGGCGGCAAAGGAAACCACTGTGAGTTGCCAAAAATAATCCAGAATTTTGTTTTTAACAGCCAGCAGATTATGCAGGGGCTGATAAAGTGCAACAATAGCAAGCACCGCGCTGTACGAAAGCTGAAAGCCGATTTTGGTAATCATGTAGGGATCGATGATAAGCAGGATAAATGCTGAGGCGGCCAAAATGTTGTAGGGATTGGATTTATCGCGCCTAAGTTCGCGTAGGGCAAAAAGGCTAAACATAATACCGGCCCGCATAACCGAGGGCGATAAACCGGTGATAAAGGCATACATCCAAATTCCGCCCAGAAGCAGAACAACTTTGACAAGGCGCAGCCAGCGATTCCGCCCCAGCGGTTTCAAAATAAAATTGAGCAGCAAAAACAAGATACCCACATGCAAGCCCGAAACGCAAAGCACATGCAGTGCCCCCGCCCCCGAATATTTATCGCGTAGCTCACGATCCATCAAATCATCGTAGCCCAGCAAAATGGCAGAGACTACGTGGTATTCATCGCCATGCAAGCCCGTGCCCTCCAATATGCCCAGCATTTTTTGGCGAGCGGTGTAGGCAAAATCAAAGATGGGGTTCTTCTGGCTTTTTCCCGTTTTAGTCCAGGAACCTGAGCGCACGTAGGCCTGATGATAAATACCGCTATGGGATAGAAACTTTCGGTAGTCGAACTGGTGCGGGTTGCCGGGAGGCTCGACTGGAGAAATTTTGGATTTAACAATCAGAACATCACCATAATTTACTTCGCTGATCGCTGAATCTATTTGAAAATAAAGAAGCACCTTTCCGCTGATTGCTTTGAGGCCTGTGGAATCGTAGCCGGCGAGTATTTTGCCTGTGGTTTTTACGCTCTTGGCCTTTGGCGTAAAAGGTTCGGCTATTTTTACCACATAAGAAGAAAATTCACTTTTGGTATTGGTGATATTCAATTTTTCGTACCCGGGAGTTTGCGCCAAAGTTAGAGCATAGCCGGCCACAAAAAGAAAAGCAAAAAGTACCACACCCGGCAGCCATCGTAAGGCATACGAACGGAGGTAGCGTGTAATAATCCAGGAAAACAGTAGAATGCCAGCGGTGAGGATTATGCCTTCTATGCTTAATAAAAGCGGCAGCTTTCCATAGATGGCAAGCAGAATACCTGCCGAAAAAGGGAGGAGCAGTCTGAAAAAAGGATATGGATTCCAGCTTTGCATGGGGCAGTTTCATTTTTTTTGACTGCCGTAAAAATAGTGTTTTCAGTGTGGAAAGTCAAGATTTTTTTCACTAATCAATCCATGATCTCCCTTGATTTTGAAAATATTCGTGCAAATTTAGATTTGCAATTGCTGCAAGGCATGGGTTGCATGTACGGGAATGGTTTCCGAAGTGGCACCTCCCGAGCGGGTCATATCCAGGACTTTTTGTAGCTCTTCGGAATCCTTATCATTTACCAGTTTGGCCAGCACATGATGCGCTCCGAGCCTGAAGTTGTAGTACTTGGCACGATCGATTAGTGCCTCCAGCAGCGGGCGCAAGGCAGGGCGACCTATTTTTATCAGTGTCTCGGCGGCAATCCAGCGGATACCACTTGCGCTGTCCTCGAGCATAGCCAGCAGTTCGCCAATGGACGAATGATGGGCGACAAGCTCAACCACCTTGACGGCCTGCTTGCGAATCACCTTTTGTTTGGAATGCAGCAACTGATGCATCACCGGAAGCACCGCCTCGCCGCTGTCCACAAAACGTTGCCGTGCATCGAGATGCAGGTCGTAATCATCCACATCAGTAAGTTCGTAGAGCTGCTGAAGTACTTCCTCGGAAAAACCGTATTGCCTCAGTTCATTTTTTTCTTGTTCTCTTGAATTCATTGTTAGGCTATTTCTGTTGTTTGTGCATCTGAAACAAGCAAGGCTTGCAAAAGTTGTTTGGGTCGTGATATTAAAATGAAGATATTATTTTTCATACCTTTGTAAGGGTCAAATAAATAAAAAGATGGAAGACAATAGCGTAAACGAACCTGTGGGTACTTATGGTCAGCCCCTGAATTATGATCTGATATGGCAAATGTTTCAGGAAACTGATAAGCAGTTCAAGGAAACTGATAAAAAGTTCAAGGAGACCGACAAGAAGTTCCAGGAAACCGACAGAATGCTCACAAAGCGCTCTCAAGAAACCGATAAAAAAATTAAGGAGTTGTCGGCTCTCTTTACTTCACAATGGGGTAAGTTGGTTGAGTCGTTGGTTGAGGGTGATTTGGTAAAATTGCTGAATGAATATGGTGTTGCAGTCGAAAAAACCATACAGCGCGTAAAAGGTAATAAAGAGGGCGAAAATTTTGAATATGATATCATTGCCATCAATGGCCGGGAAATAGTAATTGTTGAAGTTAAAACCATACTCCGCGTTGACGATGTAAATGATTTCCATGAAAAACTGTGGAAGTCAAAACGCTATTTGCCTGAGTATAACGATAAGATAATATTTGGCGGCATGGCATTTATAACCGCCGAAGATGCCAGCGAGCGCATGGCTGAAAAACTGGGGTTCTTCGTTATCAGAGCTACCGGCAATTCATCCTTCATCATCAACCAAAAAGATTTTAAGCCGAAGGCTTTTTGATAGGCGGTTTTTATTCCAGCAATGGTTACATATCTCTCCACATTCTTTATTTCAATATTCATTATTTGCGATTTTGTACAGACATACGTCCGTGCGCCTCTACATTCCATCCTTCCATTACTCTCCCGCAAAAGCGGGATTTCGCTTCGCTCAACATCACTCCTACACCTTACTCATATCAATTGCAAAATTGATTTCTTTTTCCTGCGAGGAGCAATGCAGCACGCACTGTTCGCAAATGGAGAGCTCGCCACGCAGGCGTTTTTTTACCATGTCATCGATTCTTATTTTGAGCGGCTCAATTTTAATATGTTTGATCACCTCGGCGGCAAAGGCATACATCAGCAACATACGTGCATTATGCTCGCCAATGCCACGCGATTTGAGATAAAACATGGCCGTTTCGTCAATCTGGCCAATGGTGGCACCGTGGCTGCATTTTACGTCGTCGGCATAAATTTCCAGAAAGGGCTTGGTGTTAACGGTGGCTTTGTCGCTGAGCAAAATGTTTTTGTTGCTTTGAAAGGCATTGGTGTGCTGGGCATCGCGGCGCACCAGGATGTGGCCGTTGAAAACGGCGTGGGCACTGTCGTCCACGATTCCTTTAAATAGTTCGTTGCTGACGCAGTTGGGGAAGGCATGGTCGATAAAAACCTGGTTGTCCACGTGCTGCGCCTTGTCCACCAAGTAAACGCCCATGACCTTGGCCTCGCAATTTTCGCCGTTCAGCGTTACATAGTTTTCGTTTCTAATCATTCCTCCATTCAGCGTAACGGCGTTGGTCGAGAGGCGGGCATCGCGCTGCAAATCGAAAAACATGGTGTTGATAAGCGTGGAATTATCATTTTTGTTTTGCAGTTTGTAATGATCCAGTTCGGCGTTGGCTCCAATATAAAACTCGGTAATAGTGTTGGTGAGGCTGCGCTGATGGTCAACCGAGTCGTCGCACTGCACCAGGCGCAGACTACTATTTTTGCCAATGATTACCAGGTTGTGGTTTTGGATAAAAATATCTTCATCGGCGTTTATAATGTTCACCATTTGCAGGGGTACTTCCACCTCTACATTGTCGGGTACATAAATAAATACGCCATCTTCGGCAAAGGCATTATTCAGGGCTACAAAACCACTTTTTTTGTCATCGGCAATTTTGCTCAAATGTTTGTCGATTAGCTCGGGATACTTCAGTTTTGCTTTGGCCAGGCTGCCCACAACCACGCCCTGCTTGTCGGTTTTAATGCCTCCGTTCTCAGAAACAAACCATCCGTTAAGCTGCGAAATCATATCTGTTTCCAGATGCGGAATGTCGCATTTAAAAATCTTACTCAAATCCTGGCCTTTTTGAAATGTCGGTTCCAGGTGGTAGTTGTAATCTGCAAGCAGGGTTTTGTTTATGTCGGTATTTCGCCAGTTCTCGGTTTTCGCGGTGGGGAAGCCCTGATGTTTAAAACTTTCGATGGCGGCTTTGCGTCGTTCAACAAGGCCGGGCGAGTCGTTTCTAAAAATTGTTTCCTGCCGGGTCTCAAAAATCCCGATCATCTTTTCGCGAAGTGTTTTATCTTGTGTTTGTGTTTCCATGGTTTTTACGCTTCATCTTTTAGCCAATCGTAACCTTTGGATTCCAGTTCGAGGGCGAGTTCTTTTTTGCCTGATTTAACGATGCGTCCGTTGTAAAGCACGTGTACAAAGTCGGGGATGATATAATCGAGCAGACGCTGATAGTGCGTGATGACGATGGTGGCATTGTCCTTTGTTTTAAGCGCGTTCACACCATTGGCCACCACTTTCAGTGCATCGATATCCAGACCCGAGTCGGTTTCGTCCAGGATGGCAAGGTCGGGTTTGAGCATGGCCATCTGGAAGATTTCGTTCTTCTTTTTTTCACCTCCCGAAAAGCCTTCGTTCACCGAGCGGTTGGTGAGTTTCGACTGAATGCCTACGAGTTTCTTGGCCTCTTCCATATTTTTCAGGAAGTTGACCGCCGAGATTTGCTCCAGACCTTTGTACTGCCGTATTTCGTTTATCGCCGTGCGCATAAAATTAGTGATGCTCACGCCGGGTATTTCCACCGGATACTGGAAGCCCAGGAAGATGCCTTCGCGGGCACGCTCCTCGATCGACATGCCGGCAATGTTTTTCCCCTTGTAATAAATGTCGCCTTCGGTAAGGTCGAAAATACCTTCGCGCCCGGCGATAACCGCCGCCAATGTAGATTTCCCTGATCCGTTGGGACCCATAATCGCATGAACCTCGCCGGGTTTAACATCCAAATTTAAACCTTTGATAATTTCTTTGCCTTCGATGCTTACATGCAAATTCTTTATTGATAACATTGTATTATTTTTTTTAATTACTTTTTTAAGAGACAAGGACAATCTTGCCATTTTATTGGCGTACAGACAAGGCATGCCTTGTCTCTACACCCACCGGCCTGCCGCATACAGCCATTATCCCACGCTGCCTTCCAGGCTTATGCTTAATAGCTTCTGCGCTTCTACGGCAAACTCCATGGGCAATTTTTTTAGTACTTCTTTGGCATAGCCATTTACAATCAACCCTATCGCATTTTCTTCGCTGATGCCGCGCTGCAAACAATAAAACAACTGGTCTTCCGAAATCTTGGAAGTAGTAGCCTCGTGTTCTACAATCGACGATTTGTTTTCGTTGTGGATGTATGGAAAGGTATGCGCGCCGCACTTATCGCCCAGCAATAGCGAATCGCACTGCGAAAAGTTACGCGAGTTTTCGGCCCTGCGCGTCATACGCACCAAACCACGGTAGCTGTTGTTGCTGTGGCCGGCCGAAATACCCTTAGAGATAATCGTACTCTTGGTGTTTTTGCCCAGGTGTATCATCTTGCTTCCGGTGTCGGCCTGCTGATAGTTGTTGGTAACGGCCACCGAATAAAATTCACCTACCGAGTTGTCGCCCATCAAAATACAACTGGGATATTTCCAGGTAATGGCCGAGCCGGTTTCTACCTGCGTCCACGAAATCTTGCTGTTGGCACCACGGCATATTCCACGTTTGGTAACAAAGTTATAAATCCCGCCTTCGCCTTTCGCGTTGCCGGGATACCAGTTTTGAACGGTCGAATATTTAACCTCAGCATCTTTCATGGCCACAATTTCAACGATGGCAGCGTGCAGCTGGTTTTCGTCGCGTTGTGGTGCGGTGCAGCCTTCTAAGTAGCTAACATAGCTTTCTTCATCGGCCACAATCAGCGTGCGCTCAAACTGGCCGGTGTTGGCGGCGTTGATACGGAAATAGGTAGAAAGTTCAACCGGGCAACGCACGCCTTTGGGGATATAGCAAAACGAACCATCCGAAAAAACTGCCGAGTTGAGTGCGGCGAAGTAATTGTCGGTGTAGGGCACTACCGAGGCCATGTATTTGCGCACCAGCTCCGGATGCTGCTGCACCGCCTCGCTGAATGAGCTGAAAATAATGCCGTGCTTTTTGAGCGTTTTGGTAAAAGTCGTCTTTACCGAAACGCTGTCGATCACAGCATCCACAGCCACACCACTCAGGCGTTTTTGCTCATCGAGCGAAATGCCCAGTTTGTTAAAGGTGTCGAGCAGCTCGGGATCTACCTCATCTAAGCTTGCCAGCTCCTTCTTTTTGGGAGCGGCATAAAAGATGATGTCCTGGTAATTGATGGGCGGATGATGCAGATGCGCCCAATCGGGTTCCTCCATCGTAAGCCAATGGCGGTAAGCCTTTAGGCGGAATTCGAGCATCCATTCGGGTTCGTTTTTTTTTGCCGAGATAAAGCGGACGGTGTCTTCACTCAAGCCCACAGGGGCAGTTTCCATCTCGATATCGGTGTAAAAACCATACTTGTATTCACCCTTCGTTACCTTATCTATAATTACATTTTCATCGTTTGCCATAGTCTAAAAATTCACTTTTTCAGATTTAATAAAATCAGCCTCATAAACGGGATTGCAAAAATATGCTATTTCAGGCACTCAAATACCTATTTAATAAAATTGTAATAAATTGCAAAAAAATCCTGATTTCACTTTGTAAACAGATGATAAAATAAATGGTTCAGGCACTGTGGATTTTGTAGTTTTGCATTTAATATTTAAGTTGTAGATATGTTTGAAAAAAGAGATTCCAACAAAAAAGACCTCAGCGAATTGGGCGAATTTGGTCTGATTGACCACCTGACCGAAAATGCGCAGTACCGGCAAGCTTCTACGGTTAAAGGCGTGGGCGATGATACGGCTGTTATCGATGTAGGCGATCATTACATGCTTTTAACCAAAGATCTGCTTTTGGAAGGCGTGCATTTCGATTTGAGCTATTATCCGCTCATGCACCTGGGTTACAAAAGCATCGTTGTAAATCTCTCGGATATTTACGCAATGAATGGCATGCCACGGCAGGTAATCGTAGGCCTGGGCTTGTCGAGTAAGTTTCCACTCGAGGCTATCGAGGAATTGTATGCGGGCATGTATGCTGCCTGCGAAAAATACGGTGTTGACCTGGTTGGTGGCGATACTACCAGCAGCCTCCAGGGTTTGTTTATCTCGGTAACGGCGGTTGGAACTGTGGACAAGGGGAAAGTTTGCTATCGCGGTGTGGCCAACGAAAACGACCTTCTCTGTGTTTCGGGAGACCTGGGTGCGGCTTATGCCGGATTGCTGGTGTTGGAACGCGAAAAGGCGGTGTTTAAAGCCAACCCCAATATGCAACCTGACCTCGAAGGGAACGACTACATTTTGGAACGTCAGCTTAAACCCGAAGCCCGCCAGGATATTGTCAAAATATTGGACGAATTAAAAATTAAACCCACGGCCATGATCGACATCTCCGATGGCCTGGCCTCCGAAATAAAACATATTTGCAAAAACTCCGATTGCGGTTGCACGGTGTATGAAGATAAAATCCCCATCGACCAGTTGACCTACGATACGGCGCTGGCGTTCAAGATGGATCCCACCATGTACGCCATGAATGGCGGCGAGGATTATGAATTGCTTTTTACCATCGATGTTAAAGATTACGAATTGATCAAAAACAGTCCCGAAATATCGGTCATCGGGCATATTACCGAAAAGGGCAGTGGCATCAATCTCATCACCAAATCAGGCCCGGTAGTAGAAATCAAAGCCCAGGGCTGGGATCATTTGAAAAAACAGGAGGGATAAAGTTGTAAGTTGAAAAGTGCCTAAAGTTTTAAGTTGAAAAGTGCCTAAAGTTTTAAGTGCCTAAAGTTGTAAATCATAACTTTTAACTTTTAACTTGAAACTTGAAACTTCTAACTTTTAAGTGCCTAAAGTGTTAAGTTGAAAAGTGCCTAAAGTTGTAAGTGCCTAAAGTTGGAAATCATAACTTGTAACTTTTAACTTGAAATGAACCAGATAAATGTAATAATCGAAAAAACCAATACCGGGTATTCGGCATATTCGCCGGATGTTCCTGGCTGCATCGCCACAGGCGAAAACGTAAGTGAAATAAAAGAGCAATTCGCCGGGGCACTCGAATTTCATATCGAAGGTATAAAAGAGGATGGTGAAACCATGGCCGAAGCATTGCAGGGCGAATACACGCTATATTTTACTATCGACCTCCCAACATTTTTTTCATGGATGGATGGTGTGATGACCAAAACCGGAATAGCTAATATTGCAGAGATGAACCGCGATTTGATAAACCACTACGCCAACGGACGGCGAACACCCAGCCAAAAACAATTATTTAAAATAGAAACAGCACTTCACAAGCTTGGACACGATTTGCTTGGGGTGCAACTTGGATAAGCCAAATGTGGCATACCGAAAGTAAGACAGGATAGACTGTCCACCGCCTCTATTAATCTTCTCAGTTCCCACCCTTGCTGGCGATAATTTCGATTTCATCGCTTAGCTTTTCAAATTCGGCAAAGCAGATATTGATCTGGTTTTTGTTGTCGGTTTGCATGCTTTCAGCAATCATATTGGTAAAGCTAGCAAACTCAGGAATGTTATGCTTATCCGAAATTCTTCTCATTTCATCAATAAAACTTGTGATCTCTTTGGGCGAAAACTTTTGATAGGTATGTCTGAAAAAGGGAATGATGGTATCGAGAAAGTATTGATACAGCTCTTTGTCTTTTTTGATTTTTTGAATGACAAGTTTAAAATTCTGGATGCAGTTGGCCTCACATTTTTTGGTTTGCCTAAAGCTGTCGAGTGTAAAATAAAAGGTACTCCCTTTGCCAGGGCGGCTTTCTACCCAAATCTTTCCTCCATTGCGCTCAGCAAATTCTTTGCAAATCAATAGCCCTATTCCGGTGCCTTTTTCTTTGTTGGTGCCAACGGTGGTGTAGTTGTTGCCGGCATCAAAGAGTAATTCTTTGTCGGTGGCAGGGATGCCTATGCCGTTGTCGCTAACGTATAGGAGTATTTTGTTATGTCCGGCCACTTTCCCGCCCAGGATAATTTTTCCGTTTTCGTGTGTAAATTTTATGGCATTCGAGAGTAGGTTTCTAAGGATGGTATTCACCATTTCGCAGTCGGCGGTTACTTCCAGGTTATCGTTGCACAGATCGATGTCGATGTTGATGTTTTTGGCTTCGGCAGCAAATTTTTGCTGGTCGATGGCATCTTCGAACAACTGCGCTACGAGCAATTCAACAGGATTGAAAGGGATTTGTCCGGTTTGGGTTCTCGACCACATCAGCAGGTTGTCGAGCAGGGCAAACGATTGCTTGGTGCTTTGATAAACGGTATGAATAAATTTTTTGCGTTGGTCAGCCGAAAACGATTCTTCGCCTTCAATCAGCAGTTCCAAAAAGCCAAGTTGGGCGTTGTATGGGCTTTTCAGGTCGTGGGCAATAATCGAGAAGAGTTTGTCTTTGGTAGCATTTATTTCGCGCAGCTTTTGCTCAACTTCCTTCTGCCCGGTCATATCCTGGTGGGTACCCACCATGCGCAAGGCTTTGCCATCGGCATCCCGTTCCACCACCATGCCGCTGCTCAAAATGTGTTTCCAATCGCCGTTTTTGGCACTTATGCGATAGGTACTTTGAAAAAAACTACTTTGCCCAGCCAGGTGGCGGCTCATTTTTTCTTCTATATCTTTTTGGTCTTCGGGGTGGGCTATTTTTCTCCAGGCATCGATGTGGGGCTCGATTTCTTCAAAGTTGTATCCCAAAATCTCAGCCCAGCGTTGGTCAAAAATAACCTGTCCACTTTTTATATCCCAATCCCACAAACTGGCATGGGTTGCCTTTAGAGCCATCTGCAGTCGCTGTTCGCTATAGCGCATTTTATTTTCTGCCTTTTTGCGTAATGTTACATCCGAGATTACACCAAAAACCCGTTTTTCGTCCTTAATAATGCGCATGCTTATTTCGCCCCAAAATGTTGAGCCATCTTTCCTTACACATTCCAGGTCAACAGGTGAGCCATCCTGACCGGCTATTTTTATGCTAAACAAGGATTTTGCAGCTTCCCGCTTTTCAGGCTTAACCAGATCCCACACTTTTTTATCAATCAGTTCATCCTCTTCATATCCAAACAAGCGACACGCCGGCGTATTCACCATTTTTATATAACCGTTTTCGGTAAGGTAAATCCCTTCGCTGATGTTTTCGGCCAGCTCTCGATATTTGGCCTCGCTTTCTTGCAATTGCCGATGGAGTATCTGCTTTACATTTTTAATCTCCTCTTCAATCTCCTGAATGGATCGGCTTTCAGGCAAGTTGGTTCGTTTAGGTGTATGCTGATTAGCAGTTAGCAAGGTATTACGGATGGCTTCTTTGGCCTCCTTGTTATTGGCTTGTAATTTTTGATAATCTGACATCTTTACGCTTTGCGAGAGATATTTATTCATGATTTAGCTTAGTAGCCCGGTGTCTATTAACACTGCGGCATCAAGCAATTCAGTGCGCAAAAATATGCACCTTGTCCGAAAAAACAAATTTTTATTGCGCATATAGGTATTCCAATGCCCATAAATTTTGCATTTATTCAGCTATGATTAGGTCGAAATAAATTGGGAGATGGTCGCTGTATCCCCCGTTATACTTAAAACCTGTAAAGGTTCGATAAGGTTTTAGCCCTAAATACTTTTCATCGGTTTCGAGCAAAAAACTGGCATGAAAGACTTGCATTCCGGTTTTATCTAGATAAATGCCCGATTCAGGTTTTAAAAGGTTTCCCGTTACAATTAGCTGGTCGAAATGGTTCCAGCTTTCGCGATATTTCAGGGTGCCATAGACCCAGTCGTCCTGGAGGCTATGGCTAAGGTTATAATAGGAAGTGTTGCGGATGGTATCGCCGGGTGCTTTCGCCCCAATAGTAATGTTTATGCTTTCATCTTCAGGGTCATCGTTAAAATCGCCTATAATTACGATGGAAGCATTGGGATTGATATTCAATATTGAATCGGTATTATGTTTCAAAACTTCGGCAGCCTGTTTGCGCCGGCTTACCGTTGCCAGGTAACCTCCATAGCGCGATGGCCAGTGGTTGATGAAGATGTGAACTATTTCTTTGTCACCAATCAGGCCTTTTACATAAAGGATGTCCCGGGTTTTGTAGCTCGTATCATCCGCAAAAGTTACGGCAATGGCCTGGTGATGAAAAGGCTCAAAATACCCGCGTCGGTAAATCAAGCCCACATCAATGCCACGGTGGTCTGGTGATTCGTAATGGATAATCTGATAATCGAATTTTGATAGCGGCGTATCATAAATCAGTTTTTCGAGTACATAGCGATTTTCGATTTCGCAAAACCCGACTATGGCCGGTGGCTCCCACGTACCTACCGCCATAATGACCTTGTAAACCTTGTTCAGCTTATCATAAAATTTGTGATTCGTCCAATGGCGTTCACCTTTGGGAGTAAATTCCTCATCCCTTGTGGTGGAATCATCAAAGGTGTCAAACAAATTTTCGACATTGTAGCACATCACCCGGAAGGCTTGGTTTACCTTTGCAGATTCGGTTTGCGAATAAACCGGACTTAAAGCAAATAAAACGGCAAACAATAATTGGATACCCGCGAGCATTGTTGGTTTGTTCATTTTATTCTTGTTTTTGTAAAATGATTAACATCAAAAATACCATATTTTTTTAATGGAGCCACAATCAGCGAGCTATCGAAAAATTATTCATCTGGACATGGATGCCTTTTATGCCTCGGTCGAGCAGCGCGATTTCCCTTCTTTGCGCGGCAAGCCGGTGGCGGTGGGTGGCAGCAAGGAGCGCGGCGTGGTTGCTGCGGCCAGCTACGAAGCCCGGAAATACGGCGTGCATTCAGCCATGTCGTCCATCGTCGCAGCACGCAAGTGCCCGCATCTAATCTTTGTTCCCCACCGCTTTGAGGTTTATCGTAAGGTGTCGCAGCAAATCCGGGCTATCTTTTACGAATACACCGATTTGGTGGAACCGCTTTCGCTGGATGAGGCCTACCTCGATGTGAGCGAGAATAAAAAAGGTATGGCTCTGGCCACCGAAATAGCACGGGATATAAAACGCCGAATCAAGGCCGAAACGGATTTGGTGGCTTCTGCCGGAATCTCGTACAATAAATTCCTGGCTAAAATTGCCTCAGATTTTAATAAGCCCGATGGTTTTTATTTGATCCATCCTCAACACGCCGAGGCTTTTATAGAAACCCTGCCCATCGAAAAGTTTTTTGGTATCGGTAAAGTTACCGCAACAAAAATGCGCAGCTATGGAATATTTAAGGGAGTCGATTTGAAAAGACAGGAGCTAAGCGATTTGCTGCGTTGGTTTGGCAAGTCAGGTTCGTATTATTACAACATTTCCCGTGGCCGCGACGACCGTGAGGTGCAGCCCGACCGGGAGCGAAAATCCATCAGCACCGAGCAAACCTTCGATCATGATTTAGGAGACATCGCAACCATTAGCAGCCAGCTTCACGAAATTACCGATGAGCTTGTCGATCGCATGGAGCGCAATCGGATTTATGGGCGTACCCTCACCCTGAAAATCAAGTTCTCGGACTTCCACCAAATTACCCGCAGCCGAAGCCTTAGCCGCAGCATTCGCAACAAGGCTACCATACTTCAATTGGTGGACGATATCCTGGCCGACCAGGATTTTCATGGGCAGCGCGTGCGCCTGCTGGGGCTGGGTATTTCAAATCTCGAAAACCTTGGCGGTGCCGGTATTCAGCTTACGCTGGATTTCTGAAGAATTCGATATGTCATCTTGTAAATCCTTCCTAACAAAGCTGTAAGTCAATATTAATTGTGCCAAAGATTAAACTTGATTCATGGGGTGACTACACAAAAAAAACCGGAAGGCAACTTAATAATCCTGCCAATGACATCTTTGTGTTGTTTGCGCAGCCCGCAGGGATATAAATTCAAGCGGTCAGGCAAGGCTTAAGCACTTGCAAGCCCTCAGAAAAATAGTAAATTTGCCACCTTTATTTTTTTAAGTGCTGATAATGCCGGATAAGGAAAGAACACAAAACATCATACGTGCATCATGGATTGCGGTGGTTAGCAATGCGCTGCTGGCGGCATTAAAAATCAGCGTGGGGCTTTTTGCCGGTAGCCTTGCCCTGGTTGGCGATGGCATCGATTCGGCCAGCGACATCGTTACCTCACTCATTACGCTGCTTACGGCTCGCCTTATTTCGCGCCCACCCAATCTTAAATTCCCTTATGGATATCGCAAAGCGGATGCGGTGGCATCCAAGGCACTTTCGTTTATCATCTTCTTTGCCGGTGCCCAGCTCACCATTTCTACGATCCGACATTTTCTGGATGGTTTAGAAAAAGCCCTCCCTGACCCTATCGCCATTTATGTGGTCATCGTTTCCATTGTTGCGAAGCTGGCTTTATCGTATTATTTGCTGCGCAAGGGAAGACAAGTAGAAAGCCCCATGCTGTTGGCTAATGGCCGCAATATGCGGAATGATGTTTTTATTTCGGTTTCGGTACTTCTCGGACTGTTTTTTACCCTCGTTCTGGAGATGCCAATTATCGACAGTATCTTTGCCTTGCTCATTGGTTTGTACATTATGAAAATAGCCTTCGATATTTTTATGGAAACCAACATAGAGCTGATGGATGGCGTGGACGACCCGGGGATTTACAAAAAGATTATCGATGCCGTTGCGCTGGTCAAGGGTGCCGAAAACCCCCATCGCCTAAGAGTACGCAAAACCGCCAATCATTATATCATTGGTTTGGACATTGAAGTAGACCCCGAGCTAAAAATTGCCGAAGGGCATCGCATTGCCAAAAAAGTGGAGAACAGCTTGAAAAACGCATTAGGCACTGTGTATGATATTCTAGTGCATGTTGAGCCACGCGGAAATATTGAAAAGGATGAACAATATGGCATTTCGACCAAAGACCTCGAATAAAATTATCAATATTAAAAATAGAAAATGATGAAGAAAACACTGCACCTCTGCCTAACTATTTTGGCGACTTTATTTTATCTTACCGTCGCTGGCCAGGATAGCCTGTTCAGCTACAATGATTATCTGAACGGGAAGCTCTATCCTGAGCGGATGCAAAACCTTAACTGGCGCGGCGATCTCGACAGCTTTACCTGGATCGAAAATAATGCCCTCATCCAGGCTGCTGCCGTTAGCGAAATTAAACCCGACACCCTGCTAAGTCTGGATGCGCTGAAAGACAAAACCAGCGATCTGGAAAATATGCGAAGATTTCCCTCGGTAACTTGGCTCGATAATCAACGCTTTTATTTCATCAACGAGCAAACTGTTTTTGTTTATGATTTTGATGCGGATGAAATAAAGCAAGTCAATAAATATCCTGAGGAAGCCGAAAATATTAATTTGGATAAAAACACCTTTGCCGTATCTTACACCATCGCTAATAATTTGTTTGTAGCGATGGATGGCCAAACCCTAAGCGTTTCAGAGGAAAATGACGCGGATATTCTTTACGGGCACGTGCCTTCGCGCAACGAATTCGGCATCAGCCAGGGTTCGTTTTGGTCGCCCGATGGCAGCCAACTTGCATTTTACCGTACCGACCAGCGCGAGGTGGCCGATTATCCGCTGGTAAACATCGAGCGTCCCATCGCCCTTTCCGATCCCATCAGCTATCCTATGGCCGGACAAAAAAGCCAGAAAGTAGCACTGGGAATTTTCGATCCGGCCATGAATCAAATAACCTATATCCAAACAACAGGGCCCGAAAATCAGTACCTGACCTCGGTAAGCTGGGGATCTGCCGGAAAATACATTTATATTGGCCTGCTCAATCGCGATCAAAACCATCTAAAGATGAATAAATACGATGCCGCCACTGGTGAATTCAGCCAAACCTTGTTTGAGGAAGAAAAACAAACTTACGTGGAACCACAGCATGACCTAAGCTTTTTGACCGGAGAGCCGGAACAGTTTATCTGGCAAAGCCGCCGCGATGGCTGGAATCATCTCTACCTTTATAATACTCAAGGAGAGTTACTCAAGCAGTTGACACATGGCGATTGGGAAGTTACCGATTTTTTGGGTTTTGATAATGAGGGGAAAAATATCTTCTACGAATCCACTGAGGCCAGCCCCATCGAGCGGCAAGTGAACAGGATTAATATCAGCACCGGGAAGACAAAACGCATCACCCGGGGCGAGGGCACGCACAGCCTGATGGCCTCGGCAAGCAAGGAATATTTCCTGGACATCTTTAGCAGCATGGAAATGGCCAGGGCGTATTATCTGTTAGACAGAGACGGGGAAACGCTGGCAACGCTGCAAATGGATGCCGACCCCTGGGAAGATTACAAAATTGGTAAAACCGAAATTTTCACCCTTACTGCTAATGATGGCAAAACCGATTTGTATTGCAGGATTATAAAACCCATCGACTTTGATGCCAGCACAAAGTATCCGGTGCTGGTATATGTTTACGGTGGCCCACACGCCCAGCTCATTACTAACTCGTGGACAGGTGGTGCAGGCTTTTGGCTCAACCTGATGGCGCAGCGGGGTTATGTGGTTTTTACGCTTGATAACCGAGGCTCGGCCAATCGCGGCCGGGCATTCGAAGATATAATCCATCGCCAGTGTGGCGAAGCCGAGATGGCCGACCAGATGATCGGCGTTGAATACCTGAAAAGTCTCAATTATGTTGACACCACCCGCATCGGTGTGGATGGCTGGAGCTATGGAGGTTTCTTAACCACCTCGCTGTTTTTGCGACAGCCCGGCGTGTTTAAAGCGGCTTGTGCAGGCGGGCCGGTCATCGACTGGAGTTGGTACGAGGCGATGTATGGCGAAAGATACATGGACACACCTCTGCAAAATCCTGAGGGCTACAAAAAAGCCAATGTGTTAAATTATATCGAAAATATGGAAGGACGATTACTCCTTATCCACGGCACCAGCGATCCGGTGGTGATGTGGCAAAACAGCCTTACCTTCCTCGATGAGTGCATTCAGCAGGGCAAGCAGGTGGATTACTTTGTTTATCCCGGCGCAGGGCACAATATGTATGGAAAGGCGCGTGTACACCTATTCGAGAAAATCACCACCTTTTTTGATGAGCATTTAAAGTAGGGGTGGCGAGAAATTCGTAACAATTTATTATTTATGCAATGGCATAAATAATAATGGCTTATGATACAAGGATTTTGATAGTTCTCTACAAAAACCTGTGCTTTTAATATTCCGGTGCTCCGCACCTTGCCCTTCCACGAGGGAACGCCATCACTACAAATATTGCCAGTGCTCTGCACCTCGTATGATGCTTATAGTTCAACCATGCTTGGCAAATACAACATTTAAAGCGGCAGAGCCGCGCAATATTTGGTGTGCCGGGCATGTAGTAAACCTAACAGGTGCGTGGAAAATTCCA
>CAZGAO010000103.1:0-16653 GCA_964523795.1 uncultured Lentimicrobiaceae bacterium
TTGAATGTTATTTGTTGGAACTTGTTTAAGAGCATTTACAGAGTTGAATTATTAATAATTAAAAAAAATGGATCTAATTCATAAACTTAGTTCCGGCCAGATGGTTTGCATTGGTAATTAATAAAAGATTCAAATTATGAAAAAAACAGATCATACGACCGAAAAAAAACAACGCATCATCAATGCCTTGTGGGGCTTGTTTATTGGCGATGCCCTGGCCATGCCGGCACATTGGTATTACCAGCCTGCCAATATCCCGAAACTTTTTGGTGGCTCGGTAAAAACTTATGAAGCTCCGCCCCACCCGCATGTGGAAGCTTTTTTGGTGGGCGGCAAATACCTGCCCGATGTGGCTCAGGCTAAAAAGCTGGGGCGCAAGTACGACATCCTGTTTCAACACGCCCGTTTTTACAAGACAAGCTATACCGATTTCGATAAGTCAGGATTTGAATATGACGAAGATGGAAACCTGAATATCAAAGACCGCTATCATTACCACCATGGATTGGATGCGGGCGAAAACACGCTGAATGCTCAACTGGTACGTGTGTTGATGCGGCAGATCGTTGCAGCCGGGAAATACCAACCGGATAAATTTATTGCTGACTTTATCGAATATATGACCAGCCAGGGTTTAAACAATGATCCCTACACCGAGGGCTACCTCAGGGCTTGGTTCGAGAATTACTCGACAGGCTTGCCTCCCGCCTTTTGCGCCAGCAATCAGCGCAGTAATCCGGGGCTTAATGCGCTGGGTGGGCTTATCCGTCCGCTGGTACTTGCCCTGGCTGCCGGCGATGAAAGTCAGGCACTGGCTTTTGCTGCGCAGCATCAGCAGCTTACCCACCGCTCCGAAAGTATTGGTGCGGGTCTGGCGGTAATTGTCCCCGCAATTCATCAAATTATTAACGGAATTAATCCAAAAGGAGTAATAGAAAATCAAAGCGCAAAACTGCGTCTGCCCAAATACGAAGGCCTGGAATTGTTTCGCAAATACCAGGAATACGGCGGCCCCGCTGCGGTGCCCCAAGATGTAATGTGGCAGTTGCATCAAACCTTTGCCGATGAAACCTGGGATATCAAAACCTTTACTGCAAACCAATCGGAAACCAAGGTGGTAAAAAAAATATTCTCTACCGCGTGCTATGTGGAGCACGGCGTGCCTATGCTGCTTTATCTTGCCTATAAATACAATTTTAGTTTCGAGGAAGCACTGCTGGCCAACGTAAATGTGGGTGGCGACAACGTACACCGGGGCATGGCTTTAGGGATGCTCCTGGGTGCAGCCTCGCACGAAATCCCCCAAAATCTTATTGCCGGTTTGAAAGCTAGGGAGGCACTGGAAAAAGAAATCGAAGCCTTTGCTGAAATTGCTGTTGGCGGGCAGGGATTGGGCTGAGATAGAATTACATACTTCAAACCCCCTAACCCAGCGTAAACCTGCTGTCGTGAAATATAATTCTTACTTATGCGTCAAGTCCGGAGTTCTGATTACGGTATAGGATTTTCAGCCCTTTTTACGGTAAAATAAAAAACACCCGGAAGCATTAAGTTACCGGGTGTTTTGTTTTTGAAAGAAGGTATAAATTTTTATTCTCCAACTTTTATCTCAAGCTCGGCCACCTGAACGATGTCCACAAGATTAAGGGCTGGATCGGATTTGCCAATGTAGGCAATGATGCGGCAGTTTTTTGTTACCCAATCGCCATTAAGCGGATAAGTGTATGATTTGGTATAAACCTCACCAGCTACCACGTTTCCCTCCACGCCCAGGAAGTCGCCATAGTAAGGACTAACGGCATCGCGCAAAATATTGCGATGCACATAATTATACAAGGTATCTCCACCATCGCCAATGTTGGGATTGTTGTTGAGCTGAGGCGCAACAATGCTGTCTTCCACAATGTAAACCGCCAGCTTGTACTGGCCTTCGGGATCGCCTAAAAATGTCGTCTCGATGTCGATGGCTACGGCACCCAGGCTTGGATACCAGGTGTTGGACAGTTTCAGGTTTACCGTATTGGCTTCTTGCAGTTGATCCGTTACCACAGTCTCCCAATCGCCGGTGGCTATCTGGCGTAAGCCGTTAAATTTTACCCGGTCGATCAGTGCCAGCGGATTGGCATAAATACCAAAGGTAGGAAAAAGCTCATCGCCCACATCGCAGGTAAAATCAGCATCCAAAGCTGAATTTGGAATTGGTGCAGCAAAATTTCCGGCATGAACGGCATAGATAATCAATTTATGATCGACTTCCTCGGCCAGGTCGTGCGCCATTTTTGCTGCCTCGGGGCAGTTTACACACAGGTGGCCGGTAAACTCTTCGAGCAGCACCTGCTTGTAATCCACGAAAGTAGAAATGAAGTTGGGCGGATTCACGGTGGTATCTCCACCGGTAGTATCATCGGGCAAGTCCGGAAACTCGCGCTGGCTGGTAATCACCAGTGGATCGTCGATCTTTTGACACGACATCCAGGCTGCGGCAGAAATCAGAGCTAAAACAAGTATAAATGCAATATTCTTTTTCATAATTTAAAAATGCTTGTTTGAATATTTTTAAAATGAGCTGGTAAGGGTGAGCGTAAATCCTGTGGAGGCCGGCACATAGCGACAAACTCCGCCAACGCACAACAAGCCATCGCGTTGCCTTCCGTAACGCAGCGAAAAACGATTGGATTTCTGCGTGTAGCCAAAAGACACGTTATAATAATGCACCTGCATATCGCCATCGGGATTGCCGTAGTTAAACTCATCCTGAACCGAGAAAAACCATGTGGGAGAAATGTTGTATTCGAGCAGGAGTGCCATCCAGTCGCCATCATCTTCCTTGGTCCACAGCCCCTGCAATTCGGCGCGCAACGAGTTGCGGCGGTCAAATTTGTAGGTCAGGTCGAGCACGGCGATATTGGCATCCACCATATTATGATCGTCATAAAGGTTATCCTCGATCACGTGCTTGTTGTAAGTCTGATTAAAATATGCGGCCTTGGCTTTTATTTTAGAATTAAATTTTTTCTCGATCATAAAATTAAAGTCCTGATAATAGGTAAGATCGCCGATCGAGAAAAACTTGGTTTCGTAGCCATCGGTGCCGGCTATGCCACCAGTAACAGATGATGCGCTGAGTGTATCCTTTTGGATAGATTTGGCCAGCGAGTAGTTAAAGGTAAGCGTAGTTCCGTATTTTCCGCCAAGAGCCGACTTTTTGGGAAGGGTATAAATAATCTGACCCTGTAAGCCAAATTCGCCGTTGGGCTGGGTGGCATAAGGATACATAGTGGCCATGCTATACGGATGCTCTTTGGTGATGGCTGGCAGATAGTTGATGTCGAGCATGGGCGGGTTGCCCGTTTCGGTAAGTTTGGATTTATAGCTCATATTATCGATCCACTTGGTAGAAAGGAAGATGCCCAAACCCATTGTAGAATACGACAGCGTAGAATAAAGTGCCTGTCCCTTTCTAAAAATGTAATCGTTGGTAGCATTGGGATCGGCACCTTTCTGTGCGTATTCGCCATAGAAGTTGAAGCCGCCATGGGCGATGTTAGCACGCAAGGCCCACGAAGCCACGTTATTCGGGAGGTTTAACTTGTAGTTTTTTTGGTTGATCCATTGTGTAGTATCTCCCCCATCAGAAATGCTATCAAAAGCTGTTTCAATATTATAGGTAAAACTTGGTACCTTTTCGTATTTGCTAACAAAACTAGCCCCGAGATCGATTTTGGTCTTGCTTTCGGCCATGCTCTCAAACATATCGTTGAGGAAGAAATCGCCATCAGCACCACGCACGATACCACGATTTCCGGTTTCGTAAGGTTCCCAAAAATAACGTTGCGTTCCTACGAGGCCTTTCAGCATCACCCCTTTTATGGGAGAAAAGTGCGCATTAAAACCGTAAAAGTTGTTGTCGTAGCCCAGCGTCCATTCTTCCCAGCCACGCAGTATCAGCCCGCTGCCGAACTGCTCGTAAAAGTGCCCTGCGGTCATTTCCAAAGTCCCAACCTTGTATTTGGCAAACCAATAGGGGATGCCTGTTCCTTCAAAGCGATCGTCGAAACCAAGCATGGGATTGAGGTAACTCTCGAAACGCATACCTGCCGAAAAATCGCCGTTGGTATAATTGACATTGCCAAAGGCATTCATGCCAAATTTGCGAAAGTTCAGCGTGGTATCGGTAATACCCAATTTATCATCGGTGCTGTAATATTGCGCATCCATTTGAATGTTTCCATTTACCTTGCCGCCCTCCAAAAAACTTTGTGCGCCGGCAGCCATCCCAATAAAAACAAACAATATTGTGAGTGATCTAAATAGCAGTGTTTTCAATGTATCCTTGTTTTAGTAGCGTGATAGTGATTAGTCAATGTCTTCGCCGGCAATGAGTTTTTCGACAATTTCGATGTACTCCATTTCGTCGCCTTCCAGGTAGCCGATGTGTTGCCAAACCACCTCGCCATTTCCATTGATGATAAAAGTGTGTGGCGGGATGTTTACATTCATGGCGCGTTTCAGGTCGCCGTTGGGGTCGAGTAGTACATCAAATTCCCATCCTTTACCGTTTACGGTCGGCATTACGCGCTTGCTCGAACGGGCATTGTCGATGGAAACAGCGTAAAGCTTAACACCGGTTTCTTCGATCCAATCCTGATAAACCTCGTTGATGGCATCGTGCTCTTTCATGCAAGGCTTGCACCAGGTAGCCCAAAAAGTCATAATAATCGGCTTGCCTTCGTTGTCTATTTCAGCCGTGTTGAAGGGTTCACCATTCATGTTTTTAACATTTATCTCTGGCAGCTTAAACAGTGCCTTGCTGTTGTCCTGGGCAGAAATACAAGTTGCAAAAAGTAAAAGTAATGCAATAGATAGTACGTTTTTCATTGTATTGAAATTAGTTATGATAAATAAATATGACGCGACAAATTTACATGAATACCTGTAAAATCAGCTATAAAATGTATGTTTCCAATAATTTGGATTCAGTCAAAGGAAGGATTTCGATGCTCAAAATCTCGTTGGGAATCAGCAGACATTCGCCCATGTTAAGCTCCACTTTTCCTTCAGGATACTTTACCGCCACCTTACCCATTACGCAGGTGTAAATTATAAAGGAGTCAATCTTGGCGAACGATTTTATCATTGGCATGTCCAAATGCAAAACCTGGGTGGTAAAATAAGGAGCCTTCACGGCTTCCACACTTTGGTTTTTAATATGTGGATAGTCCGTTTTGTAATCGTTGTAGGTGTTGTAGTCGATGGCTTCGATGGCTTCGTTGGTGTGCAAATCGCGTTGCTTGCCCTGGTCATCGCTACGATCCCAATCGTAAATGCGATAGGTAGTATCTGAGGTTTGTTGTATTTCGGCCAGCAGTATTCCAGGCCCCAGGGCATGAACTCGTCCCGAAGGCATATAAAAAATATCGTCAGCTTTTACTATTTCAAAATTCAGGATTTCCTGCAACGTATTATTTTTAAGATGGTCAAGATACACCTTTTGATTTACCGTCTGGCTAAAGCCGCTGATTAACTGCGAATTTTCCTCGCTGCTGATGATGTACCACATCTCGGTTTTTCCGTTGCTCAAACCACGCTTACGCGCCAGTTCATTATCGGGATGTACCTGTATGGAAAGCCAGTCGTTGGCATCGATAAATTTGACAAGGATGGGGAATTCGTTTTTGTACTGCTCGTAAACCTTGCCGCCCACCAGGTCGTCCATGTAAATTTCTACCAGTTCGTTCAGCTCGTTGCCGGTCAAAAAACCATTGGCCACCACCGTCTCGTTATCTTCAACACCCGAAAGTGCCCAGGCTTCGCCGCAATTGGGCAAATCGCCAAAATTGATTTTGAGCACATCTTTAATTTTTTGTCCGCCCCAGATTTTATCTCTGAAACGCGGCTTGAACTTTAACGGATAGAGCTTGTTCATTTTTTCAAAATAGTTTTAGCTTTACACTTTTTTTTAAATCAAAAACCTTCAATTATATGACCTTCACAAACGAATCCTTAAATAAAATAATTGCCTTTCGTAAATATTTGCATAAGTACCCCGAGCTTTCTAAAAAAGAACATGAAACTGCAAAGAAAATAAAAGATTTTCTTTTGAGCTATTCGCCGGAGAGAATAATTGACGGATTGGGGGGAGCGAGTTTGGCCGCTGTTTATCAAGGCCAAAAGCCCGGCAAAACTGTAATGATACGCGCTGACATAGATGCCTTGCCTATTGGCGAAACCAACGATTTTGAGCACAAGTCAGTTTATCCGGACGTGGGGCACAAGTGTGGCCACGATGGGCATACGGCCATCGTTGCTGGACTGGCTCAGCTACTTCACCAAAATCCACTAAAGCAGGGCCGGGTAATCTTACTTTTTCAAGCAGCTGAAGAAACCGGCGAAGGTGCAGCCGCCGTGCTGGCCGATCCAAAATTTGAAGCGCTAAAGCCGGATTATGTTTTTGGCTTACACAATTTGCCCGGCTACGCAAAAAACACCATCGTGTTACGCGACCAGCATTTTGCAGCCGCTTCCAAAGGCATGATAGCCAAACTAACGGGCAAAACATCGCACGCCGCCAACCCGGAGCATGGCATTAGCCCCGCCCTGGCCGTAGCCGAAATTATTCAACAATTATCCAAATTATCAAATAGCAAGAATAATTTTAAAGATTTTAAACTGATAACCCTGATACATACGCGCATTGGCGAAATTGCCTTTGGCACCACGCCCGGCTATGCCGAAGTAATGGCTACCCTACGAAGCTACCGCAACGATGACATGGATTTATTAACCAAGGGAGTGGTGAAGATTGTAGAGGCGGCGGCTGACAAGTATGGCTTGCACGAAAAAATTGAATGGCGCGAGGAATTCCCGGCTACCATCAACAATGATGATTGTGTGGATGTGGTAAGAGCCGTAGCCCTCGAAAATAAGCTAAAGATAGAGGAACCTGAGACGCCCTTCCGCTGGTCGGAAGATTTTGGCTACTACACCTTGCAATATCCCGGAGCTTTTTTCGGCATCGGAGCCGGAAAAAACCACCCGGCGCTGCACAACCCTGATTATGATTTTCAGGATGAAATCATCCCCACCGCCATCACCATGTTTGAGGGAATTATTAGAAAGTTTTTGGGGTAATTAGTGTCTGTTTTTAAAGTAACAGTTAAAAAAACATACGATTTCAGATTAACGCCGAGCTCCGCTCGTGCATCCTCGAAAAGTTACGAAAATTAAAAATTTTCTGCTTTTCGGGACGATTTTAGATGTTGGTGATATTCAACACAATCTAAAATCTCCGATTCCCGCACATGCGGGGTCAATCTTAAATCAAAAAAAGCTGAAAAACTTAGAGAATAACATTTCGGTGCGCTGCACCTTAGGGTATCCACGCTGCTTTTCATTCTACTACAAATATTACGCGGATCTGCCGCTAAAAACGCAGTTTTTGACAAACATGCTACAAATAGAAGAAACTGTAAAGATGCAGAGCACCGTAATATTAAAAGCATGGATTTTTGCAAACAACGATCAAAAACGCGGGGATTATTCTTTCATTAATTAGGCCTTACCAAATATTTTCCGGAACAAGGATTTTTTATCCGTAGCATCATCGTCCGAATAATAGCCGTAACCATAGCCGTAGCCATAACCGTAGCCGTAGCCGTAACCATAGCCATAACCGTAACCATAGCCGTAACCATAAGAACCCTTACCCAGTTTCACATCGTTGATCAAGAGATACATATTGGGTAGCTTGCGCTTTTCGATGTCGCCAATGATGGATTCGAACACCTTTTTATTGGTGTAATTCTGACGGATAAGGAAGAGGTTGGCATCGGTATATTTCATCAGCAGAAAGGCATCGGTAACCAGACCTACCGGCGGCGTATCCAGGATTATGTAATCGTAGTCTTCCTTGACGCGCTTCATCAGTTCATCATTGCGATCCGAGGCAATAAGCTCTGCCGGGTTTGGGGGCACAGGGCCGGCCATAATCACATCCAGGTTGGGTACCATCGAAGTTTGTACAATATCCTCGTACTTACTTTTTCCGATAAGGTAAGAACTGATACCCTCGGTATTGGTAAGCCCGAAATCCTGATAAATTTTTGGCTTACGCAAGTCGAAACCCATCAAAAGCGTCCGTTTGCCATACATGGCAAAAATGGAGGCGAGGTTGATAGATATGAAAGTTTTGCCGGCTCCCACCATGTCGGCAGTTACCAGTATTGTTTGCTGCTCCTTGCCTTTGGTAAGGTATTGAAGGTTGGTACGGATGGAGCGAAACGATTCAGCGATGGATGATTTGGGCGATTCGGAAACCACCACCGAAGTTTCTTTATTATTGTGGATGATATGACCAACGATGGGCAGATTGGACAAGCGCTCAATGTCTTTGCGCTCGATAATTTTATCGTTAAAATAATCCTTACCCAAAATATAGGCTACCGGAAGGAGAAGTCCCAGCACCAGGGCAATCAAATAATTGAGGCTTTTTTTGGGAAATACCTGTGTTCCTTCGCGAGCGATGTCGATGATTTCGTTATCCGGCAGGTTGGAGGCTTTAGCAATCTGTGCCTCCGAGCGTTTTTGTAACAAAAAGGTATAGAGTGCATCGTTGAGTTTAAACTTACGTTCAATACCAAACAGCTGCCGCTGTGTGGCGGGCAGTTTATTCACCTCTTTTTCCAAACGGGCGATACGTTCGTTGATGGATTGAATAGAGATTTGGGAGGTATTAATAATATTCAGGATATTTTCAAGGATAGTGTTTTTGGTAGTTCTAATACGTTGATCGATGGAAGCTACCTGAGGATTTTTTTCGGATGATGAAAACAAAATGTCGGCACGATCGCCATAAAGTTCGGCCAGGCCGCTGATAAGCTGGGTAAGCAGTGGGTCTTCGATACCCATGGATGAGGGAATAACCACATCATCAAGATTTTCTTTGTTTTTTTTAAGGTAGGCCTGCAGATTGCTGTAATAACGCGCTTTGAGTGCCAGTTGGGCTTTTTCCTCTTCGAGTTGCTGCATTTGCTCAAACACCTGGTTGGCTTTAAAATCGAGGCTCATCACCTCGTTGTTTACCCTAAAATCCTGCAAGCGGGTTTCGGCACTGCTCAACGAATCAGTAATATCTATAAGTTCCGAATCGATAAAGCGGATGGTGTTTTCGGCAATTTGATTTTTCTTCTCTATACCGCGCAGCAGATATTGTTGTGTAAGCTGGTTGAGATAATCGGCGAGTTTGTCCTGATTATCACCTTTAATAGATATTTCGATAATGGATGCTTCCCGGTTAATGGGTTCAAGCTGGGTGCTACGGTAGGTACTAATCAACCCCTCGTAGTCGTGAAACATAAACGAATATTTCTTGTCTAAGGCCTCAGCCTTAAATTCTTCGGTGAGATAAATGGTAAAATTGAACAAGGTGCCTGAAACGGCTTCGCCAAATTTATACTTTCGGTTTATCACCAATGGTTTCTCTATTTCGCCAACATCTTCGCGAAGCGTATAATCGTAAAGTGCTACTTTTTCGGTTTGTACCATCAGCCGGTATTCCGTATTACTCAGGATTTCAAGATTGAACTTAATGTTTTTGGGTTGCGCCTGATCCCAATCCATGGCAACCTTAAAAGGGGATGCCTTGTACAGTTCTTTGGTAATAAAATTATCCTCTTCAAAATAGGATATTTCAAAATTCAAATTATCAATAGTCCTTTTAGCCAAGGCATACGAATTGATAATCCCCATTTCATTTTCAAGGTTTTGCTGGCTGTTCATTATGCCAATACCAATCAGGTTTTGGTTGGCTTTATCATCTTTTATCAGTACCGTTGTTTTAACCTCGTAAACCGGCTTGGTATATTTGTTAAACAAAAAAGCAATGACCAGCGAAACGAAAACTGTGAGTGCGAAAAAATACCAGTACCTGAAGAATTTAAAAAACAGGGCTTTAATATCGATCGATTCTTCCTGATTTAACTGTTGCTGAGGGCTATAATTTGTGTCCACGTTTGCTACTAATTGGTTTGAAAGAAATTAATTAAAAGTAAGGTGGTAGATATGGTAGAAAGCACAAGGGCGTAGGGAAATTGGGTGAAGGCAAAGTTTTTGCCTTTTACCGGGGGTACATAAATAATATCGTTAGGCTGAATGTAAAAATACTCCGATTCGAGGATGGAAACATCATTCAGGTTTAGCTTCTGGGTCTTGGTTCCGGTTTGGGTTTCTCTTAACAATATGATATTATCGCGTTTGGCAAAGCTAGTAAGGTCGCCAGCCATAGCCAAAGCCTCGAAAATAGTTAGGTCGTTTTGATAAATATTGATTTGGCCGGGACGAGATACTTCACCAAGTGCAGCAACTTTAAACAAGGCCAAACGAACCACCACGGTGGCTTCTTTGATGTAATCTTTAACAATACTCGAAATAAGGTCTTTGGCTTCTTCTACCGTAAGATTTTTTACAAACACCTTACCCACAAAGGGAAAATCGATATGTCCGGTTTCAGAAATCAGGTAGCTGTTAAGGTAAATCCCGGCATCGGTGTAGTAGTTGTTGCTTGAATTGCTTTTTTGCTCGTTAAAAATATTTTCGCGGACGGCCAGCACACTGTTTACTTTTATGTACAGGTTATCGCCGGGTTGCAGCCGATAGGTTGCTATTTCCAAATTGAAATGACTACGGATGCTGTCGCCTTTATCAGCTTCTTGTTGCAAATATTCGATCCGCTTCATGGGAATACACGATGACAGGGCTATCGCCGACAGAAAAAGATACAGAACTGTCTTTGAAAAAAGGCTTGCGGTTTTTTTCATCAATTTACAATATTGTTCTAAATGAGTATGCTTATGTACAATGCCGCGCAAAATTAGATTAATTTATGGAAAAGGCTAATTTTTTTAAACCAGTTTAATACCTGCGAATATTTATCTACGCTCCCGTATTTTATCCTTAATTTTGCCGCCACAACTAATAACACCCAAGACTTATGAGCAACAAATTAATGGATCCGATTGGCAAACTGATGGGACTTAGGTACAAATCGCATCCCTGGCATGGGGTGGATATTGGCGATAAGGCTCCCGAAGTAATTACCTCATTTATCGAAATGGTACCCACCGATACGGTAAAATATGAGATAGATAAAGAATCGGGTTATCTCAAAATTGACCGCCCGCAGAAATATTCTAACGTGATACCGGCACTCTATGGTTTTATTCCGCAAACCTTTTGTTCGGAAAAAGTTGCCGAATATTGCATGGAAAAAACCGGACGTAAAGATATTGTTGGCGACCGCGACCCGCTGGATATTTGTATCCTCACCGAAAAAACCATCGCCCATGGCGACATCCTGGTTATTGCCCGCCCCATAGGCGGTTTTAGAATGATTGACGGAAACCAGGCCGATGATAAAATTGTTGCCGTACTCAACGATGATGCCGTGTATGGCGAATACAACGATTTAGCCGATTGCTCGCTGATGGTTATCAACCGCCTGAAGCACTATTTTTTAACCTACAAAGATCTGCCCGGCCAAAAGCGGGATACCGAAATCACCCACACCTACGGCATCGAGGAAGCCCTGGAGGTTATAAAGCGATCGATGGAAGATTATCATCAAAAATTTGATAATCTGCGTATGATGCTATCCAATGTTTAAAGCCCCGACTTATTTTTTAGCTCACAAACCGAAATTATAAAACACCTTTTAATGATGGGATAGCCGGGTTTTTATTGAATTTAGAAATGCCCCAAAACCATAAAGGCAAAACAGCTTTTTATCGCTGTTAATTAATTATTCTACTTTTGCCGCCTCAAAAATAGGAGTAATTGTATGTCGAAAAACCTTGTAATCGTTGAGTCACCCGCCAAAGCCAAAACCATCGAAAAATTCCTTGGGCCAGATTTCACCGTAAAATCTAGTTTTGGCCACGTCAGGGACTTATCAAAAAAACAGCTTGGCGTAGATATCGAAAATGACTTTAAGCCCAACTACGTTGTATCTGAAGATAAAAAAAAGGTCATCATCGAGCTAAAGAAGCTAGCCAAAAGTGCGGAGGTAGTATGGCTTGCTACGGACGAGGATCGCGAAGGAGAAGCCATTTCGTGGCACTTGTTCGAAACCCTTGAACTAAAACAAGAGCAGACCCGGCGTATTGTTTTTCACGAAATCACCAAAACCGCCATCACCCGTGCCATCACCGAACCCCGATCGATCGATATAAATTTGGTGGATGCCCAGCAGGCACGCCGCGTACTCGACCGCCTGGTTGGCTTCGAGTTGTCGCCGGTATTGTGGCGCAAGGTAAAACCTTCCCTTTCGGCAGGTCGCGTGCAATCGGTGGCCGTGCGCCTGATTGTTGAGCGCGAAGACGAGATCAAGAAATTTAAGGTTACACCCTTTTATCGCATTACTGCTGAATTTAAAGTAGAAAAAGCCGGACGGCAAAGCCTGCTTAAAGCCGAATTGCCCTCACGTTTTAATACACGCGAAGAAGCACTCAAATTTCTGAACCAGTGCATCAATGCCGATTTTACTGTGGGTGCTATCGAGAAAAAACCCGTGCAAAAATCACCCGCCGCACCTTTTACTACTTCCACGCTGCAGCAGGAAGCCAGCCGCAAGCTGGGATTTGGTGTATCCAAAACCATGTCGGTTGCCCAACAACTCTACGAATCGGGACGAATAACCTATATGAGAACGGATTCGGTAAACCTGTCCGACCTGGCACTAAGCATGGCTAAAGATCAAATCATCGAACAGTTTGGAAAAGAATTCCATCAGTTTCGTAAATTTGATACCAAGAGCAAGGGTGCCCAGGAAGCCCACGAAGCCATCAGGCCTACCTATCTTAATAAGGAAACCATATCGGGAACCAACGATCAGCAAAAGCTTTACTCCTTAATTTGGAAACGTACCATCGCCTCGCAAATGAGCAACGCCAAACTGGAGCGCACGTTGGTGAATATTGATATTTCGACAGCCAAAGAAAAACTTACTGCCAAAGGTGAAGTGCTGCTTTTTGAAGGGTTTCTTAAGGTGTACCTCGAATCCACCGATGACGATAACCCCGAAGAAGCCGCCGGTGTTTTGCCACCCCTGAGCCTGGGGCAGCATCTGCCGCTCAAAATAATGGAAGCCAACCAACGATTTACCCAGCCGCCCCCACGCTACAGCGAGGCCAGCCTGGTGAAAAAACTCGAAGAGCTTGGCATTGGCCGACCTTCGACTTACGCCCCCATTATCTCTACCATACAAAAAAGAGAATATGTGGTGAAGGGTGATAGTGAAGGCGAAAGCCGTAAATATGAAATTATCAGCCTGCAAAACAACACTATCAGCGAAAGCAAAAAAACCGAGAAAACCGGACAAAACAAAGGCAAGCTGATACCCACCGATATTGGCAATGTGGTAAATACTTTTCTGATGCTCCATTTTATTAATATTATGGATTATAATTTCACTGCCAAAGTGGAAAAAGAATTCGATGAAATTGCCTTGGGGCAAAAAAAGTGGAACAAAATGATTGATGAGTTTTACAAGGGATTTCACAAAACAGTGGAAGATACTCTGGAAAACTCCGAAAAATATAGTGGCGAAAAACTCCTGGGTCAGGAGCCTGAGACTGGCAAAAATGTATTTGCCAAAATTGGCCGCTTTGGCCCCATGCTTCAGATTGGCGATACCGAGAGCGAGGAAAAACCGCGCTTTGCCTCGCTGCGCAAAAATCAGTCGCTCGACACCATCACCCTGGAGGAAGCCCTGGAACTTTTTAAATTCCCTCGCCACCTTGGCGAATACGAAGGCAAAGAAATGACGACCGCCATTGGCCGCTTTGGCCCCTACGTTAAGCATGATAATAAGTTTGCTTCGCTGGCCAAAACCGATGACCCGATGACCATCGATGGGGATCGTGCCATCGAACTGATAGAAGAAAAGAGGCAGAAGGATCGCGAACGCACCATCCGCGTTTTTGATGAGGACGATAGCATAAAAGTTTTGAAAGGTCGCTGGGGACCTTACATCGCACAGGGTAAATCGAATTATAAAATCCCCAAAGGAACCGAGCCTGGCAACATAGATTTTGCGATGGCCAAAGAAATTATAGCGGATGCAGATAAAAACGACCCCAAAAAGAAAACGGCCAAAAAACCTGCTGCCAAAAAACCCGCTACCCGTAAAACGGCAACTAAAGCCGGGGCAAAGAGCACTGCGACAAAGGCAAAGAAATAACCGTATAAAAAAAATTTCCAAAATGGAAATACCGCTGTTTTTCACGCCTGTTGATTATCAAAAAATAAACTTCGATCCGCAGCCTTATAAAAACCGGATTGGAAACCAAATTCGCGCATTAGAGTCTGACTTTGTGGAGGATGATCTGGAGTCTTTTGATCTTGTCCTGCTTGGCGTAAACGATGATCGTGTATCGCCTCAAAACAAAGGTTGCGCCCAGGCTCCCGATGAAATACGCAAATACCTTTACCGTCTTTTTACCCGAACCGAAAATCTTAAAATTGGCGACCTGGGCAATATTGCCGTCGGCAATCAGATTTCCGACACTTATTTTGCCCTGCGTACCACCATTGCTAAACTGCTTCGCACCAAAGTTATCCCCATCGTTATTGGCGGGAGCGTAGATCTTACCTATCCGATTTATCTCGGCTACGAGGATTTTGGCCGGGTGATTAATTTGGTGAGTATAGATGAAAGCATTCAAAAAATTGAAGCCGGCGATGTATCCTCACCCGATGGCTGGCTATCAAAAATTATTTATCGTAAGCCCAATTTTCTTTTTAATTTTTCTAATATCGGCTACCAAACGTATTTTACCGACCCGGACGAAATAAAACTGTTGAACCAGCTTTACTTCGATGTTTACCGCCTGGGCGAAATACGCGACAAAATCGAGGAGGCCGAGCCTATACTGCGCAATGCCGACCTGCTTTCGTTTAATGTTTCGGCCATCCGCCATGCCGATGCTCCCGGAAATGGCCAGGCAAGCCCCCATGGTTTTTTTGGCGAAGAAGCCTGCCAGCTTATGCGCTACGCCGGCCTCTCGTCCAAAATATCCTGTGTGGGATTTTTTGAAAGCAACCCCCTCTTCGATCCGCATGGCCAAACGGCACATCTGCTGGCACAAATGATTTGGCATTTCCTCGAAGGCTTTGCCAAACGAAGCTCCGACTTTCCGGACGAAAATAGCGAAGGCTTTATCAAATACATCGTCAATTCGACAAGCCCCGAGCCTGACCTGGTTTTTTATAAGTGCAAAACTACCGACCGCTGGTGGATGCAACTGCCGGTAAGCCGCGAAAAGGAAAAAGAACTCTGCCGTCACATCATGGTTCCTTGTTCCTACAACGATTACACCTGCGCCTGCAACAACGAAATCCCAGACCGCTGGTGGAAGGCCTATCAAAAATTAATGTAATCGTTTGTATCTTTGCCCCTGCTTTGCTTCACAAATTATAGCTTTAAATTATGAATATTGCATCACTCGTTTCAGGAGGTGTGGATAGCTCCGTTACCGTTCACATGCTAAAAGAACAGGGCTTCGACCCACATATCTTTTACATCCGCATTGGCCTGGAAGACGATCCGGCGTGGGTAAGTTGCCCTGCCGATGAAGACATCGAAATTGTAAACTGGATAGCCAAAAAATACGGGTGCAAGCTGGATGTAATTTCCCTTCAGGAGGAATATTGGGATCGGGTAATTTCCTACACCATCGATTCGGTGAAAAAAGGGCTGACCCCCAACCCTGACATGATGTGCAACAAAATGATAAAATTTGGCTCCTTTGAAGAAAATTATGGTAAAGATTTCGATTTAATTTCCACAGGCCACTATGCCTCCACTTTGGTGGTGGATGGGGAGAAATATCTGGCCACAGCCAAAGACAGCTTCAAAGACCAGACTTATTTTTTGGGTCAGATTAGTAAACAGCAGCTTTCGAAGCTCACTTTCCCCTTGGGGAATTTAAACAAAAACGAAGTGCGCATCAAAGCCGAAGCGGCACACCTGCCCTCGGCGCATCGCAAAGACAGCCAGGGGATTTGTTTTTTGGGCAAGATTAATTACAACGATTTTATTAAAAGATATGTGGGCGAAAACCCCGGACAAATCGTCGAACTGGAAACCGGCAAGGTGCTGGGCACGCATCGTGGTTTGTGGTTTCACACCATTGGTCAGCGCAAAGGCTTGGGTTTGAGCCAGGGGCCGTGGTTTGTAGTGGATAAAAACATGAACGAAAACATTGTTTTTGTTTCCAATGGCTACGACCCCGACATGCAATATAAAAATGTGGTGAAGATGTCGCACTTTCAATTTATCAACGAAAAAGCCGATCGCGATTATGGAAGCAAGCAAATTGTGAAGTTCAAAATCAGACATCAGCCCGAATTTTCATCGGGGCAGATGGTGCAGGAGGGAAAGCATTTCGTGATCTATTCCGACAATCGCTTGCAGGGTGTGGCTCCCGGGCAGTTTGGCGTGGTGTATAGCCCCGATGCAAAAATATGCCTGGGCAGCGGCGTGATTAGCCATTAAAAACAAAAAACCCGAATCGTTTGCGATTCGGGTTTTTGTGGTGCCACCCGGAATTGAACCAGGGACACACGGATTTTCAGTCCGTTGCTCTACCAACTGAGCTA
>CAZGAO010000104.1:0-16519 GCA_964523795.1 uncultured Lentimicrobiaceae bacterium
TTAAACAAATTAAAAGCACCTTAAAAAGTTTTTTTTTGGTCTAAAGAATGGGTAGCACAATAAACTCTACCTGCTTCAAAGTATCTACTTTTTTTTCAACCTACTACTTTCTACCTACTCATCTGACCGCTCAACTCTAAACAAAATGTCACGAACCCAAATAATCAGACTGGTTTTTTACTTTTACATCCTTGCCATCATCTTGCTGGTAGCGCTGCCGCTCAACACAGCAAGGGACTTAAACAACATTACCATCATAATGCTGCGGGGCGATTATTTTTTTCATATCCTGCTTTTCCTGCCATGGATGGCCTTTGCGAAAGGTTTTCGGATTCCCTCATTCTTGTGGCTATTAAGTGGAATATGTTTTGCCGGTGCCAGCGAGTTTTTGCAATATTTTATTTCCTACCGGGCTTTTAATATCAACGATCTTATTGCAAATTCGGCCGGAGTGTTGTTGGGATCAGCATTATTTTGGATATTTAGAAAAATCTATTAGCATAAAAATATATTTTTGCCGTATGATAAATGATGTGCAAAGCGCGCTAAAAAAACTGAAGTCTCTCAAAGGCATATTTCTCTTTATTATTATTACGCTTATTATCCATTATTCTTTCCGCTATTGGGCCAACCCGCTTCATTTTTATCCCTTTGCCGAACAAGTGCAGCAACTTAGGCAGCTACTTGCAGATATTGCTTTCCAGCATACAACGGCTGTATTGCATTTTTTGGGTTTTACATTTACCGAGCAAAACAATACCTTAACTTATGCTGATGGAAGTTGGCTGGCGATAAATAAAAGCTGTTCCGGTTTCAAGCAGTTGCTTCAGGCTTTGCTCTTGTTCGTTTTGTATCCCGGGAAACTAAAACATAAATTATGGTTTATTCCAATGGCATTATTGCTCATGCACATTGCCAATATCATCCGGCTTACCGGTGTTTCGATTACACTTTTTTACTATGGACATTTGTGGGAATTCAGCCATGACTATGTTTTTCGTTTTGTGTTTTACCTCATTTTATTTCTTTTGTGGGTATGGTGGGAAGAACAATTTAACAATAAAGGAAAGAAGAATAGGGTGGAGGATTGAATGATTGAATGATTGAATGAATGATGTTTGAATTGTTTAGTATTACAAAAGCCGGGATGCGTCTGCCATCAGCCGGCTTCTTTTTTATACTTTTGCCACAAAACACTGGATATTGAAAACGGAGTGCCTCAACAGTTTTAGTGAATCGTTTATTGAGCAATGGGATGCGTTTCTCGCAGTCCATGCCCAAGGCTCGGTAATGCAATCGCACTTTGCCTTTCGGCTCTTTGCGGCTACCAAAAATTTCGCCCCTGTTTTTCTGCGTTGTACCGATAGTTCGGGCAGGCTGCTTGGCGTATTGCTGGGTGTTGTTATCCGCGAATCGGGAGGACTATTGGGGAAGCTCTCAGCACGTACGGTGGTTTATGGCGGGCCGGTTATAGTGGATGATTCCCCTGAGCGGAACACGGTTTTTCGGCAATTGTGCCAGGCACTCATTTCCGAAGTGCGTCATCAATCCTTGTTTATCCAATTTAGGGCTTCTTATGATATGTCGGAGTTTAATAGCGAATTTGATCGCTTACATTTTGAAAGGACCCCCCGCATGAATTTGTTGGTCGATACCAGTAGTCTTGCTCTGGTTAAACAGGGAATTTCAGCATCGCGATGGCGACAGATAAAGCAATCGTTGCGCAAGGGAGCGGAAATAATCGAGCCACAAGATTTGGAACAAGTACGGGATTTTTATAACATTCTATACCAACTTTATCGTTACAAGGTAAAAAAGCCCTTGCCGGATTTTAGTTTTTTTGAAGCCTTTTGGCAATTATCAAAAGTAGAAGGTTACGGAAAAATTTTTCTTATCCGATATCAAAATCAAATTATTGGAGGCATTATGTCCCCCTGTTCTTCCGGTAAAACCGTTTACGAATGGTATGTGTGCGGTATGGATGCCGAGTATAAAATGCTGGGGATTTACCCTTCGGTGCTTGCTACCTGGGCTGCCATCGAGTTTGCGATAAGCAGTGGCTGCCCGCAGTTCGATTTTATGGGCGTTGGGAAACCTGATGTGCCTTATGGAGTCAGGGATTTTAAAATGCGCTTTGGGGGCGAAACTGTGAATTATGGTCGCTATGTGCGTATCAATAATCGCTTTCTCTATTCGATAGCCGAATTGGGCTTTAATTTGCTATCCCTATTTAAAAAAATTTAGCCTCCTTTTTCCCGTCCTCTAATTTTTACTACTTTCGCCCGCTATAATCAGCCATTTATGAAAAGAGGAATCTTACTCCTTATCGGTGACATCCTTATTGTCGTTTTATCGTTTGCTTTGGTAGCCTGGCTGAAACAGGTTCCAAAGATTGCTATCCTTCAGGATTACTTCAAGCCTTTCTTCTATTCTTTGGTTTTATGGCTTCTTGCTTCTGTTCTATCCAAAAAATACTACTTTTCTAATTTTTATCATCTAAAAAAATCTATTAGTGCTATTTTGCTAAGTAATCTTGTGGCTGTTGCAGCCATGTTTATGATGATGTATATTTTCAGGACTTTTGATTTTTCCAGATTATTAACCTTTGGTACTATTTTATCTGCAACGGTATTAGAATTCACAGGAGCCATTATTTTTAATTCGATATTAAAATCGCCTGTGATTTCTGAAGGGGGAGAAGAGTCGTATAGTTATGATAATAACGGTCAGCGAGTGCTGCATGATTCGCACCGGATTGGACGTATTTTTAAGAATCAAAATTCTACAAGCATTGCTATCGAATTACTTAAAATTATCGAAAAAGAGCAGGGCAAAGAGGTAAGAAAGTTCATCGAAAATTATACTCAGGCCATCGGCGAAAGTATTCAGGTGGTCTCAACTACTAATCGCGTTAATGTGCTATTTCTTCCCCAAGAAAAATATGGCTGCATTGTAAATCTCCATCGCATTAACGATATTCAATACATCAATAAATTTTTTGAAGCCGTCAATTCAAAAATTGAAACCGGAGCCTTGTTTATCGGGCGAGCCGAAACGGCTTCTCTACGTAAAAAGCGTATCCTTAAAAAATACTTTTTCCCGCTCAATTACATCATTTACATCATCGACTTTATTTTTAAACGCATTTTTCCAAAAATACCCATCCTCAAGCGTATTTATTTCCTCTTTACCGGTGGCCAAAATCGTTTATTATCCCGGGCTGAAACTTTGGGACGTTTGTATTCCTGTGGTTTTGAAGTAGTGGAAGAATGCTATTTGAACGACTATCTCTATTTCGTTGTGCGTAAAAAAAGCGAACCGCATTATCCGGCTACTCCAACTTACGGCCCCTTAATCCGGCTCAACAGAATCGGTAAGGGTGGCAAACTTATTAAAGTATATAAAATGAGAACCATGCATCCTTATGCCGAATATTTGCAACCCTACATTTATGCAATCAATGATTTGCAGGAAGGTGGTAAATTTAAAGATGATTTTAGGGTGACTACTTTGGGCAAAATTATGCGAAAGGTCTGGCTTGACGAACTTCCCATGTTGATTAATATTTTGAAAGGCGATATGAAAATCGTTGGGGTAAGGCCTTTAAGTAAACACTACTACAGTTTGTACAGCAAAGAACTACAAGAAAAGCGAATTAAATTCCGGCCTGGCCTGGTACCTCCGTTTTACGCCGACATGCCAAAAACAATGGAGGAAATTATGGAATCGGAATTGAAGTATTTGGATGCTTACGCAAAAAGTCCTTTTACGACCGACTTTAAGTACTTTATAGCTGCATGGAAAAATATCCTTTTTAAACGGGCACGAAGCAATTAAGGCTTATGAAAAACAGCGCGTTTTGGAATATGAATTTCAGATTTTATGGTAAGCTCAATAATATCATGACTTGCTTGAAACGAATGGCTGCATCGTTTTTTTCTACCTTGGTCATTTTTTTGTTCGTTTTATTTAACCTTGCTCCCGATCGCGCTTATTCGCAATCACTGCCCGGCACCAGCGGATATTTTAATATACCCTCAGCCGATATTTATCCTGACAAAACAATGTACTTTGGAGCCTCATTGCTACACAAAGATTACAAAAAATGGGGGAATCCCGATTACCATGCCATGGGTTTTTATGTTACCACTACTTTTATTCCGCGTGTTGAGATTTCGATCCGGTATTCAAGGATGATCGATCTGCCTTCCGACCAATACGAAAGTACTGTCGGCGATCGGATGGCCTCGGCACGAGTGCAGGCATTAAAAGAGGGGAAATACTACCCTTCGGTCGTTTTGGCTGTGCAGAATTTTTTTACAACACTACAAAGTGGTAGTGCTTCCCATTTTAATTCAAGTTATATTGTGGCAAGTAAGAATATCAGAACTTCTTGGATTATTGATAGAGTAGGGCTTACGGTGGGCTATGGAGCCGAAATTTTCAAATCAGCCGATTATCAGTTTATCGGCCTCTTCTACGGCCTCTCCATCTCTCCAAAAAATATGGATTATCTGGAGATGATGCTGGAGTATGATGCCGAGAAGTGGAATGCGGGGATGCGGCTTACGGTTTTGAAGCATATTGTTATCCTTGTCGGCTTCGAGGGGATGGATGCCTTTTCGGGGGGATTAAGTTATAAGTTTTTGTTGCCATGAAAAAACAAATCTTTGATGTCATAGTTATCATCATCATTGCAGCCTTTCTGCTCGTGCTTTGGTACTTCGATGTGTTGGAGCAATCGGCGAAATTTATGTTTATCCCTATCCTTGCCTTTTATTATCTGGGGCGGTTTGTTGAGCGAAAACTTTGATGAGGATAGGATTCTTTGATTTTAATAAAAAAACCTTGCAACTTATTGAAGTGCAAGGTTTTTTGTTGGTGGGCCCACCTGGACTTGAACCAGGGACCACTTGATTATGAGTCAAGTGCTCTAACCAACTGAGCTATAGGCCCCGATTAAAAGCGTGTTTCCCTTTTTGTTAAAGGGCTGCAAAAGTATATCTTTGGCTTTTAATTTACAAATTATTTTGCTTAATTTCTGACATAATTTTTACAGCTATGCAAACGGCCAATTTAAACCCTGAAGCCCTGATCCTCGATTTTGGGGGTGTTATTTACCAAATCGATCACGCCCGACAACAAAAAGCCTTTGCGCAAGCGGGTTTAAACAACTTTGATGAGCTTTATTCGCAGGCGCAGCAAAGTCCGCTGTTTGCTGATTTGGAGTGTGGAAGAATTTCCGGACGGGATTTTATCCAACTGCTTCAAGCCTGGCTTGGCAGTGGCTTTGGTTCGGAACAGATCGAAGAATTATGGAACAGTATTCTGGTGGGATTTCCTGACTCAAATATCATCTTGCTCAACAAGCTGCGCAAGAAGTATCGCTTGTTTTTGCTAAGCAACACCAACGCTATTCATCATCAGATTTTTATTGATCAGTTTAAACAAAGCTATGGTTATGATTTTGACAGCTTATTTGAACAAACGTTTTGGTCGTTCAAAATGGGAAAACGTAAGCCTGATGCGGATATTTATCAGGAAGTGCTTAGTAAGGTTCCCATCCCGGGAGCACAGTGTTTGTTTATCGATGACACACGCAAAAATGTGGATGCTGCGATTCACAGCGGCCTGCCAGCGTATTGGCTGGAATCGGGGACGAGTTTGCCAGATATTTTTGACCGGAATTTGAACTTGCTTTTATAAGTGGTATTCGTCAGTTAGCTGATCGATTACATCATTAATTACCTGATTCATGGTGGCGATAATTTGATCCAATTCTTCTTGCCCAATATCTTCTACCTTTTCTTGTTTGTCGATTTTGCGTACGATATCGTGCAACGAATCAATGTCGAGGATGGCAAGGGATGCCTTCATTTTGTGAGCATAAGTGGCGATTTTTTTAGCATCATCTTCCTCGTAGCCTTCGTTCATGCTTTGCAGCGAAACCGGCGTGGTAGTTACAAAAACGTTGAGCAAATTTTTGACTTCTTCGTCATCATCGCCAAGCATTTCGTATAACTTCTTAAGGTCGTACAATTTGTTATCAGGCATAAATGGGGGTTTTTAAATTTCGTTATTCTTTTTTAAACGGTATATCGTCGATTTACCAATGTCCAGTTTCTTGGCTACTTTCAGGATGTTATCATCGTATTTATCGAGGTAGTGAGCTATAATTTTGCGGGTGTAACCGGTCAGTGTATCTTCTTCATCCAGGAGGAAGTCGCTAACATTTTTTATGTTCGAGAACGAAATGTCGGTATCATCAATTACCTCGCCGTTCGACATTACTACCGCCAGCTCTATCACCGCTTTTAGCTCGCGTACATTTCCAGGGTAGCTGTAGCTAAGCAGCTTGTCCTGAGCCAGGGGATTCAGCGTTTTGCGCGCCAGGTTGTTTTCATCGCAAAAGGCATCCATAAAATATTTGGCCAGGAGCAGGATGTCGTTGCCACGCTCATTGAGTGGCGGCAAAGTGATGGGCAAACCCAGCAGCCGGTAGTAGAGGTCTTGCCTGAAATTGCCGGCTTTAACTTCTTCGGCCAGGTCGCGGTGTGTAGCCACGATAAGGCGGGCAGTAACTTTAACAACGGCGTGTCCGCCAATGCGGGTCAGTTCGCGTTCCTGAAGCACCCGCAGCAGTTTGGCCTGCATATTTACGTCCATCTCGCCAATCTCATCCAGAAAGATGGTTCCTTTTCCGGCCTCTTCAAATTTCCCGATCTTGCGCGTATTAGCTCCGGTAAAGGCTCCTTTTTCGTAGCCAAACATTTCGCTTTCGATCAGATCCTTGGGAATGGCTGCCACGTTGATGGGGATAAATGGAAACTTGCTTCGCAGCGAATTGTAATGAATGGCTTTGGCCACGAGATCCTTGCCGGTTCCGGTTTCGCCATATATCGAAACGGTAATATTGGTGTCCACGGCCTTTTGCATGATATTAAAGATGGCCTTGATCTCCTTGCTGTTGCCTTTGATGATATTGTTAAACACATACTTCTTGCCGATCTCCTCCTTCAAATCATCAATTTGCTGCTTTAGCTTTACCTGTTCGCGGATGTTTTTCAGGGCATTCCAAATCCGATCCTTGGTTTCATCGTCTTTTACAAAATAATCGTAGGCACCCTCCTTGAGCAGCTTCACCGCCGTCGACACATCCTCCTGCCCCGATACGATAATTACCGGTATTTCCGAATTCAGGTCTTTAACCCTTTTCAATACTTCAAGCCCCGACAGGTCGGGTAGCGAATAATCCAGGGATATTACGTCCGGGTTTTTGTAAAGATTGTTAAGGCATTCATGGCCGGTTTCAAATTTCTCGACGATGTAATCCGGATTGAGGCTGATGTGGTATTTCAGCATTTCGCCGTAAAAGGGGTCATCTTCGACAACAAATATTTTAAAATTGTTCATCTTGATTTTTTTTCCAAATGTACTATTTTTAATCAAATCCCAATGTGGGAAAAATAATATTTTTAATAAAATAAATCGGCTATCTTCATCCAGTATTGATTAACTGGGATTTCTTTGCGTATTTAGCTTTTAAGTTTGGGAATTGGATGGCGTTAATTAATCTTAAAATGCTATTGCTTCCAAGTGTGTGTAGGGCACTTTTCTAATTTTGCAGGATAATCATTCTAACATACAAATATTTAGATATGTTTGAGGTGTTAATGTACTAATCTTAATTACAGAAATGGAAAAAATTAAAGTAAAAAATCCGCTTGTCGAACTCGATGGCGATGAAATGACAAGAGTAATATGGGACTTTATCAAGCGAAAACTTATCTTTCCCTACCTCGATTTGGATATTAAATATTATGATCTTGGAATGGAGAAACGCGATGAAACCCGCGATCAGATTACCGTGGATGCTGCCGAAGCCATCAAAAAATATAATGTAGGTATCAAATGCGCCACCATTACTCCCGACGAAAACAGGGTGGAGGAATTTGGTTTGAAAGAGATGTATCGCTCGCCCAATGGTACGATTCGGAATATTTTGGGAGGCACAGTTTTTCGCGAACCCATTATGATCGACAACGTCCCACGCCTGGTTCCCGGCTGGAAGGCTCCGATTTGTATCGGCCGTCATGCCTTTGGCGACCAGTACCGCGCCACCGATTTCCTTACCAAGGGTAAGGGCAAGCTTACCATTACCTACACGCCTGAGGATGGCAGTCCGGCCCAAAGTTTTCACGTTTACGATTTTAAAGGCGATGGCGTTGCCCTCTCGATGTATAACACCGATGAAAGTATCCGGGGCTTTGCCCATGCTTGTTTCAATATGGCACTTCAAAAAAAATGGCCACTTTATCTTTCTACCAAAAATACGATACTCAAAAAGTACGATGGCCGTTTCAAGGATATCTTTCAGGAAATTTTTGAATCGGACTATCAGGAAAAATTTGCTGCCACAGGCATCACTTACGAGCACCGTCTTATCGATGATATGGTGGCTGCCGCTTTGAAATGGGAAGGCCGTTTTGTGTGGGCTTGCAAAAATTACGATGGCGATGTTCAATCTGATACAGTAGCTCAGGGCTTTGGTTCGCTGGGATTGATGACTTCGGTGCTGGTAACTCCCGATGGCAAAACCATGGAAGCCGAAGCAGCCCACGGCACCGTTACCCGGCATTACCGTATGCACCAGCAGGGCAAAGCCACTTCTACCAATCCCATTGCCTCGATATTTGCCTGGACGCGTGGCCTGGCGCATCGCGGTAAGCTGGATGGCAACGATGCGTTGATAAATTTTGCCGGCACCCTCGAAACGGTGTGTGTGGAAACGGTAGAATCGGGCAAAATGACCAAAGACCTCGCGTTGCTTATCCATGGCAAAAACCTGAAAGAGGATCACTATCTCACCACCGAGGGTTTCCTGGATGCGCTGGATAAAAACCTTCGTGAAAAGATCAACAATTAATTTATAAAATTTTACAAACAATTAGCCTGCAATAGGCGTTAGTTATTTTCAAATACAAATACACAATATAATGGCAAGCTTAAAAGAAAAACTTCGTGAAAAAATAGAACAACACCGTCCGCGTACCCAACGATTGCTCGAGGAATACGGTGATGTGGTTGTAGATCAGGTAACGATCGCCCAGATAATTGGCGGTATGCGTGGCCTCAAGTCGCTGGTAACTGATATTTCGTACCTTGACCCCAACGAGGGCATCCGTTATCGGGGATATACTCTTCCCGAGGTTTTTGAGAAACTTCCCAAGCCTAAGGGTGCAGAGATGCCTTACGTGGAGGGCTTGTTTTACCTGCTGCTTACCGGTGATGTTCCTAACGAATCGGAGGTGATGGATGTCGTGGATGAGTTTAGAAAACGCCGTATTGTGCCGCGTTACGTGTATGATGTTATCGATGCCTATCCCTGCTGTAGCCACCCGATGGCTATTTTTGCCAATGCAATTTTAACCCTGCATCGCGAGTCTTTTTTTGCCAAAAAATATGAGGCCGGAATCAGCAAGCTCGAGTATTGGGATTCCACCTACGAAGATGCCTTAAACCTCCTGGCCAAGCTGCCCGAGATTGCATCGTATATTTATGCCAAGCTTTATCGCGATGGCAAACGCACACAGTCTGATCCCAACCTTGATATCGGTGCCGACTTTGCCCATCTGATGATGAAGGCAAAACCCTACGATGATGTGGCACGTCTGCATTTTATCATTCATGCCGACCACGAGAGCGGAAACGTAAGTGCTCACACCGGTCACCTGGTGGCAAGTACCTTATCGGATATTTATCAGTCGATGGCGGCGATGATTAATGGCCTTGCAGGCCCCTTGCATGGCCTGGCTAATCAGGAAGTGCTGCGATGGCTGCAAGGTGTAAAAGAGAAAATGGGCGATGAAATCCCCACCGAAGATGAGATGAAACAGTTTGTTTGGGATACGCTCAACTCGGGGCAGGTAATTCCGGGCTATGGCCATGCCGTTTTGCGCAAAACTGACCCACGTTATTCTATCCAGCGCGACTTCTGCCTGAAGCACATGCCCGAAGACCCGCTGTTCAAATATGTAAATCTGCTGTACAAGGTTGTACCGCCCATCCTTAAAGAGCAGGGCAAAGCCAAGAATCCCTGGCCAAACCTTGATGCCCAAACCGGTGTGATACAATGGCACTATGGCGTAACGGAATACGATTTTTACACCGTACTTTTTGGCATTGGTCGCTCTATTGGTATTGCCGCCAACATAATATGGGATCGTGCCTTACTCTATCCTTTGGAAAGACCCAAATCGGTAACAACCGAAATGCTCGAACGAATTGCAGGGATTATTGATTAACATTTATTAACCTGTGTATTAGTCTCATTTTAAGTAGATTTGTGGCAATTCGTAGTAATTGATTAGCGTAAGTTTAACGGTTTTGTGTTTATTTACGCTAATTTGATTATTTTTCTAAACCTATAATTTATTTGCTTTATGAAAAATTTAATTAGAATTCTGCTTATTGCTTTTATTGGCACAGCTATTACGGGGGCGGGTACTCAGGCCAATACTGTGATTCCCTCAGATGACCCTGTTTCGATTAAAGAAAGCACAAATGGGGTTTTGCATTTCGACCGGGTGATTGGGGAAGTGCAAGATGGACAGATTTTATTTGTTGGGGATAAGGCTGAAATTGTAGCATCGTGGACTAAGGTGCTTAATATGCATTCGGACTTTACCATTGCTTTTACAGATATACAAATATCCAAAGAGGGTGAATTCTATTTTCTGCGTGGACGGGATGAGCAAAACCTGGCATCCTCGGCGGTGCAATTAATTTTGGATGCGGATAAACTGTATGAGCGGAAATACCTTCCTGAAGGATCGGATGAAGCCGGACACGGCTACACCGTTACATGTTCGGGCTGCTTAAGCACGGGGTCGGGGTCAGCCGGAGAATGTCAGCCAGAACTTTTGCAGGGTAGTGGCTGGTATTGTTCGGATTGTAGCGAAGGTACATGCACAAAATCTACCACTTCCGGTGGAGGTGGAGCTATTCCTTAAGATGAACTTCCCTGCTGCCAATTTGAATTTACTGTTCAAGTATTGGCTTTAGGGAATGCTATTTTGATACAAAAAAAAGATTTTTAATTGATACTAAAAAAGGCAGGATTCGCGAGAATCCTGCCTTTTTGGTTATATATCCAAAGTAAATTATTCTTCTTCAATCACGGCACTTTTTGCATCCATATTGCGATCTATCTTTTTGAACAATCCCTGTAACACTGTGCCGGGGCCTACTTCAATCACCGACTTGGCCCCATCGGCTATCATATTTTTCATAATCTGTGTCCAGCGGACCGGAGCGGTAAGTTGGGCTATCAGGTTCGATTTTATAATCTCAGGATCGTTAACCGGCTGTGCAGTTACGTTTTGATAAATGGGGCAAATACCGCCGGCAAACTTAGTGCTTTCGATGGCCTTGGCCAGCTCCACACGTGCAGGCTCCATAAGTGGCGAATGAAAGGCTCCGCCTACTTTTAACGGTAGCGCACGTTTGGCACCGGCAGCCTTGAGCTTTTCGCAGGCGGCATCGATGCCGGCCTGCGAACCCGAAATAACCAGTTGTCCCGGGCTGTTGTAATTGGCCGGCACCACAATTCCGTCAATTTCTTTCAGGATTTTTTCAACCACCGCATCATCCAGGCCAAGTATGGCAGCCATGGTTGATGGCTCCATCTCGCAGGCCTTTTGCATGGCCAGTGCTCGCTTGGATACCAGTTTTAAACCATCCTCAAAGGTGAGGCATTTGTTGGCCACCAGTGCCGAAAACTCGCCCAGCGAATGCCCGGCAACCATGCCAGGCTTGAACGACTCCTTTAGCATACGTGCCAAAATTACGGAGTGTAGAAAGATGGCCGGTTGCGTTACCTTGGTTTCTTTCAGGTCGTCATCGGTGCCATCAAACATCAGCTCGGTGATTTTGAAACCGAGAATTTTGTTGGCGGTTTTAAACAAGTCTTTAGCAGTGGAGTGTTTTTCGTAGAGGTCTTTTCCCATGCCTACAAACTGGGCTCCCTGCCCGGGGAATACATAAGCTGTCATAATAATTTTTTATCTTCGGTTACCTAAAAAGCGCAGCAAAAATAGAAATAAATTGATGAAGTCGAGATACAGGGTCAATGCTCCCATAATGGTGAGCTTGCGTGCTGTTTCGCTCGCCTGATCCACCTGGCTACCAATGCGCTTCAGCTTTTGAACATCGTAGGCGGTAAGGCCGGTGAAAACTAAAACGCCTATCAGGCTGATGATGTAATCCATGGTGGACGACTGGAAAATCAGCAGATTTACCACGCTGGCGATAATGATGCCTATCAAAGCCATATATAACATCGAACCAAATTTGGTAAGATCGGTTTTGGTGGTGTAGCCCAAAAGTGCCATAGCTCCGAACATGCCGGCTGTAATGGCAAAAGTGGTGGCTATTGATCCCAAATCGTACATCAGGAAAATAAAACTCAGGCTCATCCCCATCAGTATCGAAAATACCATAAAGAGGATAACCATTGTTGCCGAAGAGAGCTTTTGGAAGCCCATACCCATAAGTAAAACAAAACCCAGGGGAGCCAAAGTTACGATCCAGCCCAGGGCGGTCATCCCGGTTTCGTTGGCCAGCAGCGACATCAACTGTGCATTATCGGCAAAAATCCAGGAAACACCAGCCGTGGCCAGCAATCCCAAAAACATCCAGCCGAAAACATTGCTCAAAAAAGTACGGCTCAGCGTCAGGCTGTCTATTTGGCCTGCACCGCTGAGGTAGGTGTTTTGATTGTTTTGTGAAAACATAGTTTATTAATATTAATATTTTTAGCTAAAAAAAAAGTGCAAAGATAGGGGAAATGAAATACGTCATTCCGGGATTAAATTTTACTTGCCCTGTCAATTTTTTACGCTTACTAACGTTAATCACCCTAAATTATTTAAATCTGTACTATGAAAAATAATATCGTGTTTTTTATTGCTTTGCTATTGCTTGCCGTATCGTGCAACCAGGCAGAAATTGAACAATTAAAAAATGAGAATGAAGCACTCAAAGCCCAACTTGGTCAGCGCGATGGCGATATTGCTAATTTCATGCAAGCCTTTAACGAGATAGAAGAAAATCTGGCTCAGGTGCGTCTGAAGGAAAAGCTGATTGTGCAAAACTCAGGCAGCAACGAAAACGGCGACCGGGTTGCTGCCGTTAAAGGCGACATCAGTGCCATCGACAAGCTGATGCAGGAAAATCGTGAAAACCTGAAGAACCTCAGCGAGAAGCTCAAATCATCCGCTGGCAAAAATGCCCAACTCGATCGTCTGGTGCAAAACCTGGAACTGATGGTCAAGGATAAAGACCGTGAGATACTTGTGATGGTTGGCCGGCTTGAAGATTTGAATTTTGAGGTGCAGGATCTTTATTCATCGGTTTCGGATCTCAAACTTGAAAACCTTGAGCAGGATCGTATCATCGACTTGCAGGACGAGATGATAAATGCCGCGTGGTACATCATCGCCACAGGCAAAGAATTGATCGAGAAAAATATCATCGACAAAGAAGGGGGAATTATCGGAATTGGTGCGGTTAAAACGCTTAGCCCTGACATCGATCCGACTTTGTTTACAAAAATTGATATCCGCGAAAAGACAAGTTTTGATTTGGATGCAAGAAAGGTAACCCTCGTCAGCAATCATCCTGCCGATAGCTATATCATCCGCCGCAGCGAGGATAGCAAAAGATATTACAGTTTTGAGATTGTGAAAGCCGATGATTTTTGGAAAACTACCAAATACATGGTGCTAAGCATCAAAGAATAAAAAACAGCTTTAATGCAACTTCGATCCAATCAGGTGGATAAACTCAGCCCGTGTTTTATCGCTTAGGAAGGCTCCCGTAAAATCGGAGGTTGTGGTTACGGAGTTTTGCTTTTGTATGCCACGCATCGACATGCACATGTGCTGAGCCTCGATAACCACGGCCACGCCAAGTGGTTGCAGCGTTGAATCGATGGCTTCCTTAATTTGCGTGGTCAAACGCTCCTGCACCTGCAAGCGACGGGCAAAGGCATCTACCACGCGCGGAATCTTACTCAAACCAACAATGCGGCCATTGGGGATGTAGGCCACGTGTGCCTTGCCAAAAAACGGAATCATGTGGTGCTCGCACATCGAATAAACCTCAATATCTTTTACCAAAACCATTTGCTTGTAGTCTTCTGTAAACATAGCCGAGCGCAATATCTCCTTGGGGTCGAGGTCGTAGCCGTGGGTTAAAAACTGCATGGCCTTGGCAACGCGCAGCGGGGTTTTTAATAATCCTTCACGTGCCGGACTTTCACCAATCAGCTTAAGTATTTCTTTGTAATGATGGGCTAATTTGTTTAAGGTTTCCTGATTGTACAAGTCCATTTTTTCGTAACCGTCCATCTCGTTCTCCCGAGCCATTTGCAAGCGGAGGTCTTTCTCGTTGAGTAGCGTATCCATATTTAATGTTTTTCGGTAATGTATTATTAATCCACAAAAATAGTATTTCGATTCAATGTTCAGATTATCATTATTTAACAGAATAAAAAAAGCAAGCCCTCGCTTAGGAGGGCTTGCTGGTAATAATCATAAGAAAACCCGTTAATTTACTACCTGAATTTTTCGGCTTACAACCGAGGTTCCGGCATTGATGGTTACCAGATAAATTCCTTCTGGTAGGGCACTTACATCAAATCTTTCGCGGTGGGTGCTGTTTTCTGTCAGCGTTCCAATTTCCTTTTTCATAATGGTTGACCCCAAAATATTGAGTATCTCGATACGGATATTGTCGTTGTTTTGTTTAACATTAAAATCAATGTTTAAACTCGTGCGAACGGGGTTAGGGAACAGTGCGAGGCTATTAAGTTCAATGGTGTTTTCGATACTTGAGGTATTGGTCAGCTCCACCAAAGCTCCTCCAGATGCCAGAGCTACCCACAGGCCAAATGCAGGGCCGTTGCTATTGTTGTCGGGATTCAGGAAGCCGCTGGCTACTATGGTTAGTGCTTGTCCGCCAAGCATTAGATCGGCAAGGGGTGCTGCATAGCTTGCAACGGTAGTTTCGCCGGTTTCATCGCGCACTTCAAGCATATAGTCCAGGGTTTCCAATTCCAGATATCCGGCAAAATCCATGTACATTAGGTCGTTGATCAATTCGCCAGCACCAACGCCGGTTTCGTAAACGTCAACGGTGGGGGCATCGGTAGAACCGTGGTGCACCAGCACATCGGTTTTGCCAGCCATGTTTGCCATCTCGCGACCCATCGGGTAAACGGCAATGTCGAAAGGTTTAACAGGATCGTAGCCTGTGCCGCTTACGATTCCATCAGCTACCAAAATGTAGGTTTCGCCATCGGCCAACGTGTAAGTTTGCGACCAGATTGGGTTTTCAGGATTTTGGCTGTCAGATCCCTGAATAGCGATTGTAAATTCTATGCCAGCGGGAGCATCAACAAAGGGAGAGGCGGTGCGGAAGGTAAAGTTATCTAATAATAAGGTGTTGTCCAACCATACGTCCACCATTTCGGCAGCAGCATCGGCGGAGTTATGAATTACCTGTACACGGGCCATGAGTGTGTAAACCGGAAGTTCAACCAGTTCGCCACCATTGGCCAAAGCAACCCACAGGCCAAATCCGGGGCCGTTGCTATTGTTGTCGGGATTCAGGAAGCCGCTGGCTACTATGGTTAGTGCTTGTCCGCCAAGCATTAGATCGGCAAGGGGTGCTGCATAGCTTGCAACGGTAGTTTCGCCGGTTTCATCGCGCACTTCAAGCATATAGTCCAGGGTTTCCAATTCCAGATATCCGGCAAAATCCATGTACATTAGGTCGTTGATCAATTCGCCAGCACCAACGCCGGTTTCGTAAACGTCAACGGTGGGGGCATCGGTAGAACCGTGGTGCACCAGCACATCGGTTTTGCCAGCCATGTTTGCCATCTCGCGACCCATCGGGTAAACGGCAATGTCGAAAGGTTTAACAGGATCGTAGCCTGTGCCGCTTACGATTCCATCAGCTACCAAAATGTAGGTTTCGCCATCGGCCAACGTGTAAGTTTGCGACCAGATTGGGTTTTCAGGATTTTGGCTGTCAGATCCCTGAATAGCGATTGTAAATTCTATGCCAGCGGGAGCATCAACAAAGGGAGAGGCGGTGCGGAAGGTAAAGTTATCTAATAATAAGGTGTTGTCCAACCAAACGTCCACCATTTCGGCGGCAGCATCGGCGGAGTTGTGAATCACCTGCACGCGGGCCATGGGCGTGTAAACCGGAAGTTCGACCAGTTCGCCACCATCGGCCAAGGCAACCCACAGGCCAAATCCGGGACCGTTGCTATTATTATCGGAAGCCAGAAAACCAGAAGCTACCACGGTGATGGCAGCATCTTGCAAACCTAAAGTTGCCAGAGGAGCACTGTAGGCGGCCACGGTGTTCATCCCGCTTTCATCGCGCACTTCAAGAATATAATCCATGGGATCGAGTTCCAGATATCCTGCAAAGTCCATGTACA
>CAZGAO010000105.1:0-16378 GCA_964523795.1 uncultured Lentimicrobiaceae bacterium
TTATCAGTTTTGACCTCGTTGAATTTTATCGCTAATTTGAAGACTGATTAGTAACAAATATTCATATAAAATAACTAAAGATGAAAAAGTTAGTATTGCTCCGACACGGAGAAAGCGTATGGAACAAAGCCAACCGTTTTACTGGCTGGACAGATGTTGAACTGAGCGAAAAGGGCATCGAAGAAGCCAAAGAGGCCGGAAGAACCTTGAAAGAAAAGGGCTTTGCCTTCGACATGGCTTTTACTTCCTACCTGCGCCGCGCCATCAAAACGTTATGGCTGGCACTGGAAGAAATGGATCAGATGTGGATACCTGTTGATAAAAGCTGGCGGCTCAACGAGAAACACTATGGTATGTTGCAGGGCTTGAACAAAGCCGAAACTGCCGAAAAATACGGTGATGCACAAGTGCTAAAATGGCGACGCAGCTTTGCTGTGCCCCCTGCCGAAATTCCCGAAGATGACTCGCGTCATCCCAAGCACGAGGCCAAATATGCCGGCGTTAATGCCGAAGACCTGCCGGCCACTGAGGCTCTGAAACACACCATCGAACGGCTGATTCCTTATTGGGAGGGCGAAATAAAACCGGCACTTCAAAAGCACAACACCATCCTGGTGGTTGCCCATGGCAACAGCTTGCGCGGCATCGTGAAATACCTGAAAAATATGTCGGGGGAAGATATCATCGCCTTCAACATCCCCACAGGCATCCCTTATGTTTTTGAATTTGATGATAAATTGAACCTGTTAAAAGACGAGTTTATCGGCAACCCGGAGACCATTAAAAAATTGATGGAGCAAGTGGCCAACCAGGCGAAGAAGAAATAAGAGAGGAATGGAGTAGAGACGCGATGCATCGCGTCTGAATTATTGGAATATAAAGGCGCACAGCCTGTCCCGGTTTTTCGGGGGACGTGCGTCTGGGATGTAGGCACACGGACGTGCATCAGGTGTAATGGGTAGAGACGCGATGCATCGCGTCTGTACCAAATTCGATGCATCGCGTCTGTAACAAATGCGCGAGTTTTTATGATGAGCCTTAAAAAGTAAATAGTGTCGCTGGATATGAATATCTGCATCAATATTATTTTTTGTTTTTTTAACAGTTGAGTAAATCTTTTTGTACATTCGCGGTTCAAATAAAGAAGATAACATGAAAAAATGGGTTATCCCGGATTTGCACGGTTGCGTAAAAACGTTGAAAGCACTTATCGAAAATCAGATCATTCCTGATAAGGAAGATGTGCTGTATTTTCTTGGCGATTATATCGATCGGGGCCCCGATGCCAAGGGCGTACTCGATTATATTATGAAGCTGGAAGAAGAAGGATATACAGTAAAACCCTTACGGGGAAACCACGAAGAATACCTGCTTTTGGCCTTCAATCAGGCCAGACTTAACAAGAAGAAATTCTGGTTTGCAAAACGAAACACCAAAATAGTGGATGAGTGGATGAAGCACGGGGGAAACTTTACCCTCCGAAGCTTTGGTGTAAAAAAAGCCGATGCTATCCCGGAAAAGTATATCCGCTGGATAGAAAAACTTGAGTATTACTTCGAGGAAGACAAGTACATCATCGTACATGCCGGGCTAAATTTCGACCGACTCGACCCCTTCGAGGATACCCACGCCATGCTATGGTCAAGGTCTTTTTACCCCAAATCCGAAAAAATTAAAAACAAAATACTGGTGCATGGTCATGTGCCGGTAAGTTTCAACTTTTTATGCACCACCCTGGCCAATCCCAATCGAAAATATATTGCCCTCGACATCGGTTGCTACATGCCTTACGCCGATGGCATGGGCAGGTTGGTGGCTCTCGAAATTAACAGCCTTGAACTGAAAGTACAAAAAAGCCTGGATTAGGTCATATTAACTCATATCAAGTACCAGGCGAATTATTCAATAATTAAATATCATCAAGCAAAATTCTTAAAACGATGAAAACAAAATCTTTAAAAGCAATCGCTCTCCATGTTTTTGTCCTCCTGATCTGGGTATGTCCACAAAATAATATCGCCCAGGAATCCACGGATTCGACCAGGCTTACCATCGACCGCATTTTTCAATCAAGCGACCTGTATCCCGAATATTTCAGTCAGCCCCAATGGGTCGAGGATGGCCAGGCCTATACGCTGCTCGAAGGTGCAGACCAAAACCCGGAAGCAGAAGATATTGTGCGCTACGAAACCAAAAGTGGAAAGCGATCGATATTAATTTCGGCCAGTCAGCTAACACCCAAAGGCGAGGAAAATCCTCTGTCGATTGCCAGCTATGCCTGGTCGGCCAACAAAAAGTTGCTGCTAATTTTTACCAATACCCGCCGCGTGTGGCGTTACAACACCAAAGGCGACTACTGGCTTTTAAACCGCGAAACCGAAGCACTGAGCCAGTTGGGCAAAGGCCTGCCTGAATCATCGCTGATGTTTGCCAAGTTTTCGCCCGATAACAACCGCGTGGCTTACGTTAGCGAGCACAACCTTTATGTGGAAGATTTGACCACCCACAAAATCACCCGACTTACCGCAGATGGAAGCACCGATTTGATCAACGGCACCTTCGACTGGGCTTACGAGGAAGAATTCTTTTGTCGCGATGGTTTCCGCTGGAGTCCAGACGGAAGCCACATTGCCTACTGGCAAATCGATGCCTCTCAAATCAAGGACTTCCTGATGATTAATAATACCGATTCGCTCTATTCCTTCACCATCCCCGTTGAATATCCCAAAGTAGGACAAGACCCTTCGTCGGCAAAAATAGGCGTGGTAGCTGCCGATGGTGACCAAACCGTGTGGATGGAAATTCCGGGCGACCCAAAACAGCATTATCTGGTGCGCATGATTTGGGATGAGGATTCACAACATTTTATGGTGCAGCAACTCAACCGCAAACAAAACACCAACAAAATATGGCGATGTAATGCCTTAAGCGGCGCAGCGCAAAATATTTATACCGACCGCGATGAGGCCTGGCTCGACCTGGTGGAAGACTGGATGTGGATGGATGAGGAGCATTTTACCTGGCTAAGCGAAAAAGACGGCTGGCGGCATTTGTATCTTATCTCAAAAGATGGCACACTAGAGCAAGTGATTACCCGGGGCGATTACGATGTAATTTCAGTAGCAAAAATTGACACCGACAATAATACTGCTTATTTTATGGCTTCGCCAGATAATGCCACACAGGCTTATTTGTATAAAATTAAAATGGACGGGAAAAGCCAGGCCGAACGCATCACACCTGAAAACCAAAGCGGCACGCACAGCTACAACATTGCTCCCGATGCCCGTTATGCCTTGCACACCTGGTCAAACATTAACACGCCACCGACCACCGAAATGGTATCGCTGCCAAAACATAAAAGCCTGCGCACGCTGGTTAGCAATACCGAATTGCAGGAAACTATGTCGTGGCTTGACCTGGAAGCCATCGAATTTTTTCAGCTAACCACCATCGATCAAATTACCATGGACGGCTTTATAATTAAGCCTCCCGACTTTGATACTGCCAAAAAGTATCCGGTTCTGTTTTATGTTTATGGTGAGCCTTGGGGGCAAACCGCCCAGGATGCCTGGGGCGAGGCCAGCCTGTGGCACAAAATGATGGCTCAGGAAGGCTATCTGGTAATCACACTCGACAACCGGGGAACGCCTGCGCCCAAAGGCCGGGACTGGCGCAAGAGTATTTATCGCAAAATTGGGGTCGTCAACTCGCGCGACCAGGCCATGGCTGCCCGCGAAATTATGACCTGGCCTTTCGTGGATTCCACCCGCACAGCCGTGTGGGGATGGAGCGGCGGTGGCTCGATGACCCTGAACCTGATGTTTCGCTACCCTGAAATTTACGAAGCGGGCATGGCCGTAGCTCCGGTGAGCAATCAGTATTTTTACGATAATATTTATCAGGAAAGATACATGGGCCTGAAATCGGAAAACCCCGAAGATTTTGAGCAAGGCTCTCCCGTTAATTTTGCAAAGGATTTGGAAGGAGACTTGCTCATTGTCCACGGTACCGGCGATGACAATGTGCATTATCAAAATACCGAAGTACTGATTAACGAACTCGTCAGGCACAACAAAATGTTTCAGGTGATGCCCTATCCCAATCGCTCGCACGGCATTTACGAGGGCGAAAACACCAGCCGCCACCTGCATACGCTCTTGCGCAATTATTTGATGGAACACATTGAGGCGGGAGGTAAATAGAAGTTTATCTTTGAAGCAAATTAATAGCTTTCAAATTAAAAAATGATATTATGAAAAGTTTAAAACATGCTTTCCTGCTGCTAACGATAGCCTTGCTTAGCCTTAGCGCAGCCAAAGGCCAATCCTGGTCAGACCCGTATGCCTTAACTTCTTCAGAAGCCAACAAATCCAATCTGCACTTGAATTTTACTGATGCATGGCAAAATGGTGAACATTGGCTTTTGCTTTGGGAGCAGCCTGTCGATTCGGCCAGCACCGCCATTTATTGTCAATTTGATTTGTTTAACGCCGAACCTGTGCTTTTGCTTTCCGATTCGCTGGTGCGCTACCACAATCCGCAATGTATTTATGTGGATAGCTACAGCGATACGCTCTATTATGTTTTTTATGAAAAGGTTTACCAGGATAGCACCCAATTGGCATACATAAAATTGACTGCTGACGGTGGTCATTCAAACCCGATTGTTTTGGCCGAAAATGCGCCAGGCTCCTTTTACTATCACCTTGATGAACAAAAAATTGCTTGGGTAGCCAATAACTTCCTACTGGTTTCTTTTAATGGTAACATCGGGTTTTTACCTCCCGATACGCTAATGCAGGGTAATATCAGCGATGTAATAATCAACAATGATGAGGTGTATTGCATTAATAATGATGAGGGACAGGATAAAATCATGGTTTCTGAATGGGAGGATAATGTGTGGAATTTACCACTTGAGCTTTTTGCGGGTGAAGAGATACAATCGTTGGAAACAGTAAACAGTGCTAATAATTATTATGAAACCTATCCATTGATTGCCTGGACTTTCCGCGAAAACGACTTGTGGAATATTACAAGGTGCGAAGGTTGGTCATCATATTATCTCGACACCTTGAATGTTTCGGATAGTTTGCCCTTCGATTTTGGAATTTTTTGCGAAGACGTGATTACCGACCCATACTACGGGTCTTTTTGTGTGGCCTTTGCAAAGCAAGATTCGCTGGGCAGCGGCATATTTGTAATTGATGGAACGCAGGGTTTGGAAAGCCCTTTCCGTTTGTCTGACCCCGCGCATGAATGCAAACGCCCTGTTATTGTTCAGGGCGAATCGTTTGGTTATGGCTATTATGTTTACATCGTGTGGGAAGCATACGTTGATAGCCTTCAACAGTTTTATTATTCTCGCGCACCGTTTTATTGGGGCAGCGTTAACGAAAGCGAAGGCGTAAATCAATTTGCAGTATCTCCCAATCCCGCCACCGATTTCATCCAAATCCAAAACAAACAAGCACGGGATGTTAAAATCCGCATTTTTGATATTACCGGGAAACTGAGATTAGAAACTATGGAAAGCGATAGCCAAATCACTATCCAAACACAAAGCTGGCCCAGGGGAATTTACATGGTGAACATTCTTAATGGAGCGCAGCAATTTTCCAAAAAAATCATTTTAGAATGATTGAACAACATCACTTTAAATTCCGATTTGTAAATCTGACAGGCTCGCCCTTTTGGGCTTAATATTGATAATCAGCACTAACAGGAAGATGAAAACTTCCAAACCAAAAACAACATTATAGGCATTTTGTAGTACTTTTGTGTAGCTAAGTGATTTGTAAACAGAATGCCTTTTTCGCAATGAAAATCATAAACCCACGCTACGACAAGGTCTTTAAATACCTGATGGATGAAACCTTTCGATGCAACCTGGAAGCTGAAGAAGAAATAAAACACCGGAAAAACGAATCCATAGCTTTGACATTTGCAATTCGCATGAAGCAGAGCGGTGCAAACATCAAGGACATTATTAAAGAAACCGGCTTGGGTGCAAATGAAACTATTGACTTTTAGAACGAGACCAAAATTGAATTATCAGACTAATACTAATTATGGCTAAATATTACTATCCTATCTTTATCATGCTTGGGCTTTTTGTTTCGTGGCAAAGCAGCATTGCACAAAACCAGGTAAATCCAAAACCGGATACCGTTTTTTATTACCTAAATGGAAACAAGCAAAGCGAAGGCTCCATGGTGGATGGCAAGCCCGATGGTTATTGGCAAACATATTATGAAAACGGAGTGCTGAAATCGGAGGGCAGGCGCAATACCTTTTTGCTTGACAGCATCTGGAATTTTTACGATGAGGAAGGAAAAAAAGTTTTATCAATCGAATATGCCGGGGGCATGAAAAACGGCCAGCGAACCACCTGGCGCGATAAGGAATTTGTTACCGAACGTTTTGTAGATGACATAAAGCAGGGCATTAGCACCTGGTATTATTCGGATAGCAGCGTGTACAAAACCATTCCCTTTGTTGATGGACGCGAAGACGGGCTTGCCAAAGAATTTGCCGATGATGGTCGCGTGCTTACATTAACCACTTACAAGAAGGGCTTTGTGGTAAGCCGCGAGCGCATCAACCATAAGGATGCCGAAGGCAGAAAGCAGGGCGCATGGAAATTTTTTCACGACAACGGCCTGGTTAAACTCGAAGGGAAATACCTGAACGACCTGAAAGATGGCTATTTTAAAGAATACGATGAAGCAGGAAAACTCCTTGCTACTTCCAAATGGATGGAAGGCGAAAAACAGGAGGATGCCGCCGAGCTGGTGCGTCTCGAAGTGGCCAAAGATTATTATCCCAATGGCCAGGTGATGACCATGCAAACCTTTCGCAACGGCGTGGCTCAGGGTATTCGTCGCGATTTTGACGAAGAAGGCAAGGTGAGCGGCGGGACGATTTTTGAAGACGGAATTAAAGTGGCCGAAGGCATTACCCTAACCGATGGCGTGCGCCAGGGTGCGTGGAAGGAATATTACAAAAATGAAATGCTAAAGGCTGAAGGAAATTACACCGATGGCGCAAAAACCGGACTTTGGAATTTTTATCACCCAAACGGGCAACTGGAGCAAACCGGGAAATATGATACGAAAGGCAGACTCGCAGGTCCATGGATTTGGTACTATCCCTCAGGGAATATCTTACGCGAAGAAAATTACATCAAAGGTATGGCCGATGGCCTGATGAGCGAATACGATGAGGAGGGCAAGATTGTTGCCGAGGGCGAGTACATCGAAGGCATGGAGGAAGGCCCCTGGATATACCAGTACGGCGACTATCGCGAAGAAGGCTCCTATTCTTATGGCTATCGCAATGGCTATTGGAAATATTTTGACAAGGATGGCAGCTTGCTTTTCGAGGGCGAGTTTATCGACAACAATCCCAACGGCAAGCATTTGTACTACTGGGACAATGGCAGGGTAAAAGATGAGATCAATTATCTGATGGGGATGAAGGATGGCGACTGGAAGAAATACAACTACGATGGCACCCTGCTGCTAATAATTAGTTACGAAAATGGGATTGAACAAAAATACGATGGCGTAAAAATTACTCCGCCCTTTACCGAGCCTCTGGAATCGTCCGATATAGACGAGGAGGAGTGATTGTTTGTTTTTAGATTTTTATCACTGGATAGTGGAGCATGAAAGTAATTAATGCATTGGTATGAAAAGAAACTATTGATTTATTTCAAATTTAAAACCGGTTCCATGTACATTAACAATGGTGATGTTGGGATCGTTTTTAAGATACTTGCGCAATTTGGCAATAAAAACATCCATGCTTCTTCCAATAAAATAATCGTTTCCGCCCCATATTTTTTTCAAAGCTGTTTCGCGGGGCATAATCTGGTTTTGGTGCTCGATGAGTAATTTCAGCAGTGCCGATTCTTTGCGCGTTAGCTTTTGCACTCCGGCATCCGATTGTAATACCATATTTTCTGAATCGAAAACAAAGCTGCCAATGTGGTGCTTGCCGGTAACTTTGTTTACCCCTAACGAACGGCGGATAACGCATCGCCTGAGGATAGCCTTGATACGCAAACTCAGTTCTTCGGTGCTAAAGGGTTTAGTGATGTAGTCATCGCATCCCAGCATAAAACCTTTCACCCGATCATCTTTCAGCGATTTGGCCGTTAAAAAGATTATCGGCACATCCTGATTAATTTCCCGTATTTCTTCGGCCACGGCAAAACCGTCTTTTTTGGGCATCATAACATCCAACAGGCACAAGTCAAAATGAGCTTTCCCAAAGGCTTCTGTCGCTGCAAGTCCGTCACTGCATAAACTAACATCATAGCCCAGCATCTTTAGATAATCCTCCAAAACAGTGCTAAGGTTAGAATCGTCTTCGGCTAATAAAATCGAGATGTTTTTGTTTTCTTTCATTTCAATATTGGATTATTATCCTGATACAAACATACACTTAATTAAATAGATGAATTTTTGGTGGTATTCTTTTTTGCCTCTTACTTCTAATATCTGTTAGTCTGTATCTTTGTAGTAGGGCAAAAATACAGTAAAACTGCTACCTTTTCCAAGTTTGCTGTTCAGTGTAATTTTTCCTCCGTGAGCTTCCACAATGGTTTTTACATAATAAAGCCCAATACCAAACCCTTTAACATTATGAACATCGCCGGTGTAAATGCGATGAAACTGTTTAAAAATATGTTTGATATTTTCATCGGCAATGCCAATACCTCTATCCTGGATGCTTAGATAAACGCCTTTTTTGTTGCTATGCGTCGAGATGGTGATTTGTAGTTTTTCGGGCGAGTATTTAATGGCGTTGTCAATCAGGTTGTTGATTGCATTGGAGATGTGGGCTTTATCGGCACTTACGATACTTTGGGCGGCGTTGAGGCGGAGTTGAATTTCCCCGTTTTGCTGCTGCACCGTGAGCTGAAACCGCTCGTTGCTTTGCCTGATACAGGCATGAATATCAGTGTCGCTGCGTTGCAGATTGTACCTTTTCTGTTCGAGCATAGCTACCTGAAGCACCTGATCCACCTGGTTTTTCAACCGCTCATTTTCGTTGTAAATAATCGTTGCGTATTTTTGAATCTGTTCGCTACTATTTTGAACTTCGTTTTTCATAAGCATTTCGCTGCTCACCGAAATAGTCGCAATGGGTGTTTTAAGTTCGTGGGTCATATTATTAACAAAGTCAGTTTTCATCTCCGACAATTTTTTTTGTCGTAGAAATGAGCTGGCCGTAAACCAAAAACCTGCAATGATGATGAGCATAAAAAGGCCGGAGAGGAAAATGTAAATCTGCATTTTGTTAAAAACGAAATGGCGTTGAAACAGGAAATACACCGAAAGGATGTATTGGTTTTTCTGAAAGATGCACGAGATGGGTATTTGGTGCTCCGAGCTGAGGAGCTTTACCTCGAAGTCGTCCTGGCTCGAAAGAATAAATTCCTTGCTCTCCTTATTATAAATACCATAATGATAAGTTTTGCACAATTCCAGGTCTTGAAATTCACCATCAATCATTTCCCCTATCAATCGAGGACTTAGCGAATGGATAAACTGGCTGTGGAAATCGCAATCATTTTCAAGGGCAAGATATTTTAATGCGGTAACCGAGTCGTTTTGCAATGACATTAATTGATTAACTACGCGTTTTAGTCCCAAAAGCGCATTTTGATCGAATTGTTCGCTTTGCGTGTTGAGGGCTTGCTTTACCCAGAAAAATTGGGTAACAATGATCCCCGAAAGGGCGATGGCTGTTAGGATTACGATAATGTTAAAGACCCTTTTTTTCATGGCTCAAAATTACTTTTAAGATTGCCGCAGAAAAATAATTAACAAATCATTAACAGTATTTAACAAGGGCTTAACATCTCGGGGGTGTTCACTGCTGTATGTTTGCAGCCTAATCACGAAGTAATAATTAACAAGTAAAAAATAAATTTAAAACGTAACACAATATGAAGAAGGTACTTTTAGTTTTAGCAGTAACATTTTTTCTGAGCGCAGGTTTTGTAACTGCAAAAAAAATTCAAAATGTAAACAATAATGCAACAGAGTTGTTATCAAGTGTAGCTGTTGATGATGCAAATGCAGTAACTCCTTTTGCTGATGACGATGAGAAGAAAAAAGCAAAAAAGTCGAAAACCGCAAAGTGTGATGTTAAAGATTGCAAAGAAAAAGACTGTAAAGAAAAGTGTGACAAAACTGCTGTAAAAGGCGAAAAAGCTGTAAAATGCGATAAGACAAGCGCAAAGAAGTGCTGCGATAAAGATAAAAAATAGTAATTAGTTAGAGAGAGATAATTTTTTCATTTCATTTTTTTGTCCCCACCTCCCGGTGGGGTTTTTTTTTGCCCAAAAGTCTGGGTTTTATTCCCGGTGCTTGCTGTCGATCATAATGGTAACCGGGCCATCGTTGCAAAGCGAAATTTTCATATCTGCACCAAACACTCCCGTAGCTGGCTTTTTCCCGGTATCCTTTTCAAGTTGTGCAATAAACTTTTCGTAAAGCGGGATGGCAATATCCGGTTTCGAGGCTTTGAGGTAGGAAGGACGGTTGCCCTTTTTGGTGCTGGCGTGTAGCGTAAACTGACTTATCACCATCGTTTCGCCATCCACCTCCACCACCGATTTGTTCATTACTCCGGTCTCATCATCAAAAATCCGCAAACGCGAAACCTTCCCACTCAGCCAGGTAATATCTTCTTCACCATCGGCATCTTCGATACCCAGCAGTATTAAAATCCCCCGACCAATTTTACCTTTTTCTACTTTGTCAATCACCACGCTGGCCGACGAAACCCTTTGAATCAATGCTCTCATAATCTTGGATTGTTTTGAATTTAGTGGCAAACTTACGAAATAATAGAGTCTGCTCCGCTCCAACGCAGGGATAGCAACCCTGAAAACTATTCGGTATGATAAACCAGCTTAAGTTTTCCAATCTTTTGAAACCCCTTGTCTGCACTAAAAAGGGGAAGATCATAATAAATTGAGCTTGCGGCAATAATGGCATCTGGCAACTTTACTCTCGAAATAATTCTAATCTAAGTTTTTTCCCACTCATACCTCCTTGAACTGTTTGGTGTGCAGGCTTAGGTGTTGCGCACTGAACCCGTCAAAAAGGGGTTGTATGTTTTTTACAACGATCAGAGAACTTGCATGTCCTCAACCTGATTAAAAGAGAAATTTGCAATTTCAGCTTGCTTGTGGGCATGTTCGATGGTCATGCTCACAATATTCCCATCCCGATCCATCTCAATCAATACATTTTCATTTAAGTCTTTTGTTTCTGCAATTAAATTGTTGTTGAAATTAACCAACAAAGTATCTGTATCCTTAAAATATGTAATCTTCATAATCCTGTCTTTTTAAAGTCTCGGTCAAAAAACGCATTGTGAACTGTTTCATTATCTTCAAGTAAAACGATACGAAGATATTTATTTGTTTCATTTATGTATCCCCACATTTTGATACGGCCATCTTTTTGCACCTCCACAGCCTCAGGGTCTTCAAAAACCCTCTCAATCCATTCGATCTTAATTACTATTCTATCGGGTCTCTGCCGCGTGTGAAGAAAGTAGTTTGTGAATTTCATTTATCAAATGGCTTTTCCTGAACTTTAAGAATACCACAATATTTTTTGGCATTGATGGCCTTCAAAGGTTTCGTTGTTGATAATTTCCTGAGGATTTCATGTATCACCCGGGATTCAGAACCTTGTTTCAAAATTGCGATCATAACTATTAATTTATACTTGCAAAAGTAATCAAAATAAGTTTTAGCAAAAGGTTACTATTCATGTACTCTCCGAATTATCAATAGCTATAAACAGCAATTTTATTTCACCAATTTTTCGCAAAAGTAAATCAGCACTTTTTTAGTTTATTGTGTCTTTCTTAATTCCAGGAGGCCAGGCTTGCTATCCCTTTTGTTTGTCAGTGAGCCTGTCGAACATTTTGTCAGTGAGCCTGTCGAACTTGTCAGTGAGCCTGTCGAACTTGTCAGTGAGCCTGTCGAACTGCCCGGTTCTTTACATATTTCTCCAGCCATTGGTCTTGCTCCCACAGCAGGTGGAGGATGCTTTCTTTGGCGCGGTAGCCGTGGCTTTCTTTGGGGAGTATAACCAGGCGGGCAGGTGCACCCAGGCCTTTTAGCGCGTTGAAATAACGTTCGCTTTGCAGCGGATAGGTGCCCGAGTTGTTGTCGGCCTCGCCATGGATAAGCAGGAGGGGCGTTTTCATTTTGTCGGCGTGCATAAAGGGCGACATGTTGTAATATACCTCGGGAGCTTCCCAGTAGTTGCGCTCCTCGCTTTGGAAGCCAAAGGGCGTAAGCGTGCGGTTGTAGGCTCCGCTGCGGGCAATGCCGGCAGCAAACAAGTCGGAGTGCGACAAAAGATTAGCCACCATAAACGCTCCATACGAATGTCCGCCCACAGCCACGCGATTGGGATCTATGCAGCCCAGCTCATCCACAGCATCGATGGCAGCTTTGGCATTGGCCACCAGTTGGCTCATGAAACTGTCGTTGGGTTCTTCATCGCCCTCGCCCACAATTGGGAAAGCAGCATCATCGAGCACCACGTATCCGCGCGTGAGCCAGTAAATGGCCGAACCATAGTATGGATAGGTAAACTCGTTGGGGTTTTGGGTATTTTGCCCGGCACTATTTTTATCTTTAAATTCCTGGGGGTAGGCCCAGAGTATCATGGGCAGCTTTTCTTTTTTATCCATATCGTAGCCTACCGGCAGGTACAGCGTTCCCGAAAGTTCCAGACCATCATCGCGCTTGTAGCTAATCACTTCCTTGTGTACATCCTGCAAACTTTTGAAGGGATTATCGAAAGAAGTTATGGCACTCAGCTCATCTTTCTTGTTATAAATATTCCTGAAATAATAATTGGGATATTCGCTGGCAGATTCGATGCGCACCAGTATTTTGCCTTCCTTGATGTCGATGGCTTTGATCAGTTGTTCCAACTTATCAGTGTAAGTGGATTGATACAGGCGTTTCGTCTCAAGGTTTTTCAAGTTCATTTCATCGATAAAGGGGAACTGCCCCTCATCGGAATAGCCATCGCCCATCAGGTAAGCCTTATTTTTGTGGATGGTAAGCACATCCTCGTTGTACTGGTTTTCGTGGGTAACAAAGCGCCCCGGATCGCTGTAACGATCCTGATAGTTGCGGTCGAAAACAATGCGGGGAGCTTGTTTGGCATCGGAGGGATCGAACAAATACGTTTTGGTATTGCGGTCGTTCCACCAGTAATCATAGGCCAGGGCAATATCATCCTTGCCCCATTGGATGTACGAAAAGCGGTTGATGGTTTTGATGAGCGATTGCGCTGCTCCGATAAAAGGGGCCGGAAGTTGAAATACTTCATCGCGATAGTCCACTTCAATTTCGGGGTCGCCCTCATCCAGGGCTTCGACCCATACCAGAGTGGCGGGTTTATCGCTGCGCCAGCTCATATCGCGCTTTCCGGTTTTGGCGGCCATAAAACCCTGAGGCATCACTTCGAGCAAGGGGTCATCGATCATCGTAAGCAAAAAATTACCATCGGCATCGTAAATATTGGTTTCAGTGGGAAAGCGATAGTAGGGCACAAGGTACGAAAAAGGCCTGTGCGTGCTAACCACCATGGCATAGTTTCCATCGGGCGAAAACGAAATATAGCGATACATGGCCGCCGGCAGCCAGGGCTTTTGTTCGCCATCCAGATTTACTTTTACTATTTCGGAACGTGCCAGTTGCTCAAAATTATATTCATCGTTGGCATCCTGCAGCAAATCCTGGTAGGTACGATTTTGCGCCTTCTCGCCTTCGCTTACCGAAATGGTAGGGCCGGTGGGAACTGCTTCTTCAGTATCGATCAACTCTTTTCGGTTATCGGGCAGCATTTTTACCAGCAGGGCACTATTATCTGTAAACCAAACCAGCGGATTACCGGTATTGGCATTCAAATTATCATCGGTAAGCCGGGTTGCTGTGGCCGTGGCAATATCCAACACCCATAACTCCACACCTTCGGAAGTAGTATTGGTAAAAGCCATCATCTGTTGGTTGGGCGACCAGCGGAAGTTAGCGTACCTGCCATTTTCGGGAAGTCCTGCTACCTGGCGGGCATCCTTTTCATCGGCCTGCTTTACTTTTATCTTGTTAGAATAATTGGTGCGGCTGCCGATGGAGGTTTTGGGATTGATACGCAAACCACCGAGGCGCATTTCTTTTTCGCTAAGCTCGGCAATCGATTTATAGGCATCGCGGTAAAGCAAAACGATGTTGTCGCCATGTTTATCGATAATCACCGAGGGGGCAAGCGGTGCATCCACCAGTTCGAGAATGGCATCCGGGGGTTTTTGATAATCCAGGTTTTCCTGACCACACAGGCCAATGCTAAGAAAAAGCGCAAGGAATAAAGGCAAATATTTCATAATCTTTAATTTTTTGAAATTATTTTAAAAGCCAAAAATAGTTTTTTAGATTGAGATGAAGAGTTGAGAGTTGAGAGATAAGGAGCGGTGGAGTGGTGGAGTGGTGGAGTATTGGAGAGATGGAGAGATGGAGTTTGCCAAAAGTAGGGTTTGCTTCCACCGGAAAGTCAGGGTTTCACTTCAAGTGAAGCCCTGACTATGGCGGAGTACGGCGTTTTTATCAGGTTTTTCGGGTAGCCTTTTCGCTTGAGGGCTTTAAGGTCGTTAACAACTTTAAGGCTTTCGCCTGAAAAAGACCATGGCTTGCTGGCGATGGAAAGCAAGCACACAACTTTCCATTCCCGAAACTTCAGGAATGAAAACGTTAGAGCCAAAACACCAAAAGACTTCAGGGCTACTATCCCTTTTAGGGTCGCAAACCTACGACCTGCAAGGGATAGCAGCCCTAAACGAAGTGAAGGGATCACAAGCCTGATACAAGAAAACCTTATTGTCAGCAAAACACCTTAGTAGAAAATGTGACTATCTCCACCACCAACCTTATTAAACCTAAAACGGGAATCAGTCACCCCGTGAATTATTCCGGGCAGTAGGGCAATGGGTTTGGAATTTTGATTTTTGTTTAGACACTATTCACGGGGTGACTTGTGATCGGCAGTTAGTCATCCGATGAATTAGCTGCGGGAACTTCATTATTCCCTTATGCAGGGTGTCAATTGCCTAAGCAGTATTCATCGGATGACTTTCCATAGCCAGGGGTTTGTCTTCACCGGAAAGTCTGGGTTTCACTTTATGTGAAGCCCTGACTACACGGACTGTCTAAATTCCTGGCTTACCCTATCCTTCAAAAACATTTTAATGAGGGATTGATAAGGCACATCACGCTTGTGAGCCAAGAGTTTAAGCTCATCCAACAGGAATTCCGGAAGCCGGAGAGAAATTGTTTTTGTTGAGGGTTTCAGATTTGAAAAAGTTACTTTTTTAGCCTTCGACCAATCCATATATTCTGTGGCATCTTCTTTTGCCCAAAATGCGCGTTCATCTTCTTCATTCTTAAAAACAGGCAATAGTTTCTTATAAGTCATGGTAAATTTCCCTTTCTTTTTTGTGCATGTCGCGGGCTGAAATCACCCTGACCAAATTTTTCCGAAGTGTGAAAACAATGAATAATAATCGCCCTAAATCAGTTTGTCCTAATAAAAAGTAGCGTTTTTCACTGTGAGAATGTTTTTCGTCATTTGCTACAACAAGCGGTTCATTGAAAAAAGCCTGCTCGCACTCTGTGTGGCTCACCTGATGAAGCAGCCAATTTTTATCGGCGTTTTCTTCATCCCATTCAAAACCTTCGCATTGTTTTAGTTCTTGCCTCATGTGTATTGCAAAGATATACATAAGCTGACGAAAATCATAAAGCTATTATCAGGAAAGTCAGGGTTTCACTTTAAGTGAAGCCCTGACTAATCCACCGTTTAATGTTTAATTAATTGCTTAACCATCGTTTGATTGTCAATGAGAATATTCACGACATAAACCCCGGCCGGCAGATCATCGATTTCAACTTTTGTAGATTTGGCATCAATCTCTACCTTTTTCATCAACTGACCTTTCAAATTATACAATTCCAAGAGGCCTTCGCTTTGTGGCGAACAATCCAAAATCAAAGTAAAAGCATCATGAGCAGGGTTGGGTACAATTAGGGATTGCTGCACTTGCCCATAGTTTTCAAATCCTGTACTTCCGGATTTTATGTTGCTTATTGCTGATAAACCATTTTCGGCGAAAGCATCGGTTTGTGGCATGGAGTAATTAAACGCTACATCCAGAACAATCTCAATTTCATCTTCCATCCTAAAAAGTTTAAAGACCATGGTTTCTCCATCGTCAAAGCCATCTTTTTCAGCAGTCAGCGGATCGTTGCCAAAGACAGTTAGGGCTG
>CAZGAO010000106.1:0-16262 GCA_964523795.1 uncultured Lentimicrobiaceae bacterium
TTTCCAGGAAATAACTCTCACCTTCGCAAATGGTAACGTCCTGGCCGGGATATACTTCGGCTTGTTCCTGTATGAAAATACTGAAATTATATTCTTCAGGATAATTCACCAAACAGCCGTTACCATCCATGATACTGTAAAACCAAAATTCATAAAGACCCGGTTCAAGAATTTGATCAATTATTTGATCTCCTTCAAAATACCAATTGCAGCCATCCATAAACAAATCCCCATCGTGATAAATATCAAAACACATCTCAAAAGGATTTATTCCGGCAATGACATTGCAAATTGAGACATCAATATTTTCAGTCTCGCAAAATTCGTGGGGAATTCCCGGAGGAGACCATTGCTCATTTACGCAAATTTCAATTTCAGGTTCAGGATTAATAATGAAATAAAATGTGTAATCATCGAGTGGGTGTTCACATCCGTTATTATCGGTGATTGAAAGGACTTGAAATTCGTAAGTGCCAGGATCGAGATCACTTGTTGGGAAATAATAAAATAGGTTTTCTCCCTGGCTATAGGATCCATAATCATAGTGCCAAAAGTTGCCATCCAACCAAATTTCATATTCAATTTGGTAGGGTGCAGCACCAGGGCTTGCGATGCAAAGATCGATAGAAACACCCTCCCAATCGTTTTGACAAAGGACGAACTCATCATAAGCATTGATTGATTCGCCATTGAAACAAAAGCCTAATTGAGGTATTCCATATTCTTCGACATAAAAACAAGCAGAGCTTTGAAAGCCCACATCATCAGTTACAGTTACGCAATATTCTCCGGCACATAAACTATCAATGTCTTGTGTGGTTTCATGGAAATATGGGTCATCTGTTTTTATCCAAATGTATTCATATGGTAAAACACCTAGCTGTACTTCCAAATCAATAGAACCATCGCAATCTCCCCAACAGGTTGGTGTTGGTGTTCCTACCAGACAAATGAATTCATCAACAGAATAGGTTTCAGTGAAGATACAATCGTTTTGATCTTGAATCCACACAGTATATTCTCCGGCTGGAATATTAGTCAGGTTTTGGCTTGTTGCGCCATTACTCCATGAAAAACTGTAGGGTGGAGTTCCGCCAAATACCTGGAGGAAAATAGAGCCATTGCTGTTATTTTGGCAGGCATAGTGAGTGGATGCTTCCACAAGATACATCCCGGGTTGGTGCAGATAAATGGTATCATTGGCTTCGCAACCATTGAAGTCCTCAAGATGATAGAAATATTCTCCATAGGGAAGGCTATCAATCATAACGATATTTGTATCACTGATAATAGTTGTTTCAATTGTGAGCCATTCAATGGAATAGGGTGGTGTGCCGTTTTCAATGGTTAATTTAATCCAACCTGTTTCGTTGCCGGCACAATCGATGGCAAAGCCGTTGTAGTTGGAAGTGTCGATAGTTACAGAGATATCACATAATGTAACGGTTAATTCTACAGGAACAATTATGAAATTGTTTGATAATGAGTTGCTGCTTATTTCCAGATTTGCATTATAAACACCGGGTTCTAATTGTGTTGCATTGAATAGCAGGTCTATCGTTTCTGTTTCTCCAGCGTTAATAATTCCTGTTTTTGGTGAGACAGTTAGCCAATTTAAAATTTGATCATCCGAAAGATGAGCTGTTATCATCAGGTTATGATAATAACCAAAACTAGCTAAAGTTGTCCAGACACCATTAACTGTAAGATTATCACTATACCCAGGGTAGCTATTGGGGCCGGAATCAACAGCAATTGGGTTTCTTCCGCTTAGATTCTCAACCAAAAAACTAATCCATAATCCTTGCCCATCAATGGGCACGGGTGTTGATAATACTATGTTGTTCCACCCGTAGGGTGAAACCGTTACAGGCTGAGTGTAGATTAGTTCTCCAGGTGCTCCCGGTGAACCTCCCTGATAGATTTTAAGCTCACAACTTTCTGCAGGGTTATCAATATAAATATCAACATTTTCAAGTTGATGACCGATGTATTGCAACATAACAGAATCAGGAAAAAAAACTGCCACATCAAAAAAGCCACCACCGCTTGCGCCTAATTCACCTCCCTTTGTCCCGTTATCGTATCTTAGAACAATATCATCGGTAGGAGGGAGTGGTTTTATTTGAGAATCGCTCAATTTAATGGAAATACCTTCCGGAATTTCTTTGTCAATAACTTCTAAAAGCTCATTATTTTGTTTACCCAAAAAAGACAAATCAAATTTTTCGGTAACATAGTCAACTTCAATACTGTAATCTAAAATCCCTGTGCCAATATTAGAAATGGTCATGTGCGATTCTCCAGTTGTTCCGGCTACCAGGGTTTTGCTTATTGATGTTGAATCAATATAAATATCAGAGCCATTTCCTGTGATAGAACCATTTTCAAAGGTTATCGAATACGGAGAATAAGCCAAGTCATATACTTCAACAGCAAAGGGAGAGTTTGAAAAGAGTAAATAACAATCCCCTCCCTTGTAAAGAAACTGAATTTCGAACAATACAATTTCATCAGGGGGATTTGTAATGGGTTGGTTTGCAAACCAGTTTGCACCCAATTGTTCACCATTTGTTCCATATTGCCATTCCCCAGAGGGCATGTTTGCATCGAAGTTTACTAATCCCTGATATTCAACAACGGAGCTATCGTAGGCAACGTAAGCGTTTAACATACTCAGGCCGTTGTTATACCCACTGATTTGTACCGGCACAAAAACTGTTTCTCCTGCTGGAGCGCTTAAATCAGGGAGTGAAACAGTAACCTGGGCATTTATTGCAAAGGTAGAAAATACCATAAAAAGAAAGATGAATGTAGCTTTTTTCATATCTATACTTTTTTAAATGTGTATTGTTTGTTTTTATTTTATTAATTTAATGGAATGTAACTTCCATCAACATCTCCGGAGCATAAGCCCTTTATATTGAAATTGAGCTGATCACTAAAATCAAAAATTTCTACAAATTTTGTTTCAAAAACAAAATCGGGAGCAATCCATTGTGGAGTAGGCTGAAAGGAAAGTTTTTTGCGTAGAAGTTGCGCATCAAAAAGGTTAATCATTGCGTTTTCATCCAGATTGGCAGCCATTTGCTGCAATTCATCCATTTGATATTGGAAGGAAAAATATTGCCTCATTCTTTGAAAGTCGAGCATATTCAAGCCTCCCCATTGCTTATCGCAAGTAGCTGTAATGAAGTACTGACCTGCAAGAATATTGAATTCATATTCACCAGAAGCATTAGTTTGAGTCTGTTGCAGGGTGTCGCCTACTATACTTAACAGATAAACTGTTGCATCCGATAGGGGGGTATTAGATTCATTTCTGTAATCTACAATCCCATTTACAGGGATGCCTTGATTAGGCAAAACTTCAAACTGAATTGGAGGTGATGATAAGCCTATCGGATAAGTCTGAACATTTCCATTTAAATCATGAACCCCTATATTCAGTGGTGTATTAATGAGTGAGTGATTGTGAACCAATGTATAGGTTGAATCAGCAGGAATGTTTAAATATTCGAATGCCATTGTACATAAGTAGTAACCCTGAGGATAACCTCTATCGTATTCTATTCCATCAATAAAGTATGAAGAAAGGCATCCATTGCTAAATTCTAAAGTTATCGTACTATCGGTATTGTTTTTGGCTGTAATTGATATTTCAATTGTTTCATCCATTAAGTATGAACCTTTATCCGTTGAAACCTCAACAGAAATTAAATCAGTGTTGCCTAAGGATCTGCTTTGCCCAATTGCATTTTTAATGCTTGATGTTATGTCATCGCTTTTATTTGCAAATTTATCTTGCCCTTTGGCAGTGACTGTAGAAAAAGATAAATAAAGGAATACTGCAAGAATGAAGGAAATGTTTTTCATGATGGTTTGTATTTAGGATTTGCAATAAAACTGCTTGCAAAATTAGTCATGATACTTAAAAAGTTAATACTCAAGAATGAGTATATAAATGAGTAGTCAAAAGTAAAAGGAATGCTTGTGCTTTAAAAATTGGCAAAACAACAAGCTGAGGAATTACTTTCAGATCATCCCCACCAATTCCCCCGTATCCTTTACCCCAACCTTCCCCAAAATCCTCCGCCTGTGTGTATCTATTGTATGGCGCGAAAGTTCCAATTCTTCACCAATTTCTGCACTGGTTTTGTTTTGGAGCAATAGCTCAACAATCTGCACTTCACGTTCAGTTAGGCTGTGGGCTTGTGCAAAGCGGGCTAATTTTTCGCTGGTTTTGGGGGCGGTTTTTTCTTTGTAACGCTCTAGGGTTTCGCGGAGTTCGTCGATGTCAACGGGTTTTAGAAGGTAATCGAAAGCCTCGGCTTTAATGGCTTTGAGGGAATAATGCCCGAATGCCGAAACGAAAATAAAATGGGGGTGGTAGCCGGCATCCCGCAAATCTTTTACCACATCAAAACCGGATTTATTGGGCATTTCAACATCCACAAAAACAAGATCGGGTTTAGTAGCTTTAGCAATAGTAACTGCTTTGGTTGGGTCGGCCAGGTATTTCAAAACTTCAATCTCCGGGAATTTATCCAGGATGTATTCCATGCGGGTCAGGGCATCGGCTTCATCATCGATAACGATGGCTTTTATTTTTTGGCTTACATTCATATTTTTTATGTCCAAATCTTATGAAATTAGTTCATGCACATTTTGAGGGCAAATGGTATGTAGTTCTTCCACCTTATATTTTTCGGAAAAGCTTAGTGGTAGTTTGGGTTTGCGCTTGATGCTCCATTTAAACTCGAAGGCTTTGAGCTGACCATCTTTTTCTTCAACCAGGTCTATCTCGGCACCATCATAAGTACGCCAAAAGTAGAGGTTTGAAAAACGGTTATTATAATGATTAAATTTTACCCTTTCGCTCACACAAAAGTTTTCCCATAATAGCCCCATGTCATTTCGTGTTTGTACCTGGCTGTAATTTGAAATCAGCGCATTTAATATTCCATTATCGTAAAAATAATATTTTTTACTTTTCTTGATTTCATTCCTCAAATTGGTGCTATAGGAGCTTAGGGAGAATATAATGAATGTTTTTTCGAGAAGTTCTAGGTATAAATCTACCTGGCTTCTTGTGATTTGTAGCATGTTCGACAACTCATTTACAGAAACCTGCGATCCAGCCTGAAAAGCCAAAGCTTTGAGTAGTTTCCTGATTATCGAAGGATTTTTTACTTTTTCGTAAACGAGGATATCTTTGTACAAATAATCGGCACTTAGCTCATTTAATTTCCTTTTTTTATTGTCGGCATCCAGGTCGGTAATTCCAGGGTACATACCATAAATGAGATAATCGTTCAAATGATTCAAAACCCATAGCCAGTTTTTCGTATCTTTTATTTCCTGAAGCGAGAGCGGGAACAAGGTAAATTTCAGATTCCGGCCAGTTAGTGGCTCTCCCAATTGATTTGCCAAATCAAAACTGCTGGAACCGGTTGCAATAATCTTGTATTGGGGCAACTCATCATGTATGAGTTTCAATGCCAATCCAATTCTACCTATGGTCTGAGCTTCGTCAAGGGCAATAATTTTGTGATTAGAAAAAAGTGCAGTAATTGATGCCAAATCCCTGCTTTCGAGAATTTCAGCTATGGATGGAATTTCACAATTCAAAAGAAGCGCATCCTTATTTTCATCCAGCAGTTGGTGCAATAAGGTGGTTTTGCCAACCTGTCGTGTGCCGTAAACGATTATTACCTCTCTGGAGGTTAACCATTCACGAATGTTTGTTTCCAATAATCGAATGTACATTTGGCTATATTATGTTTTTAATCCGACAAATTTAGGCTTAAAATTGCAAATATAAAAGCAAAATTAGGCTTAAAGTTGTAAGGTATCATAATTGAGTCATGGGTAAAAGGTTCTTTTGCCTTTTATCGGGTCTTTTGGTATAGAAATATCAACCCTCGTCCCCAAAGTTTTCCCGCTTTCATCTTTTTTATCCACCACTTTATAACTCACTTTCTTTCCCTGCAACTTCTCGTACAAGGTGATGATTTGCTTAACTATCGAAATACCTTTTCCGGTGCTTTTCGCTGTTGTAACTGCGTTTCTGCCAACACCGTTGTCGTCAATAATAATTTCTATTTTACCTTCTTGTTCACTTATCGAAATTATTAGGAGGCCATTTGTCTCTTTTGGTCGTAAGCCATGCTTAATTGCATTTTCAACAAAAGTGTGGATGAGTTGTCTCGGGATCTTTATTGTTTTCAGGTTTTCACTTGAAAAAGTTACAGTGTAATCAAAAGTATCCTTAAACCTGATTTTTTGCACATCCAGATAATCCGTAACAAACCGTATTTCTTCCTCGATGGTGGTTTCAATTTTATCTGAATCCATAAGGCTGCGGTGGATAAGCCGAGAGAATTTGGTAAGGAAACGGTTGGCTTCTTCGTTCTGTCCCGAAATGTACATCGCCGAAATATTGTTGATAGCGTTGAGGGTGAAGTGCGGATCCACCTGGTTTTTAATCGAAAGCATCTGGTGGTGGTAAAGTAGTTTTTCGGCTTTGTGCTGTCTGTTGAGCATTTTCTTTTGAAACCTGAGTAGGTAGTAGAAAAAGATGGTGCTCAAAAAATAAATTCCGGCAATAATTGGGTACTTCCAGTAGTAGAAATTATTTTTTAAGTAGTGGTAGTATAAGTGCTGGTCGCCGTTTTTGATAAACAAAATGGGTTTTTTATCAGTGTCCAATTGTATTTTTTGTACTTCTCTTACCTTATTATAAGGTAAGGAAATATGCACAGGGTTTGTGAAATCCGGTGTGCAAATAATTACTTCGTTAGTGAGATGGCTAAGGATGATCTCTCTTTTATGATCATTGTTCAAATCCAACCTGTTAAAATGTCTCCTGGAAAATAATGTAGGCAGACTAAACTCCAATGTAGTTGTTTCCAAGGGTGCAAATTCGGTGTTAATAATGGTAATGCTTGGTGGTTCATCTTGAGCTAAATAGAATAGTTCTCCGGGTTTTTCATCGTGAGGAAATAAAGTATGCTGCTTTCCCTTTTCTAATAAATGTTCTCTTATCAATTTTCCGTTAAGATTATAAGTTCTGAGTGCTTCCTGCTTATCGGAGCCTTTTGGTTTGTTAAAAACTGATATTATCCCAGCTTTGTCCTTTTTGGCAAAAGGTAAGGATTGTACTATGTTCCAGTATCCAATAGAATTAGGGATTGGTTCAAACCAAAAATCCATGTTTTTGTCAAACGCCAAAGCCCAGCCACATGAGTCATCGTAAAGATTACCGGGCATTTTGTAATTGTTATAAACATAGGTATTCGTGGTAATTATCCAGTTATCATTTTCAAAGGTATGTTGTAACAGCACTGGTTCAGTTACATAGGCAATGGCCGATGGCGGGGTTCTGAAAATGGAATCATTATAAACATCGTAAGCGCAAATTTCGCGGGGTTTGGCACAATAGCGGCCCTGGATGGTAAAAATGATCTCATCATAGCCATCATCGTTTAAATCGACCGATGGCGCATTGAATATCCTAAAATCTTCAATGCCATTTTTATCGTAATGAATATGATTAATAAATGTTTCAGATGGGTTTTCCAGATGTTGGCTTGTATCGTTGTATTCTATTCCTGCAATGAAAAGAGCAGTGTCGTTTTTCAGGAAAATGTAAACCTCTGCCAACGAATTGTGATCATAGTCAGCAAAAATAGGTTTGGCGTTTTCAACGAATGTGTAATTTAGGTTAACTTGATCTATTACCAATAGGCTAAATGGTTTGTCGGACATGATAATGTTTGAGCCGGTTTTATTTTCAAAATCATCATAACGATAAGAAATCCACTCCGTATCACCATCAAAATCCATATCATAATAATAATCATGATTTGGTTGAAATTCCTCTTTTATTAGTTCAACTTTAAATTTCTCGAACTCAAGCGGCAGCAGGAAAAAAATCAAAAAAGTAAATGGCAAAGCCAGCACCAGCGGGTGGATGATAAAGGAGGAAAATGATCGCGGGAACTGTATTTTTTTCTTTGCCGGACTTTGCATTTCTTTTGCTTATTCAGGATAAAAATATGCCTTACTCATTGCTGAGGATAAAAATACTCAATGGCATTGAAATAGCAGGGTAAATATTTTCAATTTATAAGTAATCCAAATAGCAAAAACGGTGAGTCTTGAATTTCTTTTAGCAAGCCAGTGACTTTTTTCTATTTGAGATCCAGCCAACATTCATCCCGTGAATAGCTTGTAAGCTGTGTGCAAGTTTTCGGCGATTATGATATTTGCCGGAAGAATTCACGGGGTGAATTAAATCAAACCAAAGGATCAGCGTTTGTTAAAAACCATTTCCACAATGGTTGAACAGTTATTTTGTATGTTTCTGTTAACAGAAAGAAAATAGTATAAAATGTTTCTGTTAACAGAAACATTAACAGAAATCCCCTGACATTCACCCCGTGAATAGCCCATGAGCAATGCTTGATTTTTTGAGGGTTTAACTACCTGGTTTAAAGAATTTACGGGGTGAATTGATAAACTTATTCTACATGATTTAATATTTTATTATTTTTGTCAATAAACAATTTAGTATGAAATTCAGCGAATTGGTAAGAATTATCGAAAAGCAAGGATTCAGGATTGTGAAGGAGAAAGGATCGATCAGGTATTATAAAAAGCAGGGAGTGGATCATTTAATACGGATTGATTTTCATGGAGCAAAAGAAGTTCCCACAGGAACTTGCCATAGTATATTGAAAGCTGCTGGGATTAAATAATTTAAAAGTCATTAGAAATGATCAATCTAAAATATTCGTTAATAATCGAGGCTACTGATGAACCCGATTTCTTTGGGTTTTACTCACCCGAACTTATTGGTTTTACCGGAATAGGAAACTCGGTGGAAGATTGCCTGTACAAAGCCAGATGGGGTATTATTGATCACCTCAAAGTCCTAAAAGAAGAAGGCCTGCCTGTGCCTGAACCAAATCCGGATCCGAAAATTATTATTCAAAACGAGAAGAAGGTGGCGGTTTAAATGTTGTCAAATCATCATCAAATTTACTATCTAAAAGGACATGCCATTACAAAATGATTTCGACCCCGTTTGGCTTAGCAAGAATAAGGTTGCCCGTGGAAAGATGTGAAATAATGGATTCCCAGTAGGAATTGAAATATTCATGTAGGCCTTTAAGGGTCATGTTCCCCAATTGAAAATAAACGATTTTCGGACTGTTCGATGATAAGATACATTTGTGATAAAAATCTGAGTCTTTCGTAAGAATAACCAGATGATTGTTTAAGGCATACTGCCAAATTTTTGAATCGGACATCTTTGGGTCAATATCAACAACGTGGAGAAATTTATCACCATTAAAAAACTGGAAAAACTTGGGTAAGTTTACGTCAACAAGAAAACGATAGTCCATGGGGCGATATGGTTATACGGCTAATTGTGGAGAAAAATCCTTGTTTCTGTCCACAATAGCAGATGCATATTGCAATGCTGCTAAAATATCTTCTTTTTCCAGAATAGGATAGGCCTTCAAAATGTTTTCAATGCTTTCATCGGCGGCCAAATATTCAAGAATTGTTTTAACGCTTATTCGCATTCCCCTTACAGTAGGTTTGCCATTGCATATATCCGGATTGATGGTGATTCTTTTTAAGTAGTTTTTCATAATCCTTAAAAATTTTTTATTACACAAAAGTAGTAAAAAAATAAGATGTTGTGGCCGTGTTTGCCTTATTGATCTGCAAAGATTCACCCCGTGAATAGACCATGAGCAATGCTTGCTTTTTTTGAGGGTATAATCACCTGCCGAAAAGAATTCACGGGGTGAATTTAAGATGATTCGGCAAACATTGTCCGGCCTTTCGATAGCTCAGATATTTGTTTGGGGAATTCACGGGGTGAGTTGATAAAACCAGACCCACCTCACCTCCCTCCACTTTATTTTGCTGCTTTTTACAATAATCGCCGATAAGATGCTTTATTTGTAAAAGATTTAACAAAAGCAGTTTTTTGGGATGTACACGAATCGATTAAGCCACCTGAATATTTCAATAAAAAAACATAGCCGGGTAGTACCCCTTCTGATTTTGCTGTTGCTGGCACAAATTGCGATAGCGCAAAAAATGACGCGAAGCGAGTACATCCAGCGTTTCAAGGATATTGCCATCCAGGAAATGGTGGAGTTTAACATCCCGGCAAGCATCACCTTGGCGCAGGGCATCCTGGAATCGGGCGATGGCAACAGCCGCCTGGCTCGCGAGGCCAACAACCACTTTGGAATAAAATGCCATACGGGCTGGGAAGGCGATTTTATTCGCGAAAACGATGATGCTCCCAACGAATGTTTCCGCAAATACAAAAACCCCGAGGAATCGTACAAAGACCACTCTTTCTTTTTGAGCCAGCGCGGCAGATATTCCTTTTTGTTCGATCTCAAAATTACCGACTACAAGGGCTGGGCGCATGGACTTAAAAAGGCGGGTTATGCCACCAATCCAAAATATGGCCCTCTGTTGATAAAAATCATCGAAGAAAATAATTTGGATAAATACGACCTGCTGCGCGGCGATTATGTGGCCGTAAATCCTTATCCCAACGAAATACCCGAAAATAGAAACCGCGAATATGAAGCCTTTGCCGTGGCCGGGAACAATCGGAAGGTTTTTACCAACAACGACAAAAAATTCATCTTTGCCCGAAAGGGCGATGATTTTTACAAAATTGCCAACGACCTCAACGTTTATAATTTCCAGGTATGGAAATACAACGACCTGAGCAAAAAGGATAACCTGAAGGAAGGCGACATGGTTTATATTCAGAAGAAAAGGAATAAGTCGAAAACCACCGAATATCACTACGTAAAGCCTGGCGAAACCATGCACTCGATATCGCAGGTGTATGGTATAAAACTAAAAAAATTGTACAAGTACAACCGGATGAAAAAAGGAACCAGCCCCCGCACCGGACAAATGTTGTGGCTGCAAGATATAAAGCCGGAGAAATAAATTTAGATAATGATTACAAATATCAGCATTAATAGCTAAGAAAATGAAACACCTGACCCGAAACATCCTAATGCTTGCCTTGGCAGCATTTACGCTAACAAGCTGCAAAACCAAAGCACCTGAAGCGTTTACTATTGCATTTTACAACGTGGAAAACCTCTTTGATACCAAAAACGATGAGGGGATTCGTGATGGCGATTTTACGCCCGAGGGTAAAATTGTGTGGGATGAAACCAAATACACCAAAAAGCTCAACGACCTGGCCCGCGTTATCACGGCCATCGATAGCAACAATCTGCCGCTTATCGTTGGCCTGGCCGAGGTAGAAAACCTGGGTGTGCTGCAAGACCTAATATCGAAAACTAAACTGCAAAAGGGTAATTATGGGATCGTCCATTTCGACAGCCCTGACGAGCGCGGCATCGACGTGGCTCTGCTCTACCGCAGCGAATACTTTACGCCGCTTCACGCCCGGCCTTATCCGCTTACTTTCGATTTCGACCCCGACGATCGCACCCGCGACTTGCTGTATGTGCAGGGTGTTGCCGCCAGCAAGGACACCCTCCACCTCCTCATCAATCACTGGCCTTCGCGCTCGGGGGGAAAAGAAGCAAGCGATCCCAAACGCCAGGCTGCTGCCCTGCAGGTAAAATCGGTTTGCGATTCCATCTTCCGCTACCATCCGCAGGCAAACATTATCATCATGGGCGACCTCAACGATAATCCCACCGACGACAACGTGCTGCTTAGCCTGAATGCCCAAAGAACAGATGCACAAATTGAGCAAGGTAAATTGTACAACCTTGCCATCGAAAAATTTGAGAAGGGCGAAGGGACGCTTTACTGGCGTAGCTGGGATTTGTTTGATCAGATTATCGTTTCAGGAAATATGCTCAGTGGTGGTAATGCCTATAAAATAGAGTCAGGCGGCTTACAGATATTAAAAGAAGACTGGATGCTTTTTGAAAACAGCAGGGGCGTAAAAGTGCCCAACCGCATGGCTGGGCGGGATAAATATTATGGTGGTTACAGCGATCATTTGCCGGTGTATATTCGCCTGGTGAGGAATTAATTTTTTTGGATTTGTACGAGCAAACACCAAATTGTTACAAGCCAGGGTTTTAGCGGCAACAGGATGTATGATTTGTAGAGCCGCCCAATTTGGGCGGCTCAGTTTTAATTGAAAAAAAACCAATACCCCTTTTATTTCGGAATAACTCCTTTCTTAGGAAGTGATAATAGGAGGAGCCACGAAGACTCAAAGACACTAAGGAGCACAAAGATTTGTAATGGGAAAATAGAATCTGCTAATAAGCGTTTGCTGAAAAACCTGTCATGGTAAATGGATTTTATTTTTTCTCTTTCTCCTTATTCTAAGGAAGCGAAGAGCCTCACTCGCCCAAATTATTGTAGTCGATTTCTTTGATTAATTCGCCAGCTTCGTTCCAGAACTTCCACAGTCCGGCACGCTGGTTATTTTTGTAGAATCCCTCGTAATATTTTTGTCCGTTTTCGTGCCAGGTAATGGTTTGGCCATCGTTAACGCCCTGGACGTAATTTCCCTCGCTCCATGGGTTTCCGTTGGGATAAAATGACACCCACTTGCCATCTTTTAGCCCCTGGTGGTACTCGCCTTCCATGCGCAGTTTCCCGTCCGGGTAATAGGTGGCCTCTTTCACCATAGTTTTTTCCTTTCCTTCGCCCTCGTAGTATTTTACCACTTTGGGCGTGCCATCGGCATAGCTTTCGCTAATTATTTCTTCGAGGCCGGAAGCGCAATTATGGAGTGTAAACAGCGAGAATACAAATAGCAGTAGTATGGTTTTTTTCATCAGTATTTTTTTATTTTTCGTTACGATTAAAAAGCAAACGCATTCCTTTGTTTTGTTCATCAAATTTTCCGTGGTCGTAAACCAGATTCCCGTTTACAAAGGTCATCACCACTTTCGAGTTGAGCGTTATGCCTTCCAGGGGCGACCAGCCACACTTGTACAGGATGTTCGATTTAAGCACGCGCCAGGGATCTTCGGGGTCTATCACCGTTAGGTCGGCGTGGTAGCCCGGGCGGATGTATCCACGTTTTTCGACCGCAAAAAGCTGTGCCGGGGCATGGCACATTTTCTCAACGATGCGTTCCATCGAAATTTTCCCGCGATGATAAAACTCCATCATGGCCACCAGCGAGTGCTGCACCATGGGGCCGCCCGAAGGAGCCTTGAAGTAGGGGTTCAGTTTTTCGTCGATGGTATGCGGGGCGTGGTCGGTGGCAATTACGTCAAGGCGATTATCGAGCAGGGCTGCAACGAGTGCTTTTTTGTCACCAATAGTTTTAACCGCAGGGTTCCATTTGATAAAAGTCCCTTTTTTGGCATAATCCTCAGCCGAAAACCAGAGATGATGCACGCAGACTTCGGCGGTAATTTTTTTCTCGCTTAGGGGGATGTCGTTTCTAAAAAGCTGGGTTTCATCTTCGGTTGAGATATGGAGCACGTGGAGGCGTGTCCCGTATTTTTGTGCCAGGCCAACTGCGAAGGATGAGGACTTGTAGCAGGCCTCGGCACTGCGGATGGTGGGGTGTAGATGAACGGGCAAATCTTCGCCGTATTTTTCTTTGGCTGCTGCTTCGTTGGCTTTGATGGTGGCCTCGTCCTCGCAATGTACCGCTACGAGGCAGGGCGCATTTTTAAAAATTCCTTCCAGGGTTTTGGCATCATCCACCAGCATGTTGCCGGTCGAAGATCCCATAAACACTTTTATGCCGCACACATTGCGCGGATTGGTTTTTACGATTTCGTCCAGGTTGTTGTTGGAGGCTCCCATGTAAAAGGAGTAATTAGCCAGCGATTTTTGGGCGGCCATCGCGTATTTTTCTTCCAGCAGTTCCTGGGTCAAAACGTTGGGGATGGTGTTGGGCATTTCCATAAATGAGGTAAGGCCTCCGGCCACGGCAGCTTTACTTTCGGTATAGATATCGCCCTTGTGCGTAAGGCCGGGATCGCGAAAATGCACCTGGTCGTCGATCACGCCCGGGATCAGGAATTTTCCTTTGATGTCGATAATCGTTGCTCCCTCCGCAGGCAGATTTTCACCCTCGCTGATTTGGTCTATCAGCCCATCTTTAACTAATACCGACCCTGAGAAGATTTGACCTTCGTTAACGATTTGTGCATTTTTTATCAGGTAGTTCATTGGACTTTTACTTGCTTGAAATGAATTTTGGTGAAATTAACTTTGCTCGGTTTTGTTATTTTGTAACAATAATTAGTCTTTTAATTTTAAAATATTGATCAAATTTCTATTCAATTCGGCACGATATTTATCATCAAGATTCCCCAATAATCCTATTATCCTATCTTTATCAATAGTCGCAAATTTATTTAGTCTTACCAATGATGTTTTTTTTAAGCCATTTGTTTGAGAAGGATAAATTACAATGTCAAAAGCTGTCTGCCATTTTAGTTGTGTTGTAATAAAACAGATAGTCACATCCTGCTCTGATTCAATGAGTATTAAAGCAGGCCTTTTTGTAGATCCGGATAAATCAGTAAATGGAAAAGGAGCTAATATTATGTCCCCCTTTTTCATTAATACTTTATTTTTAAATCAGTTACATCATATAAATCTTCTTCATCTTTCAGAAAATCAAATGATTTGGATTCGGAACTTAGTTTCTGAAGATTTTCTAACATTAACTTGTCATCCATTTTGCTTAACAAGAAATCAACAAAATCGTTAATCTCTTTCAAATTACTTTCCGGCAGTTGTTCGATTTTTTTTACTGTTTGATCAATTAAAATTTGTCTATTCATGGTAAATCAATTTTCACAAAAATACAAAACAAAAGGCTAATAATATTTCAAATGGTCAATCAATTGTATTTATTGAGGAATTACTGAATTGTAAAAGTTCTGACATTCTCACGCTCATATTCTACGATTGATTCTTTAAGGTGATTTCTATTGGCTTCACTTGATAATAAATATTCAGTTTCATCAAAACTCCTGAATTTACTTTCTGCCCTTTGACTTCTAAATGACTCCACGCTGTTATTGGGTTGGCTGGTTCTCCCCTTCAGGGGAGTTAGAGGGGTGTGCGAAGGCTTTTTATCGGAATCATTTCCCAGGCCTCGGCTTTATCTTTTTGAAAGATAGTTTAATCACCCCCAAAATGGCTTCCTTAAAAATTCCGCTGCTCATTTTGGAAGTTCCCTCACGGCGGTCGGTAAAAATGATGGGCACTTCCACTACCTTAAAGCCGAGCTTGTGCGCCGTTAGTTTCATTTCGATCTGGAAGGCATAGCCGATAAATTTTACTTTATCCAGCCAAATGGTATCGAGCACCTTGCGGCGGTAGCAAACAAAGCCGGCGGTGGTGTCGGCAAATTTGAGACCGGTAACAATTTTTACATATTTGGAGGCAAAGTACGACATCAATACGCGACCCATGGGCCAGTTTACCACGCGAATTACATTATCCACGTAGCGCGAACCGATGGCTACATCAGCTCCCTTTTCGCAGGCTTCCACCAGGCGCGAGAGGTCGTCGGGGTTGTGCGAAAAGTCTGCATCCATCTCGATAATGTAATCATAATCTCTTTTTAAGGCCCACTTAAAACCGTGGATGTAGGCCGTGCCGAGGCCAAGTTTTCCCTTGCGTTCTTCGATGAAAAGTTTTTCGGGAAATTCTGTCATCAGCCGTTTTACAATAGCGGCAGTACCATCGGGCGAGCCGTCTTCGATTACCAGGATATTGAAATCGCCGGGAAGGGCGAAAACATAGCGAACGATTTTTTCGATGTTTTCCTTTTCGTTGTAGGTAGGGATAATTACCAGCTTATTTGCCATTTTGTGTTTTATTTAAAAAAAGTATTGAGATTTTTTTTTCAACCTCCATTTTTACTAAATTATTTATAGCTCCTATTTTTCTTTTGATAATATAATTGACCCTTTAATCATCAAATGGTTCCCCATCATCAAACGAGTAAATATCCTCGTTTTCATCATTTAAAAACTCAAATGCCGGGTTTTGTGAAGCGAATTTTAACCACAACTTTTCTTCATCTACAGGCTCACTATCATCATACATAATTATCACCTTTACTTTTTTATCTTTTTTATGTAAAGGGTATGATACCCGCAAAATACCAACGGAGTCAGTTTTTGATTCTAATTCAATCGTTTTCATAATCAAAAGTTTTAGCAAAGATACAAAAACCCTAAAACGAAAATAGCCGCCGGTAAGTATCACGGGCGGCTATT
>CAZGAO010000107.1:0-16139 GCA_964523795.1 uncultured Lentimicrobiaceae bacterium
GTTCAACAGTAAGCACATATTTTGGCGAAAAGCCAAAAAACGATGCTTAATTGTTGTAGGGCGTTATTCTTCTTGTCTGTGTTCAAATTTCTCATTTAAATCCTTAATTTCCTTACACCATGAAGATTCTGGTTTTGGCAATACCTCTATTAAATCAGCATCAAAAAGTAAATTGTCCTTATCAATTTTGAAGCCAGTATAGAAACCCTCTAATCCTTCAATATTTATTGTATTAATGTCTCCTTTAAATATCTTTTTATGACTCACAACTGTCTGATTAAAAAACACTTCACTGTCATAATAAGAAGTGCCTTTTTTTAAAACAATTCTAAATTTTATATATTCTAAATCATAATCGGAGTTATTTTGAAGAATGACTTCCCCACTTTTAAAGGTTTTTTGATAATAGTCAGTAGTCCAACTAATGCTTTTAAAGTCTATGCTATATGAAGGACAGAAAGGTTTATCCATATCTTCCTTGCAGAGTTCCTTTAAATTATTGAAATATAGATTTTCTACAATTATGTTTTGAATTGAATCATGAGAATATTTAGCTCTTATTTTGTAATAACTATTCTCTTTCAGGAAATACATATCTAATGCCGAAAAATCATCACTAAAATATTCTGATATTGCATCAAATTTCAGATACTTGACTTTGGCACCTTCAAAAAAGTTGAAAATATTCTCAATATGTTCTTTTTGGTAACCAACAACACTATCTAAGTTTGTTTGGTAAACTGTTTGTAGCAATACAGAATCATTTTCTTCAAAGACATTAATAATATCTACAACAAATAAATTAATGTCTTTTCTGTTAATTTCTTTGTTGCAAGAAGTCAGAATAATAATCAGACCTACCAAGTATAAAATATTTTTTCTCATAGTGTTTAGTTTTCGTTTTTAATCCAATTAATAATTTTCTTTATCTCTTTTATTTCAGAAAAAAGGTCAATACTATTGTCGTATATTGATTTGTTGAATACAGCAACTTTATTAACAATTCTTTTATCCATTTCTGTAACAAAATTTTCAATAGAAATCATTGGGATTGGAAAAAAAGCTCCGTATGATTTTTCAGTAAGACTTGATTTTAAATTAAAAATATTGAAAATAGACTTAATGCCTTTGTCTAAAACATAATAAGTTCCAATATGCTCTTTTAAGTGATGGTTGTGGATTGTTAAATTGTATTTTATTATTTCTTTATCTGGATTAAGTATCTGTTCTCTAATTTTATCATATGCACTATCAAAAAGAAAAATGTAACCAAACTTTGAAAAAGTAATTATATAGTTTGTTTTTAAAAATGCATAATTAATCTTTTGACTGTTAAGTCTATTTTTCTTAGGTTTAAAAGTAATTACTCCTCCTTTTTTGACAGAGTTAATAAACTTCATAAAAATTGAGGGATTATTTCGCTTTTCATCGTGAACAGCTTTTAATACTCCCTTGCCCTCAGAAGTCAATTCAATTGTAATTGGTTTTCCATCATAGTCAATAGTTCCTCTTTGTATTGTGCCTCTTATAAATTTACTGTTTTCTTCATGTTCAATTAATTCTTTTAATTGGTAATCTATTTTGTGACCACATTCAGAGTTGCATTTTTTGCAAGTAAGAGCAATTCTTGAGCCACCTAATGAAGCAGGTGGAGCATCTTCTTCAGTTAAATAGTTTTTAGATTCATTAGAAATCAAGTCAATATCTGAAAATTGGTTCAAGCATAAAGGACAGATGTAGGTTTTGTCAAATTTTAAGTCAACATCAATTAACCCGTTTTCTTTTAAAAGAGAAAGTTGACTTGAAAACTTATCAAATAAAATCTTTTTTCTATTATTATTCATTCTGTGTTTTTTCTAATGCCCTACAACGTTCCGCAGGTATGGCCTGTGCCGCAATTACCTGCCACCGCCCGAAAAACCGTATGGTGTTTATTTCATTCATATCCTTAAAACCCGAAGCAAAACCCGCGGCATGGGCCATACCTGATGTTATGTGCCGGTCATCATTATCATCTCAATCCTCCCCGCCAGCTCAATTTACTGCAATGACCCGTGCTTCGTATTTTTTGCTCAATTTACTCCACGCGGCTTCATGCTCATTCCTGCCTTGTTTTGCTCAAAATTGTTTTCCTCAAAGAACTCGTTTGCGAACTCATTTCCTGAATTCGTTCTTTTTCACTGGCACATTAACTTTTTATGTGTACCAGTTTTCCCATCATATCCGACAGTATATCGCAGATATGTACAGGTTTTATTGTTTTTATAAAATATTTCATCTTACAATAATTTGAGATGCCAAAGCTAAGTAATATTTTTTACAGAAGGGTCTTAATGATCATAAAAGTTAAATCCCGAAGGCGCGGGATCTGTTTTCCGGGAGAAAGAATCCCCAAGCGCGGAATTTCCCAAAGAACCGGAACAGGCTGCTTCTGCTGGTGCTAAAAGAAAAATTTACGGAATGACTTGCTCGAATGCTGGTATCCTTTGATTTCAGATTTTTGATGTGGGGGTAAGCTATCGGACATCCTCTCCGTATTGTGCAGTCACACCGTGAATTGTGCAGCAAGTGGAACCGTCTTATAAAAATATGTGCTATCGCTTGGAAGTATTCACGGTGTGACTTGGTTAGATTTGAGATTTTAGATGTTCGGATTAACATCGGACATCACACATCTGACATCGGACATCATACATCTTTTAGGGTTGCTATCCCCTTCGATAAAGCCAAAAGGCTATATCTTTCGGGGCTGCGAACCCACGTTCGTAAGAATTCGCCGCCCTGAAGGAACTGCAAAAATAAAAGATTTTCTACTTTTCGGGACTCCTACCCCCTCAGTTTATCCATGGCCCAATTGGTGCGCAGGGCTGTGGCTGCGGTGCTTGGGCATTGGCCTTTCCGGTTGAGTTCGTCCACGATGCTTTGGATAAGCGGGAGCTGGATATGGACGGGATTGGGCAGATCCAGGTTTTGCACGCTGCCGTTGGTATGCAATTCGATGGGGCTGTCGCCAAAGGTGGCGAACACGATTTTGCCCTGGTCGCCAACAATTTCGCAGCGGTCGAGGTTGGCGTAAGCCGAAAAATTCCAGATGCCGGTGCCGTGTACGCCCGAGGCAAAAATAAAGTTGCCGCTCACCATATCTTCGGCGGAATATAGTTCGGCCTGATTAGAAGCGTGGCCATCCGCCGAAATAATATTGCCCAGGAAATATTGCAATATATCCAGGGTATGACTTCCGAGATCGACAAAATAACCGCCACCCGAAATCGCCGGGTCAACGCGCCAGTTATGCTGTCCTTTCAGGTCAGCCTTGGAGGCTTTTTTGTAAAAGAGAACATCCACAAATCTTGGCCTGCCAATAGCTCCCTGGTCGATGAGCGATTTAATCTTAACGAAGCGGGGCAGGGCACGGCGGTAGTAAGCCACAAATAGCGGGATGTCCGCCTTCTTGAAAATATTGGTCATTTCTTTGGCTTGCTGGTGCGAGAGGCCAAAGGGTTTTTCGATGTAGGTGGGCTTGCCGGCCTTGGCTGCCATCAGCGCGTACTCGTGATGAAAGGCCGGCGGAGTGGCAATATATATGGCATCAACTTCTTTATTGTTAATCAGCTCCTGGGCATCGTTACACCAATATTTAACCTCGTGCCGCTGCGCATAATCTTTGGCCAGTGCAGCATCGCGCCTTATCACAGCTATCAGTTCCGAGTTTTCGGCCATCTGAAAAGCCGGGCCGCTTTTTACTTCTGTTACCTTGCCGCAGCCTATTATTCCCCAGCGTATTGTTTTCATAACTTATATTTTTTCTTTATCAAATATAAAAACCTGCGGATTTTGATTTGGGTACAAAAAGCCACGAAACATGCCCGTGGTATTGAAGGGCATGGTAATTTTGCCATCCTTATCCAAAACAATCACGCCACCATCAGCACCTAAATTTTTCAGCTTTTTATTGATGATTTCTCCTGCTGCTGTTTCGCAACTTTGCCCTGCATATTTTACCCTCGCTACAATATCGTAAGCCACCACATTGCGGATAAAAAATTCGCCATGGCCAGTTGCAGAAACGCCGCAGAAATTATTGTCGGCATAAGTGCCCGCCCCGATGATGGGCGAATCGCCCACGCGGCCGAACTTCTTGTTGGTCATCCCGCCCGTGGAAGTTCCGGCGGCAATGTTGCCCTGCATGTCCAGGGCAACGCAGCCCACGGTGCCGCGTTTGTCGGGCTTGTCAACGGTGCCTTGATTTTCTCTTTCTTTAACGCGCTGTAAGGCCTCCCATCGGTTTTGGGTATAAAAATATTCCGGCTCCACCATTTCGATGTTTTGACTTTCGGCAAATTGTTCGGCTCCCTCGCGGATAAGCATTACGTGGGGCGATTGCTCCATTACCTGCCGGGCAGCCGAAATCGGATTTTTAATTCGCCGCACATTGGCCACCGCGCCGGCATTCAGGGTTTGGCCATCCATAAATGAGGCATCAAGTTCGTTAATTCCATCGGCATTAAACACGGCTCCCTTGCCTGCATTAAACAAGGGCGAATCTTCCAGAATACGAATCGCCGTTTCTACTGCATCACTGGCTGAACCCTTGTTTTGGAGTATCTCGCCCCCGGCCATCAGGGCTTTGCTGAGTTTATCTTTATAAGCCTTTTCCTGCTCCGGTGTGAAATTATCAGGATTCATGTTTCCTGCCCCTCCATGCACTACAATAGCCCATGGTGGCCTTTCTGTTTTGTTGGACTGAGTAGCCTCCGGCGAAGGACTGTTGCAGCCATTAAAAACTAAAGTAAATAAGACAAGGGTGAGTAAAAGATTTTTCATAATTAATTGGATAAAGATTGAACAATCGCTTTGATATTGATGATGCCTAAAAGGTGTGCCGAAGTAAGCAGGATAACCAGTACAATGACCCAGCGCACAAAGGCAGCTCCTTTTTTAACGGCCATACGCGAGGCGATAAAGGCTCCCGCCACATTACCGATGGTCATTACCAGGCCATACGCCCAGTTGATCTGGTCGTTCATCAAAAAAACAATAATGGTAAAAGGTGTATATAAAAGAACAATCAAAACTTTGATGGCATTGGCTTTTACCAGTTCGTAGCCTGCGCCGAGTACGATTCCGGCAAGTAAAAAATAGCCTACTCCCAGTTGGATAAAGCCGCCGTATATCCCGATAAGGAAAAAAATAACTACTTGCCAAAAGGTGATGCCCTTGGTGGTTAATTCGCTTTGTTCCTTAATCCAGCGTTGGGGTTTGTAAAGGATGAATACCAGCATGAAAAGCATGATGACGGCTACCGCACGCTCGAAGATTAGTTCGTTGATGTCGGCGGCAATCCAGGCTCCGATAACCGAACCCACAATGGCGGGTATGGCCAGCAGCAAGCCTTTTTTTACTTCGAGGACGCGCTGCTGCCTGAAGCTGGAAACGGCGGTGAGGTTTTGCACGGCGATGGCAATGCGATTGGTGCCGTTGGCTACCGTGGCAGGCAAGCCGAGCATCATCAGCACCGACAAGGAAATAATGGAACCCCCGCCAGCCAGGGTATTGATAAAGCCCACCAAAGCTCCCGCAGTAATCAGGGCAGTAATTTCGAAGATACTCATTTGTTTTTCCCTTTTTTTGAAAGTGAGCAAAAGTAGTTCTTTTGGAGAAAAGAAGAAAGTTTGCAGTCCGAAGTGAGCAGTCCGCAGTTGGCAGTAGGTAGTAAGCAGTCTTCAGTAAGCAGTCTTCAGTAGGCAGTAGGCAGTGCCGAAAAATAGATCCCAAACCTTCGGGATTCAATTTTCAATTTGGTGATGATATTGCCGAATATCGTGAATTATAAATTCTGGTGCAATAAACAAAAAGGGCTTCATTTTTCAATGAAGCCCTTTTATTTTAAAAATTAAAAAATATTATTCGATAAGCAACTTCTCGGTGCTTACACCTGTGCTGGTATGAATTTCAACAAAATAAACACCTTTCAAAAGGCTTTGGGTATTGATGCGAATACTGGTTTCGTTCACCAATTGATCAAATACAAGTTGCCCCATATTATTGATAATCTTCACCTGACCAATCACGGTACTTGCACTAATGTTTACTTCTTCTTTGGCCGGGTTGGGATAGATAGATAGGCTTTCGAAGCCGCTTTCGCCAATGCCGGTCAGCATCTCAGTGCTTTGTCCGCCGAAGTCAGTTGGGTAAAGATAGAAGTTGATGGCCATTGTGCCACCATCTGTAACTACTACGCCGTAATGGGTAACTTCCTGGTAGCCTTCGGCATCGCAAACAATATCGTAAGTGCCTGCGCTAAGGTGCAGGGTGTAATGACTACCAAAGGGAGAGGTGTAAGTAACGGCACCATAATCAGTATTTAGCGCAGTAACCCATCCTGTGGTGATACCCATGTTGGTGGTCGCATCGCGAATGAAGCCCTGGATTTTCCCATCCATATTACCAATTTCGACGTGGCAGGGAAGGGCAACGCCTGATTCACCTTCGGGATATACCGCCGACACAGAAACCCAGTGGCTTCCAACGGGGCAGTTAGCATGAGTATAGGTAAGCTCAGTAACCATGGCTTCCATCATAATTCCATCCATATACACATTGTATCCACTTACTTCATCGGCCATAGGCTCGGGTTCTTCCCAAACAAGCGTAAAACTGGTTCCGGTAACAGTAACCGAAGCATTTTGCGGCGGGTTGTAATTAGTGGCTTCACCAATTAAAATGGTATAATCTTCTACTTCGCCGTATGATGCACTGCTACAAGGTAAAGGATCGCTGCTGTAGGTCATTCTAATCCTCATGCGGTACTGTCCGGTTTGTTGATTGGCAGGAGCTACAATATTTCCGGTGAAATAGGCTCCACCGCCATTGTTGGTCAAAACAAAGGTTTCGTTGGAATTATCACCCAGGTCTTTGTTCAGGTTCCAGTCGATCCAAACGGTAACTTTATCACTCGACCAGGCATTTCCGTTATTAACGGTAATGGGCACAGGCAGGCCGGGTACAAGGGTAGTTGTAATGTCGGTGTAATCGGCTACGCCACCTTGCCAGCCACTGCTATTATCGATTTCGCCACAGAGCACGTTATCAATAAATTCATCTTCGGTATTGGTTGAAGCTTCGCAATAATCGGCAAACATAATGGTGAGCACATCTTGCTGGCTTACGCCCATAGCAGCAGTGAGGTCGATATCGAGTTCGGCACTATGGCCAAAGGGTGTATTTGCAGCAGCGGTAACTACAAAGGCTGCTGTTCCTGTATTATCAGGACTTAAATCGCCAATTTCCTGCGGTATAGCTGTAATAACTGTAACGTAAGGGTCGGTGCCGCTTAGCTCGGCCATCACATCATAAGCATCGGAGCTGCCGCTGTTTTCGATGGTAAGAACCAGGTTTACGGTCTCGCCAGGATCCAGGAAACCATTGCCGTTGCCGTTGGCATCTTCGATGGTGTATCCGGCAAATTTAAGCTCGGGAGCATGGCCTGTAATCGAAAGGTAGCTTTCCCATACATCGGTGCCATCGCTCGAAGCAAGCTCGAGAGTTACCACATGTCCATCGGGGATATTCTCATCGGCGGTTAAGGCAAAGGCATTACTAACGGTAACAGTGGCATTGGGGTTGATATTACCAAAAGTCTCGCTTCCATCCGTAATTGTTATGTAAGGATCAGCGGTGGTCATGGTAACGGTAACGTTGGTGGCCATATCCACGCCTACGTTTTTCATGGTCATATCCAGCAATACACTTTCGCCATAGTCCAGTGCGCCGTTGTTATTTCCGGCGGCATCGTTTATTATATAAGAATCGCCTACTACATAAGGGCCATCCGGGGGGATAACTTCAACATTGGCCTGATAGCGGAAATAGTCTTGTTTGGTAACGGTAACAACCATATTGTTGGGAGGCAATTGGGCTTCGATGGTAATGCTGTTGGCTCCACCTGCGCTTAGGGCAGTACCAATAATTTCGCCATTTACGGTAAGTGCAATAAAAGCACCGGCATCGGCTACAACGGTAAAAGCAGTTTCGCCACTATAAAGAATCGGGTTGTGAGTAACATTTTGCGCCTGGGGAACTTCGGTAAAAACCTGCAAAAAGGCACCGCCATGGTGGTGAAACAAGTTATAAGTTACCTCTTTGTTGCTGGTGTTGTAGGGCCACTGGCTTTGTTGGAGGAAATATTTTCCGGCTGCATTACCAAAGGCGGGCAGAAAATCACGCTCATCAACATAATTACCATAGTCGGGCATAAAATCAGGATACATATTATCAAACATACCCCAAACATAAGTATCATTAACAAATGAGTAAGATACTTCGCTGGCAGCAATCAGACCCAGCGCACCGGCATTTTGCTCGTTATAAGTATGACGATGGAATTTTTCGGTAAAACATTCACCGCTCATATTATATTTACCGGTAAGGCAGTTGATCGAAAAAACGAATACCAATTCGTTGTCTTCGGTATTAGTGAGTTGGTCGATATCGTTGCTTTGGAAATCAGGCTCACCCCAGCCTGTTTCCCCGCCGTGGTCGCGGTGTTGCAATGCAAAGGCTCCATCGTTGATGGCATCGATCACCATTTGTGTGCTTCCGTTGTTCCAGCCTCCCAGCTCAGCGGGTGAGGCAGGGATATATCCCAAACCGGTAGGGCCAAAATAATTTACTACCATGCTGGTGTTTTGAGCAGATGACCATGAGGATCCGGGGGTGCCGCCATAAACATTATTAATACGCACAGGCTCTTTATCCTTTACTTCGCGCCAATAGCCGCCTACGGTTTCGGAGCAGAGCTGAAACCAGCGTTCGGTTTGCCATCCTAATGCTGTAACAGGTTTATGATAAAAATCAGCATCGGTGGGAGGATTGGCCTCGTAATTCAACATCTTGGAAACCATGATTTCGAGATGTCCGGTATTTTGTGCGGTCATACGGGCAAAAATGATGTCGGGCATGTCGTTGTTATTCACATCCGCAAAAATATTATCGGAGGCACAATAGCTATCCCAAATTGGTGAGATAATGGAGTTATCGGCATTAGTGCCATAATCAGCCATCAGCAAAACGGCTACCGGAGGAGTGTCCCAGGTATTAAAGGCGTTGTTAAAATAGTTTTCCAAAATTGTCGGTGTATTACCACCAATTTCATCGAGGGTAACGATACCTGTGTGGATACCTTGCAGGGTACGCCAGTCTTTAATTTGCTCGGCATAAGAGGTCCAGTCCGAACTGTTGGGAACCACGATAATGTATTCATATTCTTCATCACGGTTATTCATTTTCTTAATTCTTTGGTCGTAGTCAATCACAGCCAAGGAACTGTAATTAACAAAGGCATCTTGCAAAATAGGATCGAACCAGCGGCTGCGCAAGCGATCGTTGCCAAAGTGGCCGTTGCCGCCCTCGAAGCTTACCTCAACTTCTACATCGTAATACACCAGCAGTTCTTTAGTAACTGGATTGTACTGGAAAGGTGTTACACCCAGCATTACGGCATCTACACCCCTGATTTGGGTAGGCTCTGATAGCAGAAAAGGATTGGCTGGATAAAAAGCATCTCTTTGGTAAATCCGATTATCTTTTTTAAAGACCAAAGGACTATTATCATTATCCAGAGGAATGCGTGGTGCGGGTGCCAGTTCAACATTTGCAATGCTTTCTATTTGGTAACTGGTAACATTGAGTATCGCTTTGGCTCCCTGAGGAACGGCAATATAGCGACTAAAACCCGGGACGTTTGGGGCACCTTCATCGTTGGGTAGGAAGGTTTTGGGAACCTGGATTTCTTTCATGGCCTCGCCATCAATGTCGTGATCGACCATTTGAAATCCTTCAATCGAAAACTGCATGTTTACCTTAGCCATGCTTTCGCTTTTCAGCGAAAGGCCTGTTTGATTGCTTTTGGCATCAAACTGATAAGACTGAGCTGAGAGCGTTGTGATAGTCAAAAGCAGTGCGGTCATTAGCGTTAATCGCACTGCTGTTCTAATTTTTGTAGAAAGCTTCATTTTGTGAAATTTTGGTGAATAAATATTGAAAAATTTATGATCAAATATTTTAATGCCCTGACGTTAAATTACTTTAAAATTTCGCGTGGCTAAAATAGAAAATTCTTAATAATGAGCAAGCGTTTATTTGTATTTTGAATGATTATAAAAAAGAAATGGTGTCTGTAAGGCGTATAAAAAAAGGGCTTGCACATTGGTAAGCCCTTTTTTGAATAAAAAAAATCCCTTATTTAAAACTATTTTCTGATGATGATTTTTTCGATAGTATTGAAATTTTCACCGATTAAATGCAGATAATAAATACCATTGGGTATGTTTGTGGTATGAATTTGTTTTTCAACAATGCCGTTTACACGAAGCCCAATTTCTGAATAAACCAAGGCACCCATTGCATTTAATAATTGGATATCCACGTTTTCGTTGGCTTCCATTTGGATGGTGAAGATACCCTTGTTAGGATTTGGATAAACGCTAAAGTGTGCATCCTCGTTTTCGCCGATGCCGGTGCAATCCTGGATGGTAAGCAGGTGCATATCCGACCACTCGCCCAAACCACAATTGTTCTGGCCGCGAACTTTAATGCTTGCATCGCCTTCCCAGGTATTGCTCAGGGTAATGTCAACCGACATGCCCATATTGGTAACAGCCACATTACCGGCTTCTTCGGGTTCGATTATCCATTCGTAATTTGTTGCGGTGGCAATTTCGCTAACCGTAAAGGTATTGATGGTTCCCTGACAGGCTGCACTTGTGCCGCCCACTGTTTCAGCCTTTGCAGGAAGTGCAGCAAGGTTTATCATCAGCGATTCCGAGAAATCGCTTTCACCACAGGTATTAATACCTTTTACCGAAACGCTTGCCTGGCCGTTAAATCCTTCGATCCAGGCAACCTCTGCGGTGTTTCCCTCGAAGCTAATAAGTCCGGCTTCAGCGGGCATTATTTCCCACAGGTATTCATCTGCTCCGGTGGTTTCCGTAGTTTGGTAAGTGGTGTTGGTATTGTTTTCGCACAGCTCGGTTTCGCCTGTGGGCATCTCCGGCATTTCTGGCAAGGCGGTCACTACAATTTCTAATGCCGATGAATAATCGCTCTCGCCACAATCGTTTATACCCTTCACCATAATTTGTGCATTGCCATTCCATCCCATATTCCAGGAAACTGTGGCTTCCATGCCTGTTGTGGCAATCGTGCCTGCATCTTCAGGCATTATTTCCCAAATATACTCATCTGCTCCGAAGCCTCCCGTAGTTTGATAAGTGGTGCTTGTGCTGTTTTCGCATAGCTCGGTTTCGCCGGTGGGCTTAGCAGGGCTAGCGGGCATTGCTGTCATTGTTACGTCCAGTGCTGGCGAAAAATCACTCTCGCCGCAGTCGTTTATACCCTTCACCATAATTTGTGCATCGCCACTCCATTCAGAAGTCCAGGTAACAGTGGCTTGCATATCTGTTCCGGCAATGATGCCAGCATCTTCGGGCATTAGTGCCCACATGTATTCGGCAGTATTAATAATTTCGGCAACGACAAAAGTGCTGGTGGCTGTTCCCTCGCATAATTCAGTTTCACCGGTGGGCATTTGGGCAGTGGCGGGGACATCCACAATGTTTACTTCCAGCGGCGATGACATTTCACCATTTCCACAAGCATTCATACCCATCACCATCACCTGAGCCATTCCTGTGTAACTTTCGCTCCAGGTAATTTCGGCAACATGCATGGTATAATTAATGGTGCCGGCTTCAGCAGGCTCGATAGCCCAGCCATAATCATCCATGCCGGCCATTTCTTCGGTTTCATATACCATCATGCCGGGGTTAATGCACAATTCGGTTTCTCCACTTGGCGCAGGACACTGGCCAGGCATGGGCATAAAGGTCAGTTCCAGGTCATCACTCATTTCGCTATCCTGACCATAAATGGTAATGGTAAGCACCACGCTGCCGCTGGCGTAATCGTCGGTGCTTGGATTGTAGGTGGCATCCAGGGCGGTATTATCATCAAAATTTCCTGTACCTGATGTTGTCCAAAGTATCGATTCATAATTCAGAGCCACAGCACTAAGCTGATATGCCTCGCCTTCGCAGGTTTCAGCATCGGCACCGGCATATACGGTCATCGCATCGTTGGCCGCAGCCGGGAATGTAATGTAATCCACCCATCCGCAGTCGCTGCCGTTGGCTACCGAATAATCTTTTTCGTAGCTCCATTTAAAAGTATGCTCGCCGGCACTTACGCTGTAGGTTTCCTGAGCCCAGCCCATTTCGCCAGCCCATTCGCCTTGCTGTGTACCATCGATATAAAAACGAAGATAATCGTAACCAGATTCGGAAGAAACCTTGCGATAGAAAGAAATCTCATCATCATTAATCACTTCCATGGTAAGCATCAGTTCCGATTCTTGCTCATCGCCAATAGTTCCTGACTTAGCTGCATAAGTTCCTTCGTAGGCTCCCGAAGTGGTAAGTTGCCAATCGGCAGTGCCGCCAAATCCCCATTCGTATTCACCAAAATCACCGCTTTCAAAATCTTCGATGATTAAGCCTACCTTTAGTCCGGTAAGTTCTTCAACGCTGTACATGCCGCTGGTGACAGTATAAATCAAGTCCACTACGGTACCAATTGGCGTGGTCATATCCACACTTACACTGAAGGTGGCACTGGCACTTTGGCCAGCATCCAGATCTTCTAGGTCGAAAGTAGCATTGTTGATAGTAAGGAAGGGGCTCATGCTTACAAATTCGGCCATTACATCCATTGCATTGCTGCTGCCATTGTTGGCAGTCTCGAAAGTGATATCTGCATTTTCGCCCGGATCCAAAAATCCATTCCCGTTTCCATTGACATCATTCACGCTCATGCCGGTAACTTCGAGTACGGGTGCGTGAGCCATGATGCTGAAAAAGCTCTCCCAGGTGTCGGTGCCATTCGTAACTGTTAGGGTGAAAGCAACATTACGATTGTCGGGAACATTATCAGCTACTTCAATCTCGAAGGCATCGATAAGTTGAGCAGTAGCGTTGGCATCGATGCTGCCAAAATCAGCGACTGCATTTATCAGGGTGATGTATTCGTCCTCGCAGGTGAGGGTAGCCATGCTGTTTTCTGATGTTTCAACACCCACATTTTCGAGGGTTATATCCAGCATTATATCTTCGCCAAAATCCATCATACTGTTTCCATTACCACCGGCAGCATCATCAATTTCAAATTGATTGAAAACCACGTAGGGGCCTGATGGGGGAATAATGTCCACTTGCGTTTCGTAGCGATAGTAATTTTGCTTGGTAATAGTAATCATCATGCTGTTGGGCGGCAGTTGGGCTTCTATTTCGATGGATACCGGAGCACCGGTGGCTTCGCCGGTTCCGATGATTTCGCCATCCACGGTAAGTGCAATAAAAGCACCTGCATCGGCAGTAACCGAAAAGCTGGTTTCGCCACTGATGAGGATGGGGTTGTGAGTAACGGCCAAATCCTGGGGCACCTCTGAGTAAACGGTAAGGAAGGCTCCGCCATGATGATGGAAAAGATTGTAGGTTACCTCTTTGTTGTTGGTATTGTAAGGCCAGGCACTTTGCTGGAGGAAGTACTTACCGGCAGCATTGGCAAAAGCAGGTTGCAGGCCTCTTTCCTGAACAGGCATACCATAAGTGGGCATGAATTCAGGATACATATTGTCGAACATACCCCAAACGTAAACATCGTTGACGAAAGAATAAGAAACCTCCGAAGCAGCTATCAGTCCCAGTGCGCCGGAGTTTTGTCCATTTTTAGTGTAACGGTGGAATTTCTCGGTGAAGCATTCGCTGCTCATGTTGTACTTGCCGGTAAGGCAGTTAATCGACATTACGAAGGTGAGGTCGGTGTTGGTGAGCGCATTGATGTTGCTACTCGAATAATCCGGCTCGCCCCAGCCTTGTTCGTATCCGTGGTCGCGGTGCTGAAGCATAAAGGCTCCACTATTGATGGCATTGTTGACCATGGCAGGCGTTCCACCCGACCATCCGCCCAGTTCGGCAGGAGTTAACGGGATGTATTCTTCACCGTTAGGTCCAAAGTAATCGACTACTGCCTGAGTATTGCCATAAGTAGTCGAAGACCAAATACTTCCGGGGGTACCCTGGTATATAGCATTTACGCGCACCGGGTCTTTGCCCTGCTTGCGCCAGAAACCTCCTACTACCTCCGAGCAAAGCTGAAACCAGCGTTCGGTTTGCCAGCCCAGGGCTGTGATGGGATGGTTGTAAAAATCAGGATTGGTAGGCGGATTTTTTTCGTAATGGATAAACTTGGTGACCATTACCTCCAGTTGTGCAGCATTGTTGGCCGTTATCCGGGCAAAAATGATGTCGGGCATATCGTTGTTATTTACATCCGCATAAATATTGTCGGAGGCGCAGTAGTTATCCCAAATCGGCGAAACGATAGAGTTGGCAGGGCTGGTACCATAGTCTGCCAGCAAAAGAACAGCAGCGGGGGGCATATCCCAGTTAGCATAGGCGTCGTTAAAATAATTTTCGAGAATGGTGGTGGTAGAACCGCCAATTTCCTGGAGGGTAACAATGTTGGTGAGGATACCTTGTTTTTGGCGGAAATCTTTAATCGAATCGGCCCACTGCATAAACTCCGGATTGTTGGGTACCACGATCAGATATTCGCAGCCGGCCTCACGGTTGGCCATGGCTTGCTGGTGTTGTTTGTTGTAGTCGATGGTGGGCAGCGATGCACTGTTGAGGAAGACATCCTGCATGATGGGATCCCACCAGCGGTTTCTAAGGCGGCTGTCGCCAAATTCGCCCGAGCCTCCATCAAAGCTTATTTCTACTTTAACATCGCGATACACACGCAGTTCTTTGGTAACGGGGTTATACTGAAAGGGGGTTATGCCCAACATTACGGCATCAACGCCACGAATTTCGGTAGGTTTTGATATTTGAATAGGCTCGGCAGGATAAAAAGCGTTTTCGCTGTATTTGGCTCCCTTTTCAAAATGCAGGGGGCTTTTGTCGGTGTCGAGTGGAATGCGCGGCGCAGGAGCCACTTCAACGCCCTGGATGGTTTCCATGCGATATTCCAGAATATTAAGCCTGGCGGTGGCTCCTTCGGGGATGGCAATGTAACGGCTGGTGCCAGGCAAGTCGGGCATGCCTTCGTCGTTGGGAATCATCGTCCCCGAAAGGACAATCGTTTGCATGGCCGTATTGTTAATGCGCGTATCAGCGATGCTGAATTTGTCGATCGAGTAGTTAATTTGTACATTCGACCGTGTTTGCGTTTCGATTGAATAACCTGATTTATTCCAGGCATCATCGTAAGTGTAGTCCTGAGCTTGCACCGTAAAAGCTGGCAAAAGCAAAGCAAGGAGCAAAGTAAAAGAGAAGATGTGCGTAAATTTCAGAAAGTTCATGTGGTAGAAAATTAAGTTAAAAATTAGTTATGATGTATTAAAAATGGATTCAATATTATTTGTTTGGTTGCAAAAATAACAAAAAGGATTAGTTTGGATTTGACGGTTTGAATTTGGGAATTCAAACAGATTTCTCCCGGCAACATTTCCCCGATGGTCGGGGCAGGCTGCTTCGTTGTGTCATTTCGATGCCGCAACTGCGGCAGGAGAAATCTCCTGAAATACTGGCGTTTGCAAAATAATGTCATTGGTGTAAGCTTAAAATCCTGTCTGACTGGCCAGGCAGGATTATCATCACAAAAAAACCTTAGTAGAAAATGCGACCACAACGCGCCCTTAACCTTATCCAATCCGGAAATTAATAAGGTTGATTTTTCTTGGGGAATCATTTTTCTACTAAGATAAAAATAAAGAAAATAAGCTTACCTGGCCAGCCATACAGGCTTGCCATGTCGCACATGCGGCAATATATTTCTTGATATCCAAATGCTTGCAAAAACATGTCATTGGTACGAAGTGAGAAATCTCCTTAATACAACCATTTGAAAAACATGTCGTTGATACCGTATAACCAAGCAAGGCGGCGATTATTGGGAGTAATCTAAAAATCACGACATAACATTTACGATGGCTCAGGAGTTCTGTTGCGCCGTGCAAGTCCATAAAGTGGGGATTTAATAAATAGGCGTATTGAAATATTGAAACACCTTTTAGCTGTGCC